>VRUG01000009.1 GCA_019456255.1 Planctomycetota bacterium | reverse complement strand
CTGGCATGTGTTAATACCTCCTTAATTCCATTTTGTTTTGACCTTTATTCTTAATAACCCACCTCTTTTTCTTCGCTACATCCTCTACAACTACTTTCGAATACTGCCTTTTGATTTTATTCAACTCGCCAATGTACAAGGCTTGAGTCTCTACTTGCCCTTCTTCGAGTTTGAAAAGAATACCTCTGGTATTAATAATAGTATTATCATGAGATGAATAGTTAATGTTAAGGTCAGTTAATGCTTTCTTTAAGTAATCAATATTACCGACCTTAAACTCTACACTTATCAAGTTTACTTGCCAGCAAGTCATAATATTTCCTCCTCTAAAACATTTTAGCTGCTTTCCAAAAAATTAATAACCAGACTATTGCAGTTACAACTACTGCAAATACAGCAGCTTTGAGACACTCCCATCTAGTTACTCCCATTAGTTCACCTCCTTTTACTTGTAAATTTCGCCTGCCAATTCCCAAGCGTAAGCAGAAACTGTGTCATTTAAATTGTAAAAGGACTTCGCTTTATCTGCCGAACCAAACCGCTCAACATTTCCCCGAATGAACTTTTTCTGCTTTTCATTTAACTTTTCGAAATCAACTACGACTTTCTTTTTCCGGTTCTTCCTTGTTTGCTTTTTCCTTTTCATTACATTCGCCTCCTTCTACCTCGAATTAGTGCTCTTGGAATCTTTACATCTTTAAGCCCTTTTGACATATCAGATACCTTCCTAAGCTGCTCCAGTTCCTCTTTTGATAAGTGTTGTGTCGATTCACCATCATCGGAACTACTAAAAATATCATGTTTAATGATAAAAGCATGCACTAAATCATCGAGCTCACAATTTAAGGCTTTTCGATAGATGTTCCACAAGAGGTTGAACTCGGCCCATTGGAGAGGAGTAAATTCCAATCCCATTACCTTCTTTTTTCCATACTGCTTGTACCATTGGACTGGAGAAGATGTACCTTTGACTTTAGCGACGATTTGGACAACTAAACTTCTTTCTCTTACGTCTTTATAGCGAATTGGATAAATGTCCGTTTCTACTGATTCGATTTCGTCAATAGAAAGGCCATACTTTTGAAGTAGCCGGTTGAGCATATTTAATGCATTCTCTTTTTCCCCATCTTTCCCTCCTACTGCGAGGGCAGCAATCTTACGAATTGTTGACTTAATATCTTCCATTTAATTCGACCCCTTTCTTAAATCATTATACCGCCCTTTGGTATGACGGGATTGAATGGCTTTATTTTAATTTTACCAATGCCATTACATCTTAAACAGTCTTGATAAGATGGCCTCATCCACTTTCCATAATTAGTCCATTTCCTCTTGGCTCCCTTACACAAAGGACAAACATCCCACAGACTAAATAAATCCTCTTCCTCCTCTTCAAACTGCCTTATACTTTCTTCCCTTTCCACTTCCCCGTTCATATCCATAGCTAAATTCTTAATATGATTGTACGCTTCAATAACTTTTTGAGCCATTTCTTTCTTCCCGCCATAGTCTGGGTGATGGGTCTTAATTAATCGTCTAAAATTACCCATTAACTCTTCAGTGGAAAACGGGTACGCTTCTATCTCTAAAACTCGCATGGCGTCCTTAGTGTTTCTGCCAATAACAATTCTCATATTCTCATCTCCTTTCTTGATCTATCCATTTAGTACAACCAAAACACCTTTCATAAAGGTGCTTGTAAGTAACTGAATGCAACCTGCATATCTTAAGTGACACTGCCCTTCCATGACTCCCCTTTCGGCCTGATCTGGACATACAATAAACGTATTCAGCCTTTACTTGCTTCTTCCTCTTCAGTTGCTTCTTCCTTTTCATACAACCCCCTTTTTACGCACCTGGTGTATTATGATAGAACCCTATTTCATCTTCCAACACTTCCCATGTAAAAATTCTATCCTTTTCTTTCAACTTTTTTACCACTTCATCAACGTCAACATCCTCACAATCCATGTAAAACGATAAGTCCTCTTCGTCGCCATCTTCATCAACAACATTCCCAACCTCAACCATTAGAAACATGTAGTCGTATTCTTGATCCAGTATTACTTTCGCATCGTATACCTTGTCCCCTTCATCAACCTGAAATTTGATCTTAAAATTTTCCATTTTTGCTCTCCTTTTTGTTAAATGTTTAATATTAAAACTAAACTTCGTACTATCTGCCCTTCTCCTTTACTTATAGATTCTGTAAATCTATCAAGCCTGCCTACTATCCAAAGATAGGGGATAATAGGCAGGACAAATAGTTTTACTATACACTTTCGGAATATATCCTCTCCGCAGTAGGCTTACTTTTCCTTCATTTTAAAACTCTTCCTGCCCATCCTTCACACTCGTTCCAACAAGAGCTTAACGCCAAATAAACAAGTTGAGCTAGATTCTTATCGATCCTGTTTTCCCTACAAGCTTGTTCACAAGATTCATATAGATCTTTTAAATAATATTCAGCAGGATCAGGACCGAAACTTTCAGGGTTTCTTACTCTTGCTTTCTTCAAATCGATTTCGTATTGCTTCTCGTTATAGGATTGTTCTCGTATTCGCATAGAATCAAGAACCACTTTTGCCACATTTTTTACTTCCATAATTCTCTCCTTTTTGTTAAATGTTTAACTGCTTAAACCCCTCTAGACAGATACTACAAAACTGTAACTGTCTAGTGGGGGCTAAGAAGCCCAGACAACAAACGTTATTCTTAAACTACAACTTTAGCTGTCCCCTTAATACTACAAATCTCAATTGGATTAACTGCGATCTTCTTTAGAGCTTTAATAACGTCTTCTCGATCAAACTTATTCAACAAGAAGTACTCGAAGACTTCTTCACACCCTGGGCCGTATACCTCAACCTTCAACTCGATAACAAGGTTACACTTTTCCATCTTTTAATCCTCCTTTTTAAAAGTGAACTGCTTAAACCCTCTAAAACAATCACAATTAGTCATTGTTTTAGGGGGGCTAAGAAGCCCCGACTTACAAATTACGGTCTGACACAACCAAAGGATGTAAGGGGATCGATAGAATACAGTTTGAGAGATATTAGATTCAAAACAAATCGACCATATGGCTTAACATCATACCTAACACTTTCTTGCCTTACATCAAATACAGCCGTCTACACTAAGCTGCCTACACCCCGCGTAAAGAGGAATGCTTACCCGTTGTCAAAGACCTGCATTTCATTAAATTATTTTGAAATGACTTTTAAAAAGCACTTTTGTTTTCCAGTATTTTTTGCCGAACTGGAAGAAATCTGTTGTCGGTCAATTTCATAAAACCATCAAAGTTTACATTTCGCTAATTCATCGCCTCTCGGCTTTCGACCCCTGTAGCCAGGACTTCAACTCGCCCTAAGTTTTATTTTCGGAAAACTCTAAAACCGGTGGCCTACTAAACAAACAGCATATCGTTCAGCCTTTCAGGATACCCACATTTGTTCGTCCCTTTTCTATAGACCCTTAGGTGCCTTACACATTCCCTCAATCAGCTCTCTAAAATTTATATATGGGTTCTTTATTAAATGGTTTGGGTGCCCGGCCCGCTAATCCTTATATGCTTATTTCCTCCTTATATTGAATTGTTGTACTAGGGTACTAGTATAATCCTGGCTTTCTTATAAATAAACCCTGATTTTGTACTACAATGACTGATTAGGCCCGATTAAACCGTTTTTACTACGAACTACTCGTTTTTCTATGTCAAAACACGTACTTTCCTTGATTTTCTATTCAACAACACAATTTTCCCTGTCATTTCGGCTCCTTAACGAAAAATAGCCGTAGACCCCATATCTACTCTTTTTGAGGATTCTTTAAAACATTTCGGCTGTAATTTCACCTATTTACCCCTAAAAGGGGTTTTTCCCCCGAAAATTCGGGGCAGATTCCAAAAGAATCACCTTAAATCTGGCCCAGATTGACCCCATATGAACCCTTTCCTTAGAAGCTGCCCAGATCCCCTAATAATAAGGATTACAAGATTCTGACGGTTTTTCCCCTCTTTTCTTGTATACTTTAATAGGGAGGTATCAACTATGATTATTATTGTAGACGCAACTAACGTCGCTCATATATCAAAACACGCATTCCCCAGGTTAAAAAGTGAGAAGCAACTAACAGGAGTAATATATGGGTTTCTTAACTTCATCATATCGGCTGGGATAAAGTATGAGACGAAAAAGTTCGTATTTTGCTGGGATGGACCAGGTTCAAGAAGAAGAGAAATGTTTAGTGGGTACAAAAGTAGAAGAGTACAATCGAAAGATAAAATAGACTTCGATGTTATACGCCAGTTTGATCAAGTAAGAAGAGAAATACTTCCAAAGATTGGATTCAAAAACGTACCATGGCAACCAACGTACGAAGCAGACGATTTAATAGCCAAGATAGTAATGAAGTACTATCAGGCTTACCCACTGCTAGTAGTCTCTGGCGATAGCGACTTGTGGCAACTACTATCTTATTGCGACATTTATAGTCCACAAACAAAGAAGACGATGACGAAAAGTAGATTTAAGTCGAGGTATAAAATAGAACCCAAAGACTGGGCACAAGTGAAAGCAATAGCAGGATGCAAAACAGATGACATACCAGGTATACTTAAAGTTGGAGAGAAAAGAGCAATAGACTATATGACCGGAGCGCACTTAAGTGAAGGCCTGATGAAGAGAATTAATGACGGGGAGAAAAGAATAAGGAGAAATAAAGTTTTAACGACACTTCCCTTACAAGGTACAGCAAATATGGAGTTAGACTTTAGTAATGAAGACTTTTGTCTAGATAACTTTATTGAAATTTGTGAAGAGTACTCGCTATATTCAATGTTGAAAAGCCCCACTTACATAAATTGGATAAGAGTATTTTCAATGAGGTAATACTAGATAGTTACGGTACTTCATTTCCCAAACGTTGACATAGCATCAATAAGTTTCTTCTTTCCATACTCTCTTGCACTCGTATAACCTAAATAGCCTACACCAAAAAGAGTCCATAGTTGAGATGGAATTGCTGCTAACCAGGCCTTAACTCCTATAGTAACGTTAGTTGCTACGCCAGGGCTTACAGCATAAAGAACACCCATTGGAATGGCAAACAAAATCATTGCGTACATTACGTAAAGAAAACTTGGGCGTGCCCTTGAAGTCCACTTATCATTAGACTTTGCTTCAGCTAACATAATAGCCATATGAGAATTTAACTCTGCTAGCTTTCCATTAGCAGCGGCTGTCATAAGAAGTTCCTCAGCCTCAGCCTTCTTTACCGGATCTGGAAATATTACGTCCAAACCTTTTTTTAAAAAACTAAACATTCCCCCACTAACCAGTGCTCCTAACATATCTAACCCTCCTTTTCGTTTTGAGTATGTAACGTCCCCTTTAACATATTATTAAAGTCTTCCAAAGTCATCCAGTTATCAGGATCATCAAAAAAACCTTTAGGAATACCAATAGGTACTGAAATAACAGGACACAGAATAACAATGTCTTCACTTGGAGAGAATGGTGCTAGTTGCTGGGTAGTAGCACAAGAGACCAAAAGGACAAGTAGAAAGCTCACAAATATCTTGACTTTCATTATACTAACCTCCTTTTTCGCCCTCCTTATACTAAACGCTTATAGACCTTCTTTTCATACCAACTACAAAATTTTCGAATAAATGGCCTGTTCATACCACAGTCTAAACCTCTACAATATATATGCATAGGGCTGAGAATGTGCATCAACCAAGCTCTGAAAAGTCTCCTTCTTGAATAAGTAGTAATGACTTATTCTCCGCTATAGCTTTAGTAAGTAAAGCTACGAAATCTGTTACCTCTTTCTTTGTCTCCGTACTCTGTATTAGTGCCTTGTCAGTGTCTTCCTGACACCCTCTTATAGCACCCTCTATATACGGTAAGTATTTAACTAGCTCATCTAAAACATTGACGTCCATTTCCTTAGTATGTTTAGGTGGATCCCCAGGTTTTCTAGGTGCTATTTCCATTATCAATTTACGTTTAAAACCATCCCTGAACGCCAACTGTATCTCTTCCCTTATGATCTTTCTAATGCCATTTTTGTCTTTTTTACTGAGCATTTTTTAAATCTCCGGTTTTTGAAGAGTACCTACTACAGCGGCCGGCCTCCAGTTAGCACTAGAAGTAATACCAGCATCTGTCTGGTTCCCAGAATTACCAGAGATAGTTCCTGTAGAGGTTACGTTTTCAGTAAAAAAATCTTCATCTAAATTTGTAGCTGCATTCGTGGCAATACCCTGCTGGCCTCCGTCAGATCCCTGCACGCTAACTTCCGAAGACCCATTACTCTGCCACGACGTATCTGCACTGCTGGAATTAAAATTGTACCACCGATGGGTATGGACACCCATAGTTACAACACGAGATCCAACAGCGTGAGCGTGTTGATCTTTCGTCAACCCGCTGATAGTCCAAGTATTATCACTATCTATATTTCCGCCACTGACGTTATACGAATCGGTACCACCCTTAATAGCTAAACACCTATCAGTTAAACTCCCATCTACTACAAAACCTGGAGCAGCGTCATTACGATAAAGCCAAATTTTAAAAGCTCTGTCTGCTCTTACAGATACAGTACTATAGTTAGTTTCGCTCAGATTAATTAACTCTGCTCTACTCATTACGTTTCTATGCCTCCCATTACCATATATTGTAATGTAGTCCCTCCACCACTAGAAGCAGGACCATTAACTGAGTTTGTATGAAACATCTGAAGAGTATCGTTCTGGTCTCCAAAAATAATACCAGGAACTCCACAGTCTAGTATGTATGTTTCACCAGTTACTAGCGACCTCTGGAAAAATTGAGTAGTAGGATTCATCGCTTTCCCTAGATTAGTCGCAGAATCCGGCACTGAATGGATAGTAACAGTTGTATTCGAAAAGTTTGTCAATCCTAGATGCCCAACATGCAACCATATCTGTCGAATGTAACTTGTAGTACCAGATGGATTAGCATACATAGAGTGAGTAGTACCAGCAGTCGTAACCGCAGACATTTCCTTTAAATTTTGATAATCAAAAGCCATCTTAACCTCCTTTTACATTATTCCATATTTCTTATGATTTGCCCCCGCAGTTGCCGCACTCAAAATACCAACAGCAGTTACTCCACCAGAACCATCAGCAAGAAGAGCAAAACCTGTTGGAGCGTAGTCACGGCTTGTAGCAGAGTTACTATAGAAACCCCTCGTCCACGGAATCTTTCTGTGAAAGTTCTCAATCGGTTGTCCAAACTCAGGGGTCGTCATGCTCGAACTAACAATCCCATCTTTGAGAGTAACAGTAGTTGTTGCAGCAGCGTAAGCGACTGCGGTAACGGAGCTGTACTGGGGAGCACCAGTAACTCCGTTTAGTTTAATCGCTCTACCGATAGTATATACCGATCTCTTGTCCCCATTCTCTTTAAACTGCACAGCTTGACCAACATAAGCCCAAGGACTCGTTCCAGCAGTCCACCAAGCACCAGCAGGAGAAGATCCAGACAAAGTACCATCTTCATTTATGGAAACGTCAAGTCTAGCGTCTAACGAAGCTGCAGTACCACGCGAATTAAGGACGTCTGTGTAAACTGATGTATTGTAGTCGATGTCTCTCCAACTAGCACCATCGTAAGCTTGCATCTTATCGTTAACGCTATCATACCACGTCCAACCTTCTGCTGGTGAACCAGGAGCAGCCGCGCCAACCATGTTCGTTATCGCTGCGTCGAAATGGTCCCTAAGAATCTGGTATAACTCTCCAAAAATAGTGACACCAGCTTCTGGTTTTACGACATTATAAGTTTGACCCATTATAACCTCCTAATAGTAGCCGCTGAAAAACACCCGTATTTTTTCATCTCTTCTTCTATCTTTTTTACTACCCAGTTCCTTAACTTTAAATCATTATCTTTTACTTTAGTATCGACAAGACTTTTAACTACTACTTCATGGTTACTGTCGATTTTGTCTTGCACGAAATCTTTCACAACAGTTTCATGATTAGTTTCTATTTGACCAGAAACGTAGGGAATTGTCGCAGATAAATCAGTGCTTCTCATATTAAAAACCTTTCAAGATCATATCTACTTCACCAGCCCGTTTTGTCCCAGTGTCGTCAAACAAAGTAACGAAAAAGGACGTTCCAGACTTGTTCTTTATCATATAAAAATATGGATCGGTTAAAACAGAACAAGCAACAGCGTAAGAAATAAAAATAGTAACTCCAAGACTATTTGCTCTTCCAGGACGCAAATCAAAGGTCGTACCAGAAGCACCAATAGCCTTATTATTAAAAGCTTTAATCTGGTCTGGAACGTCTACGTAAGTATAAATCGAAGTGTAAGCTAAAGTCGTAAAGTCACTATCTAACTCGAAAAAGTCTTTTCGTTGATAGTATCTAAAAGAGTCGAGAATAGGAGCCGTATAGGTAGTCCAACTAATAGCCGCCAGCGGCGAAGTCTGTGAAACTTTATAATAAGACACAACAGTGCTATTCGACGTTACAACGACGTCAGTATCTTCTGGATACGTTAAGTCGACTCTACTTGGATAAGTTCTATCAGTAACTCTTAGTATTTCTGAAATGTAACTCTTAAAAAGTCTCAAAGTAGAAGCAGCGGATTTTCCAATATCTCTTACTGGGCTAATGTAACTTCCGTCAATAGCAGTAGTACCAGAGTATTCTGTAGTAAGAGAACTTCCACTATCAGACCATTTAGAAACTCCACTATCAGTCAACGCATGAGGAACGTGAAGCCCTACAGTATTTCCAGACCCTTGCCAGATAAGATTGTCAGTTACGTTACTAGCAGTAGCAATACCACTTATAAAGTCATCAAGCTCCTCTTTCTGGTAAACAATGTTAATAAGGTCAATTACACCAACAATCTTTAAAGTGTAAGAAGTGCTATTAGTAGAATAGTTTCCAGATAGATCAATAGCCTTAATATGATAAGTGTAAGTTCCATCATAAGTAACTCTATGAGTTGAACTGTTAGCAGAAATTTCAGAGGCAAGTACTATTCCACCAGCCCAAGTCGTCCCCTCTCTAATTTCGTATCCTCTTCTATCTGCATCAAATATATGGTCCCATGTAAAGAAAACGTCTAACCCGTCTTGAGTCACAGAAAATTTAGAGACGTCATCGGGAGGAGCATATTTCCATAGAATAGTTATTCCAGTCTTTGTAACTTCGCTAGCATCCGGGCCGTGAGATCTACTCCCAAAGAGATCAACACCGCAAATAGCAACTTGATAAGTATGATTAAGGTGCCATTGAGAATCACTCGATATGTAAGACAAGTCCCCAGTCGTACCAAGGTATTCCCAAACATTATCATCAACTTCAGTATCTTTACGATATATCTCCCAGTTAGTAAGACGTCTTTCATTTACACCATAAAACGCCCACGACATATGTACCTCAGACAGCCACATCCCGGAAACGCCAGCCTTTAACCTTTCTTCAACTCTTATATCACTTGCAATCGGGATATCTTGAAGAGCGCTGACATTATGATCAACTGGATCTCCTTCAGTGTACATACTCTCATTATATTCTACAGCAGTAATTGTCCTACGTAACTCCTGGCTTCGAGTTATAGCTATTACTCTAAATAACTTGTATGCTGCGTTTTGGACCCCGAAACTAAACAACTCAAACCTTTCAGGATTAACAGTCCACGTTCCAGAAATAGTTAAACTAGCAGTAGTCGCACTTGCGGTTGTAACTGTTTTGTTTTCAACTGTGTCATCGTTGTGTCTAACGTAAACAATATAAGTAGAGCTTCCATCTATAGGGACTTCTTGGTCCAACACAACTGTACTATTTGTAGAACTCACTACCCTACCACCATAACCCCATTGTGGTAAATCGTGTTGTACTCTTATAACGTTCCCAACCTGGCAAGCTAAAGCGTCAACGTCAACATCAAAACTTATTGTTCTTTGTAGATACTTATTTGAATTTAGTCTATAAATACCTTCGCGATATGCGCGATCATAAGTTGTACAACCAGTTAAAGTGATTAATGCTCTCTTTTCGAGTCCACCCTCCGCCCAGTCATTCCCATAAACAGTAACAGTTTCCCGCTGATAGTTACGCAAAGCGTCAAAGTAAGTTACTTCTACTATATTCGCCCTGTCACTAATACTTAAAAACGTCTCTTTAAAAGAGTCCTCGTACACATTTCCAATTGTAAACATTTGTACCGGGTCTGAGCTTTTATCTACAACACAGGAAAACTGCGTCCCCCTCATAACTACCATTCCCCTACCAACTTGCGCGATATGAGTTAAGGCGTCCCAAATAGACATTTGGCTATCATAAACTATGTCAACTACAGCTCTTTTATGTCCACTAGAAGTTTCAGTATCACACCAATCTGCCCAACTAGTAAACGCGTCGTAATCTATTCTAGTTGCCGGATCAATCCCATCGTAACCTTCAACGTTCATATCAGTAACAGAACCGTCCTGATCAACGTCAAGACTATAGAAAGGCCGAACAAGAATGTCATAACAAGCCCAAGCTGGGTTGTCTGCCCTTACTGGAATCCAAAGAGATACGTTAGTGTCGTAGACAACAGTATGACTTCTAGTAACCTCAGCTGAAATAGAAGGCATCGCCCCACTTAGTTGAGCCGACGCAAGAATCCGAACCCCAAGGAGAGTAACATAAGGGTACGCAAAATTATCGGGGATAATTTCAGCTAAACCAGTAAAAAAGATTTTATTTTGATACCTCGTTGTTGTACCTGCTCGTCCTACAACCTTTGCTCTAACGCTATATTTCGCTTCATCTAAATTCCTAACTTCATAAGATCTTCTAAGTGGACTATTCTGTGCCCCCACTATATTGACATTTCCAGTCAAACCACCTAAATTGATAGTTCTACTTATCTCTTTAAAAAGTTGTACTGCATCTAAAACTCCAGTACGATACATCTTAATACGTACTTCTACTAACTGCTTACCTAAACCATTAATCGTTACTGGTTTCCATTCCGGACCGTAAATGTAATGGCGGTCATCATCCTCCGGCCACTGAATGTCATACCCAATTATATCGCGAGTAAAACTACCAAAATCTATCCATCCAAAATCTTGAGTAGTATATGTATTACCAAGCCTATATTGTATCACTCTATTTGATCTACGCCCAGCGTGCTTCAAAGTAAAAGTTACCGAGTCTGCCTCAGAATTAAATTTAAATCCTTGTGCAGTATAGGCGTAATCGGTATAAGTAGTCTCTCCACCTTGGCCCGCTTGTATTGCTGTCCAACTCCCAGTTCCATCTTTCTGGTACTCAAGACTTATCTCAACGTAAGTATCGTCAAGGGACCCTTTAGAACCTGAGTAATAAAGTCCAAATGGACATACAACGTCTATACGTATTCCTTGAGCAGCATCACCGGCAGTCGTCTTTGTCACATAAGACGCAGTAGTTAGTTCAGCGTTAAAGTTTTGAGTTTGATAAGTATCAGTAAAGAACTCTAAAGGCTCCTGGTTCCTTGTCCCCAGAGTTACTCGCTGCCACACATCGTTAAAACTAGAGATAGATTGGCCATTAACTAGAATGTTACCGACACCTTGAACTTGCCCGTCATTTAAAGCAATAAGCGCGCTATAGTACTGATCATTTTCATTTAAATCTGTATATTGATTAATTAGATTTCCAGCAATTCGTCTAGTTCCATAAATCCTAGGAATTGGCAGACCCTGTTGCGCAGTATTACGCATATCACCCCAACCATAAGTATCAGTCTGGTTCATATCCCCCCTAGCAATTCCAGTACCAGGAAGACCAGGCGCTTGTGGTGGGGTAAGTGGAAAAAGCCAATTGATTAAGAGGGAACCACCTATCGAGACTGCCATACCTGCTAACGACGCTGCTACCATCCCAGCAGTTGTTAAACCACCAGCAGCAGTTCCACCCCAAGCAGTACCAGCAGCAGCTGTTCCAACACCAGCAGTAACTACAACTGCTATTACAGCAACTATTAACATTGCAGCCATCCGTCCAGTATCTTTGTCTCCTTCACCGCCACCAGTTAGAACCGGGACAACGACTATTTGGTCGTACGGATCTGGACAGACGTGTAGGACGGTTTCTTCATCTAAAATTTTACCACTCAAACTATAAACTAGATCGATTCCAGTCTTACTAACAAACTTTTTAGACGAAATGTAATCGTTAACTGATACTCCTTTTTTGTAATCAAGCCAATATTCTATCCGGTCGTTTGTATCGAACGGGTTGTTAAGTACCGTTAGCCTGACTTTTTTATCCCGCATATCTGTAATATCCAACAATTCTGTTACTCCAAAGAGGGTGTTTTATTCTTTCAATAACGGAACCAGTTTTCTTTAAAGTGTGAATGAAAGTTTTGTCATCAATACACAAACCAGCATGATTAACTATTTTAGGATGATTTTTGATTACAACTACACAACCAGTTTCTGGCCCTTCAACTTTGTTCCACTTCCCGTAAAGGCACTGGTAACTAATTTCATCACCAACCTTCTTTGAATCAAGAGCACAAATTTGAAAGTCTGGAAGTTGTACCCCTTTTAAGATAGAATAACAATGTATAACCAACCCCCAGCAATCTAAGCCAAGTTTGGGATCTCGACCTTTATTTACAAATGGTATACCAATAAGATTAGATAGTTTCATCTGCTTACATTTACGTGAGTCGACCCGTCTGGAATACCAGGGAACGACCCAAAATAACGAATATTACCACGAAGGCGACAGTCTGCAAGAGTTTTGTTACAACTTGTATATGGCGTAGCTCCAGAATACCCACACTTAATTCCAGCACCGGTCGGAAAATTAAAAGACCACGAACAAAAGTTTTTTATGAACCTACGCTCTGGGAATGGTACAAACGCTTGGTTAGGGGCAGATAAGGTAAACGTTGCCCATTGAGTACCAGCAAACGCAGACGTACAAGTAAAAGTTTCATTTACCTCTGCATTAGTCAAGTCCAAATGTTGATTATGTACAACGTAAAGATTAACATCCGACCCGACTCCACCTTTAGCACCAGGAGCTTCCATGTAACCCTGGATGACTTTACTAACGTTAGAAACCCTGACTGTCAACATTGAATGGGCTCCTCCACCCTCTTCCCTTTCATCATCGAGGTCAAATGGGAAAGCAGTATAAGTATTACCATCACTACTAGGCCAAACAACGTCTTCAGTATTTCTAGCAATTCTAACAGTCGTTGTTGTCGGAAAAACAATCTTCATAAGTACTAACCAGACCCCATCACTCTCAAGTTTATTTTTCTCTAAAATTGCTGCAGATGAAAGTGAAAGACCCATATTAAACTTCCCTTATTCTAACTGCCCCAGACCAGTACTTTTGATTACTATTCAGAAATCGAATCTGGTCGTCAACAAACCTGACCTCCGCTGTTGAATTAGATATTGGGTTATGCCAGACCCAGCTACTTGCCCCACCAACAACAGTACTTTCAAAAAAGGTAACTAATGAAGTATGAGAGTTATTCGACATATCCTTCCACCTTATAGTCCACTCTTTCCTAGACCTAGTCCACTTTGCTCTCGTCTGTTCATACCCACCTTCAAAGGGAGCCCGAACCGTGCCACGATGGCTTACCTCTTCTATACTTTGGTAGGCCTTTGTTATACCAGTTGTACCAGAAGGAAAATCGACAGGCATTTCTTACACTCCATTATACATTTCGAATTGAACTTCTAAAAGTTTGATTTGTACTAAGACCCTTCAAAACCATTTCCATAACCCAACGTTGTCCATCCCATCTTGGCCCATCTTGCTTCTCAACATCCAACGCAGTACCAGATTCATTAATAAGATTTATTGTAATTGGGGGCGCTACTGGAAGAGCACCTTTTTGAGTAACAGTCTCACCACGTTGAAGTATCGCTGGGAATTCATCAGGAGATAGTCCACTATGTAATCTAGGAGCGTTTCTAAACATATTAGGATCAACGTTTCTAGTAGGAAAAGCAGTTTTCCCAATTATTCCACCTTTATGTGCAGTGAAAGGGGATATTGCTTGCCCTCCTACTGGACTGGTTTTACCCACAGCAGGGTTGGGTCCCATAAATGAATTGACTAAACCTTGAGCTAGTGGTTTAAAAATTCTTTCGAATAAAGCTATTCTTAACAAATAAACAATAATTTCTTCGGCCATACTCTTAAAGGCTTCAGAAACAGACTTGGTACCACGAATCATCTCAATGAAACTATCAGTCATGATCCCGCCCATGTCATTAGCTAAATTTTCTTGGATCTGCTTTCTCTTTTCCGCTTGCTCTTCAACTGCGTCAGTTATAGCCTTTTGAAACTTCTCTGCTACTTCAGCAACTTCTTTTTGATGATCTGATATCGCTTTTAAACGTGCCCTTAGGTGCTCTTTCTCAAGTGCTGTTAATGGTTGGATGACGTCTGCTTTAGGTCCAGCCACTTTAGATGGGATGCCGACTGGCACGTCTGGTACTACCACACCAATTTTTACACTACGCTTTGCCGCAAAGACTTGTCTGTAGAGTGCAGTTATAGCATCTGAAGTCTTTTTTATTTCACTTCTAAGAGTTTCCTGTGTAACACCTAAGGTATCGATACCAGTCTTTTGTAAAGCCCTTAAATGTGTTAAGTTTTTTTCAAGCTTCTTTATTTCGTCAAATTGTTGTTTCGTCCATCCCGCTGGTACTTTATCTAAATTTTTAAGTAATTCAAAGACCCTCATCCACGCCAAGATCCCAGCAGAAATAATACCACCCCTACCAGCGCCAAGCATAGCTATAGATATAAGACCAAGTCCACCAGTCCATTTGTTTATATGTTTAACTATATCCCATACACTAGTAATCGCGACTTTTAAACCCTTAACATACGTCGGAACTTTTGTCTTAATTAGTTCCTTGTTCGTTTCAAGCCAGGTTTTCAATTCCTTATTAATCAATTTAATTGCTTCCGTAAAAGCTGCTAAAGCTCCAGATTCCATCACAGTTTTACGAAGGTCAAGCCACGTGTTAGTTAACCTATTAAGATTGGCTTGTGCAGTTTTAGAGGCGCTTTCAACAGCTCCGCCATACTTGTCGGTTAAAACTTTAGCAAATTTAGGAAGGAAATCTTCTGCAAGAATCTTTCCTTGTTGCAACAACTTACCCAGTTGTTGGGTAGTTACTCCTGCTGCTTTTGCTGCGTCTTGAAAAGCTCCCGGTAACCTCTCACCTAACTGCTGCCTTAATTCTTCAGAACTAACAGTCCCTTTGCTAATCATTTGTTGTAAAGCTAACAAGGCACCTTTAGTTTGATCAGAAGACAACTGCAAGGCAGTTGACGCTTCTGCGACTGCTACAAACACGTCACGTATCTTTTGTCCTTCTAAGGAAGTCCCTCTTGCTGCTGCCATAAATCCAACGAAGGCTTCAGCAGAACTTTCAAATACAAGACCTAATCGCTCACTTTCCTTCCAAAGAAACTTTATTGCTGAACGGCCCTTTTCAACCGAACCAGCTGCAGCGGCCATACTTTTGTCTAGTTTTTCGGCTGCTATCCCTGCTTTAAGAAATGATCTTGCTAACCCACCTAACACAGCCGCAGAAACTAAACCAAGAATTGCACCTTGAATACCAGTTACAGATCTATGTAATTTATCGAAGTTTTTCTTAAGTTGAGAGACACTCTTTGAACCTTTTCTACTGAAATTCTTGACGTCACGCCCAGCTTTATCTAAACCTCTGTGTAGACTGGATGAGTCACTTCTTAACCTTACTTTTAAATCTTCAGTTGCCATTAAGACCTAACCTTTACAATCGGTAACGTTTCTGGACCATTAATACCATGGCTAGACGATGGCATATCGTCTAACTCTTTCTTATCCTTTTGAGACTTAGTAACCAAAAAATACCTGCACTTCTTCCTCTCTACTGCAGGAAGAGCTAAAAAATCGTTATGCGTGCAATGTAACAAATCCATACATATAACCATGTCAAAATATAAGGGAGTAACAATTTCAGGTTTGTCTACCCCCATCATTGTTCTAAAAAAGCGTCTTCCCTATCCTCCTCCCACTTTGTTAAATTAGAAATGTCTTCAACGATCTGAGAGAATTGTTCGCCAGTTATTCCTTGGCCTTTTAAAATTTCTACCTTCCTGTCATCGTCGTCAACTACAGTCCCATTATCGTCCTTAAATACAACGTCTATACCCTTAAGGACTATCTTCATACCTAAATCCGAATTATGTTTATCCAACTCCTCGCGATACGCCTTGTCAGTTACATCAAGAATTTGGACCCACTGTTTCTTTACCAGTTTAAGTTCCTGACCAATTTCATCGTCGGGTTTTACTAAAACGTTAATAGACGGGGGAGTAGGCGTCTCTTTACTGAATGCGTCTACAAGTTCTGCTATCCCACTCGACCTTATCGGAATTTCAATTGCTTCTTTTACACCATCTCTAGTCACTTTAATTGTAGAAACTCCTTTACTCTGAAAAAGGGAGCTTCCTTCGACGAGCTCTTCCAATCTTACCGTTTTCATTTCTTCCATAATATGCCCTCCAAAGCACGTAGTCTTACAGTTGAATTGTAGTCCCAGAAGACAATGAAGCAATTCTTGTAACATCTCCATAAACTAACCCACTGATATTCAAAACTACCTCGTCTTCACCTTCTGATATTCGAAGGTCTCCACCAGGAAAGTGGACTTCCCGCCATCGGTACCCAATATCGCTGGAACCATCCCAGAGGACTTCAACATCCCAAGCCATCTTAGTGCTATCGGAGAACTGTGGTGTAGAAACACCAGTTATCCCTATAGCGCTTTCTCCCTTTGAACTTCTAAGAGAGTGGCTATTGACCTCTGCCGGGCTAGCCGATGACAGCATGTCGACAAGGTATTGAGTAGTAACGTCGTCAGACAACTTACACGTCCAAGAAAGAGGAAGAGGTTCCATTAACTCCTCATCCATGCCTCTCCGGTATTCTGCATTCCCGTCATAGTTACCACGATCCATAACTAAAGTTTCTGTTGGCTTCGTTCTAGCTATTGGACCATCGAAACCAGCATTGACGAATAAGACTTCGATGTAAAATGGAGCAGTAGCTTTCGAAGCTGGAGTAGATCCAGAATACACCCTTAACTCACCATCTCGATGTTGAAAAATCATTCTTTAGTCCTCCTTTACAATTTCTTTTATAGACTTCGAAGTAGTGAAAGCCCTTTGCCTCAAGACTTCCTGTTTCCCTTCAACTGCTAAGTCCATCTTACTAAGATCGCGTGCTATACTCTTAGACCGCTTAGTCGACAGCCCCAAGTTAAGTAAAGCCGCCTCTACTTTTCCCTTGTCAAGTTCCATACTAAACCCCCTATCTGTTCCATTTTTGTAGCCATTCTAGTCCAAAAGTTAAAGTGTAACGGAAGTAGTTGTCTTCTACTAAAGGAGAGTCAGTTACAACTTCTCGAACTTTTAATGTTTGAATGACCGTAACGAAATTACCTTCTGAAAAATCGTACATGTTTACTGTAGTACCAATTTTAAAGTAGTCAAATATAATGTCACGTATTACATAGTGACGATTAGACTGTAAAGTTTTCTCTTTATTTACAAATATATTAAAGTTCAAGATAACATTAGTAAGCTGGCCAAAACTACTAGAATCAACACCCCTAACATACTCAAAATCTCCAAGTCCAAGTATTGTTTCATCTATCCATTCTTCTGCACTAGCAACTTCGAATGGATGGCCTTCGTAATTGACTGTAAAACCCTCTGTTACAACGAGTTTATCATTAACGTACTTCTCAACCGACGCTTTAACGTTCTGCAGTTTACCTTGAGCATTAAGTACCATAACTAAATCCTGTAAAACTTATTCCATTCCTTCCGAAGTGCTTTCCCCATCTGCACTGGAAGCTTTTTCCCACTAAGTTCCCTCATAGACAACCTAACCATACCATAAGGAGCTTGTTGACTAGATCCATATTCCAAAAAGATAATGTAGTTGACACCATTGACAAGTTCTATCCATTTAACTTTACCAGTTAAACTTTGAGTATAACTCCCTTCCGCTTTTCCCAAAGCAACTTCACTTTCAGAGTACCCCTTTGGATCTAGTGCAGAATCTCTTACAGGTTGTTTCGACTGGAGATCGAACACGTAACCGCCACCTAACTTTTCCATAGCGACGTACCAACCTGCCCTACTCCTACCAGTATCAACTGGGCTTTTTTCAATTATCTTCTTTATCAAGTCGAAAGCGAACTTCTTTAATACAATTTCGTCCACTATATTTACTTGCTTCTTAAACTGTTTTATATGTTTGTTGAAGTTTCTAGTTTCAATTTCCATAGAAAACAGGCCTTTTTCAACCATAGTTAGACCGCCCTACAGTAAAGTTGATAAACAATCCCAAGAGGATCATACTTGACCGCTTTGATATCGTACGACGTCCCGCTCTCGACTACAATATCAGAAACACTCAAAGCATTACTTACAGCAGACTGCATTATAACGAACTTGACGTCTCCAATTTCTACGCCTTTAGCAGTAGCATCTTCTAACTTCTCTATCAGTCCTTTTACTGCACTTACCCCAGACCAGTTAGTATAAGGGGACTGCCAGGATTGGCCTTGTGGATCATAGTAATCTTCTCCAGTAAACTGCCGATACCTGATAGTAGTGTTAATACTAGTATCTTGAATTATATCTTGTACATCCGATTTAATCTGCGCAAGTTCAGTATCGCTTAAGAGTACCATATCTTACCCTTTGACACTAACAGGGACTGTTCCCCAGATAATCCCCCTAGTATTAGAACTAGTATATACAATTAATTTAGCATCGTATACAAAACCGGAAGGTATAGAAGTACCAGCAGTTCCAAGACTAACATTCACTTGCCCAGTAGTTAAGCTTGAAGTAGTCCAGTCAAACCAGCTTGGTTGCGCGTCAGAATTAATAGTCACACCACTAAAGACCATTGCAATAGTAGTAGCAGAAGACAAGTCATATGCACTACCATCACTCTTCAATAATAAGTCGATTGTGTTATCTCTGCCTAACCAAACCAACTCTCTTTGCACAGCCACGTCAAAATCCTCCTATAGTATTGTACAATATCACGTCCAATTTACTAAAGATTCTCTATTTTCCTCACTACCGTTTGGCTTGTTATACCTCGTACTATCGTTAGAGTATCTATATTTCGTGTTGTTGTTTGGCTTTCTATAGTAGTATCTAGAATAGCCGGTAGTACAAATGCATCAGTTTTTGCAACAAACGAAAATCGCTTACCAGGAGTTCCTATAGTTTGAAGTTGGGTATAGGGCATTAGTACTCCTACACTATAACGAAAGTATCCGCAGCAGAAGGAGCTTCAGTGACTGCTGTAAATGTAAGAAGTCCAGTCGCACCAGAATAATCAGTAATATCTGTAGCCTGCCTAAGAAGCACCCCACTCGTCCAGATTACTATTCTACCATTATAATGATCATCAGTAGCCTCTGTTAAGTTGGTTGTCATCTGGGTAGTAGATAATGTACCAGCTTCAGCCGCTCCTGTCTGTATTGTTTCGGCGCTTGCTTCTAACTTATCCGCTGCATCGACCGATCCTGATATAGCCAACAGGTCATATGCCTTACTTACACCAGCGATGGTAACTCCTCCGAGTACTCCTTTAGCCTGAGAAGAAAAGTCGTTTATTGTAACTCCCGATGTAACCGAAGCAACTGAACCAGTAAAATCGCTAATTAAAGCGTAAGTCTTACTAACTCCCGCTATTGTTACTCCTGCAAGTGTTTCTTTTGCTTGTGAAGAGAAATCATTAATCGTGACTCCTGACGTGATAGATCCAACAGAACCTGAAAAGTTGCTTATTATATCATACACTTTACTTACTCCAGCTATGGAAACTCCACTCCAACCGTCCTTAATAGTGTCACTGAAATTTTCAAGACTGTAAGTTCTGCTAACACCAGCAAGAGTAACTCCTCCTAAAGCGGACTTAGCTTGAGAGGAGAAGTCATTTATAGTGACTCCTGAAACTACAGAGTTAACTGAACTAATCACTATAAATGTATTACTTACTCCTGCAAGAGTAACTCCACCTAAAGTAGACTTAGCTTGAGAGGAAAAATCATTAATAGTAACGCCAGACACTACAGAATCAACAGTTCCAACTACAGAATCTACCGAGCCAGTAACCTGAACTACCTTACTTACTCCAGCTATTGTTACTCCAGCAAGTGTTTCTTTAGCTTGAGAGGAGAAATCATTGATTGTAACACCAGAAGTAATAGAACCAACACTTCCTGTAAAGCTGATTATATCATAAGTCTTGCTAACACCAGCCATAGTCACACCTCCAAGTGTCTCTTTAGCCGATGAGGAAAAGTCGTTTATAGTAACGCCAGAAACTACAGAATCTACCGAACCAGTAACCTGAACCGCCTTACTAACCCCAGCAAGAGTAACTCCTCCTAAAATACCCTTCGCTTGGGAGGAAAAATCATCTATCGTAACTCCAGAAACTAGTGAGTCAACATTTGTTATTAAAGTATTTATATCTGCCCCATTGTCATTCGCTGTTTGGGCAGTACCATTAACTTCTTTAACATTAACATGGAAACCTGTCGGATCGGACTGAGATTGGGTTTCCCACTCGTCAACTACCTCCGTCGCAGACGCAGCAGCTTGAATATGCCAAACCGTCGTGGTACCCAGACCAGTAACCAACGCTGGCGACATAGTGACAACACGGCTATTTGTATATCCTGTAATTCTTCTTGTTTGGCCTGCACCTGAGCCGTGTGTAAAGACTATTAAAGAGTCTTTATAGTAATCTGTTGTTCCTATTGCCGCAGCGTCAAGAGTGATTGTCGTTGTGTTAGTATAGGTTGCAACAAATCCCTGCGCTTGATCAGCATCCGATAAAGAAACGTGAACGTCTGCCGCGTCAACCTCATACAAACTCGATGTATCAGGATTAGTGATGAAGTCACTATCAAGAGTGACCACCTTTCCAGAAGTATAGCCCACAATAAGTCTTGATTGACCTGATCCGGTACCCTCTGTGATATTTAAACGGTCGCCAATGTAGTAATCTGTTGCGGCTACTGCGCCAGCATCTAACGTAAAGGTGTGTCCATCGGTAACGCCGGAAACAATTCCACTGGCATGAATAAAAGCCTGTTCAATCTGACGTAACCTTTTACCAGCAGAATTCGTTATGTTATGAGACGATCCGGTTAGGATCTCATCCCACACAGCATCAGCAGTAGTGCCAGCAGACAAAATTATAAATGTAGAGTCATCTGCTGGCGTCCCTGTCAATGCAGCATTCCAAGAAACTGTTCCACTTGCTCCAGTATATCCAGTTATAAGGCGAGATTGACCTGCCTCAGCACCAGAAGTGAACAAAATAGTCATAACGTCGTAGTGATCATTTGTAGTCTCTGCAAGATCGGTCTTGACTTGTGTGGTTGAATTTCCTCCATCCGTTTCTACTACTCCAGTAGCAATTACCAGATGGTCGAGATTGTAATTAACTATAGTTTTCCCTACTGCCTGGGCAATGATATTTGATCCGTAAGCGGTAGATTGAACATCAGCAGCAAAAGTGGCATTGATTATGGCGCCAGCAGCCAAATGCTCTGCTGCGATAGCGTCATCGGCAATTTTAGCTGCTGTGATACAGTCAGCACCAAGTTGAGCAGCATCTATTGTTCCAGTAGTGTTCCCAAAATCCAATCCAACTTCACCGTTTACCGTAACATCTAAATCTCGCCCAGCTGTTGTTGGTTTTAAATATCCTACCCCACCAGAAGCAAATAAATCAACATAGACCTCTTCTTCCACAACTTGATAGTCTTGCCTAACAGCCAATGCACCACTTTCATGCACAATAAGTGTTAATTGCCCTATAGTATTTGTATCTGTAGCATCTAATTCACAATTATAGTACCCATCCGCATCTGCGGATGCTGCCGTAGCATCATTTTTTTGAGCTAAAGCCTGTCCATTCTTTGATAATTTTATGTCAGCTTGTGATAAAGTGAGGGCACCTTCTGCTGTTTTACCATCTGTATCATCAATAAATGGCCCTATCAGCACATCAACTGCCGTACTCTGTTTTAAAAGTCCTCCAAAGCCCATTTGTATCTCCTTTTAATGATGCATATAATGATACATTTTTCAGGAACATTTTGGCCTCCACCGCTATAGTATCAAAGTGTCGAGCTGCTGAGGAGCGGGCAAACATAGCATAAGGTGCAATATGGAGACTCATTACTTCAGCAGATTTAAGGGCACGATTTTTCCAGAAATATAGGTGTGCCATAAATCCGATCCAAGTTCGATCAGCACTATTCGACCCTATTTCAATATCACTCGTTCCCTCGTCAGACATAGTAGTATATGCACCATTATCATCAGTGACAACTTCTATTCCATCTTCATAAATTCTAATAAATCTCCCATCAAACACATATGCTACATCAATCCACTGATTTAATGTGACCGCTACTGTGCTGTCGATACTGTAATTTCCAGCGGCAGTATCTAAATAAGTGGAATAATTTCCCTGATCCCACCCGACAAACCAATCGGCATCCTTCCCAGTCCAATTTCCCATTACAGCAGGCCAGTTAGCACCACGATCTGTTATATATATTCGGGAAGCAACGGTAAAGGCATTACCAACTTTAAAATTGGGAACCTCTACTCGTAAATTACCAAGAGCCCCGAATGTCAAACCCCTACCGGTCCACGTTACAGTAGAATTCCAAGTGGTGGGGAGAATACCATCTACCAATTCATGAATTATTTTACCACTATTTTCATTCATCAACCACGCTCTAAAAAGTCCCAGTACGAGCGGATGGCCGTAAATCAACTGAGTTCCCAGAACAGGCTTCTGCCATCCCACCAACATAGTTAATAGACCTCGCTAAATACAAAAAATAAACAGCTTTTCATCTACGTAACGTCCCATCTCCATGGGTTAACAGTAACCCCAGAAGCAAATGTATCAGTCCCTCCATCAGACTTAAGACCTACCCAAAAGTAACTCAAGTCTGATACAACGATAGTGGAGTATTGTGTAACGCCTTTATTATTACCAAAACTTGCAGAGATAATAGCATTTTCATCTGGTACTGATGAACCGCTGGTAGTCGCACTAAGGGAGGGATATATATAGGCATTAAGATTATCAGTAGTACCGTTCGCGTCGTACTCTACCGTTACTAAACACCCCTCGTACCCATTTGTTTCCAAGTCAATAACACTACTATGAATAGTAGTCGAAGAAACTGCGGTTCTGAACGCAAGCGCATTACTAACTCCACCCCAAACCTTTTTAGCAGTAGCCATAGTTTACAATCCCCCTTCTTCCTCTTTTTAAGGAACGTCCCTATTCAACCCCCAGAACTTGAAACGAGCTCTGATTTTATTTGGTATAGAAGTAACAAGTTCAGTAAACCTACCATCTATAGCAAGTTGTTTATTAGCGTTAGACAAATTAGCATTAAACCTTATACTTTCTACATGTTCATAAGTAACACCACTTTGTAGTCCAGCATATTCAATTGAAAAGTCTCCTTGCAACCAAGGCACTTGAGACGGCGAAACTCCAGATAAAGATTGGCTAACTGCTGACCGTAAATTGACGCCTGCTACATTATTTTCACTAGGAACACCTACATGGTAGGCCACGTTAGCACTATCCTTTTTATCGCTTACTTTTAGTACATGATAATTGCTCATTTCTTACTCCTTTTAGGCAACTTTCCCTTCTTTCTTATTCACTTTTTATTCTTACACTTAAGCTCTTTACGGGTTTGGTGGCAGATAAAGGGTCAGATAAGTCAGACCCCCAACCACTGACATCAACGGCCACAAGCTCAAATATATAAGGCGTTCCTGGAACATACCCAGTCAAAAGTATCTTAACACTTCCATCAAGCTCAGCAGGATACACAACAGGATCTACCATACCATTAACTATAAGTGTGTACGAAGACACTCCAACCTGCGGATCACATACTAAATAGTAGTCTCTAGCTTCAACTTTACTAACTAGAAGTAACAACATAAAAAACAAACTACCAACTAATATTCTTTTTTTCATTTTTTATTCCTCCCTATACTGGGTCTCCAACAAACTCACCAATTTCCCGCCCAAGTACATCATACAATATAGCAAAAGAATCAACATATTCAACAATACCGCCTGCACTACCATCTGCTCTTGCTTGGTACTTGTCTGCAAGCCCAAGATAAATCTTAGCAATCTGCCTCTTATCAAGTTCTATTGCACCTGGAATCTTTAACAGAAACGCAGTCGCAGTTGCTTTAACTGCTAAGACTCTACAAGCAGCAGCAGACGCGTACCAAACGCTATCAGATTCCTGTTCAAGGAACGCATCTATATCAGCATCTGAAAAATCGAAGTCAGTACCATAAGTCCCATCTGTAGTATCATGACAATAAAGTCTAACTTTACCCCTGTCACTCGTGGGGTCGAAAGAGAAACTCATATTAATCCACCTTCTTTCTTTCCAACTTTTTCGTTCTCTGCCCAGTTTCGACTAACGAAACTAACTCTTCAAGAGTTTCAAGAATAGAAATAGAACAAAGAGCAGTAGTTAACAACCAGGCCTCGTGTCTTGTCTTTGGGATTTTCGTTAAGTACTCATTTGCCTCACTACTTTCTAGTAAGTCTTCAAGAACTTTTCTGTACTTACTCATCTCTAGCCTCCTATCCCATTTTTATTCCAAATTTCTTTCTCTGTTCTTCACTCATTTCTTGTGGATCGAGAAAAGTTCCTTTTTCTGGATCGAACGGCCAGTTATCTGGAACGTTTAATCTTTTCCTTTCTTGAAGTAAAGATCGTTCTAGTTGAGATATAGCTAGTTGTTTCTGAGTACTTAAGTTTTGTTCTTCTAAGTTAACCTGCACTTTCCTCATATTATGTAATTGTAAGTTTAAATCACATCGTTCAACTTCCCCAAGTAACGCTCTAACTCTCCAAAGTGTACCCTCATCGGAAATCCTCATGACTGCTCTCCCTCCCTTGTACCTCGTCCTCACTCCAATTCCATCAGTTCCATTTAAAAGTGTTAATGGCGGAGCAAAACTAGGTAGTAAATAGTGAGACTTCTTAAGGAACATCTCTGCATGGTCGTAGATGTTCTGCGTCTTTGACACTGCTAAACCAACGTTAAACAAGGCCGCGTTTAAAGGTGTCATCCCGTCGTAATGTTCTACTATCTTCCAAGCATGTATGTTAGCAATAGTTGGATCGTGCTCTAATGCTGCCATACAAGCGTGAGTTCTTGCTATAGTGTCATTCGGCGCCCATAATATCGACTTAACTAAGTGTTCCATCCTTTTCTTACTATCTTGGATTACTCTACTCCTTAACAGATGGTAAGAAGCAGCACATCTCTTAATAACACATTCCCATAAGAATCCGGCTAAAAGTAAACCAACAAGAAAAACTAAAAAGATGTTAGTACTAAGTAGTATTGAATTTCCTAAAAGTTGTGCTTTGACAACTATTAACCCACAGATCCCCCAAAAAAGTATTCCAGTAGAAGGAAGTCTTAAAGCAAAGAACCAGATAGCATCGACTGCTATTGCCGTTAAACCAGCAAGAAGTGTAAGCATCTTAAAGAATTCAAGGCCAGTAGAAGTACCAAGAAATTTAAAACCAACATAGTAGACCGAACCTAGGAAACATAGAAAAATAAGAGTACCAACAACTCCAAACTCAACTAGATGTTCAAGGTAATCATTGTGCACTTCTCTAGGTTGTGGAGTTAAATATCTATCTGGTTTTAAAAACTCCCCGTCCTCATTATGAATGTCAGCCTGAGTGTTATATATTTCTCTACGAAAACTCCATAACCCCCACCCAAAAATTGGTTTTGCTTTGAAAAGCTTAAGAGCACAAATCCAGTAACACAGTCTGTACCTGAACGATGCATACCAAACCTGATCCCCTTTCGGGTCTACTGGTTTGTAAAAAAATGTTTTCCAGTAAACTTTGAAGAGAGTAATAGTTGCAACGACCGCAATACAACTAACAATAACACCACCATAGAAAACCAAATCATCATAGAAGAAGAGTTGACCATAGTACGCACAGACTAAAATAAAAAACCAGACACTTCCAAGGAAACCAAAGAGTCCAGCTCTAGATCTCGTTTTGATTAAGACAAAAGCAGTAAACCCAACAAGTAAGAAAAGGGTACTATCAAATTCCAAGGCTGAATATACTAGAAACCATACTGCAATACATAAGTATGAGGCCAAGAAGTTCGGATTACCAACAGTCCCAATAGCGTTTGTTACAGCGCCTCCACCCTTCAGTTTAT
Organism: Planctomycetota bacterium; assembly: GCA_019456255.1. Classification (GTDB taxonomy): domain Bacteria; phylum Planctomycetota; class Phycisphaerae; order Sedimentisphaerales; family Anaerobacaceae; genus VRUG01. Next base: position 84,815 of record VRUG01000009.1, on the reverse strand, counting down.
TAGGAAAGAATGGATCAACTCCCAGAGTTTGGATATGAGAGTAGATAGAACAAAGAATTGTCCCAATAGCACTAGCAAGTATAGGCCACTTTAAATTTTCTGGAGTAAGGAAAGAAACAAACAACAGAAAAGTTAAGACAAGTGGAAACTGAAGACCTATTTCTTTTCTTCCGTTATGAATTGGTTCGCTTTTTAGGAAAGAAACTACAAGGCAAGCGATAAATAAAAGGGAAAAAATGCTAGGGAGACTAGTGGAGACATAAGCTCCACTAGCCAACCCTAACAAGACGCCCAAGGTGGAGAGCGTACCAAGGGCGAGCGTCTGTGGCAACGCAAAACCATTGAAAAACGTTCTCGGGGCGAATATGAGAGGTATAGCCATCATACATGTAAGTACCCATACCATACAAGTGCTCTCCTTGTTTAGGGGTTACTAAAATGTTTTAGTAAATTGTTACTTATGTGAGTCGAGTCGGTCTCTATGATCCTCTAATTTCTTCTGTATTTTATCTAACGTTAATACTACACGCTCTTGTGCTTGTTGTATAAGAGCAGTATTTTTATCTATAGCAGTAACATTGCTAGACGTTTTTGATTGAAGAGTAAAAACCGCCCCAAATACTAGTACAATAATACCAATAGCTATTGAAAAGATCCTCATCGACACTTTCCCCCTCGCATCTTTTAAGTTATCGTCTAACCTCGAATGTTCAGGACAAAATTCTCCACACCAAGCTTTTCTCTCTGCTTCATTTTTGAACGTAACGTCTCCATTAGACATGCGAAACTCCTAAATCATACTGCTAGAACTGCCCACTTAACTGCTAAAGTAGTACTAACCCCGCTCCCGTGTTGCGTACTTCCGCTTTTTGAAGAAACTGCAGCAACCTTCATCCAAGGCGCGCTTGAAATTACTTCCCTGTAGTACATACCAGTACTAACGTCTCCCGAAATACTAGTCCCACTCTTAACAATGAAAGCAGGAGTAGCAGAAAGAGCATAAGAAGAACCAGATTTCTGATAGTGATAACGGGTAAACACAGCGACGGAACCACCAGTTCTGCCGGTATCACCCTCAACAGAAACCCAGATACCTAGATTGGGAGTTTGTCTATTAGAGATGTTGATAGGAGAAGTACTTACACCACTAACTAAAGCACCACCAGTTACATCGGACAGAGTTCCGAACGAAAGAACTTTCATAACCTCACCCCCTTAGAATAAGATTATTACGTCCCCACCGCTACGTAAGCGACGGAGGCTGGACTCCCGTAGAGAGTACCCTTGATGTCGTAGACGTTCAGGCTAATCGAAGTAACACCAGACGTCCAGTCTGTTTCTGCGGTTACGATGGGGATTACTATAGTAGAACCACCTCTTCCAGAAACACCAGATACTACGACAGACTTAATAGTCGTCAAGCCAAGAGCTGCGGCAGTTATAGAAGAACCAGCGTAGCTGAGGATACCAGAAGTGATCATTTGGTTATCAGTAGGATGCCACATAGCGTACCCACTGTCATTCTGCACAGATCCACTTACAGCACTTGTGATAGTGACAGCAGAAGGGTGAGTTACAATAGTAACTGCGGAGACCTTTCCCCAGTTTCTACTAGGTCGAGCATAATCGTTTCTTATTGGTCTTGCCATGTTGTTTCCTCCTTTTAATTAAAAAGGCGGGGTGCGGAGAGAAAACAGGAAGCAATCTCGGTCCACCCCGCCTTTGAAAGTACAACTTAGATACTACGCCTATTAGGCAGTGAACTTATACGCGTGTTTGTCGTCAAGTGCAGCAACCTGACCGTAAAAACGGACTTTATGCTTTGCCTTGATGTCTTTATTGAACTCGTCTTCATGACCCGGTTTTGAAGAGAAAGTCTGCAACGGCCATACCTCAGACCAAATGAAGTCTTCTGCAAAATCTCCCAGAAACCAAGTAGTCGCACTTTGAACTGTAACATAAGGGCTGGTAATTGGAGTAAAAGCACCCTTCCAAATATTTACAGCATTCTCAGTTCCCTCAGGTACGAGAGTACTTTTTTGCATCTGAACAGCTTCAACCCACAGGTCGAAAGGAAAGATCGCGTAAACATTAGCCGGATCAATAGTAATGTAATCATCGTTCTCATCTTGCTGAATGTGCATGAGCTTAAAAGCTTCTCTCAATCCAACCTCACCAAAGGGAGTAGTTGCTCTGGAGTTTTGTTCCCTATCTCCAACAGCAGTAGTCCTGTAGAACGCGGCCGCTACACCACTTGGCCTGTACACATTCGTATTTATATCTTGTACACCATTAACAATCAGTCTCTCTTTGTACTGCGCGGCCTTTTTCCCAATTCCTTTAGCACGAGCAATGATCTGATTAGTCTTATCAAAGTAGATCATTTCTTCCGTAATTGAGATAATCCGACCATATTTCTGGTGAGGTACAGTTACGAATTTCTCACCAATCCCACTGTCATTATACGGAGCTCCCTGCTGGACTTCTTCCGGCATTTCAACCGCATTAAAACCCGCGTAAGTCTCAATTTCCATATTCGACTTAACGGTATGAGTAAGCAATTTACCAATAGTCTTGACTGAGTTGTAAGCTTTAATAAGAGTCGCACTGATAAGTACCCCAGTAATTTTGGGGAACATGTCTGTAGAAACTGCTTCTGATATGTCTCTAACAAGGCCCGTTTGAGGATCTCGCTCAAAAGCCTCCCAACATTCCTTAAGAGAAAAATCGTTAGGATTCAATTCACCCTTTTCAAGCATACCCTCAATGGCCTCTACGGTCCCGGCGTTGCCTGAAGACTCATGCATATCCCTGAGAGCTACACCTAATCTGTTTCTTATCATTTTTTATAGTCCTCCTTCTTACGTAATTAAATTGGTATTACCACTAAAAAGTGTAAGTAGACTGAACTCAACTACACTCTGGAAAGATCCACCCCTAGCAACTAACCCAACATGGTCTGAAGATCCGGAAACTGAAGTTGTAACTTTCTGATTATACAATGTAACTCCTGATCCGGCAGGGATGACTTGTTGTCCAACTTTCAAAGTCCTAACATTCTTTAAACCAAACAAGAATAAACCACCAACGTGAACTGCTAACTTTTCTGTGACACCACTATCTGAGTGCCACGCTGCAACTCCTAAGAAATTAGTAGCCGCAAGATTCCTGTTGCTTGCTAATGTTACCGTCGAACCAGACAGTTTGCTGAACGGATACCCATACCAGTCTGCAGTAGACGCTCCCTGCGAGCGCAACCCGTTCGATTTGTCGACAAATAACAAATCCCCTTTCGAAACTTCGATGTTGCCGTGAATGTCTATAATACACTGCCTGTTCCTACCCCAAGATTCCCTGTATAGTTTACGATCATAATCAACCACAGCATTTCATGACCCCCGTGATTAAAGTGCCCAGAAATCTGCAGAAGTAACTCCAGAGTACCTCGTAACGAGTTTGAAGTCAACGTTAGTAGCACCAGATTCTGTTTTTACACAAAGCCCAACGATGTTAAAGTAACTTGACGCAGTTGTAAGCTCTGCAAGAGTCTTACTTACCGCCTTTTGAGCGTAGAAAGTTGCAGTAGCAGACGTCGCACCAGAAACTAGTTGAGTAATTGTTACCCCAGTTTGGGTAACTAGAGGCATCCTAAAAACACCCGAAGTTGCTACTGGTATCTTTTCAGTAGTACCACTGACACTTCCCTTCATTGCTATTCCGAGAAAAGTTTCGTCCATGTAACCGTTAGTAGTACCACCAAGGTAATCAATTGGAAAACAGTAAAAATCCGCACTAGTTTCCGGAGCTTTAGCGGTCTTAAAGAGTGCCGCAGTATTGTTTACGCAAACAAAGTCTCCTTTTTCTATTACGGTATGACCATGCACATCTATGGTAATCTCATTAGGATTCCCACGAAGGTGCCTTTGTTTTTGTGCCATTTGTGGAACCTCCTTAGTCTATTATCAATGCGTTAGAGAAAATTACAGCGCATTCCAATCTGCATTCGTAACCCCAGCGTAGCGAGTAATCAACTCAAAATCGCACGCGGTTGCTCCGGACGCGGTCTTGACGCACAATCCAACCACACAAAAGTAAGACGACGTAAGTTCTGCAAGAGTCTTGGTTATGACCTTTTGTGGGTACGCTGCTTTTGCGGCAGATGTCGCGCCAGAAACGATACGAGTGACGGTAACTCCGGCTTGAGTCTTCAATGGCATTCTGAAAACACCCGAAGTTGCTACTGGTATCTTTTCAGTAGTACCACTGACACTTCCCTTCATTGCTATTCCTAAGAAAGTGTTATCATAGTAACCATTAGTAACTCCACCAAGGTAATTAACCGGATACGCGTAGAAGTCCACACTAGTTTCTGGGGCTTGAGCAGTCTTAAAAAGCGCTGCCGTATTGTTCACACAAACGAAATCACCTTTTTCTATCACGGTGTGCCCGTGAACATCTACTGTGACTTCGTTAGTTTCACCACGTAAATGTCTTTGTCTTTGTGCCATTTGTGAAACCTCCTAAAATAAAGGTCAAAAGTTTTTACTGAAAACAACTTACTTTAAAGTCGACTTGAACTTTTCCACCGCGGATTCTTTCTTCTCTTTAGTAACCGTCTTGGGCTCGCCACCTTCAGGAACAAACTCCTCTCCAGAATTCACAACCTTTCCAGACGAAGCAGTCCAAAGTCCCTTTCTATCAGCAAGAGCGACTTCAATCTCGGCCTCTGCCTTCAACATCAAGTCCGCTTTAAAAACGTCAGAAATAGCTTCGTCAGGAAGCTTCGACTCTTTTATTTTTTCAGAAATAAAAGCTTCTTTCTTATTAGCCTTATCTTTCGTCTGGAAAGCGTCGAGATCTTTCGAAAGACTTTCGACCTTTTTAGTTAGCTCTTCAACTTTCTTGGTCAAATCTGTATTGTTACTAACCAGGCCTTCGTTAGCTTTAGTCAGCTTATCATTAGACTCCTCAATCCCAGCGATTCTAGCAGCGTCTTCGTACTTCGCTTTAGCTGCGTCAAGTATGTCCGGCCTTTGCTTTAAAATGTCTTCCAAAGTCAGTTTTGTGAAATCCATGTCATCCTCCTGTTCGGTTTTGTGAAATAAAAGTTCTGGAGAGTTAGAATCGTTAGAAGATTTTTTCTTTCCAGACATGATCTTTCCGATTTGAGACTCCAAGTCGTCTAAAATACTACTTATATCAGACTTCTTGTCTTTAAAATTCTTCTTCTTATCCTTCAAAATCTCTTCTATAACATCAGCTGCCATCCAATTGAGATTGCTAATCGCCCTCATCACTTCTTTTTCTTTAATCTTCTCAGCAAGGAGTCCCTCACTAAGAACTGATAGGTTGTGAAAAATAAAAGCCTTCTCTTCTCCCTCTGAAAGAGACTCGACAAAGTCGTCCCTTTCACTATTAGCATTTTCTATTGCACTCTCAAACAAATTCTGAGTCGTTGCGGCAGAAGCAACTAAATCAATACTTTTTAGAGCTTCTATATCTACTACGTGCTCTTTTCCGTTTTCATCTTTAAAAACCTTAACTCGTGAATTAATAGAGTTCCCTACCCCCTGAGGTCTCATAGTAGCAACGTCTTTTACTAACTCCCAAAAAACCGGTCGAACACCTAAGTCAGCAAAAACCTTTTCTCCTTCACGATGTGCGTTAGTAAACACACCTGCCCAATCTTTCATATTCCTAACACCATCTCTGTCTTTAGATTCACTTTTTGAAGGGTGGTTTATAAAGAATTTGGCGCCACTTGTGAAGTTAGTAAGGCTGTCTATTGCAGTGTCTTGATAGGTGTAACCATTTTTACTATGGCGTGAACCAAATACGCAAACATTTTGTATAGTATGACTAGGCTCGTCTATCCCAGCCTCGACAACGTCCTTAAACATGTTCCCATCCCACGAGTCTGTAACGTCGCGGATTTGATGGATTAACTTAACTTTAATAGCCATTGTGGTATGTCTCCTGTAAACAAGTTAACTAAATTTCCAGTATCCAGGACCAACACAGTTTTCAATAAATGTATGTTTAGGCTTCTCGACTTCGTCTTCCTTCATTTTAAGACCAGTCGAAGCAACGCAAATAGGGACAGCTTCGTCCCTAGTTTTGCCCTGCGCCATAACCTTCTTAATACAATCTTCTAATTGCTTTGGCATTTCCTGCCTGCTCGTATATTATATAACTATAAGTATATCTAAAGGGATATAGTTTTGACAACTTATTCAACTAAAGTATCCCAGTGTACAAAAACACCAGTGTTAGCGTAGAGAGTATTTAAAGAAAGCTCAAAATACGTTCTGTTTTCCGCAGGTTTAGCACTATCAATTCTGTAATCATCAATCTTCTGACTTTCTGGAATCTTGAACTCCCGTTCAGTTGTTAAATACCTTTGTATAGCCTCACTAATAACCGAATCGTCTATTGAAACGATGAAGTCCTTTATTTTTTCAAGGTACTCAACACTACCTTTTATATTGTCCTTACTAACATTGACTTTCATGCTCCCTCCTTCTTCTTAAACACAAAATCTCCAATTTGACCAGGCAGTTTTTGTGAATGGTTATTTTCCCCAGTAAGTACTATGTCTAAGATCCCGTCTGGAAACGCTTGACAGGTTGCATCTGTTAAATACCAAACGCAGTCATTACAAATTGGATGGTGAAACGTATCTCCATCTGAAACAAAATGGTGTGCTCTTGGATCTAGTTTAGCCACAATTACCTCCTTAACTTACTTAACTTTCTTAAAGCTCTTCTTATTTTAATAATCTTCGAAAGTGCCCTAGCCTCTGGAGTCTTTTTACCTACAAACTTTTTGATGTAGTTAAGTTGAGTTAGAGAAACGTTATCTAACTCTTCCTCTTCCTCAATCTCGTCTGATGGCTCTCCCAAACCTTTAAGTTTCTTGACCACCATACGTTTAATACTTCCCCACTCTTTTTGCCCTTTGTCTTCCAACCACTTTGCATCGCTAGACAGTCTTTTAGGTATTGCCTTTTTAGGTACAACCTTCTTAACCACTTTCGATGGTATACTAATCTTTACTGGCGGAGCTTCAATTTTGACTTTCTTAGTTACCTCTTCAAGTTTAACTATCTTAGCCGCTACCCTAGGTCCATCTTCCATAGCAATTTTTCCAGACCTGAAACCTTTAACTTTAAACGAAGTAGATCGGTTAAATAAAACTTCCCTCTCTCCAGCAAAGTCAGTCATCGATTCAAGGTAAAAACCACTTTTTCCTTCTATTTCAAATAAAACAGGAATGTCTCTTCCTTTAACTACCTTTTCAACATCAATTGCAAATGCTGCCGCTTCTTCTCTACCGGCAGACGTAGACATAAACCCATTGTCTGTCATCACTCCATTAGATTTTGCCAGTCGCTCCAACTCATCAACTTCACTTTGGCTATAAACAGCTCCCCGGTAAGATTTTCCCTCATAATGTGGAGCTCTAGCAAAAATTTCATCTAAATCAGTAAAAACTCTCTCATTTATTAACTTATCTCCGCTTTCTCCACCAGTAATCTTCTTTCCAAATCTCAGATTACCATTTACGTCTACGTCTGACCCATTAGTATATCTTCTAATAGAGTCTTGTACATCCATGTCAAGGCTAGTTATATAATTACTAGCGTCTTTAGCGTTATTGCCAGTATTGAATTCGAGAGCAACTTGTCGTTTAGAAGTATAGAACGCGTTTTTCTTCTCTAATCTTCTATTAACAATTTCAGTTGTCTTTTCGATTAGCTTTTCTCTTTCTGGACGATAAAAATTCTCAAATGCTTCAGATACACGAACGTCTTGTTGGTATTTATACCAACCAGTCTTTTTAGAAATCTTTAAGGTCTCACCAATATCTCCAAACGCAGCGTCTGCGTCTGAAATTATCTTAACCTCTTTGTGTCTGCCTTGGCTAAATAACCTGTACAGTTCAGCATCGTCTATTTGAATAAACCCAGTCGTCCCGTTTGGGAATACCCAAGGACCTTTAAATACCATGTCTTCTTGTACATAAAAGTTAGTTTTCCGAGCTTTAAGTACATCGTCTCGGTAAGCAAGGTACGTTTTCTTTAACCTTTCAATTTCAGGTTTTGAGTACGAATTTCCAGTAAACTTGTTTACATAATCTCTAAGTTGATCAGTTGGCGCGTCCCTTCTCGTTTCAGTAAACTGCTTAGCATCTTCTATAAGTTTATCGTATTTTACATCTAAGTCCCTTAGGAACTTAGCTTCCGCCTTTTTACTGTTTGACCGAATCTGTTTAGCTTTAATACTAGAAGTAGAGCTAGGAAGAGTTCTCTTATTAGGTATACCTTTTTTACGTACTGGTTTTATCTCTTTCACAAAATTTAACTTTACTGCTTTAACAAACTTTTCAGGAGTAATCGCAGGTTTCAGTTTCTTTACAATTATTAATCTTCTATCTTGAATCTTCTTCCATTCCATCCACAATTTTTTGTTCTTTATCTGATCTAAATACCCCTTCATGGAACTTTGATATTGTTGTTGAAATAAACGATCTTCTTTAATAAAAGCTTTTATAGATTTTGCGTCAATAACTCCACCTTGGTCTGATATAGTTTTTCCTATCTCTTTAATCCTACTCATAATACCTTTAAGTTCTTTTTGTAGCTGTACTGGTTCTGTCCCTACTACAGGTTTAACAGCAACCTTTTTTACTTTCTTAACAACCTTCTTAGTAGGTACTAGCTTTTTCGTCACTAAAGCTTTCTTTCCAACTTTCGCCAAAGCATCTCTCTCTACCTTTCTTAACTTAATGAACTTTTTAAGCATATTAAGTTTAGGGCCACCCTTAGTACTACGTATTAACGCTCTAATTTGCCCGTCTTTCATCTTATTAATATCAACATTAATAGACGTTTTCATCCTTCTCTTATAGGCTCTAAGGTCTTTACCTGCTTTTATAGCAACAGCTTCAGGGCTACCCTTAATCGCTTTCTTTAACTTTTTAGGAGAAGGTGCTTGAATTTTCTGGGGTACGGCTAACGGTTTAGCTACAACCTTCTTTGTAAGAACGAGTTTATCCACTTTTGGAACGAGAACGCCAACATCTACGTGTTTAGGGTTTAACTTACCCTTTATAGATATAATCCTAGCTTTTACAGGTTCAAGAAGGAAAACCTCTTTGTCAGCTTTCAGGTATCCAAAATCATCTGAATCAAAGGGAGTTGTTGGTTCAAACAGACTTTTCTTAAGCTTCGACTTCTTAAGAAGATCTGGTAAATTTTCTAAGTCGACTAAAACTTTTCCACTAGGGGCGTCAACTTCTACTACAATTTGCATCTTACCTTCCGAATAAGACTTCGCTAGAGATTTCTTTTTAGTATAAGAAGCGACATTAACGTGTTGTTTAAATAAAAAACTTGGAAGTTCGTCGCCATCTTTTAAAGAGTTAACAATTCTAATCTGAGAAGCAGTTAACCTATCCTCAATTAGACCAATCCCACGATACAACCTATACGTACCTTTAGTCACAGTTTGATCCAACCAGTCAACACCAGCACTAGTAACCAGATCAAAAACTTTCTTATTTGGTTTTCCACCAGATAATATTAAATCGCGCACAAAGTCTAAAGAATCAAAAACTTGTTGAGGAGGTGCAACTATTCCCGTAGGCGTAGGAGTAGGCACTACTACTTTTTTCGGTACTACCTTCTTTTTTACGACCTTAAGAGGTGGCTTCACTACTGGTGGTACTACCTTCTTTGTAACCTTCCCTGGTATAAAGGACATGAACCTTTTTTCAGGATCAAACTTTTTCTCAATATGTTTTGTAAGATTTGGATAAAAGTTTTTAGCTTTTCCCCACTCCGTAGACTTAAGGGCTTCGTCGTCTACTTTTTTAACTAACGCAAGAAAACTTTTATCAGAAGGATCAACTTCATCTAAAAGTTTTTTCGTAAGTGACCTTTTTTCAGATAAGTACCCCTGGTACCGGTGCACGTTTACAGACCACCATTCTACTCCATCTCCATCAACGTCATCGTAGTATCTACCTTCGTAATCATCTATCCAATTATCTCTCCAAAATTCACCATCTCCATTTTCATACTCTCCAATTTTACCAGTTTTATGACCGTCAAACCATTTACGTATATCATCTCCTTCTTTGGAAGCAACAAATTTACCAGTCTGCCATTCCATCCCAACACTTCCGTTAGTACCACTAAAATGATTGTCTATAGCATGGGCAAGTTCATGCGACGGAGCTTCCAAGTCCCACTTTCCAGTTACATCCCTTTTAGTAAACAAAGAAATTTTAAGTGGTTCTCCCCCAGTCGGATCGAAATTAGCACGACCAGTCTCGTCTAAAATCTCAAATCTAAGTTTTGAGTGAGTTTTCATGTCAGCTAACAAGTCAGCTGGAATATAACTAGTCTCATCAACTATTAGATTAAGTAACCTACGTGCCTCTACTTCATCTTCAATGTCTTCAACATCAACAATTGACTTAAATAGATTCCTTCGTTCTTTTTTATAAGCATCTTCACTAAGTACCGCTACATAGTTGTTGTAAGCAATGTCGTAGTCGTCTCTGCTTTTAATTACCTTTTTGTAGCCAGCAAGCTCTTTTTCAATATTTACTTTTATGTCAAGATCCACATCACTTGCCTTTAACCTTCTCTCCATAAATTCGATTTCCCCAGTCAAGTAACTAGTTACCTCATTTTCAACACCAATTTCCTCTTCAACTTTTTCTAACGCTTTAGACTTCTTTGCCGCTTCTTTCTTTAATTCTTTCTCTACGAAGGATGGTGGAGTAACTTTTGTAGCTTTAGGTACTACTACTTTAGGTTCGGGAACTTTCTTTCCAAGTTTTTTAGCAGCACCTCTTTCTTTTTCTCTTAATCCTTTTAAAAACCTATGAGTAGTAAGTTTAGGGCCACCCTTAACAGTACTTATTAGTTCGTCAATCTGGGCACCAGTAATATCTGCTGGATCTATTCTAGTAGTCTTTAAACCCCTCATGTAGTCCATGTAATCGTCAAGGTTCTTCTTTGCTATTTCCCACTCTACTTGTCTGGTAGCACCTATTGGAGCCTTTGCTAAAGGAGGACCATAAACGTACTGGCCGCCAACTAAGTCGTCAAGTTGTTTTAGCGTAAGAACCTTATTGTTCTTAGCCATCTCTTTAAGTTGGACTTTTCCACTCCGCCACAACCCGTACTTCTTATTACCAAGGATATCACGAACAAACTCTGGGTCGTCAATATCCATTGCTTTTAACCAATCTGGGTATTTAAGCGACGCTGGAACTTGGCCAGACCAACGTGTAGGGTTTCCACGGAACTGTAACATCCTTTTACTTAACCCAGGTGGAGGTTTTCCTTTGTAAACAAAAGGTCTACCACCCTCTAGAGGTTCTTGCATATCTGCGCCTAACTCTTTCCACGTCTTAGAAACAGGCATAAGCGAACATCTACACCTTGGATGTCTTGTTGGCTTCTCCCCTTGACTTATTGGGTTCTTGTTAAAGTAGAAAACTTTCCCATCACTTCTAGCACATACTAAACATGTACGATTATCCAAGGTTGCTATGTATTGCATACCTTTAAGGACATCTGTATTAGCGTCGTAAATACCAGAACTAACTTCATTGCTAACTCTAATTATTTCAGTCCTTGCTATTACCTCCGCCCTCTCTTTTAACTTCCTCCCAACCGTCCCACCAAATCTATCACCAACTCCTACTAATCGCCTCGACGCCTTTGCCATATCTTCGCCTAAGATCAAAGACTGAGTTAGTTCACTCTTCATTTCCGTCATGGCGCTTCTATAAGTGTTGAACATTCGTTCATTGTAGACAAGTCCACCAAGTGGAGTCCTAACCATCCGGTCTACGTGTTCAAAAGGAATCCTAACAATGTTCACTCCTATTGCTCCAAACTGGGCACCTAAGAGACCTTCGTAATGTCCCTTCTCTAATCTAGCAAATCCTTCTAAGTCGCTAGTAAGGGAATTTATCGCACCCCTATTAGCAGATTTTACAACAACGTCTATCTCGTTAATTTGAGCATTAAGACGATTCATTCTGAATTGCAAGGTAGGTTGTACAAGGCCAGATCTTTCTTCAAAGGATTGCAGGCGGGCAAGTTGTGTAACAAGGGCAGGTTTAGCAGCATCGTAGTGGGCAGCAATGTCACGTATACTACCATTCTCAAAAGACTGAATGTAGTGTTGTCTCTTTAATATTAAATCGCGAAGCTCAGAATTTACAGCAGCCATTATTCAGGCTCGTCTTCTTCATCAGGATCTACTTCTTCATCCTCTAATTCATCATACTCTTCATCATCCTCAAGCTCCTCGTCTACCTCATCATCCTCAGCACCAAACTGGTTGACTGGCTCGGTAGGCATGTTAAATGGGGTCTTGTAAATGTCTTTATCTTGTTCGTCACCCATATTATCTTCTTCTGTCTCTGGATCTAATCCCTCTTTCATTTGCCAAGTTTTTTTAGAAATAATTTTATTCTTATGTTGTATTTCTCTTGCTTTATTGTTCTTAAGGGTATCTGCAGTAATAAGAGGAGGGAACTCAACCTCACACCCAGTTTCTTCGTTCTCTGGCAATTCACCAAAGTCGATATTAGCTTGAATAACTCGAGCAAAAGTAAGTTTATAGGGATACGCAAAGAAGTCTTGCCAATCTTCTACTTCTCTAACAAAAGGATTCTGAGCTATCATACTACTCGAGTAATTCGCATTACTGTAGTCGGCCGTTAGCATCATCTCAGGCAGTCCACACCCCGCTGCTACTGCTAGCAACATTGACCGCCCATCGTCTTTCACGTCTGCTGCATTTATCTTCGGGGACAACATGTCGTAAGTTATCCCCTTAGTAGCAGTCAAGACGGTTCCAGGGCGAAAGGCCTTCAACTTGTTCTTGTCAAAATCCTGGGTCTCTGCTCGCTGATTATCTCGGATATTAGTAACGACTCCACTATTCCCTTCTATCGTCTTTATAAGAGCAATAGCAGACCTAGTTTTGTTAAGTATAACCCTATCATCAAGCCAACTAGAGTACTTACCTAACATTGGAAGTGCAATTAAGAGAAAACTAATTCCCCTCTTCATATCGGAATCCGTAAGTATCTTAATATGCAAAACGTCTTTGGCATCAATCTTTTCTTTTAAACTACCATCCATAGGATTACATATATAGTAAGTTAATGGCTCTTCTACGTCGTCGGGATTAGTTCCGACACCAAAAGAAACGACTTCCCCCTTATTCCATTCAGAACTACTAGGCGGGTTCCTGACGGTCTGGGCTCTAATAAACCTAGTTTTGATCTTGCCATTATTTTCGTCTACAAAAAATCTGAGGAATACTTCTCCGTCTCGGAAAACTCGATTTACTAATTCCTTCTCCCTAAGAGACCAAGCGTTGTCCATCACGAACTCATTCCACTTCTCCATTACCTTTACATTCTTAGAAACTGGTTTAATTGTTGGACCCCTTCCCAAAATAAACTTACCAAGATTTCTGACAACGGCCCTAGCAAACAAGTTTGTATGGTACTGCCTCCAAGACTCGTCAAGCATCTGGTAATGGTCGTATTTACTAAAACCGGAGCTCAACAAACTCGTCCCAGTTCCAATATCACTTCCTTGTCCATGTTGGAACCACATATTATGGTCAGGTTCCTCTTGGACTCTTCTACTAGCCTCAAGAGCGTTTTCAAGAGTTGAATTAGCGACTGCTAATTGATTAGTTTCAAACTCAAGGTTCTCTCTAACTAACTTACGTTTAAGCCTCCATATGTCAAACATTGAATTCCTCCCTAATAAGGAACTTTAACAATAATTAATAATTATTGTTATTATCCATAATAGTAGTCAGTTTGAGCAACTTCTTAAAACCAGTAACCAGACTCTTCTACATTTTCTTGTTCAGGATAAGCTATTTCTAAAATAATATGATAAGCAGACTGGATAATGTACCGCGAACAATCAAGCCCGTGGTCATCCATAGGGATAGGTTTTCTTCTAATAGGTTTTCCGTCAATACCACGCGGATACTTGTACTTTTCAAATTCGATTTCGGTACCAGGTAAGTCTGAATCGAGATACCTGTCTATTATATAGTAATAACTCTTCTCTTTCGCGCCATCTCCATAATCAAAGTACGTATCTAAATGAGCTCTGACAACATCAATTCCATCTTCTAACGCATTTACTGCAGAATACGTCTCTATATTATAGATCATGTCAAGGTCTATTCTTGCCTGTTTAGCAGAGGGATCAGCAAATATTATTTCTCCCTTCTTATAATCTGGACTGTTCTTTATCATCTGGGAATGATTCGCCATAGTACTACTAGCAGACCTATATTCGTAGTAGATAGCAAACTTCAACTTGAATTTTAACTCCTCAACAGTTTCATCGACCTCTTCTATCGCCCTAACAACGTCAGCAAAATCAACTATGGCCTTCTGGTACACAAAGGGATGACCAGGACTACTTCCAAAGTCAACAGAGCTCATTGTTATTGTATGTTCACTAAAATCTATTGACTGAACGTCGGGAACGTAATGAACTCCTTTATTCCAATTTTTTCCATAGACTAAAAACTCAGTACTAGGCTTCTTGTTGAACCATTGAGCGTCTAGAACGTCCTTATTTAACATTCTGACTTTGTCGATAAAGTCTTCTATCTTGTAGTACCCAGTACAGCTATGCGCCATCCCTCTACAGACTACTGGTTTACCCCAAACTGGGCACTCGTCTTCAGTCTTTTCCTTACAATCGAAAGTGCACTTCTCTAAGATTTCCCATATACACCAAGAATAAACGACCATTCCAGTATCGTCGGCTTCTTCAAGTAGTCTCTGAAAGGTTCCGGAGTCGTACTTTCTAGTACTAAGAAACAGGTTTTGACCAGTAATTCCCTCTTTACTCATACTCATACTATGTGCTTCTTGGATTACGTCCCATTCAATCAACTCAACCTCATCTAACCGCACTTTCTGGGGATGAGGAGAATTCAAACCAGTCACGGTTCCAGTAATAACTTCCTGTTCTGAGTGATTGGTGTAGATCGTCTTAGATTTCGTAGGAATCCTCTCATACAAACTACTTAGAGTCGAGTTCTTATGAAACCCCAAAAAGTACTTGTAAACCTTATTTGCTTGCTCTTTAATAGCTCCAGCACTGGCAACCTCACAACCGCCTTTAAATGCCATATCTAAGTGATTTAACACTGCTACATTAGTCGTTTTCCCGCCAGTTCTATTCGCGAAAACTATAACGTTCCTTACCTCCTCAAAGAACATGTCCGCTACTAAATCGAAGGGAGAACAATGAGGATAGTCTGCCTCGTGTTTATCCGGATTAAACAACTCACATGTTCTTTGCCTTGGAATATTTAAGTTAAGGAATTCAGTGATATACCAATATAAAACCGCTCTATCTTCGATGCCGTTTTCTATTAAGCATTGAAACAACTCTTCGTGGCAATTCTTAACTCTATACCTTCTATCAAAACTTTCGGCGAATATTTCTCCGAAGTACGTAAACCCAGTATCAGATTCTATAGGTAACTCGAACCAATCACTTGGATACCGTCTATTTTTGATGTAATAACATAGCGCCTCAACACACACGTCATCTGGAGGTAAATGACTAGTCTGATCTAAGAACTTTTGACTAGGTATGACTTTCTTTTGTGGGATTTTTTTTCTTCTTGGTACTGGAGTAACTTTCTTCATCTCAGAACGTACTCCTTTACTGTTCGAAAATCGGTTTCGCCGTTTACGTCGTGAACAACGATCGTAGTCCAGTCTTTAGCTAGTAAAGCAACTTGAACGGCACTTTCTCTAGAAGAAACTATTTTGATAGCTCTCTTACTAGTTTCTCGCCTTACCGACCACTTACTTCTTGCAGATATAACGTGTATTCTACTTGGATTTCGAAGGCAGTGTATTAGTTTTTTCCGTATGTTATTTTTCATTAGCCATGTGTAGGACAAGGCATCTCAGCCGTTGTCTTTCCTTTTAAATGGCAAGTACACCAACCTGTAGAAGGTGATGGAGTTGAATATTCAAGACCAACAGTAACCCAGCCAAATCCACCACATCCATGGCAGGGTTTTTTATCGCTTCCATAAGTTCCCGAACCGCCACAAACTTGACATATTTCTGCGTGTGACATAATTCCCCCTTTACGTTCCTAGAGTTTCATGTTCGTCATGTGTAATAGCATTTACGTAACTAATCCTATCCTCACAGTCTTTACACTTCGAATTATTCTTATCCTTGTCTCGCATTTCGCAATCTAGGCAAGGATTCTTCAACTTCTCCTTTTCAAATGCATCAACAGTATCTATCACGTCCACTGATGAACCAATTAAGTTAGTTTCAACTAACAAATCCTCAGCGAACTTGCCATGTTTAACTCCTATAACGGCACCTTGAATTGCTAATCTCATACGTTTTTCGATCTGGGAGTATATTTCAATATTAACATGAACTTCGTCTGAACTAACTTCCTTATTGTTGTACTTTTTTAGCAGATCTCTTAACTCGTCTATTTCCTGTTTGATTAACGCCATATAGAACCCTCCTGGCTTTTGTAACTTCCCGACGTATTGTTACCTGATCTCGCTTTAGTTTTACCATTTCTGGGGTAATCCTAGAGTTTTCTACACCAGTAGAGACACGAATTAGCAATCTAACGTAGTTATTTGCCAGATCTTTACGATACCCTCCACCACGTTCGCGGCTACTTTTACGTATCCTTTCAGAATGTTCTACTGCGTACTTTCTAGTTGCTTTTAAGTTTATTTTACGTCTATGTTCAGTATGACTTCTCTCTACTAGTCTTTCCCTATGACGCTGGTAATAATTCTTGTATATTTTCCTCTGCTTTACCCTGTATGGCTCGGTTTTATACAAGTCCGAATTAGCGTCGTAGTGTGCGCGTCTACTATTACACGCGCACACTTTACATAGGCTCCGAACTCCATACTTCCCGCCTTTCTGCTTATGGAATTCAGACAAGGCGTCTTTTTCCTTTTCACAGACTTTACAGACTTTAGTTATGGAGTTTAGTTTGACGTCTTCTTTCCCTTTCAATGCGACGTTCCTTGTTTTTCTTCCAGCTTTCTTCTGCATTGTACCTCTTGTGGGACGGTTTTCCTAGACATACGGCCGTGCTTTCTGTTCTTTCGGCCACCTTTGCGATTCCTCTTCGGGAATATTTCCATGATGAACCTCCTATTTTAGAGTCATTTCATCATGCACCTCCTTTCCTACTTAGTAGTACGAAATGTTATTTTAGTGGCATACTTGCGAAAGCGTAAGTACTACAACCACTAAGAAACGACTGTTTCCAACTCCAGTCATCTCTCACGAAGTTTTCGAACTCCGAAACAGACAGATCAATTAACGAATCTTCGTGCCAGTCTACTTGGTCGATAATACTGTCATATTCTGGAGTGTGGTTACTAGGTTTCGGGAGTTCAAGATGCGTTCTGAATTCCTTTCCCTCTAGCGCCATTTGTACAGACTTTTGAAGTTCATGAGTAACTACTAGTTTCCAGTCTTCTAGAGCCTTCTTAAAACGTTCTTGGTGCTTATCCCTGTTCTCTTTCAACGTCTCCAACAACTTCGATTTCCCTACTTCTACTGAATTCATAACTTACCCTCCTTATTTCTTTAGCAGTTTAATTGTCAGTATTCCTAAAACGAACAACAGTACTCCCGCAATTATGTAACTGTACGGAGGTACGAATACTATTTCCTTAACTAGTTGTATTTCCATGTTAGTTACCTTTTCGTCTCGAATGTGAAACCCATATGTCTACCAACGTTTTTTTCCTGTTTCGTGGGGCAACCACGCGCGAAGACGTTATGCAGTATCGTTACTCCACAATGAGGACATATACTGCTTCTACGTGAACATTCGATTTTACAGTTCCTACAATCATCATCGCATACTTTTTTGCATTGATCACACATAGTTTTACCTCATTTTTTTAGAATTTATAACTCCATTTACGAGTATACCAACAGAAACCATTACTGAGGCGTAAGTAACGTTCCCTACTGTACGACCACGTGTTTTTGTAAGACCCGGCGTAGATAGAAACGTGGGGTTTTCGAAAACTACGGTCGAACCACAACCTAAGTTTAATAGCAGTACGCTTATACCTAACAAAAAGTGCTACTCTGACAATAAGCGGACTTGACTTGAAGTTGTAGTTTATACCATTCCTGTACTCTGTACCTTCTCGCATGTAGTGTATGTACTTCATAGTAGAACCTCGAATTTTTATATAATCTTTTTTGGGAAATTTTTAGATTTTTTTTTGGTATTGTAAATCGCATCCCCCCTCCCACGCCCAAATGAAAAACGATTTCGCTTATAACGGACAGGGCCGCCCCCATCGGCTCGTTGAGTCGTCGACTGCTCTACGTCGCTACTACTAGTCGATACGACTGCTAGTAGTCGACTAGTCGCACACGTCAACGTCGCTACTACTAGTCGGTACGACTGATAGTAATAATCGACTGCTAGTAGTACTCGTGTAGCGTCGACTAGTCGATCAGTTAGAACCACTGTTGACACTAGTATTAGTCGATAAGACAACGTCGCTACTAGCAGTCGACTGGCTAACGTCGTTACACACGACTCGACGTCGACACGTGACGTGTGCGAGTGAAACAGGAGAGTACGGTTATAGAGTCGTCTCAATTCTCTAATTTCCCTCTCCACTCCTACATCTCCCAAACATACATATAACATCATACTCTCTCCATCTCTCTCTACTACTATACTATCCAAGGAGACTCTCTAGGACTGTCTGTTCTACTTACATGTACTCTATCTCATGAGGCCTTCTTCGCGCTCCTATACTAAGCCCTTACACCTCTACTCGACTTACTCTTGCTTATAGGAGGCCTCTCTGGTAAGTCTCTTATTAGCTTAGCATACTTCTTCTTTAGCCTTGGAGTCTTTGCACGCTCCCACATACAGAACTCTCCTTCTGGCATACCACGTCCTACAGCATTACAATGCCCACTAGATGAAGACCAGATAACCGGACATTTCACTTGACACAAGTCATCATTTGGCTTAGTTGACGACACCCACTCGCATAAGAAACAATCGTTCTCTGCGTCTGGAATGTCTCCTCCATTTGACTTCCATCTAGGCCAATCTGTTTTAAATTTCGTAGGATGATGAAAGTGCCAATCCCACTGCTCTCTAAACAACGCTATCGCTAACCCTTTACTTCTTCGCCTTCTCATTTCGCCCTCCTATACTACCTTTCTGGTAAGTCTCTAATAAGTCTAGCGTACTTCCTCTTTAGTTTTAAAGTCTTTGCATTTTCCCACATATGGAACTCTCCATCTAACGAATTGCAACGTCCATTTTTTGATGACCACTTAAGGGGACATTTCTCTACACAACTCTCTTTATAACTGTCTCTTACCCATTCACATAAGAAACATTCACATTCTACTTCTGGGATCTTCCCACCGTTCTTTTTCCATTCAGGCCAGTCAGACTTCTCTTTCGTTGGGTTACGAGAACACCAGTCCCATAAATCGTCATGCAACTCGATTGTCCTTGCCTTGTTAAACTTTTTTCGTTTCGTCATTTTGCTCTCCTACTTACCCTTCAAGTACTTCTGGTCTCTTATTTCGATTAGTAGTTGATTACCTTTAATCACTTCACTTCTTATGCGACGTATATAAAACGGAATCATGAGAGTAAAAGCAATTAGGTAGATTCCAAAGATTGAACCTGCTACAATAGCAAACGAAGTAAAAAATCCTATGCTATCCATAAATCACTCCATCCTTGACTATCTCCATATTTCATTCTCGTTGTTTTAACCACTACCACGAATACTGGTAAAATCAGTATATACACTACATAACACGCTAGTAAAATCCAGGCTAGTTTACTACCAAGATCTTCCAACCCTTCTTCTTGCAGTATATTCTGACTTCTGCTAAAGTCCAATTTCGCATGTATTTTATGATTGGTGCACATCGTCTTTGTTTCCCTTCAATAGAAATACCAGCACAAAAGTACCTAGACGTTATCTGAATCAAGTTTACCTTATTCAAAACAGTCTAAAAGAAAAACTATATAAAGCGAACCCATTGAGACTACTCCTAATACTAAAAGACCACCTATTACATAAATCATTTTCTTTTCTCCTGGAAGTAAGGCTTAATCGTAACCTCTTCGTCACGCAAAATCTTTCCAAGTATTCCAGTATCTAAAAGTAACTCTTCGACTTCATTCTTTTCAAAGACCGTAAAACGCTTTTCCGTTTTCTTACCAAGTTTACTAGTCTTTATTATAAGGTCTACTCTCATCCACCTATCTCCATTAGTTTGATCGTGTTTTCATGAGCTTTTACTACTTTTTCAGTTGAATAGAAGTGCTCCTTAACTACATCAAAGCAAATGAAAAGGCATTCATCGCAAATACTAACATCTGGACCTACGACTAACACCGCTACCTCATTCTGATGCTTCTTACAAAATGAACAGATCATTTATCCTCCACTTTCTGCTCAACAAATGGAATACTAACAGAATAGTTGTCAACTCCCACACCTGGAGTTGTTATACGTCGCTCACACTTACAAGACTGGCAAGTAATAAGCCAGTAGTGTTCTTCCTTACTAATATAGAAAGACTCACAACCACAAAAACACTTTTCCTTTTTCATTGTCTTACTCCACTGATGATTTTCGGTTATTGCTCTCGCACTAGACTCCCAACCAGCCACAAAAAAAGCCCATAACGAGCCATCTAACCAATCGTCGTATTCTGCCCATTCTCGATGCTTTCTATACTCCCTCGTACCTTTGTAATTATTCCATGCGACTAACATTAGATGATCTTTTGGTAATGGTGCTTCAATAGGCATATTAATCCTCCTGCTTCTTCTCAGTACGAATGTCACCAGTATGGACGTCAGTTACTTCATGAGTATGAACTTCTTTAGTTTTGAAGATTCCACCGCTTCCATCTGGTATTAAAGGAGTTGTTTCTTTAGAAATCTGTCTTTTCTCGGACACCTTTTTAAAAATACCATAACTTGCTTCTAGTCTATCAAGCATTTTTTCCATATACGGCCATGATATCTTCCCGTCTCTAACAAGCCTTATACTCGTACTAAGACACTCTTCATAAAGTCTGTCTCTTAATTTTGACCATCGCTCAAACTTGTCCCCAAGTAGATGTCTGATTCTTTCCTGCACTAACCTATCTTCTAAATAAGCTAGAACCCTATCGGCAGGAATGTCAAGTGAAATCGCTACTTCTTCTGGGGAAAAACCAGAACGTATTCTTTGGGCTACTTCTTCCATTTCACCAGTAAAAGTAACCGAACTTCGCTTCAACTTTTTCGTTCTAATAACCATCTCCATCCCATTGTATTTGAAAGTTTGATTCCCTTAACACTAAATTTTCACAAGTAGATAAAAGAATTCCAAATTCAGTCTTTAATAACCGTCGCATCTTCCCAGTGTCTCTCTTTACATGTAACGCGACTCGTAGCTTGTCCTTATCAATACTAAGAACTATACATACCATATTAAGACTCATTACATCGCTTATGCTGTCTTCGTAAAACAACCAGTATTTAGCAGCGTTGTGTTCAACGGAACCTCTAGAGTAAAAGAAGTAGTCGTTAATTGTGTTAAGCAACATTGTTTCGTAAAGACTGACTACGCCTTCTGGCTTAACATAATAGTCGCTAATACGGGTTCTCTTAGGTTGACTTTTTACCAACAATCTCATCAGTATACTTTCCTAGTGCAATCCAACAGTCTCCTTCATTATCATAAGGGCCAACTCTGTCTTTTAAGTCATTCCAAAAATACCACTTTCCCTCATGCAAGTGTACTATTTTTTCATTCATATAATATCCCATCCTCTCAATAAAACTCTTCCTAACCTTTTCCAATCAGAATCAGCACATAGAGGACATTTACCTAAACTACCTAGTTCTTTCCAGGCTTTAAACTCTGGTGGGTTTTCCTCGCGTTTATTCTTGATCCAGGTAGAATACCATTTAGGATGGCCAAATGATACCCAGTACTTCTTCTTACACTTACTACACGACTTCCCTGCTACTATAACAGACATTACTTTTCCTTTCCCTTTTTTGTTCTCGTTCCATCAACTAAATCTTCAACTAACGGAATTAACAACGTGTCAGTATAAAATGTAACTGATGGCGCTTTTGGTCTGTTTAAATGGCGAGTTAACTGAGGTCCACCATGTCTAATGTACAACTCGTCTAGTAACCCATGATTTCTAACGTAAGCGTAATGAAGTTTCTCCCTGTATTCTTCTTTCATTTCTAAAGTTGTACAGGCATTCATTGCCATTGATAGGGTTTGAAGTTGGTAGTTGTTTTCTAATAAAGGAGCAACTTCTTCTGGTCTGAGTTTTATAGAAGCCTCGATGTAAAAACCCAACTTCCTACCACACCACCATTTAATACGGTCTATTAAACTGACAGTTTCCATTTAATTACTTCCCCCGATCTTCAAATCTTCTAATAACTTTGTCTATTTCTAACTCACCAACTACTTCTATGTCTTTCCAAGTTATATCAACGTATCCTGGCTTCTTACTCTTTGCGTATGTTCCTAAAAGCCAAGTATCTGATATTAACGTACAGTTCTTAGGTACATAATAAGCACTAAATTTCTGCCCATGAGCTTCGAAACTGTAAACATGACGTTTCCACTTTTTACCTATAGTAGTCCCAGTAGGTACAGACATAGAATATTCTAGTAAGTCATCAAACTCTTCCTTAGTTAAGTAAACTTTCATTTTATTGCACCAAATCCTGCATTAAGATCAAAAGCATGTTTTTGTTTAAATGGATTGGATGTTAACTCAAAATGTACTAGGTCATTAAAAGCACCTTTTGGATTTATTTCCCCGCTCCAGGCACCACCCCACCTGATTAGAATACCCATTGTAGAAGCAAGACTCGTAACAATACCACCTAAGAAGTAAAAACGCTTATGGTCTTCCCAATCAATAGGAAACGGCGCAGCATCTAACGCTTCTGACGGAATCTTGTTGTGTTTACTATCGGGCCAGTCGAGTTTCGAACTTCCCATTAAGTAAAAGCTGTTTTGCTCGAGTTGCCCCCGATGTCCTACTAAAATAGTAACATCAACTATCTTGATGACTTGATGAAACAAGTCTTGAAGTAGTGGATCGCAAGTTTCTAGTTGCTCTATAGATTTTTTACCGTACAGAAACATTCTTTCTCCTATACCCAGTTTTCTTCAGGGACCTTAAAACTCAAGCCAGGATTTCGCTATTCCCTTTTTAACGCATCTAATATCGCTACTACATGATTTGCTGTCGCTTTGCTGTAAAGTTGGTGATCGCCGTCTACTATATCAGTAGGTAGTCCTATATCCCAATTTTTAATACAATCCCATACTGCATTAAAATCCGGCGTTGTAAGTTCGTATGGTAATGGATCTCTTAGTTCATTCATTTTTTCGTCTCCTATATTGAATTCGTTTCAATAAGCGATACATTCCCAGTTTGTGGATCCACCACAGTAAGAAAGTCTTCACCAAGTCTTTTCCCCAACACTTCACATATTGAGAACATCTCTCTGACCGTAATACAGCCTGCCAATATTGTGATTGATAAGGTTTTGCAGCCCACATCCTTTCGAACATTGGTGTAGCTTTGAACTCCCTGTTCCATCTGTCCCATATTACCTCCAAATCTAACTTATGGTCGCTTAATCTGAATCTCTCCAATGGATTTAGCCGGTTTCCTATTAAAAGGTGATATTCGTCTGTGGTAAGCTTTGGCTTGAACTGATCTTCGTAAATTTTGGTTCCTGGATAAGGAGTGGTGACGCCGAATATGACGCCAGCCGATGGTTTGATTTCTTTCAAAAATTGGTGTGTAGATTCTAAATCTTTCGATGTCTCGCCAGGCAAATTCAAGAGCATTGTAGCGAAAGACCGCAACTTGTATTTCTTGCACCACGAGAATACGTGACGAATTTGATCTAGTGTTATTCCTTTGTTTACTTGATCCAAAAGTTGTTGGCTCCCCGATTCCACTCCTATATCTAGTTGTATGCATCCTGTGGCTTTTAGTCCCCTGATCATTTCCTCTGAACATATGTCTGCCCTCGTTTGAGTTGCGTAAGGTATTTCAACTATACTTTTTCTTGACGAATAAGTTTCAGTCTTACTCTTCCATTCAAACCACCCATTCATCCACTTCTTTGACATACCAAACATGTCGTCAAACAAGTAGAAAAAATCTATGCTATAAAATTCCTTCAATTGCACAATCTCGTTTATGACATTTCCTACTGGTCGCAATCTACACGCTTTTCCTTCATTTGCCTGCCACACGTTATTCGCAGCACAAAAGTCGCAATCAAAAGGGCAACCTCTACCGGCAAAAATACAGACCATAGATGTGTAGATACGCCGAATAATAAGCTTCTGAGGATAAAGATAATAATCCATATCAACGAGATCATAGCTAGGACTTGGTAAATCTCCCATATCCATGACTCTTCGTTTTTTTGTTTTAACATATTCTGGCTCCTTTAGTACGTAAGACATGTAAGCAATACCAGCAACTTCGTCTAACCGTTTAGTTACAGGTTTGTCGTACCAACACCATAAATCATAACAAGTCTCTTCTCCTTCTCCTAATACAGCTACATCGAAATTCGACTCTTTAAAAATGAAGTCTTGCGGACTAATCGTACTATGCGCGTTTCCCACAAGTAAAGTTGTATCTGGTTGATTAAGTTTGACAATACCCCCAAGACGCATAATAGCAGGATAATCACTATGAAAAGCAGCCAACCCAACAAAACGGGATGGGTTACATCTAAGTTCTTGACTAATCGTTGAGTAGTGTACTTCAAGTTCATGAGGCCTATCACCTCCCTTTACGTCTACAATCTTAACCCTAAGACCCTTCTCTCTCAAATAAGCAGATAAGTAGAGAAAGTAATAAGGCGGATGCGGATTACGTGCATTAGTCGGACTTGTTATGAATAGAAAGTCTAACATAAATTTAAAGGTTGGGAGTAGGAGAGATTCGAACTCTTCGGGTTGTACTCCACTACCATGTGGACCCACCGGTTCTGCGCTAAAACCGGCTCTACTCCCACAATTTACCTCCAGTCTAGTTTATTAAAGTCATTACGAAAATCACAAATATTCCATAGTTCATTTATGTCAGCAGAACAACAATGGTCAGGACCATCAGCATGCTTATTAAGAGTAAAGTGTTTCTCTACCACTTTTGCTCCAAGAACAATAGCAGTTTTAGCGGTAGTAGTACCTACAGTATGATCGGAAAAACCATCAAACCTCTCTACGCTAAGAGGATTTACTCGTTTAAAAATAGAACTGTGAAAGTCGATCTTACTTAAAGACGTAGGATATTCAGATACACAGTACATAAACGTACAGTTTCCACCCGTACCGGCTAACCTGCTCCACGTCCCGTAGATGGGCTCCATCTTATGCATCTCCTCAATCATACCCATACTTACTAAGTATGGCTTCCCAGTTTTCTTAACTGCTTCAACTAACTCTTTGTCGTAAATACTACGACTTGCTATCTTATGTCTTTTCACTCCTAACTCTTCTAACCAATCAAGTCTCTTCAAATCAAAAGCAGAGGCCAAGAATTCTATACCAGCCTTTCTGCAGTGCTCGAACAATACTGCAACATCTCCAAAGTTCAACTCCGATCTTAAGATAGACTGCCAATTACTAAGACTAAAAGAGTCTGGATTTAACAATAGCTTAGGATCGTAAACTTGAAACTTTACTGCATCGGCACCACAGCCCTTCGCACTATCAATCATATTCCTAGCTAATTCCAGGTCCCCACCATGGTTAATGCCAATTTCTGCTATTATCTCACACTTTGCCACTTTACTCTCCTATACCATCAAATATTACTGGCACTCTTTTCTGGAATTCTTTAA
The DNA here is from genome assembly GCA_019456255.1 of Planctomycetota bacterium. GTDB lineage: Bacteria > Planctomycetota > Phycisphaerae > Sedimentisphaerales > Anaerobacaceae > VRUG01. The sequence continues at coordinate 58,798 of VRUG01000009.1, read as the reverse complement.
GTGTTGGTATCATTATCTCCTGCATCTGTGGATGGGCTGCTTTGGCTGTACGGAGTTTGAAGATATGCCGCCACTCACGAAAGTTGGCCGTGACTACCAGTTCGGTCTTAAGGGAGTTTGGAAGAACTGATCTGGCTTGCTGTGGGGACCAACCTAAATGGAGTAAATTCATATAAGTTTCTTCTGTACTATAAACAAGTTGAGCCCAGTCATAGTTTGCTTGATCTTCTCCCCCAAGATCGTCTGGAGTGTCATAATCTCCCGGGTCAATATCAACCCAAGGTGGAATAACAAAAGTAACCCCTCCTTTATAATTACAGTACCTTGTACTCTCCTGGCTGAAGGCACAAAGCCTATGTCTGACCCACTCATGGCTGACCCCTCTATCAATAACAAACTTGACTGTAACCGCAGAGTGCTCAAGAACAGATTCATGGCCTCTTTTTAAAATCATCTTAACAAAGTTAATAGCTGAAGTAGCGGTTATTTGATCTTCTGACTTGTAACAAGTTCTCCCAGCATGCTCTATTAAAGCAATAGGTGTATCACAAGGTAACATCTCATGTGCAGGATCGTACCCCATAATTGACAAAATTTCAAAACTCGGTTTTACTAGAAACATTTTTGCTCTCCTTTCTTCTACTTACACGAACCTAGCAAAGCGTCATGTAAATCTGGATCTCCAACAAACAAAACAATTAAAACAACTATACTAAGAAAGACAATTATAACAAGAGTATTGTCGCTCATTTGTACCTCTCTTGCTCATACCACCAGGACCTAACCCAACCTTGAAGGAATTTTGGTAACACATCAAACACTTCCATCAAGTAGTAATATAACATTATCTTATAATACCATCTTCGCGACACTTCACTTTTCCACTTCCTAACAATCTTTCTAGACTCTTCCCTACGCTTATGAACATCACCTATAACAGAGCCATAATGAATAGACAAAGTTCCACCAAGATTATCTGGTATGTAATGGAACTGGTACTTAGAAGCAACCTTCAACCACAAGTCCCAGTCGTGACTAATTTTAAACTTCCAGTCCATGGGACCAAACTCATTGTATACACTACTTCTTATTAACACAGAAGAAGTTGGGACGAAGTTCTTTCTAAGTAAAACTTCAAAAACTTCACCAGAAAAACAAGTTGACATCTTACTCCACAACTCAGACCTACCAACGTCAACATACTTTACTAGCATATTGTGGTAAGAAAAGACTTCTCCAGTTACTTCTAAGTACCAAACTTGCAATTTTAACTTCTCTGGCTCCCACAAGTCGTCGCTATCTAAAAATGCAAGATACTTCCCCTTAGCATTAGCACAACCTGTATTTCTAGGATGAACTGGGCACCCACTATTCCTTCCCATATCAATGTATCTAATTCTGCCATCACAGATTGTATGCGACGCTACAACTTGTTTAGTGTTATCGGTAGACCCATCATCAACAACAATAATCTCTAAGTCCTTAAAAGTCTGCATTTGAACAGACTCTATTGCTATAACTAAATCGTCTACCCTATTATACGTTGGTATTATAACAGATACTATTGGGTCCATAGATCGATATACCTCTCAATAATCTTGTCAGTAGAGTACTGATCAAGAAAAAGTTGTTTATTAGCAGCACCAAGACGCTTACGTTCACCAGCCTCCAGAAGTAGCCTAGAAACAAGAACCTTTAACCTTGAAACGTCTCCTGGATTAATGAGATAAGTAAAATCTGATTTGAACAGTTCCGGAATTCCACAGATATTAGACGCTACGATTGGCTTACCCATCATTAACCCTATTAAGATCACATTAGGAAAATCTTCATCTCTAATACTTGGAACTAACAACACGTCACACGACTTAATTAAACTATAAGTGTCAAAGTCATCGTTTTCTTCTACCAGAACAAGACTAGTAGACGCTTCTGCTAACTTTTTTAAATTAGAACCTTCTGGGCCAGACCCACCAATAACAAGAACTCTTGGGTTATCACATTTTATTTTCCCGAAAGCCTCAATCGCGTCCTTGAAGCCTTTCCTTTCTTCAAAGTTACCAACACAAAGAAACATAATGTCACTTTTCTTTATTGCTTTATCTAGTCCCCCTCGTAAAAGCCAAATAGAAGTACATTCCCTTGAAAGGACAGTATTTGGTATGACCTCCCAGTTTATAGTTACCCAGTTTTTGCCATTCGACGCGTTTTCTTTAACGATTATTGAAACCCACAAAAACTTACTTTGATCTCTACAATACTTAGATGCAGTAATAAATTTCGTTACACACTTCTTTACCAACCAAGTCATTGGTCTTTCCCACCATCTATTTTTAGTTGTAGAGTTAATCATGTATGTTATCTTTGGGACTCCCATAAGGCGACCAGCAATAGCAGCACTATTACAGCTAGTAGCACCAGGATACCCTCCGTTATTTATGTGCAACACATCGGGCCTCAATTGGCCTATCAGTTTGCACAAAACGAACCCCTCATAAAGCATAAAGAAATAACCCAGTGCCATAACTGGTCTAAAATAAAGCCTGATTTTGTATAAGAAAGAGATAGGGAGGCGAAGTGGAAAAACGTCACGTTTACTACTATCTATTCTTTCGTTTGCTGACTTGCAAAAGATACCTGTCACCCATTCGTTAAAACCCTTCACATACTCTTTACTATATCGATAACTAAACGTTAAGTCAAACTCGTTGTTTAGTACTTTGTTCTGTAAAAAGATACCTGGCATGTTTTCGCAACCAGCCCAACTACTATTATCGCTGTGTATATGTAGTTTCTTTTTCATTAACGAAAACCTCATTAAACTTCTTTATGACATCCTCTATAACTACTTGACCAACATTATCTTCAGCGATCACGTACTTTCCAGCCTCATAAGCTACCAATTCAGACTTAAGCCACTCTCTAAACTGTTCTACTTTCTTTTTCATTTTCTTCCCACGAAGAGCTTATCGAACTCTTTCTTATCATATTTACTTCCACCAGGTAAGTAGCCTGCCCAAGCGTCAGTTATTTCAATCCATAACTGCATAAGAAGAGCAAGGCCAACACAGGCAAAGATTAAGTAAAGAAAGAAAAAAGGATCAAATAACGTTAATTCTATAAATACTAGTACTCCTAAAGTTATAAACAAGTACTTTTTCATTCTACCCTCTGAAAGAATATTGATTTATCAAGATGCCTAAAGAACTGCATATCATTTAGGTCTGGGTAACGCCAAGAAAAAACTACCTGAGCAAGAAACACCCAGCCAAAGAAAACAACAAGCGCGTAAAAGTACCATGGCAAACATTTAAGTTTCATCTTCACCTACCTTTAACGCAGCTATCATTTGAGAGGCATCCCATCTAGTAAATGGATTTGGCCATTTACCATCTCTGTTTGTAGGAGTGCCTCTATTTTTACACAACTCTACTATTATATCCTTTTGGTCATCTGTAGCCGGTTCGTCCATAAACTCAAAACCTTTAACTGTAAACCCTTCGTGTTCCATTATCTCCACCCCACTTTGCTAAAATGGTCACACATACTAGTAACTACCCAACAACCATGAGCACAATAACATTTGTCCCTTTTTATATACTTTAACTCTTGCTTCATAGATGACCCATTTAGAGCTTTAGTAACGTCGTAGTTGTAATACGCTAAGTCAGTCACTGTATCTCTCATCTCACACGCTACCAACTTACCGTCCGGGTAAATAGTAAATGCCTTTTTACCAGCCAAACAAGGAAAGTCCCAAGGTTTACCTATAGTAGAATTAAGATACTGGACGTTAAATCTTCTCTTAGTTAGTAAATAATAAGAAAAGTAGTTCTTCTTTATAACTTCTAGAAGCCCTTTATACATTCCATCAAGGGAAACGTGGTACTTAAAACCTCTAAAAGACCTTTCAACCTCAAAGTTGTGATAATCTAGACTAGGGAAAGCGTACGCCATCTCTTTAGCGAAGTCAACTAACTTGTCCATAGTTCCTGGTGTTATCAAAGTATTGATACATACGTTTAAACCTTTATCTGTAGGTTTAAATGACAATAAAACCCTTAAAGTATCCATTGCCCTACTATATGACTTGTCATTCCCCCTCATTTCATTATGCGTTTTCTCGAATCCATCTAAAGATACAGATACAGTAATAGTTTTATGCTTAGCGACTAAAATCTTAGCCATCATGCCCTTTACTGCTAAAGGTCGCATACCGTTAGTATTTATCCAAACATTGCTCTTTTCAGAAAACATATTAATAGCGTCTTGTATTCTATCATATAGGAAAGGTTCGCCACCCGTTAGTAGTACGTTGTTTGGAGTAACACTACGATGAATAGATCTTACGTTGACAATATCCATATCACCATACGTATGCAACTTACCCTTGTAGAAACAAGCCTTACATGACAAATTGCATTTGTCAGTAAGGAACAGTATCATTAAGTCTACACTACTTTCGTTTTTCCTAGAAGGTAGCCAGTCCTCGTAGTAGTGGTAGAAGTTCTTTGCTCTTACTATAAGGTGAGCTTTTACTTTTCCAGGGAGAAGTAAATGCCGCTTTATTTTTTGGCGTAACGTAGGATTAGCATTAAATTCTTTATAAGATAAAGATTGCCCCCTTCCCTTCACAAAACTAAAACATCTATCCCTTGCTTGACCCAGAGCAACGTCTGCGCTCCAATCACCACCAGGAGTAAGTAGTGCTTTAGCAGTGTAGCCTTCTTTATGAATACGATAGTTAGTAAGTCGATCCTTCAACATATAAAAAACGTAGTAGTACGAACATTTAAGTAAGAATACCCAATCTTCATGCTGATATAACAAGTCTTCATCAAACCCACCAACAGCTTCAACTACCTCTCTTTTAACCATGATAGAAGATGAACAAATAGGATCACCATCAGACAAGATACCAAAGTGAGTACGCTTACGTAACTGTGCTAACAACTTTTCATTCCAAAACGAATCCCAGTAGCCTTTTGCCGGACTAGTTCCAAAAATTCCTCTACCAGGTTTCCCTACCCATGTCGCAGTTTCTTGGCTAATTATAGTATTAACTCCAGTATGTACTACGCCAGCGTCTTGCTCTTCCATCGCCAGTACTTGTTTCTCTAGCTTAGTGGGTTCCCAGTAGTCGTCTGCATCTAGATAGGCTATATAGTCGCCAGTACTTATTCTAAAACCCAAGTTTCTACTCTTACTAACACCTAAGTTTTCAAAATTCTCTATTACTCGTAACTTCTCTTTTAAACTATCTTCATATCTACCTACTACTACCAAACCACCATCAGACGAAAAGTCGTCTACTACAATAATCTCCCAGTTAGTATAAGTCTGAGATAATACACTGTCTATTGCTTGACCTATGTACCTCTCGTAGTTGTAGAGTGGAATTATAACAGATACTTTACTCAACATCCCATATTACCTCGTCGCTAGGAGCTATAAACTTTATTCCTAATGGAAGTTCTACGCCATCCGGACTACAACCATTCTCCGTAGCTATAAACTTTTTCCACGACTCTAAAGCAGTCCCAAAACTCTCACTGTTTACATACATTGGCCTGTCATCGTCTTGCACATAAAACAAAGGCATTAGCTTTCTCCTTTCTTTATTACCATTGACACATAAACACTACCATCATTATAGCAGCAATACAAAATACAACGTTCATTTGATTACCGTTATAGGATTCTTACGATTCCGTTCTCCTTTTCCTTTCTAAGTGGTTTAAATCTTAGAAACGCTACGCCATCAATACATACCCAAACTCTACCGTCTTTTGCTACTTGAACACCTAAATCACCATCCATAGAAGGAAGACCATCTGGCGTAGATTCTATTGAGATATGGCCATACTGATGAGTTTCTTTAAATTCTTTCATCTCAAGTACTCCTCGTCCTTGTAAATATTCGCATCCAAATCGACATAAGGCCACCAGTCTTTGTAGTTCTTTTTATACCACTCTATAGTAAGATGTAATCTATCCTTAAAGTTAGACCTTAAAAACTGACTCTTCCAAAGAGAATTACACTTTAAGGCGTAGCGACTGTCGTTGCCAGGACGATTTGGTACTTTTTTTACGTACTCCTCACCAATCCTGGCTTGGTTGCAAACTACTTCCTTTAGTACAGCACTCATTATTTCTCTATTGTTACGTCTTACACCGCTACCTACATTGAAAGTATTTCCATCAAAACCCTTATGCATAATTATATCTATAGCACGACAACAATCCTCAACGTAGACGTATTCTCTAACTTCATCTCCATCTCCATGCAAGATCATTCTTTTATTCTCAAGAAGTCTTGTTATACACATTGGAATAAGCTTCTCTGGGTATTGATTAGGCCCATAGTTGTTACATGGTCTAACAATCAAAACTGGAAAGTTGTACGTTTTAAAGTACGAAAGTAAAAGTATGTCTGCAGACGCTTTACTAGCAGAATAGGGAGACGTCGGATTAAGTCTAGCAACAGTATCAGCCTCAAAACCAACAGGTAAGGAACCATAAACCTCATCAGTTGATATCTGAACAAACCTTCTCACTTTTGCTTTTCTAGCCGCCTGTACCAGATTAATAAGCCCGACTATATCAGTTTGTATAAAGTCAACTGGATTGTGTATACTACGATCAACGTGAGTTTCAGCAGCAAAGTTCACAACCACTTCTATCTCATGGTCCTTTAAAATTGACCTAATATAGGTATCTCCTATATCAAAAGTGTAAGTCGTAAAGTTGTTGTAATCCTGTGGAGGAGGTATATTTTTAATGTTGCCAGCGTAGGTAAGCTTATCCACGTTAACGATATTGTAGTCTGGGTATTTACGAAGTAGTCTTTTAATAAAATGGCTACCTATGAAACCACAACCCCCAGTAACTAATATATTCATACCCTTACTCCCATGTTCGCGAGCCTTTTGTACTGTAAGTACTTTGCCCTTCTACCATCTGGGTGGTTCATTAACGTACCCTTACTAGTTATCACATACCTACGCCGGGCATGAAACGAGAAGTCGCCATAGACTAACTTCCTAATTTTCTTTGCTTTACTTCCTCTCATTTCTCCTCCCCCTTTACGACCTATATGAAGTTGTCCTAGAAGACATACCAGCATAACCTTCAGAAACACCTTTCCCGGTATGGGCGAAGAGCTGAGTATCTTTTTGCTTTATTCCTAGATCTAGACCTTCCTGAATAGCTCCTTGACTAGCCGACAAAAATATAAACTCCCACTTGTACTCATCTCTCTGCCGGTTAATAAGCTCGTTAACTTTCTTTTTGTTATACTCCCTACTGGCATTTTACATCCCATCGGTAAGTATAAATACGATAACTTTCTCTGGACGCTGGCCCTCGTCGGTATTTGCAAGCCGTTCACCAACTGTAGTAATAGTCCTACCAATAGCATCGAGCAACGCAGTGGTACCTCTCGGTATATAAGATTGGCTATTGTATTCTTTGACATCTGCAATAGGTACACCTTTGTAGTCAACCTTATATTCGTGATCAAAAAGCACTATAGTTACGTTAGCCTCCCCAGGTACCTCTTTCTGTTCTCTAATAAAAGTATTCAACCCACCAATAGCATCTGAGGCTATAACGTCCATACTTCCCGATCTGTCGATAATACCTACTAACTCATTCAATCCCTTTTTCATCTTTTTCCTCCTTTTTTAATTCTCTAGTCCATGAAACACGTATCATTCTATCTTCAATTATTATCCCTAAATCTTTAATTTTATTTGGAGCAAGCATTATAAAGGCCTCATTCCCTTTATTGTGTCCTGTCCCTTGGCAACTACTGCAAGTAGTTAAACCAACTCTGTTTAATTCACTAATGAGAAGTTTTATATCCTCATCTATTTCATCTACCATCTTTACCTCCCTTTTTTATTTCGTCACTACATCTGTTTAACGTTGACCTTTTTACCTTATGGCATGTATTTACCCATTCACCTTCCACAAGGCACACTACTAATCTATTAGGAGAGGGATGACTATAAACTTGAACGACCTCACCAGCTTCTAAATCATGTGAGCAACAAAGCGATTTAATAGTCTCTTTCACTCTAAATGTTCTACCTACACAACTCACTTCTTAATCTCCTTTATATAAACCGATTTCCTTTGCTTGTTCTTCGGTAAAAACAATTTCTTTGTCGCTCTCCATAAGACTTTCGTTTACGCACCATTCATTAAATCCGAACAACTCACAAGTAGCTGCCCAAAGACCTTTGTCCATAAGTTCACTTGGAGTACTTACTATCTTCATTTTCGTCCCCTTAACTCCAACAGCAAACAAAACACTAAAATGTTTTCTACGATAATAGCTTCTTGTGTTTTACCTGCTAAGTCTAAGAATAAAGAAAAGGATACAAGAGCTACGTACCATATAAAAGAACTCTTTTTCATGATTCATCATTTATGTATTTAGCATACATGATAGCTTGAGATTTAGCTTCAATAATATGCTCAAGTGTAGAAGCAGCCGACTTTAAAGCAACCCTCTTTTCGCTATCTGAAAAAGTAGGATAACGGTCGTCAAGATCAGATAAGATTTTTCCAACCGCCTTTACTATTTCCATTTTATCCATAGAACTACCTCTCTAATTATATGAGAGAGACTACAAATTTTTTTTGGATTTCTACTAAAAGTCTCGCAACCTAAAAAGAAGGACAGTCGCTTCGAATGTTGTACCTTTAGTTTGATGAATCTTTACAATCTTGTCTTGAGATTGTAGTAGAGTACTAAGACCTTGACTTGCAAGCTTCAAATTAATAGCTTTAACTTCGTAAATCACTCTCTCATAAATCTCAACACTTGGCTTTTGTTCTGGCTCTTCGTCTTCTATGGCTTGTTTAGACCTTCTTACTTCATTCATGGTTTCCTCCTAGAACATGTTATTGTAAAGCAAAGTATTACGCTTTAATGGGTAGTAGAAAGTAAAAGATTCACTCCACCTCAACCCGTCTGCTCTCCCAGTTTCGCCTTCAAAACTATTCATTCTTTGAATCAACTTAGCTTTAGTCATTCCTTGAGACTTAAAACATAACATAGTTTCTATCTTCTTCACAACCGTTTTCTTCTCTAAGTTAATTAGTAGGTCTGGAGCTTGAGGGATTAGTCCTATCCTAACGGTTTCTGGACGGAATTGAACTCCAAAAAAGTAAACCATGGGAACCCAATGTTTTTCACCTTCAAGTTTTTTTGCCGCTTTCAACGCCCTACAAACACTACGGCCACATGCAGCATGATCCCAATGTGAGTATTCGTTTGGATGATGAGTTATTACTATACTAGGTTTTATGTTCCGAATATATCTAACTAACTGGTCAATACACGAGCTATAAGATTCCTTAAGAGGTTCATCTGGGTAACTGAAAACCGTACTCTTACCGCAAGCTCCAACAAGACAACTAGCCTGACTGAATTCCCTACGCTTAATGACGGCTTTAGAAACATCACCAACATCAAAACTTTCATCAAAATGTGATCTAGTTCCATCTGTAATAGACAAGATAGTCGTAGATTGCTTAAGGTTGTTGAATTGGTAGATAGTCCCACCAGCCAAGTCAAAAGGGTCTGCTGGATGTGCACCTATTACTAGTAGTTTACTCATCTCAACTAATCTCCTGTATAAGTTTGATGACTTTAGGCCCGCACTTTTTTGCGACATAATACAATATAAAGAAAGCACCGACAAACTCAAGGAAATCGAGAACTTTATACAATACGACTCCCCACAATCCCATAACTCCAAAATTACTTAGAACTGCTGCTAATTCTTCCATTTTTTACCCTCCATTCTTTTGGTTGAAGTCCTTTCTTCAGAAATAGCGGATGACTAGGATGACCGTCTTTAGTAAAAACTAAATAGTGAAGTCTCGGAATTATATTTCTCACCTCCGTATCTCTCCCCTTGAAGCCTCCGTTACAACCCCATGCAGCCACAACAACTCCGGCCCTTATTGCAAGGAATTTAATCCAGGAATCATTTTTAGGCCCGATTGGATCTTTGGCTGCTTTCATTTTTCTAGGTTTAGTAGCACGAAAGGCAAACAGGTTAGCTATACACACCCCACCATAACCCCATTTTTTAGCATAACCGACACACCTTCTAACAGTATTATCATCGCTCTCTTCATCAGCTGTAGACGGATTTAAACAGATAAACATCGCGTATCCTTTGTTGCTATCCCACAACCGCCAAAGAGTATAACGGTACTCTCTATCTCTTGAAAAAATAGCATGCTTCTTTATAAGCACATTACCCATCTTTTTTCTTCTCCTCATCAAACTGTGCCAGTTTGTTTAACATTTGTTGTTTAAATACACTATCTAACACATTATGAAGTCCCCTAGTTGCACCACTTAAGTCAAAAAGGCGATAACAGTTCACAAAAATTGTAAGAATCATAATGAACTCCACGTCCTGTTCTTTTAACTTTTCGATTACGTAGGAGAACTGCTTATTAACTACTGCAAGTTTAGTTTCATCAAACTTTTCTGAAGATAAATGTTTTAAGTTGTTAGCTAACTCATTCATGAACCTTACGAATGTTTCTTTTTGTTCCATGCTCCAGTCTCCTCTATAAATAGCTCTTTCCATTCGTGTAGTTTCTTTATACCAACTCCACAACAATCCCAAGCAACTTGTTCTCCCTGTTCTCCTAAACCACTTATCCACTTAGTATAAAGGTAACAAACCATGTAACGAAATTCTTTATTAGTTCTAACTAACTCAGAAAACAACGGAGTACCTGGGTAGGGAGTCATGTAGAATACTGATGTTGGAGTTATACCCATCTCCTCACAAAAGTTAACAGACTCTGCTACTGTTCCGTCAGTTTCGCCTGGCGTACCAATTACGAATGTATAATCTTCGTAAACGAAATGTCTCTTGTTTATTTCTATAGCTTTACGGTACTGATCAACACTAACCTTTTTGTTCATCCGGTCTAACATAACTTGACTTGCACTTTCAAGACCATAGCAAACCCCTAAACAACCAGCAGACGCCATAGTCTCTGCCAACTCATCAGTCATAACGTTCACCCTACCAGAACAAGACCACTTAATTCCCATCGGTTTAATAAGACTACAGAACTCCTCAACAAAAGCTTTGTTACAAACAAAAGCATCATCAACAAAGTGCACGTAGCCAACGTCGTACTCGTTTATCAAATAACTTATCTCAAAAAATATGTCAAGCGGATCTCTAACTCTATATTTATCTCCCATGTAGTTGTGATAACAAAAGATACAGTTATAAGGGCAACCTCTACTACCTATCATATTTATACTTTTAGGAGGATCAATTTTCTCATCACTTTCGCCTACCCTACCATCAATCCACTTGTTAGTATTATAGTACGCTATAGGGTTGTTAAGGTAAACCTCCATAGGAAACTTGTCATAGGCCGGTCTTGGAAGATGCTGAAGGTCTTCAATTAGACCTGGCACCCTTGGAAGTCTACCACTTTTAAGAGACCTTAAGTACTCGACCATCTGAATTTCTCCTTCTCCTAAAATACAACGGTCAACGCAAGTAGTCTCTAAAAGAACTTCTGGGATAGACGTTGCAATAGTTCCCCCACAAACAATCTTGACGTCCGGATTATGATCTCTGGCAAACTTCGCTAACTCCTTAACGTCATTGTATTGAGTAATTATACCAGTAATACCTAGTACGTCGTACTTATAAGATCTTATTATACCTTCATAAGTCAAATCCTCTTGGCGCATAGCATTAAAGTCCCAAACCTCAACATCGTATCCCCTTAGTCGGAGGTAACTGGCTATGTAGCCAAGACCAGTAGGAAAACAGTTAGGCTGTGCCCATTCCCTTACCCTTGGATTTACCAATAGTATTTCCATTAACAAAACCTCCCTTTAGAGTCTCTTGGCCAATCTTGAGATTCCTTACTTAACCGTTCTCTTTCTCTTTTAGACATCCACGTCTTCCTCCAAGGAAGTCGAAAACCATCACTAGAAACCGTAAACCCAATATCCTTTTCTAAAACTTCATAGGGCTTGTTTATGTAACCAGTAGCGACTAGCCATACCAATACACTCTTACTTGGTATAAAATAAGCCTGTTCTTGGTCTTCATAACCACCGGGATGAACTGTACCTTCCATTCTATATCTTGCGCCTATTATTTGCCCACGTAAAGGCGTCCCTAATGGAAGTCTCATTACTATGTTTCTCTTAACTATTTTTCTCTTATTTACATTTACAGAGTTCGTCCCTAAATAATCTTTAGTAGTATGAGCCTTGAACTCTACCCACTGACCAATCCTAAACTTAGGCTTCTTTTTCTTCTTTTTCATATTCACTCTCCCTATTACTTCTGAGCTAAAAGACTAGCAACAGAATAGTCGAACTGAGTGTTGATATCTATACTTCTTTCTTCTGGCATCACGTATGCTACCATTCCAGCAATGTACTGCTCTTTACGTTTACGTAACATCTCAACATCACAAACCCAAACAGCCCCGTTAGAAAGATACACCCTTTCGCTCACTGTTAAGACGCCCCAGGATCCTCCATCCCGTCTCCACATTACACCATCATTAGAAATAGTTGCGCATGTTGCAGGATTAAAGTTAAGTTCCTTAACACTCATAACAGGCCTTCTATCCTTTTTATAAAACAAATCGACCGCATTAATTAAATCTTCAGCACTACAGAAAGGGGACGTTGGTAAAGTCATAACAACAGTAGTAACCTTCATATTACACTTAAGTTGCAACCTATCTACAGAATCTAAACAAACTTCCCACGCTCTAGATGTACCCTCATTTAGTCCATTGCTACGTTTCATAAAATAAACTTCTGCTGTACTATAAATACGAGCTTGCCGTAAAACACCATGACCATCGCTACTAACAACGACCATTCCAAGACCACTTTCTAACGACCTGTCAACTGCTATTTCAACTAAAGTTTTATTTCCAAACTTCCCGCCAAGGCACAGTAAGTTCTTACTTGGAAGACGCTTTGATATTACCTTTGCCGGAACTACAATTGCTACTGAACTATTTTTCATTTATACCCTCAATCAAATTCTTTAAAACAACAATATCCTCGATAAGAACGTCTAATGAAGAATACTTAAAGTTATTTGGTACTTTATCCCAAATCTCGACAGAAAAATTAAAATCGAAAAAACTAGTATCAGGGACTACAATATACATTTCAGGTACTTCGTAAGTCCTACAAACCTCTTCTGGAGAAATTAAAACCTCATGTAACTTCTCGCCAGGTCGTATTCCAGTGTATCTTATTCTACATTCTTCACATACTGCAATAGCAACGTTTTTGACAGTAGCTGATCTAAGTTTTGGAACTAATATTTCTCCACCCTCCATCGCACGAAGTGCCAACATTACAAAGTCGACTGCTTGATCAACTGTCCACCAAAACCTAGTCATACGCCTGTCGGTTACAAGTAACACTCCCATTTCTGCTTGTTCCCGAAAAGTATTCAAAACAGAACCCCGACTACCAAGTACATTTCCATACCTAACAACACTAAACTTCGTTACTTTCTTACCAAGAGTATTTGCATTAATAAACAGTTTTTCCGCTAGCAACTTCGTAGTACCATACAAGTTAATAGGGTTAACTGCTTTATCTGTGCTCAAAGCCACTACCTGCTTAACCCCAGTTTCTATAGCAGCCTCTATAATATTAGCGGCACCATCAACATTAGTCTTCTTTGCTTCTAATGGGTTGTACTCACACGCCGGCACTTGTTTCATGGCCGCAGCATGAACAACGTAGTCAACCCCAGACATAGCCATAGTAAGGCGACTCCTATCCCTCACATCGCCAATAAAGAATCTGAGTTGTTTGTTTGGTTTAGGTCTACCAAAACTCTCAAACAATTTATCTTGCTTATACTCATCTCTTGAATATATAATTATTTTCCTCAACTTCGGATACAAATTATAAAAACGTCTAGCTAGTATCGATCCAAACGTCCCAGTTCCACCAGTAATCATCACAACCTTATTTTCAAACATAGTCCCCCCAACGCTGCTCTATAACGTAGTCCACTTGATCTGCAATTGTATTAAAGACGTCCCAGAGTCCAACAAACGAAACTCTTTCCTTTATGTCAGAAGAATATATATACTTTTTATCTTGTCTTGGAACAACACAAATGACACGCTTACCAAGCATAGTAGCCTCCATAAATGGAGTTGAAACTGAATCAACAACTACTAAGTCTGCCTTTTTTAATTCTCGACTAAGTTTCTTTGTACTGTAACGCATATTAACGTCACGGAATCTATCCACTGGGTCCTCGAGGTTGCTAGACCTAGGTCCGGCCTTCCATATAACTTTACATTGAAGACCAGAAAAGTAGTTCCATAGATTCTTATGTAACCAGTAGTACCAGCAACTCGGAGTTGTAGGAGGCCACAACCCACGACCAGCCCTGTAGATACAGGGTATATAAATGATAGTTTTCATAAGACTAAAAGATCATGAACCTGATGGAGTCTAGGTACCTCGAAAAACTTACTTGCCTTTGTTTCTTCGTCAAATAAAAAGAAACCAGCATTCATACCAACGTTGTTGCGCTTTCCTTTAAACTGGTCAAAGTACCTATTCTCGCTCTGCCCAACATAATAGTAAACGCCATCGTAACCAAGCCCCCTAGTAAAACCATTGAACTCACCAACTAACGCACTACCTTTATAAAACCTACCATTCATTGAATCGAGATAGCAAAGTTCCTCTCCAAAAAATCTAACAGTATGAGGCATCCATAAATCTCTAGCAACAACTTGACGCTCATCTGGGCGGTCAAGATTAATCTGCATAATACCACCATCATAGACTCCCTCTTGTTGGCACCCAGAAATAGAAAACAAAGACAAGTACAAATATCTATCTTTGATAGCAAGGTCGTTTATCCAATGATGATTCTTCCCATCAACACTTGCCTTCCAACTTAGTATCTCTGCAGAATCGATTGGCTTTCCGGTATCAGCATCGTAAGCAGCAATTTCATCCTTAGCAGTACAAGCCATATAGAATATGTTATTAACTTTGTCGTAAGCAAGTCCATGTGGACGATCGCCTTTATCACACTCTATAAATTTCCAAAACCCAATAACACTACCTTTCTCAAATATACGTATACCATTCATTTCTTCAAGTACTGCTATATTTCCATTTTCCATATCAACTATTTGCCTGAATGTGCCGGCTACGAGTTTTTCACATCCTACAGCCTTACTAGTAACAGAAAACTCGTATAACCCACCACCAAGATTACTAGTATCTTTAAAGTAAATAAGATGATCTGGGCTACTAACAAGTAAACGAAAGTCTTTAGAGTTTATATCATTAACAACTTTCACACTATTCAATGCTGGAGTTATACAAAAGTCTTTTCCAGGTGTAAAACCTGTATGGATGAGCTCCCTATAAATACTTTCAAAAGACAAAGACGTTATGACAATATACTCATCATCACGTTTATGTAATAAGTTTTTTGTCGCCAAGATCTTAACCCCATACACGCTATCGGTACCTTGGAAGTTCTGGCTATTATCAACGATAGACGAAATAGTTAGGTTACTCTTTCTTAACGTTTTCCCAATCCAGTCTAAGGAATAACCAAAGAAAATAATTCTCTTCTTGTCTATAGTTCGATTAAACTCACCCCACGTCTTCCATGCTCTCTCATCAATTTTCATTTAACGTACTCCCTTTTAAATAACTTGGCTATAGTATTCAGACCACATTTCATCCCAATGTTCCTGATTTATTTCCGCACACTTATCGCACAGAAAAACCCAGTTAAGGTCATCCTCATGATAAGCCGTACGCTGCCTCCTCCTCTCTCCAAGCTTAAAACACGGCCCTTTAAAACCATCACACAATGGAAAAACCTTTTGGAGAAGACGATGTAACTTTCCCTTAACCCAGCAAACCTTAAAGTACCAGGTTCTCCTCCACGTAGAGGCCTTCTTAATCACCCTATCCCCCCACTATACTTTCTAACATTTAACCCACTCATCTCCATATACTTTCTAGCACTTATAGGACTATGTTCAGTATACAAGAAAAGACTACCAGCAGCGACAGCAGACGCACCAGCATTTACCGCGTCAACTAAATCTTGCGGCTTCCCCGCACCACCAGCAATTATGACTGGAATGTTCACTTTCGCTACAACCGCTTCTAACAGCTTAAGATCGTACCCATCTTCCGTACCATCTCTACTAACAGAATTAAGAAGAATTTCTCCAGCGCCTAAACACTCGCAAGCAGAAGCCCAAGAGACTGCATCGAGATGAGTCCAAACTGTACCAGAACAAGTATGTACCATCCAACCTTCATATACATCTATTGATACAACTATACATTGACTTCCAAAAACCTTAGATATTTCAGATATCAGCATCGGGTTTTCAACAACCGCAGTATTAATTACGACTTTATCTGCTCCAGCCGAAAGTAGTTGCTTAACATGACTAGCTGTACTTATTCCACCGCCTACAGCTACTGGGCAAAAGCATTCACCTACTATATCAGAAACTGCCTGATAGTTTGGCTCCCTACCATCTTCAGTTGCTCTTATGTCAAGGTACATTATTTCATCAACCCTTTGAGCATCGTAAGTTTTTGCGGCAGCTACTGGACTACCATAGTTACGAATATCTGAAAACTGTATAGTCTTCACCATCTTCCAATCGTTAAACAATACTAAAGGAATAAGTCTAACCTTCAACAAAGCACTGCCTCTTTTCTCTTTACCAGGTGGCCCTTACTGTCTTTCTCGAATATACTTTTGTTAGCAAACAACTCGCAGACTTCGTCGAACTCATCTTCACTCATCCAAATAAAGTCCAAAAATTCTTTAAAGTACTCTTTCGGGAACTTTCCCTCGTTATTATTTACTAGTACGACAGCTCTTTCCCTCGTTAACCTTCTATTTCTTATATCTATACAAGCATGACTAGTAGCACGACCAAAACCATACTTCAGATACATTAACCAATCATGAAAACCATACCACTTCCCATCTAGATTCTCAAAGTCTGTGTAAGTACCAACAGTAGGAGAAGGACTGGTATTAAAATTTGTCTTCTCTTTTATGAATTGGATTTGTTCCCTTGCATCCCACTTCATAAAATAACCAAGGTAGATTCCAGTAACTCCAACTTTCTTTATGTCTTTGTCGGATGGATAAATATAAGGTTTAAGATCTGAGAGAGTTATCCCCTCAACTGTAGTCATAGCATCCACTCTATTTCCTAACAAACAAAACTCCTCTACCCACCTCCTGTCAAGTACACTTTCATCTCTATGCCACGCAGGACCACCATATTCTTGTTGCCCATTCTCTCCCCATACTATCAACGGAATATTAAACTTAACTGCTACTTGAACTGGAACGGTAAAGATCCCAACGTGACACGGCCAGCAAGAATCTCCAACTCTCTTTAAACCTTCCCTTGCTAACTTCCTGTATATGATAGGGTCTGGAGTAAACAATATATGGTCAACACCTATCTCTCTTAATGAATCGAGATTACTTTGACCTAAAGGCGTCATAGCACATTGAGCAAAAGTAACAGCTAGCGGGCTCATATTAAACTCGTGCTTCAAAATCCATGTTTGATAGTGGCTATCTTTTCCACCACTAACTGGCACGATACAATCATACTCAGTCGAACTCTTTAAACGGTACCTCCTCAACAAGGATTCAAGCTCTGAGTACCTAGTAAACCAGTCTATGTCTTTACTTTTACCCTCAGCAGAAACGCAAGCATCACATACTCCATCTTCATTAAAGACTATATGAGGTCTAGTGTCTGGCATAACGCACTTCTTACAGTATTTCATTTTCCAATCCTTATAAAGTAATAGGAGAATATTCTATATGTTTAGACTTATCCCTACAAAAAAACCGCTTATTATTACTACCAAATGTCCTGTCTTCTGGACGAACTAGAAGCAGACGAGCATCATCGACTTCTCTATCATCTAGTACAATAGAATCCTTTACCACCCACATCTCAGTAGACTTATGTTTTTCCCATATATTCAAATCTCTCATAGGCTCAACCCAGTCTAGAAAAGTCTGTTCCGTAATTCCCATAAAATCCAAATACGATTGCAAAGTAGAAGGTCTCACAGAGTCGTACTCGCTAACTAATTGTGTACCTTCTTCTCTTGTCATACGCCCATGCCTTATTTCTGTAGTAGCATCGTCAGTCGCTCTTCCATATCCAAACTTCAAATACTTCAGGTAGTCATGAACGTCATTAGCGTGGTCATCACTCTTGGCATGCAAAACGAAAGACCTTTCATTTGGAACTTCTCGTAAACCAAAGTCATAGCGGTGGACCATTTCCTTTGCTTGTTCCAAAGCGTCCCAGTACATAAAGTTGCTCAAGTAAATTCCTCTCATCCCAGTCTCGGATATTTGTTCTTCTGTCGGAAAAACGTAGGGAGCTACGTCTAAACTAGTTATTCCACTCTCCTCATTAATTAAGTCTTCTGGTTCGTATCCCCTCATATCATGTTCTTGCCTTGTCCACTTAGTAAACTCTACCATGTCTTCA
The DNA here is from genome assembly GCA_019456255.1 of Planctomycetota bacterium. Taxonomy (GTDB): domain Bacteria; phylum Planctomycetota; class Phycisphaerae; order Sedimentisphaerales; family Anaerobacaceae; genus VRUG01. Next base: position 40,189 of record VRUG01000009.1, on the reverse strand, counting down.
AGGGAAACCAACCCAACAATTTCAGCGAAGCCGTGTTCCCCCCATATTACAAGTGGAATGTTCCACTTGACTGACACTTGAAAAGGAAAAGTTCTAATACCAGCATGATAATGCCAGGTAATGTCACCTACTGTCTTCACCATATACCTAGATATCTTTCTAACAGATTCTGTATTAGCAGTAAATCTAATCAAATCAACTCCAAACTTCTCCACTATATTATTAAGGTTCCTTAAACCTAGCTTTGTATTAAAAGTATGGTTGTATGTAACTAGCAAGGGATTCATCCCGTAGACTACTTTCATCAAGTAAACTTGATAATGGCTGTCCTTTCCACCGCTGACTGGAATAATACAATCGTAAGGGTTACCAGCTTCTTTTGCTTTCTGTTTATATTCAGCAAGGATTTCACGTAGTAGTTTTTCCCTCTCAGACCAGTCTATGGTCTGCCTTGACTCGTGGTAACGACAACCACTACATACTCCCTGCTCATCAAAGATGATAGTAGGTTTTGCATTTTCTGGATATAAACACCTCTTACAATAGTTCATTAGCTCTCCTTCACACTACGCTTTATATTGTCCTTAATAATAACCTTTAAGTCAGACTTTAATCTGTCTTGATGACATTTTGAGCAAATCTCTTTTCTTTTTGACCACGGTTTATTTCTATCTGGTAAAGTAGCTTTTTCCTTGTAACAGATTTTACAGACCATCACTTCCCTTACCTAACGGACGTCTATACCATGCTCTCTCATATACTTTTTGGCCTTCTTTGTACTTTGCTCTTTATAATGGAATATATTAGCAGCAGCAACAGCGTCAGCACCACCTTTTACTATTCCATCGACAAGATGTTTCCATTCCAATACACCACCCATTGCTATTACTGGAATAGTTACTGCCTTGGAAACTCTTTCCAACAAACCTAAGTTGTAACCTTTACGGTTCCCGTCATTATCAATGCAATTCAAAAATATTTCTCCCGCTCCAAGCTTTTGACATTCCATAGCCCAGTCAACTGGATGCCAAATTCTAAGTTCTCTACCCCTATCTGTACAAACAAGATAGCCGTCACTCTTCCAATGCGGGTACCGTTTAACGTCTATTGAAACAACTACACATTGGCTACCAAAAGCCTTAGCACACTCTTTAATAAATTCTGGCCGCCGAAATGCTTCACTGTTAATAACTATCTTATCTGCTCCTAGATCGAACCTACTCTTTGCTTCTTCGATATTTGTTATCCACCCACCAACGGTTAAAGGTACAAAACACTTAGTAGATAAGTCCTCAATTACGAAGTAAAAACCATATTCATCTCGATTTCTACTAACATCGAGCAAGATTATTTCATCAACCGCCCACTCATTAAAGAAAGTAACAGCAGTAGCAACATTCCAATGGATAACGTTAGTGTGCTTAAACTTTACACTTTGAACTACTTGCCTATCCCGAACAAGTACCACTGCTATTAATCGCTTCTTTAACAAAATTTTCTAAGACCTTTAACCCTATAGATTGGCTCTTTTCTGGATGAAATTGAACTCCGAAAATGTTGTCTTTCTGGACGCTACTACTAAATGTAATTCCGTGAGTACAACATGACGAAACATAATCACGATTCGTTACCTCAAAGTAATAACTATGAGCAAAGTAGAAAACTGGATCTTCAACAAATCCATCAAACAAAACATTACCTTTTTCAAAATCAACATCATTCCAACCAATATGTGGTACCCTCAAGCCAGTACTACCAGTCTCTATTAACTTAACCGTTCCACCTATCCAGCCAAGTCCTTCGTGTTCTCCCATTTCCAAACTGCAGTCGGCTAACAACTGCATACCAAGACATATTCCAAGGAACGGTTTTTTCTTGCCTATAACTTGCTCATTCAAACACTCAATAAGACCTGCTTCTTTTAAGGACTTCATTCCTTCACCAAACGCTCCAACACCAGGGATAACTATAGCGTCTGCCTCTTCAAGTACCTGGTAAGAGTTACTTACTACAGGGTCCTGCCCTATCTTTTTAAAAGCATTAAAAACTGATTTAATATTGCCGGCTTTATAGTCAACTATTACTATCATTTTACTAGGACACATTGTCCATCTCCTCTCTAACTTCCGGATCTAACTCTAAAGTACCATAGTTTAATAAGGTTAACTCGTCCATCATAAAAGTTACATCTAGGGTACTCTTTGGTTTAAACACTTTCACAATAACAGGTAGTCTATTACTATAGTCGACCGCTAACCAACCCCTAGACGATCGCATCAAATTCACTGGGTATTCAGGACCCCAAGATGTACCAGGCTTACCCTTCATCTAACCATCCTTTATAGTTCTGAAATGTCTAACGACTCAATTACTCCAGTAAACCTCCCCAAACCATATTGTGGAAAAGCTTCAAGATGGGGCTCTCCCATACTCCCAATTACTAAGTTCCCATTACCTTTTACACTCCCAAGATTCAATTCCCTACTATTAAACTCAACTACTCCAGTATAATCGACGGAAAGAGATAAGACCTTTCCATCATACTTCATACAAGCCTCGTAAGAAACTCTAGGATTTACAAATGGCACAGTTACCCCAACCCCATTAGTAAATTCATCTTGTACTTGACTACCATCTCCTACATCAACAAAGAAATAACAACCAACAGTCATATCTGTAGGGTGGTGTTTAAACCATTCAGGAGTAATATAACCAAAACAGTAGTTGCGATGCCACTGCCCATTACGTTTATCAAAAATAAAACACCCATTGTCTAGCTTACCCAACTGAAACTTTACTACAATTGACCACTTATCTAAATCTAGAGAATCTGAATTTGGTATTATTACAAAATTTTTCCCAGTAAATTCCGTACGACCAATAATCCTTGCCATTTAATTCTCCCGATCTTTAGGTTTCTTAAAAGGTTCAATAGTTATACTGTCCTCCATCATTAAACTCTCTTGCGTTACAACCCTTTCGACAGTGTCGTAAATTTCAATTTTATCTATCTTTCCATATAAAGTATGAGAGTTCCCAACAGGCCATTGACCAACAGTATGTGGAAAACCAGCATCTCCAACTACTAAATCACCACTACCAGTAATGTCTCCAATTTTTAATTTCTCTCTAAAACCAACAACTTTGTCTTCAAGCCAAAAAACTAGAAAATTCCCATCAAACGTAGCAACAAAATCAAACATAGTAAGAGAAGGTACTCTATCGATACTAAAGAAAACTCCATTATGAAAATCATCGTCCATCCAACTACCATCACCAATGTCAACTAAAAACCAACTAGAATCATTCATTCCATCTCTTAAATGTGGAAAACTAGGCGAAGCGTAAAGCATACAATAATTCCGGTACCATTGACCATTACGTTTGTCAATTATATATTGGGATTTACTTGGATTGTAAAGACCTACAGAAACGCACAACGTAAACTTACTAAGATTAATAGCATCATCATTCAAAATCTTCATAAACGAGTGGCCATTAAAACCAAGCCCGATAGTTTCATCATCAACTTCCCATTTACGTTGTTCAAAGGACTCCCTAGTACCAACAGAATACGCAGCCGTATCAATTGCCTGCTCAGTCTCGTTTTCTTTATTACCTAAAGGCTTGCCCCTACTATCATGTAGATAGACTGGAGTTACATTAAATCCACGAGCATGATTACCATTACCACTTTCATCTTCAACAATACTATTACCACTCTTATCAATGTACTTAAAACTACTAGCAGTCCACTTTCCAGTTAAAGCCATAAAATTCTCCTTTAAAGAACTTCACATTTAAATCCATTTTCAGCCGCGTGTTTTCTAAAAAATTTCCGCTCACCTTCTCTGCTCGCAACAAAGTGATCGTAAACTTTTAGCCTTCTCCAATCTGTAATCCAAGAGTTATACCCTTCCCAACCATGCTTTACGTAATACGTAGGTATACCAAGTTGTTTGGCAGCGATTAACAACCCATACTGGTAAAGCCTATTACGCCTCGTAAAAATAACAGCAGTCTTATAGCGTGGAAATTTCTTTAAATATTCAAAATAAAATTTGGAATGCTCAACAATCTTTGGAACAACACATTTCAGATAGTGGTCTAGCTGTGGACCTACTACTACCTGAACTAACTCTAAATCAACGCCGCAAAAATCAGATAAGTTACTACATAAGCTATCTACATCCCAGTGAAAGGAACCAGTACGATTTACTATTACATCAACGATTGGAACGACCTTACACTTGCGAAATTGAAACTTCATATCTCTTAACGTCGCCATTGTACTAGCAAACAAATACGTCCAACCACTAGGCTTCCCGAACCAGATAAACCTACAGTACCTAAACCAATCGTAAACATTCCTTATAAATCCTATATCCCTCCAGCTAGTAACCTTCTTAATACCAACATCCGGAACATGAATTAAAGTAGCCTCAATAGACTCCGCAATTCTATAAAAAATAGATCTCTGAAAAAACAGGAGTTCGTCGTTTGGTTGTCCACTTTTATTTCTATTAGCGAAGTAATAAATTTTACTTGGATTCTCTTCTTTTAAAATACGCTCAAACTGTACTGCTTTTCTAACAAAAGAGTCAACCATCCCTTTTAGTACAGCAACACAGTAAGTAGACATTGGGATGTAGAAAGAAGAAACTTCTGGGTACAACCTTGCAGTAGTAGACTCTACAAGGTTAAGCCAGTTCTCAAAACTAGAAGTATACTTATCTGTTTCTTCCCATACTAAATAGTCTTCCGGAATCTTGTAGGTAAGCCCTAGTTCATCTAACTCGTACATAGCCAGTGGAGACAAAGCGACAAGTTGAAGATTCCCATCCAAACCAGCTAGAAGTGGTTCAACCTCTACACTAAAGTCCTCAACAAAGACTAACGAATTATTAGTTGTCATCGCCAATCATCCTCTTTGTATGTATAAAATTTACTACTAAACCAACCACCCTCCATATAAACAGTGTCTGAAATAGTAGCTTCACATTTAAAGCTACATCCTTCAAATAAGCGAATACCTGGCACATTAAAAGCATATATTTCAGCATATATACGATGAAGCCCTAAAACGTCAAAGGCTTTTATTTTCAAGTACCTCAATACCTCACTCCCAATTCCAGTTCTCCTTCTGAAAGAATCTCCAATGTAAATACTAACTTCGGCGCTCCTGTTGATAAGATCAATGTAACACAAACCGCAGACCCCAACCAGTTCAGCATGCTCATTAATATCAGACCTAGAAGAGACAATTCCATACATCAAGTTTTTATCAAGATCTAAATTATCAAACCAACTCTTATGCTCTTTCCAAGAAAGTTCCCTCCACTGCCTAGTCCTCGACATAATAAGTGGATCATTTCGCCACTTAAATAGAGTTAGTAAGTCTTCTTCATCAATGGGTCTCAGCACGACATATAAAGTCATAATAAGTAATCTCCAGTCTCTAGAAGTTCTTTAGTAGCAGATACGACATGGTTAACATCTTTAGTCGTCATACCTGGTCCTAAAGGAAGACTAACAGTACGTTTTCCAATCCATTCTGCATTATTAAACATTCCGGAGTGCCACCCCAAGTTCCGATAACAAGGATGTAAATTAACTGGCTTATAATGAATGCCACAATAAACCTGTTTTTCCCGCATTTTAGCAATAAAGTCGTCACGGTTACCAAGGCAGATTGTGTACAGATGATATCCATGAACGTACCCAACATTAGGATTCAAAGATGGTCTAATTCCAGGATAGATTCCATTAAAAATTTCACGATTACAGAAATTCTTAAAGGCAAGATTATATTGATTCCAAATGTACTTTCTAGCCTCCCAGTTAGCTTCAACGTTCCTTAGTTGAGACAAAGCGACTACCGCCTCAAAATCAGTGCAATTAGCTTTATAACCGCAGTCAACAAGACTATAAGTGCCATTACTGTTAACCCTCTCTGAAGCATCAGCGTCCATCCCATGAATACGTAACCTCCTCAACTTTTCTGCTTTCTCTTCATCGTTCGTAACTATCATACCCATCTCTGGAGCAGCAATATTTTTAGTAGGATTAAAAGAGTAACATCCCATGTCCCCAAACGTCCCGACATGTTGCCTATGAAACTGAGTCTCTACCGCATGAGCACAATCTTCTACTATCCTAGCTCCAGTCTCTTTACTTAACTCAACAAACTCATTCATGTTACAAGGAAAGCCAGCAAAGTGGACTGGAAGTAAAACATCGTCAGGACCTGGTTTAGGGAAAATGTTACTCGGGTTCATACATTGAGTATCAAAGTTGATGTCAGCCAGGAAAACTCCCCTAGCACCAGCGTGGATAGCAGAGTTAATAGTAGAACAAAACGTTAAAGGGCTTGTGTAGACATAATGATCTCTAACATCTAAAACTATCAGGCTCAAAAACAAAGACATAGAACAACTATTAGTAGCAATAGCATATTTAGCCCCAACGTACTCTGCGAACTCTTTTTCGAGATTCTTAGTGTATTCACCCATAGTCCACCATCCAGAAGTCAAGACAGTCATCAAGTCAAGCAGAACACGCTGCGTATTTATATTAGGTTTTGCTAAAGGAATCATGTACCAGTACCTGCGCGATACCAACTTTTGTATAAAGTCCCAGATTTAAGAACTCTATCTATTTGACGCTTACTCCAACTCTTAGGAAAGTCATCCCAGTGACTTCGTACAACTTCCCCGTGAGTTTGGTTAATAAGAGCCTTTAAAGCACGACCAGCGGCTTTATTCTTCCCGGCAGACTCTTCAAATTTTTCAGTAGTACTACAAATAGCAAATCCGCTAGCAATTGTGTAGTTACCACCAACTCTGCTCCTAAGGTAACAGGTAACCGAAACTCCATAATCAATCTCAAAAGCAACAACCACGTTACGTTCTACTAACCTAGCTACTAACTTCTTATTCAACCCCCTCATCCACTTATTCCTTTTATTTGAAGACATTTTAATCCTCCACATAAACACTTTGGCTTTTACGCCATTCACATTCATCATTTACTGCTTCAAAGTCCCGATGAGAGTCAACAAAAAAATCTTGATCTAGCAACCAGTTTAAATAAGTATTCGGGACTGCTGCTAAACACCGCTCACCTGACTTACCAAGACCATACTTCCCAAAACTTAGAATATGTTCACTATGAGAACCAACCATGATACCTCTCCATTAACAGGAATCTGACTAAAAAGACATACATTCTGGATATAACCCAGAAGGATTTCTTTTAGAGTTCATCGTTTACCCCTTAATTAAATTAAAAGTGGAAAGGCAAGTCGGTATCTTTCGCCCGCTCAACCGATAGTTTACGTGAATGTGTTGGAGCTTGCCAATCCACTCATTTGATAAATTCCCCCGCCCTGGATAAGAACAGCAGCAGAATATTCTTGACTTGCCACTTCCACTACTCGCAGCACAACTAAACTCCCGATCGTTTAACATAAACGTCACCATGGCAAGGTTCTGGAGCACAGTGACATAGTAAAGTTCTATTCTTTAGAAGATGCTCGTTTTCTAAAACCCATTTCCTTCTTTGAGGCGCGACTTCGGGATGCTTTCCATCTAGCCACTCCTCAAATTTCTTTATCACATCAGCTCTACTACCATCACGCCCTATTCTAAACGGGTTACCGTAGTGCTTGTATTTTCGTGGACCACGTCCAATGTAGACACCCTTAGCATATTTGTCCATTTTAATATTACATACTTTAGTTTGCATGTTACCTAACCTCTCTTACATCACTAACACCATGTTTATCTTGCGTAACTTCAAACACCTTATCTGCACTATCTATCATATGTGGTAAGTGAGATATCATTAGTATCTGGAGATTATGGTCTAGTGTTATTTGCTTAATCATTTCAGAACATCTTCCTTGAAGATTAGATGAAACATACTTAAAAGGCTCATCTAATAACAAAAAAGGACGAGTACGACCAAAACTCCATATAGCAATAAAAATCCCAAACGATGCAACGTCAAGAGGTCCACCTCCAGCACTAGACATTGGATTAAACCTATCAAAACCCTTCGTGAAGTAAAAGTCGCACTCAGTTACATTACGCCTTTCAACAAAGTCTAACTCAACCCCATAAGGATCGTCAAATATAGCAGATTCTGCTAAACCCACAACACCAGATATATGGTATTCAACAACACTTTGAGTTTCACTGGCAACCTTTTGTACGATGACTCTGGCTTTTCCAGCATCACTAATTACCTTTTCCAAATCCTTTATCTCTCTTTCTTTTGCATCTATCTCTTCTAACAAAGATTCCCTTTTTACTTTAGCCTTAAGTACCGCATCCCTAGCTTCTAAGAATTTATTACTAGAAGCAAGAACGTCTGAATTCATACTATAAACTTTGTTACTAGAGGTCATATTCTTCTTCCAACTCACTAAATATCTTATCTATTCTTCTGTTTCTTAGGGCAACCCGCTCGTCAATATTTTTACACCTACTTTTAGAAGCCTCGATACTCTTACACTTGTACTCCCTTCTAAGTCTCTCTAAAACATTCTCTTGCTTCCCAGTAGCAACAAGCTTCTTTTCCCTTCTCTCTTCTAAAGTAGCCCTCAGCTTATTAACCCGGCGAAGTTTCCTTTCCAACTCAAGCTCATCTGAATCCATAGTTCTCATTACCAACCGTCTCCTTCAAGTTCCCCAAACTTCTTTACTCCATCATCAATTATCTTCCTTACACCTTTTGGTACTTCCATTTGGTCTAATCTAGTATACAAGTTTTTCAAAAAATCTACCCCGACTTTTTTCGATTTTGAAATTGAACGTATAAACAAGTCAAGATCTTTTTTCTTTTCCAACTCACGCTCTGCGTAGTCAATAGCAAATACCGCCTCAGCTGGAGCTATATTAGTAAGCCTTCTTCTTACAATAGACCTAGAATCTGATTCGTAAATGTACGAGACTGGTTTATGGTCAACTTGATCAATATTTGCTCTCATCAAGCTACCACAATTTACAACATACCGGCTAGACGAATCTTTAAAAATAAGTGACTTATGATTGTCTCCACATACAACAAGATCGTAGCTATTCTCTTCCAACAAAGACGAAGCAGTTACAAAGTCAGTTTGACCTGGCCATTGAAGGTTAGTATCTGCAGTAACCATCTTATGGATAAGAAGTACGTTAATAGTATCATCAGCAGAGTCGACATCGACATAGAATACGTCGTCACCCCACGAACACCCATAAATAACGATTGGAGCATGAGCACTAGGATCTCTACCCCGAACACATATACCATTTCTACTAGCAACTTCTACAACTCCCGCTGCTTCTAAAACCGCTAGAGGAATATTGTCAATATTAGTTGACTGATATCTAAGATCGTGTTGACCCCTGACGCACAAAATCTTTACTTCATATCTCTTAAACAACTCTATGTACCTTCTCATAGTGTCAAAAGAGGGATGGCAACTATCAAAGAAGTCACCAGGTTGAAGTAAATACGCACAACCCTCGTCTACTGCAGTAGCCAACAACCATTCAACTTTCTTTTCTTGTGCTAAAGCATAATCGATATCTATACGACTTCTTGGCCGTTGAAACCTTAACTGCCAATCACCAGTACATAAGAATCTCATAATGCTACCTGCATTCTTTAGTATGTAGATGGGGATAATACTGATACGAATAGCATGAACAACTCCTATACCTATTAAGATATGGACTACTCCCACTATCCATTAGACTACCGCGAAGGATACTACAACCAGGCAACAACACAAACAACCCTATGAGCACTATGGCTTTCATATGCTACGTAGACATAGTGGGCAAATTCCAGAACCCATTTCCTTTTTATATTGCTTTTCCAATACTTCTATCTCTCTATTTAAACCTGTTATCTCAGCAGAAAGAGCGCCATGCTCATTTATTAACCTACCAAACTCCTCTCTACTAACCCTGACCTTCTTCTGCTTACGAATCTCTAGAGCTAGTTCATCTAGAATTTCCTTTGCTTCAATCCCTTCATTACACTTCTCGATCTCAAGTCCTATAGATTCAAAGTTGCCAATTAATTCAATAATCATATTTCGCGTAGCAAGGTCATTCATTACATCGTCTGCAAGTTGAAATAAATCGCCAGTCTTTTCTTCGACTTCATCAAGCATGGCATACCTATTCAACTCAGCCTGAAGGATAAAGTAGTCGTCACGTAACTGATATATGTCCGTTCTCTCTCTTCTATAAACAGCGCGTTGATTAAGATACGTTTCCAAGAGACCAACAGCCTTTACATGTTCGTCAACGTTCTTGTATCTGTTTGCCTCTGCTTTTAATTCTACTATTTCTTTTTTTCTAGTTCTAATCCCAGCATCAGCAGTCCTATCGGTACTATTAATATGAGAAAGAAGAAAGTCTATCGATTCGAGTCCTGTAACAGAATTTAAAACCTTAGCAGCAGCCGCTGGAGTATCCTGTAACAAAAAGTACCTGTCATGTTGTAGTTGGACGTTATATTCAGATAAGTTTACAGCATCGCTAATTTCTTTTGGCACGCCCTTTCCAACTGCTTTGAAGACTTTACGATTAAGTCTGTATCTATTATTCTGACTTGCTGTACCAGGAACTCTTTCCCTTGAAAAAACATTACCTTTGTCATCTTCAACAACGAACTTAGTAACATCCTTTTTATCAGCAAAAGTAGAACGAAAACTAAAGTCTTGAAGTGAATTTTTTAGGAACCAAGTAAAGGCCCGACCTACAGAACTCTTTCCTTTATCGCTCTCACCAATTATAACGTTAAGTCCCGGATGAAGAACAAACTCACCTTCCTCCCAAGATTGGAAGTACGCTATTTTTAAACGTTTAAGCATCACCTATCTTACCATACCAGTCAACCCAATCACTAAGTCTCATCATGACTAAATCCTTTGACCTTCTTTGGTGAGTTATATGTATAACTACTAAGGGAATCTTGCCACTTGGGCAATTTCTAATTGCTTGTTCCATCCAACCAAACCCAACGAACTTCTTCCTGTCCTTATACTCTGCACTAAAACTTTCACTCTTTGCATCCTCACCACCATATAAACCTTTAAGATCGAACCCCATAGCTTCTGCAGTAACTTTTTCGTTACGCCGCCCACGCTTTCTATTACGCTTAACGACTTTAACTTGCCGATCACGCTTACTCGCCATTGCTTTCCGCTTCATCTCTTCTATACCTGCCTTTCCTAACCTTCGTTTTGTACACTTTCCTATAAAGACTACAAGTTAGGTCTAATAAATCTTCTTCCAAATCATTCCTTTCAACAAACCCAATAAACTTCCTCAGCGTGTAGACCGGGCTATGATCATAAAGTCCAAACCACTTACTATCTTTACCGTCAACATCTAAACCAGTAGTATAAGTTTTTAACCACAACGCGCAGTCAAGAATGTCATCTATTCCATGACCATACTGAATAGAAAAATCTGATTCTCTAAAAGCGTCGTCTTCACTATTCTTTTCAACACGGCCATGTATCCGGATTCCAACAACCTTAGTTATCTCCTTCCCAGCAGGAGAATCTGTATCAGTTATCTTTCCCTGCTTTGGCACAGAAAACCTAACTCTAACAGACGGCCAATGAATCATAGCATTACCACCAGGTACAATTTTCTTCGGGCCAAACGACTTACCAACAGCGTCAATTAACTGATTTGAAAACACAACTGCCGTTCCGCTGCCACTGTACACCCTATCCCTTAAATACCTCATATTCTTTTGAAGCGCTTTTGCTTTTGCTTGACCCATTTTATCAGATGCTTCTACTTCAACCCTACTATACAACGCTGCTATGGGATCGACTATATACAAGCATTTCTCCCCAGACTTTAACTTGTCTAACTTCTGAAACATAGTTTCAAAGCACCCTTCAATAGTAGAACTACCAGGATCTAAATAAACAAACCTTTTGTCTGACAACGACAAGCCAAAAGTATCAATACGACTCAAGTCCCATCTCCTTTCTATATCATCTACTACTACAAGATCATATCCCTTTCTTAAAGCGTCGCCACACAACTCACCACATATATACGTTTTACCAGTCGCTCCACCCCCAGAGAACTCAGTTATCCTACCAGATGGAATACCACCATAGTTAGACTTATTACAACTAACAGACAAGTCAAGGGGTGTAGACCCAGTACTTAAGTAGTCAGTAACAACAGATGTTCTTTTAAGAATTGATATACCTTCTTTTTTAGATGCTTTCCTCTTCACTGCAACTGTCCTCCACTGAAAAGTCTGGTTCTAAATCTACCTTAAACTGTTTTGCTGGTAAATACTTTACCTTTAAGTACAAGGCTTTAATTACTCTATGCCACCCATTCATAATATATCCATCTGATCTCAAAATAATAGGAGTTGTTAAGTTAGCATCATAGACCCTCCTGGAGTGATTAAGATAATCGTGTAGGTTAACTAGCTTCCACCTTAGTATTTCACTTTGGTCAACACTACTCACATCAAATGAAAAAACTACAAAGTCTTTCGAGGCTTTAATCAAAGACGAAGCCCTCCAAACATTCCCATCCTCTCCAACAAAACAGTCTTTAAATTTCATCAGACTCCTCCACCCTTTTTATCTCTTCTTATACTATCAATACCAGTCTGCTTTATCTTAGTTTTGTCCCAGTAGTTTGCTTGATATAAATCTGCTAGAACTCTAATCATAGACTTTCTTTGTCTACCAGACTCAACTGCTCCCTTTAACTTATTATGAAGTAATTTTAACTTACGAAGTTCCTTTGAAACTTTCTGTACGGTAGGATTCAATTCAACAAGAGATTTAACCACACTCTCTTTAAGATCCGTAACATGGTATTTTTTTTCTAAATCTTGTTTAGGTAGACTACGAATCTCAACTTCCACCCTTGCTTTAACTTCTGCTAAATACGCTTTTTTATCTTCGATATCTGCAGCAACATCTTCTGTTACAGAATACCACTTCTCAAACTTCGTAGCCTGTTCTTCTGACGCTACTTCTAGTCGATACCTGTTAAGCTGTAGGTCTTTACGATAAGCCGACCGGATCTCGCCTATAGTCATGTCGCGTATACTTATAGGCATTTGTCCCACCCACACGAAGTGCAAACAACACACCCCTCTTGGGGTATTAAAGTATCCTCAGCACCACAAGAAGGACAACATTCTGAAAGGCGTTCAACTTGTGTTGCCTTTGGACTGTCTGATTTAGCTACGTAAACCCTTTCAAGTAGTTGCCCGACGGCATCTGGTATAGACTTAATCGCTACTCCATTATCCCAAACCTGGTCGTCACCACTAATACCTTTAAGATGCTTCACAATCTTCTCAACATTAAGACCAGATCTAAGACCAAGGGTAATTATACGACCAAGGGCTTCAGAATAAGCAGCGTCTGTTTTACCAGACTTTCCAATTGAAAGGAAAACCTCGACTGGCTTTTTATCGTCGCTTTCATTAACTGTAACGTATAAGTTACCCTTAGACGTTGCTATCTTTTCCGTAAACCCAAACAAAATTCTAGGTCTATCTTCGTATACAGTATCTACAGGTTTCGCTACCTTTTCCTGTTCGTATTGACTTTCGAGTATACGAGAACCTTTACGATAAAAAGCAATAGATTTACACCCAGCCCTGTAACACTCTAAAAAAGCATCAGATACTTCTTCAATAGTAGTACTTTCGGGTGCATTTATAGTCTTCGAAATTCCAGAATGAACGTACTGTTGTAAAGCAGCCTGCATTTTTATATGGTCTTTCATTGGGACATCTTCTGCAGTAACAAAGTAGAAAGGAAGTTCCTCTCCACGATCAAAGTACTCTTTAGCAAGTGGATGGACTACTTCGATTGTACTTTCAATACACCTCTTCGTATACTTAAAAGCGAAAACTGGTTCACACCCACTAGAACAATTTGCTATTATACTCATCGACCCAGTCGGAGCTATAGTAGTAATCAACCCATTTCTTCTTTGAATACAAACAGTATCCAGTAAAGGCGGTACTCCCTCTTTCTTACTAAGTTCCTCACTATATTTAACAGCCTCAGTAGTAATAAACTTCATTACACTTGATGCAACAGCCCGACCTTTTACGTCACCATAATCTAGCTCAAGTTTTATTAACATATCCGCAAGACCCATAATACCAAGTCCAATACGCCTTTTCGATTTTGCTTCTTTCTCTATTTCTTTGAGCGGATAACTCGTAGCGTCTATAACATTATCTAAAAACCTCACCGCAGTCTCTACTACTTCTTTTAACCTACCCCATTCTACAGATCTACCAACAGTAAAGTTAGACAAGTTAATAGAACCCAAGTTACAAGATCCCCAGTCAGGCAAAGGTTGTTCTGCGCAAGGGTTACAAGCAGAAAGAGTCTCAACCATTTTCAACTCATTCATATCATTTATACGATCCATAAACACAATTCCAGGTTCTCCATTCTTCCAAGCACCAGCAACTATGTCACGCCACAAGTCCTCCGCTCTAACAGTTCGAACTACATTGCCATCCCATCTAAGATCAAAATTATCCTTCGCTGCCAAACATTCCATAAACTCATCTGTAATATCGACGCTTAGATTAAAGTTTGATAAGTATCCCTCAACGTTCTTAGCATTAATAAACTCAAATATATCTGGATGATCACACCGTAAGATAGCCATGTTAGCGCCACGACGAACTCCTCCCTGTTTCATTTCAGCAGTAGCAGCATTAAAGACCCTAAGAAACGATAGTGGACCACTAGCAACCCCGTTAGATTCAAGTACAACACTACCACTCGGCCTTATATTAGAAAAAGAAAAGCCAGTTCCTCCCCCACTTTTATGAATAACTGCGGCATACTTTATTGCATCGAAGATAGACTCTACAGTATCTTCAACTCCAACTACGTAACAAGCTATAAGTTGACCGATAGGTCTCCCAGCGTTAGCAAGACCTGGAGTACTTGGTAGGAAGTCAAGATTAAGAAAAGCTGCCAAAAACCTATTATACCAAAATAGATAGTTCTGACTCCCACTAGCAGCAACTGCACTAGCAACTCTTTCAAACATTTGTTCTGGGGTCTCATCCGGACCAAGAAATCTAAACTTTATTACCTCTAAAGCATTTTCACTTAATTCCAAGAAACACCTCCTTACCTATGTGGTATGTTCCCGTACAGATTAAAGAATCTTATAAGAAGCTTCTTTAACTTACGGAATATCTGTTTCAGAACCTGCCGGCTCTTTAGGAATTTCAATTCCGAACTCCTCTTTTTGTTGCGGTGAAAGGGTCCAATTTACTTTCTTATTCCTAGAATACTTCCTGGCCTTTCTCCTAGCAGACTTTCTATCTTCTGCAATTACAAAGTCATCAAAGAAAACTGGAGCCTCTTGTTGAAGAACATCTAGTACTAGAAGCATAACGTCTTGATCTTCCCCAACGTAATCATCATCGCACAAACAATCAAAAATATGCCGCCACTGCCTAAAGTTAGTGCCCATTGTTATGATTTGAAGCACATTGTTGGGGTATACAGCCCTTGACCATTCCGGATCAACCCCAGTTTTTCTCAACTCTTCATATGTGGCTTGTGCTGTTTTCATGTAGTTACCTAAGGTTTTCCGTACACCAAAGGGGACGTCATCTAAATCTGGAAGCAAATACTCAAAACTTCCCTGGTTTCTATACTTCTGAGACTGCATATTGAAAGTACAAAACTCATAACGAAGTAAATGCAAAGCACATTTACGGGTAACATGAAGTTTAAACGTAGCATGGCAACATTGAAGAGGCGTGTGGTGCCCGATGGCAAGGATGAACTTTACCACATTCTCCCAGCTTGCTGGTATGATTTCAGAGACGTAGTTATCATCCTTCACGTACCCTGGAAGAGGTTCACCTATTTCGGGGTCTACTTCCAGCCCGAACTCTTCGTAGGGCACCACACGCCCGGAACCAAACTTGATTAACTTGGGATGTTTCCTTTCAAAGAACCTTTGAGTCTGATAAGAAATCTCTGCAATAGACTCAACAAGAGGCCCAGGGTTCTTTGTTACATCTAACAACTTAACTTTTAGTTTAACTTCTGACATCGATTTTAGACCTCGTTTGGATCTGGAAGGTCAAACCAAAGCCCGATAGCAGAAAGAGTAAAATCATAAACATCAATTTGTTTACCATAATGTGGAAGGTTCTCGCCAAAGTACCCAAAATAAATTCTACCATAACCATCCTTTGTACTATCGTATCTCGTCCACAGGTATCCATCACATCTACTAACTCGATGAATCACGTATTCGTGTTTTCTTTTAGTAGTTACCTTTCCATCTCTACGAGATATATAAAAGTAATCCTTCTTCAAGTTCCACCCCAACTCATTACCAATAGAAAGTGGTACCTGCACAAGTATACGCGGCTGATTTCTATCAGCGAGTTCGTGAGGTAAAGATGCCTATTTGATACCGGCTTTTCCTCTTACTCCATCTTCGCCTACTACATCTGGGCAGTACTGTTTCAACGGTACATACCCTTTATAATAGTACTTTCTCATTTTTTTTTGCCCTCTCTTAAAATGTTTACGTTTATGCTATGTCCCTTTGGTCTTCATCAGTAATGACTGGGAAGGGACCATACTTAGTAAGCATAGACTTTAACGGACCAAGAAAAGTATCAACTACACGAACCCGATTCTTGTACTTTTCCATCTTCGTACTATCGCCACCCCACTCCAACTCTTTCTCCCTATAGTACTTGTTAACCTGCTTTGCCCTGTACTCCTCTAAGTTCGGAAGTACCTCCCCTAAAAAATCTAAAAATACTTTATTTTCCATCTTCTTGCCCTCCTAATAGACTACAATTTCTTCCGGAAAATAGACTTTTCAATTCTATCCCAAACAGCACTTTCAGAATCTTTAAACTTAGCATTACACTTGTAATGCCTTCTCTTATTCATGTTAGTATCAGATTCTGTTTTACCAACAGGAATAGTAAAGTCTAAAGCTATCTTACTAGTGCTTTGAAACAAAGGACTACTAGGGTCTAAACTAGCACCCAGTCCAAGGCCAGTTATAGTTGTGTCCCTATCTGGTTGATACCTAGTATTAAAAGCAAACCTCCAGTCTTCCTCATTCGCTTTCAAATCCTCATCCATTACAGTTACAGACTTAATGTACTTGTTGCCAAGTATTGTCCAAATTAAGTTACTAATTTCTTCATTTGAATTCTTTTTCACACATATAATAGTGTCGAAAACATTATTCCCAATAAAAGCAGACACATCTGTAACCTCTTCAACAAGATTCTTTGCTACTTTGTACACCTCTGCCGCCATTGGAATAGCACATAGGTTAGAGTCCTCTTGTGGGAGTTTACCAGTTAAGAGTGTTTGGTAGATCCAATCTTTACGTGTAGTAATACAATCTACATGGGCTGTCCAAGCGTTACTCCGAAACGAATAAGTACCAGGGTATTCAGCAAAAGGAGAGTCGTCGTAAATGGAGTCTGGAATAGACGTGCATTCAATAACTATCTCTGCCTCTGATGGAACAAGTAATTTAGATGTAACACACTTAGTAAGTGGAACGGTAGTACCACGGATATGGTCAGCGATATGGTACTTATTAGTCCTCTGATTCACTTTTGCTTGAGATGCAAGGGTAACCTCTGGAGGTGCCCCGATTACGACTGCCATCTTAATTGGAGCTTTCTTATAATGCGGAAATCCAATGCGTCGATTAATGGGAGCAAGGCAAGAGATAGTATTGCGATTAACAATACAAACCCTATGCATACCAAGTCCCTGAACTTGACCTGCGACCCATTCAACTACATTAACTCCAGCAGTAATGAAAGCACCACTATCGTATTCATTATGAGTACAAACTGGAAAGTTACCAAGGTCTACGTCGCCCTGATCTATTACTACCTCTTGACATGGAGCATCTGAAGCAAGACCCCGATTAAGAAGAAAACCTTCTGGAGCAAAAGCAAGTTTAGCATACCTCTTTACAACTTCAAAATCTGGCTTGTCAACATATTTGCTACCGTATATTCCAGAATCGTACCCAAAAATCCTTTTGATTCTTCTTTTAGACCCATAGACCCCACCAGCAATAGTGAAGCCATTAAAGTGACTTCTGTTTGGATTAGTTAACAACATAGGCCCATCATGATCACAACTTGACCGAATGTACGACCCAACTTCGTGTTCTACATCTAAGAAGTCTAGAATAACTGAACAATCGCCATCACCCATACAAGAATCTATGAATTGTCTCAAACTCATTGTGCCCTCCTAAATACCATAGTTCTTAAGTTATAATTTGGTACTCCCCTAAACTTAGCATAATTAATACAATTACCAGAACCACTTTTCGCAACCCTGTACCAACCAAGTACTACATCACTATTGTCAACTAAAGCCATGTTTCGCTTTTGGTACCCATACATACTAAAGTTCTGGTTCGTTACAAAGATATCAGTTGCGTATTCAAGTTGCTTTCTAAACTCAACGATATCTTTTTTATCCATTTTAGCCTTTTCTATTTGCACATCGACTGGAAAAGGTGGATGAAGTTCTAATGCAATATTATTCTTCATTGCATATTCCCCAAACCATGTATCTACCCCAAGAGCACAACCATGAAGAAACACCAACTCGCTATGGTCGTGCCCTTTAAAATTTATGTACCAATCTAACTGATGAAAGAACCCGCTCTTTTCCCCTTTAATTGACTCCCAGTACTTCGGCCTATGACCAGTCGTCGTAATCCTCATACTATTACCTCATGGATAAGGGTCAGCAAAATGAATAACGCTTGACAAGACTTCGTCTAGGTCCCTTGATTTAGTGTCCCAACCAAAGTGCATAATCCTAAAAATCTTACCTTTTAATTCCCTAACTCCAGAACCTATAATAATACCAGACTCTTCAAGCTTACTTATAATGTAATCAGAATTTGAATGGTAAACTACGGTAATAGCGTTAGCAGGACTTTTAGAAAACAAACTAAGTCCCGCTTTTGAAAGAGTAACTTTCGAAGAAGTAGATAATATCATACTCCGATCGATAATTAAAGTGGGAGTAAGAATATCAACTATAATACGTAGAGCAACGTCGAGTGCCATTATCAAGTTAGAAGCGGGAGTAAAAGTAGTTGTGTTAGTTAAAGTCCTATCGTACTCTTTGACTACATCAAAGTAAAACGGTCTCTCTTCAGTACGGCTTGCAACATCCACAGCCAACCTAGATGCAGTCATAAAAAATAGACCGGGAGGAAGTGATAACGCCTTCTGGGACGCACTTATAACTACGTCGTAGTTTGAACTAACTAGTTGTTCTGTTAAAAGAGAACAAATAGCGTCAACCACAATGAGAGTATTAGGATACGACGTTCTAATAATATGTCTAAATTCCTCAATAGGATTTAGAATCCCAGTAGTCGTATCCACATGGGTAATAAATACTCCCTTGACTTTCGAAAAACGAGACATTAATTCAGATAATTCCGCTTTCGAAGCAGCAGAACCAGGTGGAGCAGAAACTTCAGCTACAACAAGGCCATGTCGCTGGCACATTTCCGACCAGTTCTTCCCATACTTACCAGTAACCAAGACTATTACTACATCGCCATGACTAAAGAAGTTAGTAACAGCACATTCCATTCCAAGAGACCCACTTCCAGTACCAATCATAACTGGGTTGTCTGTATTAAAGACCTCTTGCAACCTTGGTTGTATCTGTTCAAGTACTTTAGAGAACTCTTTTCCAGCAAAGTATGGAGCAGTAGTACTAAGAGCCTCTCGTAAACAATCTGGAATTTTAATTGGACCCGGAGCAAAAAAGTGCGTCATTTAATCCCTCAAAAAATCTACAATTTCTGAAAAGAACTTATCTTCAAAATTTATGTTAAGCCTTTTTCGAAGTTCCATAGAAGGAGTTCCCCAAATCCCATAAGAACACTCGCAATAATAGTCTAGAAGCATTTTTATGAAATGCTTCTTGTCAACTGAACCTTCCCCTACAAAGAACCGTTTAGGTAAGTCGTCATTAACGAAACCATCTTTTTCAGTACAACACAACTCGCGTTCAATAGTATATATACGTTCCCCAACTTCTAATACCTGTTTCCAACTAACTGGCTTCCTGAACAAAAGACTTAAAGCACGAGCAAAATCTTCTGGGCCAAGGCCAAACCTCCAACTCGTAGTAAACTTGCATATACCAAGAGCATCTGCTACCGCGTATAACTCTTGGCAATACTTAATCATACTACCCCAACCTACGTACTGGTCTTCATTAGTAAGAAAACCAGATTTTTCCCATTGAGCAGCAATAGGTTTAGGTACCCCGAAAGTCTTATTGTAGGTTTTGTACAGCTTTCCAAGGATAAACTTAGCATCTTTCCTCATCATCATTAAAGAACTAAAAGGCATAGACGAGATACTAGTAATCTTCCTCCAACGACTATCTCCAGATTTACCAATGTACCAAGACGCGTAAGTAGACAAAGTAGGCAAACTTCTTAAGTGGTCAGCACCACGAGAGCTAGTTGCAACAGCAAGAGCCACTCCCTTATTTTCGTGAGATGGGTAGACACCACTCATTGCATTATTTTTTACAGAAACGAAGTAGTCGCTAATCGCTCTCTGAGAAGTAAAAATTAAAACCTTTGCCTTTATTGCCCTAGACATACCAAGAAGAAACCCATCAACAAAGTACTTCCCAATAGTTCCATTTTCATCTGACACATTCGCAAGGTCGCTAATAAAATCCCTCACATGCTCTTTATCACCCCATCCAAACGCATAGTTACTAACACCATCATTCCACATTTCCATTAAAGCGGAAATAATAGAAGTAGATTGTATGACATCAAGTCCAGGATCGTTAAAGTAGACTGTATTTAACTTAAGAATAAAGTCAAGGTCTGAAATCCCAAGTTTAGAACCAAGGTTATTAAGAGTTTCATATTCAACTTTCTTTGGGTTAGAACATGTAATAGGACAATTCCGACAACCAAGTTCTTTATCTACCTCAAGTTGCTCTAACTTAGAAAGGTACTTGGGGTCATCCCGAATCCATTTCTTCAAAAGGTGTTCTCCAGAAATAAGCTTCCAGGAATCCCAAGTCTTTTGCGTCCAATTCTTCGTTGGTAAGTAATTAAGCCCAACATGAAGAGCAACAAGCATTGTAGTACCGTACTTCCTAAATATGTCATAAACTGGATGCCTTTTAATCTTCTTTACCGCATTAAAAGCAACAGAATCGAACCTCTTACCAACTTCGGCTGAAACTTCAGGATCATAATTAACTACAATTCCCTTCAAATTTTTGCTTCCAAAAACCGCTCCAGTACCACCACCACCAGCGACTCGAAGATCGCATGACACAGTTGCACAAAAGACTTTATTAGCACCTGCTTTACCAATAGACAAAACCTTAGCATTCTCACCATACAGCTTCTTCGCTACAACGTTAAATATGGAAGTTCCAGTTTCCCAAAGACCATCTCCAATCTCTACAATCGCCGTAGGCCTAGCAAAACCAATAGTAAGTACTACTGGACTCGATGCTCTTCCAATTATCACAATACTGTCGGTTCCAGCTAACCTTATTGCAGGACCAAAATGACCACCCAAGTTCCCATCAGCAAAACCTAGAGTTACAGGACTTTTCAGTACAGAGACTGTAGTTCTACCAGATGACGGCCATGAAGTCCCAGCAAGAGGACCAGAGCTAACACATATAACATTATCAGGAGATAGTGGGGATTCAGGAGCCACGCCTCTAAACTGATAAAGAATCGCAGAGTTAAAACCACGCCCACCAAGATACTGATCCCGAAACGACTCCGGGTAGTCAATATATTTTATTGTTTTTTTAGTTAAATTTACCAGTAGAATCTTTCCCACGATTCTCCTTCCTAACTACCTTCATACACAGTTTTGATATAGAAGTAATAGAATTTACGAGCCCATTCCTAATTTCTTTAGAAAGCACAGCCCTTTCAACGTACCTTTTATTCCCGAAAGTAACAAAAATAGAACGTACGAGCAAAAGGTACGACTGAATAAACAACCTCAACGACTCCGCTATAAGTTTATAGTTTCTTTTCACTACTTCCTCTTAGTACTCAAAGTTATCTTCGCCCTCAGACCCGCTAGTATCATCATCCGCGCCAAAATCGTCGTCCTCAAACTCTTCACCACGATTAACGTCCTCAAAGTCATCAACTTCACCGTCGGCCCCAAGACCTAGACCAGAAACTCCCCAGTGATAAAAAATTTCCTGGTAGAAATTCCCTTCTGCTTCTTCGCTCCAAGGTCCAAGAATCAGAATATTGTTCCGACCCTCTCTCGGCTTCCACAACTCAAACCCCTCTACATCAATTAGACTAAGTACTTTAGAGAGGTCGTGTGCAGACTCTACCCATTTATCTGGCACCTTAAAAGTCTTTACACCAAGCTTTAAAACGTATTTAGTGTTCGTCATACCAGTACCGCGCCTTTTTATAATGACAGCACAGGCTTCGTCAGGATTAGTAAAATCTGGAGAGTCGTCCTGATCGTCTTCGGGGAGCAAGTCAATAAGAGTCCTCCAATTTTCAATACCAGAACCGTAAATCCGAACACCCTCCGCCTTATGATCTAAATCGACAACGTTCATGTAAAAAGTACTTCTTACCTGAACCCTATAACCAAGATCCTTCTCTTCTTTGTCCTCTTTTGCTTTCAACCGGTCAGCTTCTTTACAGTACCCGCATGGTTTCCCGTACGTTCTTAAATCGCAAATTATTGGAGCGTTCTTATTAGAACTCTCTTCAGACTTTTTCCTTTGCTTCGATACGTCAGTTCTGTAGGTCTTTCTTTGTTTCGTCTTTCCCATACTATACCCTCCTAAAAGTTGTTTGATAAGTTAGTATACAAAACAAAACAGCTATTGTACCCAATGATCTTCAATTGACACATCTGCACTTAAAGTTAAACGAGTACCAGAAACGCTCGTCTTTTTAACTGGCATCAACTTTTCTACAATCGTCTTAACTTCTTCAGCACACTCATCTGCCGAGTCTATTATTAGAGCATCATGAATTGTAAGTATAAAAAACGCATCAAGTCCTAACTTCCTTATCCTTTTTCTTATCCTATCAATAGCCAACACAAGGTTATCACTAGCATAACTTGAAATAGGAAAGTTCATTGCTTGCCTTTCTACGTGGCCGGCAACCATCTCTAAAGGGTAAGTAGACATTCCATAATCTACTTTTAAAGCCTGAGAGATTCCTAACTCTACACTTCTAATCCATTCGCTAGCATCGAAGTGCCTTGCCCTACCAAATGGATTAAAAAGGATACCCTTCGTTAGAGCAGTTTCTTTTAACCTTTCTCTGTAATCGTAGATTTTAGAGTAAGTAGTAAAATAACCATCGATAATAACATCAACTTCTTGAACCTCCATTCCGTAAGACTCTGCGATAGTTCTACTAGACCGACCATAGTTAATACCAAACGTCACAGCTTTAATATCAATCCTCTGTTCTTTAGTACATCCTTCTTGTGGTAGTCCAGTGATTTGAGAGAAAGTGTAAGTATGGATATCAAACCCTTCTTCTCCGAATTTCTCAAGTAAGGCAATCTCGTCAGCAAGTAACGCTAATATCCTTGCTTCAACCTGACTGTAATCCGCTATTATTAACTTCCGCCCCGGACCAGCAATAAAAATAGACCTAAAAATTGGGTCAGTAGGAATATTCTGAAGATTCGGGTTTGAACTAGACAAACGACCAACTACGGTACCAGTAGTCCTGTAACTAGTATGTAATCTATTACATTTATCGACTAACTTTTTAAACCCAGTTAAATAAGTACTTTTTAACTTCTTCATTTTTCGGAGAAGTCCAATGAGGTCCATAATCTTACGAACCTTTTTACTTTTACTCTCCTCTTTTAACCTTAGTATCTCCTTCTTGTCGGTACTTGGTTTTCCTTTCTTTGACTTTTTCTTAGACTTAAGTTTAAGCTTTTCAAACAACAGTTTAGAAACTTGCTGCGGAGAGTTAGGATTAAACGTATCAGCGCCAACTAACCTAGCCAAGTCTGAACCTTCGTCTTCTATTTTTATATCATATTCCTTTTCTAACCCAGAAATCTTTGGTATATCTATTAACGCACCAGTGTACTCCATTTCAGTAGTGAACTTAGAAATTGGAACTGAAAGCTTCCGATACAACTTTCTTTGCCTTCCAACAGACCCCGCAAGTTGTTCTACTCTAATCCTAAACACAGCATCTGAATCAGCGCAAGCATATTTTCCAAGAATAGGACCTGGAATCTTTTCATATTTCTTGTTTTTAGAACTTTTACCGCCAACGTATTGGAGTAACTCGTCTTCATATCTAGGAAATAGAAGGTTATAATAAAGAGTTAGGTACGTCAAATTAGATGGAGTATTCTCATCCACAAGATGGTGAAACTGCATAACATCCCAATCAACGCCACGGACTTCGATCCCATTCGCTTTACACCATAAAATATCAAACTTAGTATTCTGCCCGTCCTTCTTAATAGAACCATCTTCAAGAATAGACTTAATACTATTCCATATGTACTTATATTGAGCATCAGACCAAATTCGATGTCGTCCATTTTCACCAGTACCTAGTAGTGGAATCCACACAGCTTTACCAAATTCCCAACTAAACGAAAACCCTAGAATTTCTGCATCGTCCTTCCAGTATTCTAGAGAAGTTGCTTCTGAATCCCAAGATAACCTCTTAGCAGACTTTAGAGTTCTAAATATTTCTCTAGCCCCTAATGTACTGTCAACTAAAGTATAATCCCCAAGTTTATATTCAGGGACCCCATGTTCAATTCCATCTCTAAAATTCTCAATATCTAACAGGACACTACTAGTCGCTTCCCAACTCCTAAGCACAAACGCTGGATGAAGGGTTGGGAGTACCCAACAATCGAATTCATCACTATACTTCCAAAAACCGCGGAGGTCAGTAACGTTAAGGCTATGATCGTTAAAGATAGCTTTGAGGGCAGGACTACCAAGGGAAAGGACGTACTTTGGCTTGACTCTTTCAAACTCTGAAACTAAAAAATGACGACACCTAGTTAAATGAGTCGAAGTAACATCAACTTTGTTTTCTACAGAACCCCTACCAGCACTAACAAAGCCAGTAGCAGGGTAACACTTTAGAGCATTTGTAAAGTACAAGCTCTTGTAACGTTCTTGAACCGACTTAATCAAACCGCTCTTTCTTAGAAAGAAATTTAAAATACCACCAGAATCCCCAACTAACGGTTCCTCCATCATGTATTCAAGTCGACCAGGACTCTCAGCGACAACCATACCAACGGAGTTAATGTTTCCTTTCCCTTCAACTGGTGGGCGTTCCCCGTATCTAAAAGGGCAATCTATACAACTCGCCTTCTTGTACTTCACGCTGCATTGTCCCCATAAGAACCTTTATAAAGTTCTTCACCCTCTGATTTAAAGAAAACAACCTGTGCCACCCTCACACCAACCTCTAGAATTCCATTGCTAAATGGATAGAAAGTGAATGAGACAGGACCAGAAAACCCACTATCGTACAACCCACATCCAACCAGTAGACCATTCCTATTTAAAGTGCTTCTCGTATAAACACACGCAGCAACTCCACAAGGAAGATCAACCCGTTCATAGCATTCGACGTTAAAAGCTCTGCCAGGAAAAACCCTAAAAGCATCAGTCCCATTCATATTTAACTTTTTTACTTGTGTGCGAGACCCATGTTTAGTCTTGCCGACAAACAACTGAAAACTAGTATCTCCAATTAACTCAATATTCTTTAGCCGGACGTCTACCCCATTGGGTTGTATCTGCCCATCCTCAAGTGGTAAAGCGCCATCTTGGCTAGACAAATAACCCTCTTCTACAGCTAATTTCGGTAACAAAATCATTCCGTACCCTCCATTTCATTTCTTGCTAACTTCTTTAGTATCTGAATATTAAAATGTACCCTCTTTAGACTATACCCACTAATATATTTATTACTAAAATCCAACTTCTCTTTAGGCTTTTCAAACCAAGCATCATCGCACAACTTCCCAGTAATACCACTTACGTAAGCGCACGAACTATCGACGCTCTTAATAAATTTATTGTAATAATAGTACAACAGCTCCTTCGGGTCAACTATACCTAAAAGATGATATCGAATACTTTCTTTCATGAAAGGTTCAAGTCTCATAATAGCTTGAACTCTGGCTAAAGAAGTATCAACAGTCTTATTTGGATGCCTCACAAAGTCTTTCATTGGTTTAGGTTGGATCCTAAAAGAAATTCCGATAGTGTCAACACCCAAGCCAACAAGATTGTTATGGCACCTTATTATGTCACCCATAGCCGACCCATGTAAAGTACCAAAAACTTTAATACTACCTCTAATGTATTTAGTAACCTTCATAAACTCGCGTACTTTATCTATAGTAGAGTCTGCGTCAAACGCAGTTTCTGGTGCCATAACTTCCTTCGCGCCAACGTCTCTAGCAAAGTCAACCAGTTGTTCTGGAGTGAACACATCATCGCCAATCTCACAGGATGAATTATCTAAAGTAATATAATCACCATGCGTAGAAGCCTTTCTGTAGAACTCTTTGTAATCTCGATCTTTTCGCACCATATGCGCAAGTACAAGGTGATAGTTAGATTGCGAAGCAAAATGTTCTAAAAACCCAGTCGGACAAATTATACCTATCTGCATAGTACCTCCTATAATAAAACGCCGTTAGTCATGAAGTCGGGTAGTGCCGCGGCCCGATGAAGCTGTGCACCCCCCAACCAGTAGGCGAAACTACCCTGAAAGGGAACTTTAACAGTGCACCCTGAATAACTTTTTTGACCAGATTGGTAAGAATTGTGGCCATACTAAGTATCCGTCCCGACTTCATGACTAACAACATTCTATTGCTCTGGTAAAATATCATCAAACAAAATTGGAAGTTTAGTTTTAAACTCTAAAAGAAGTGGAATTAGTAAGTCACGCATCTGTGGATGCGCTGCCTTATCCATCTCTAAAGAAAGGAAGTGACGCCACTCTCGGATGTTAGTAGTCATTACGATTTCTGCAGCAACTGAGTTTGGTAGAACAGTTCTCGCTTGTTCTGGAGTCCAACCTTTTTTAAGAAGATTTCTATAATGAATTTCATCCTCAGATACAGCTCTAATCCATTCCCCTCTTGTAGAATCTTCTATAGAAGATTTGATAATATCTACAGGACAATTTTGAGTTTCATCATCCTGTGTGATCTCTCCTTCAGGTAAATCAACCCAAGGTGGTATAATAAATCTCATCCCACGCTTATGGTAGTTAACGTACCGAGTCGATTCTTGAGTAAACGAAGACATCCTATATCTCACAATACAATGAGTACAACCCCTATCTGCTACGAACCTTACACTGATAGTTTTGTGTTCTAATACTGAATGATGGCCTCTTTTAATGATCGCCTTGACGAAATTAGCAGCAGAAGTTTCTGTAATCTTATCTTCAGACTTGTAAGCAGTTCTTCCAGCCTTCTCTATTTCTTTTAATACCTCTTGCCCATTAAGCTCAGTTAGTATCTTATATGACGCTTTAATAAGTTCCATCAACCACCTCCAAAAAGAGTTGTTGTAGCACAAGGTAGACAGACCCTGTGCTACAACGTTCGCAGTTAACATTAAAGGAGAATAAAAACAACTGCAAGTAAGAATACAAAATTTTTACATTTTTTATTTAAATCTTTTCAGTTTTTGTTTTAACAAGACTATCAACTTCGGCCCATGAATATTTTTCAAATGGAACCTCTACCATTGCTCGATCTAGTTCAGCAACAAACCTTGAGTACTGAATATACGAGTTATGAAAAAAGGTGTGAACAATACGGTAGTTGTTTCTAGTAAGGACAATGTTGGCCTTCAAGTCCATGCACGATGAGCAATCGCAACTCAACCACGGCTTTTTCAGCAAAGTAGATCTAGTAACGTCCATTAACCTACCTAACTTCTTTCCAGAAAGTGGACGAGTACGGTAGTCGTTTAAAGAGCAATTCATCTCATAATATAAATTAATTAACCTCTTTAAGTAAAATATTTCTCCAGACTCTGAATAGTTTACGAACGCTCCAAACGTGTTCGAACACAAACGCCCCAAAGCAAGGAAGTCTTGTTCTGATAAAACCTTCTTCGCTCTTCTTAAAAAGGGAGATCTAATACCTGGGATTTTCAAGTTATAACAATCCCAACTATTATTCATCTTAAAATAAATCGATGGATCTATATAAGAACAGGGAGAGCGAGAGGCAGTTATAAAAGGGCTTGTATTGTCGAATGACGTAACCCCGTACCGTAAAAACTCACGTACCGCTAGGGGAGAGGGAAACCTAGCATATAAGTGCATACCAGGCCTCGTTCCCGACTTTTGAATCTCATCCCAGACTAATGGTAAAAGGTCTAAAGCAAACCTTTCTGACGTCGCTAAACCACCAATAGCAATGTAGTCATACCCCATTTTCAACAGTTCTTTTAAAGACTCGATATAGGTATCAAAGCTCCACCCTTGGATAGTACCAAACGGTACGAATCTAAGGTTCTTCCGCTTATTACACTTCTTAATAAAGTCAGAAGCGAGTTCTAAAGTAAGTTTTCTTCGCATCTCTTTAGTCTTCAAATTCAAATCAAAAGAACTTCTCTTTCCCCTCCTAGTAATAAGAATTTTGTCAAGTATAGGCCAATCAACACTACCAGCTAAATCAAAATTCAGGTCATTATAGTAGTCAATTAATCCATCAGTATCGTACAAGTAGTCGGGAAGCTTAAATTCATTAGCGTAAGTAAAAGTACCAGGATCTGCAAAAACACTATAAGGAATAGACGTAATAGATAAGAAGTCGCGTATGTCTTTATATATAACGCCCTTCTTTACCAACCTATAAGTTCCATTAAGAGACTTTTCCACTTTAGCACGATTTCTCAGCATAGTTGCACTAACCAGAAGCCCATCTGCTACTTTCTTATTATAGAACTCATAACCGTAAACCTCTTCTTTAGTAGGAGGAGATTGATCCAAGTTAAAGTCAAAAAACTTATCTACTTTATGGAACCACAAGAGCGGTGAAAATGATCTTAACATAAGAATCTCCGAATAACCTCCATAGCAGTATCTAGCATTCGACGCCTGCTCCCATAAATATGATGATGTTTAATAGAGTCAAAAATATGATTTACAGTATCATCTACTTTCAACCTATACGGCTCATCTACTACCCGTATACCATCCTCTTCCATAGTAAATGTAACCGGCAAATAAAACCAAGTAACTGTACGGCAGTTCTGAAATTCTTTAGAAGCAAAGAACCTAAGGTACTGCCAGTGCATCGTTTCAACTTCACTGCCAACAGATTCAGCACAGATAGAATACGCAAGAGGCCTAACCCCAAACGCGGTACTTAACACAACTTGAGCTTCACAAGCTAGTATAGAACCGTAATTAAAGTAAGAAAACATAACCTGAGAAAGTCCATCAGTCTTACCGTACAATGCAAATCCTTTATTAATAACAAGGTCCCTAGTAACTGACTCGATTATCTCACAACTATACCCAAGATCTAGAATTTCTTTCTTCACAGATTTCATAAGAGTAGTCTTACCAGTACAATGAGAACCAGCAAAATCAAAAATAAACTTTTTATCCATAATTATAACCTCGAAAAAAGAGACACTAGGCTATCCTCAACCTAGTGTCTCTAGTGGTCCAATGCCGAAGCACTCAGCACTTCTTTACTTCTTTTTCTTCTTCTTCTTTTGCTTCGGCTTCGCCGCCTCTTGAGCTTTCGATATAAGACTTACCCCCTCTTCTCTACTTAAACCAAAAGAATTAAGGCTCATTGCAGATGCCAGCATCTTCACGTCCCGGCCCGTCAACTCCTCAAGCCCTTTAGCGTCGTAGGGACCCTTCGCAAGTAGGTTTGCCTTTCGTTGTTCCTTCTCTACCTTCTTCGCCTTTTTCGCTTGTTTGTTAGATGTTCTGTCAGTATCTGTAGATTTATCTGGTGGTATGGGGTCGGCCGAGCGGTTTAAGATTGCAATAACCGTCGATAATCTACTAGCAATAACTTCAAGCTTTTCATCAACGCTTGCGTCGCCAAGATCATCTTCCTCTCCCACTTCCGCTTCTACTTCCTCTTCCACTTCTACTTCCTCTTCTACTTCTTTTTTCTTAGTCTCTCCACCTGACTTTTTATCAAGTTTCTTTCCTTTTTTACCAACCTTACTTTTTTTAGGTACCTCCGCTTCCCCTTCAGTAAGGGATTTACATTCAGTAGCTTCACCACAACCATCGCATTCTGGGTCATCGCCTGAATACGCAACACCATAAGCTTCACATTTATCACCCATGTTTCCTTGCCCTCCTTAATAGTAAATTAGTAGATATAATACGTAGTTATACTAGAGTACAAAATTATTAGAAAAATTTCAAGCAGATTCAACAACAAATCGAATTCTTTTAAAAGACTTTTGCACCCTGCTATAAGGGACCTGTAGATAGTTTGATATAACAGTTGCTGTAACCTTATTATTTGGACGCCCTTTAACAAACCTTGTGAACTTTCTAGAAGGCCACAACAAAATATTAAAAACTTTTAGATCAATCGAATCTTTCTTTGAATCCTTTCTAAGGACTTTTATTACTTCACATATACAATCTTTATATAGCAAGTCCTTTTCGGGATCAGAAAAGGATTCAAAAGGAAATAAAACATCAGGTTTGAGATTATCAATATCCTCAACATTATCTACATCAAATGTTGCATTCCTACGGCTGGTATGTTTAGCAGTTAAATTAACGAGTACATTTCTGAAGTATCTATATATAGATGGGAACCATGTAGAAACCGGAGTTGATCGTTGGGCGATACCACGTAAACTATAATCGAAAATGTACAAGAAAAATTCATTGTAAAAGTCATCCTTGTCTAGTAACTCTAACTTCCCGAACTTCTTAGAGTGGGAATCTGCTAAACTGTTTATTAGTGGAGAAAACTCCTCAAGAATTTCTGATACAAACTGGGTTGGAAGATCCTTATATCCCAGTAGCTGGGATCCTAAATTATCTAATTCCACTTGAATCTCTTTGATCTCTTCTTCCCTACTTACCATTTCATTCTCCTTTTACCAGCCCGACCCGGATTTGATTAATTCAATAATTTTCCACCTTATAGCACTTGATGTACGACAATGCTTGCCAGCTTGAGCTGAAACCCATTCCGTAAACTTCTCTTTTAACTCTTCTCCCTCCGGCCCATACCACGGGAGGCCATGTCTATCCGGCCCATACCACGGGAGGCCATGTCTATCCGGCCCATACCACGAAAGCCCATGTCTATGAGGCTCTTCTTTTGAACTTTGTAGGTTAGGATGACATGTAAAACCACGAGAGTGCTCAGCAATCGAAGTCTTAACCATCCGATTAATTTTAGCCTGTAACAAATCGAGAAGCTTACTATCACCTGCCGAATAATAAACACATCCACCATCATCAGTTAGTGTTGCCATTTTTACTCTCCTTTCTATAGATGTTATAGGTTAAGTAACTCCACCATAAACACGATTCAAAAATTCCCTCCTTTCTTTTTTATTTTGGAAGAATCTTGATAATTCACCATCAAAATACAGTTTCGCAATCCCTCCAGCACTATAACGTGAAGCATCTACAATTACTTCAGTATCATTATCAAAAAGCGGTTTATTATTGTCACTACTACTTCCATCTTGTTTTACTCTTTCCCTATGAATTACAATAACAGTATCTGCGTCCTGTCCAATGCTTGACGAGTCTCTTAAATCATCTACAGTAGGGCGCTTCCGTTTTCCACTCAATTTACGGGGTTGGGCAACTAAAAAGATTGGAATTTGTAATTCTTCTGCAAGCAACTTAAATTGTCTTACTGCATTACCAACTTCTGCTGTAGTATTATCTAAAGAACGTATAAGGAAATGAAGATGATCAAACAAAAGCAACTCAATTCCGTACCTTTTAACTGATTCAACAATCGTGTCCATCACTTTTTCTAAAGTGAAAGAGTAACTGTGAGCAATGTAAAAGGGCTTAGTTCCATAAAGAGAACGCACATATATAACATCATCCCTAGTAATTTCATCCTTTTTTACACACCTTACATACGAAACCACCCTAGTTACTATCCTTTCTGGGCGCATTTCAAGGCAATAATACAATGTAGGAATTCCCATAAGCGCATGTTCAAGAAGAAAGTTGAGTCCCCAAGTACTCTTCCCAACCTTCGCAATCCCAGATATTATAACAAGATCACCAGGAATAAAACTACCAACCAACTTATTTAGATTAGTCCATTGAGTTAAATATCCAGTCCCATCAATGTTATTACTTACTGCTAACTCACTTTCTAAATTATTCAGAATAGACTTGAAGGAAATAACATCTTCTACATCAAACTTCTTAGCATCCACTACTAGCTTCTGGAAATCTTTTAAACTATTACCATCTGAAAGAAAGTCAGTTACATCATTAATCTCAACTTCAACTGGAATTTCTATATTAAGACACTTATTCATGCCTATTCTCTTCGCTATTTTTCTAGCCCCCTCTTGCCCGGCAACATCATTATCATAAACAATGTATATCCTTTCAAACTCATTAATAAGATCGTACCACTCTGGCTTAAATCCACGAGCCCCAACAGACGCCCCAACAACGTTCTTTACGCCAATTCTAATAAGACTTATAGTATCAGATTCTCCCTCGCATAAAAATATGTATTTAAGTTTACGATTTACATCGTCAACATTAAATAACCCACTCTTCATACCCTTTAATCTACGGAACTTCTTTTTTGCTGGAGGAAGAGTCTCCATTTTAACATTAATTATTTTATTATTCTCAAAGTATGGTATAACAATCCATTTCTTTCCTCCTTTGACTTGTATCCCAAGTTTAAACTTCTTAACATCATCGACTTCAAAACCCCATTTAGCCTTTACAGTTTCTAAGCCATCTGGGTCTCCAAGTAGAGCCTTATGATTTAGTAATACTCCTCTACGAACTTTATTGTATTTTTCTTTAGTTATGTTAAAGTTTGATGGAAGGGATGATAAAGGTGAAATGTCGCCAAGGTCTTTCTTTAACTTGTAAAGATTCCCATTAACGTCGCACTTAAAACACAAGAATTGGGAAGTGACTGGATTCACATAAAAATGTTTATCTGAGTCACTACAATAGGGACAAGTCTTAACTACCAACCTACCCGCACTTTCTTCGTAAGCCCACTTCTTCCTTTTTATGTACTCTAAAACGCTTTCAGAAGGCTTCCTTGCTGACCTCTTTCGTACTACCATTCATAGCTCTCCGCTCAACAGTTTCTTTACATTCCCACATCTCATAGAACTTCTTCACTTTTTTTGGAACACCGCCATTCTGAAGTAATAGTTTAGCCAGCAATAATTTCCAGTAGTACTGGTCGTCAACATATTCAACAAGCGCATTAATATCCCCTGCGCATATCTTAGCCCAAATATAACTAATTCTTGAATCATCCCAATATGGAGTATCAAGTTCCAACTCCCACTTAGGAATACTAGATACTGGATCATGAAGTGCAGAGGAGAAAGTATTAACACAGGACTTAAATAGGTTTATAGGATAACCTCGATCTCTTAAATATTTAGTAACTTGAGAATCGGAAAACGCAAACTCAATTAGTTCAAGCAACTCTTTGTTAGAGTAAGTAGCCATGAGGCGACGAAATATACTAGTATCCAAACCCCACGATACGTAGTACTCCGACCCAACCTTTCCCTTGTAATGAGACCTCCAAAGATTAACAAAGTCTTTAGCGGTTCTCCCTTTCATCTTTCTTCTTTTAAACATATACCCCCTAGTTTAGCTAAAATAAGCTAATATAGATAGAATACAAAAAAGTTTTAAAAACTTTTGGTAAATTTTTACAAAAAGATTGTATACAAGAGTGGGTCTGGGGGACCCACTATATAGTCTTTTAGTATTTAGAGTAAATGTGTAAAGTAAGTAGAGTAGAAGAGAACGAGAGAAGAGTAGAAGAGAACGAGTTCTCTGAGAAAATGTATAGAGAGTAGTAGTAAGCATCTTAGTATAGGTTTTCGAAAAGTAGATCGAGGGAGTTATATACAGGCGGAGTGACCTTGGAAAGTAATTCTGACTTATATATATTTCTACGACGTTTAGAATGTTTAAGTAAGTACGAATGGGTATCATCGAAAAAGTCTATTATCAGTACTTCACTTTTAGATTCAGTAGACCTCATTCCCCTCCCAGCCTCTTGAATAACCTTAATATAACTGTAACCACCACTCGCAAGAATCATTGAGCGTAGAGGTGGTATGTCAACCCCCTCCCCGAAGATCGGGGAGGTTATGAGAACCTTTACTTTCCCAGTTAATACATTTTGGATCACCTCCATCCTTTCTTGGGCAGAGTGTTGCCCGTGAATAAACCTGTAGTCCTCTAACCCAACAGACGAAACTTCTTTCTCGATGTTAGATCCATGTTCGATAAATTTAGTTATGATACAAACTGGATCAAGACGAAGAGAACAGAGTTTCTTAGCAATTCCTGCTATTATCCTATTCCGCCATTTATTTTGAACAATCCCATCCCGGTAGGCAGTCTGGTATTCCTGCCGATCTGGTATATCGGGCTTAGTAACTTTTAAAAGAAGAACTTTTGGTTTCGACAAATACTTATCTTTAATCAGCTCACCATATTCGGTTGTATAAATGACTTTACCAGTACAGGCCTCAAGTAGCAAAAACTTATCACCTGATTGTGGAGTAGCAGTTAAACCAAACCTGTACATCGCTGGTATCTGCATTATAGTTTTGTACCAGGTATTACTTTGAGCATGGTGCACTTCATCTGCTATTAAAACTTCTTTGCGTTTAAAATATGATTTAAATTTAGTTGGAGTCCTCGATATAGTAGGAATACTAACAATATCTATCTGGTTCGTTTCCACAATGCCATCGCCAATTAAACCAATCTTATCTTTACCTATTTCCTCTTCAAATACTCTTTTAGTTTGGTATAGAAGGTCTTTCTTATGGGTAAGAAAAACAGTAGGGCGGTTGAGAGTTTTAATAATGGAAGACGCGACAAGAGTTTTTCCAGAACCAGCAGGTTGTTTAAGAACACCTCGAGTCTTCTTTAATGCAACGCGTACCGCTTCTAACTGGTAGTCGCGTAGCTTAGTATTATTTGGTTGCATGACATCCTGTACAGTAGGTATCCTATATACCCTCTTTACCTGGAATTTTAAGTTACGGGAAATTAAGAATTTTCTTACTGTAGGGTACAAACCAGAGGGGAACTTCCCTCCAATACTCATCAAATGTATTCGTCCATCCCACTGTTTCATCCGATACCTTGGCATAAATTGGTACCCCCGCGGAAGATAGGAGAGTTCTTTTCTGAGAGCAGATACTGGGTAATCGCCACTTATTTTTGAATAAACCTTGCCGATTTCAATTGTTATAGACATAAGTAAGATCGCTTTTTTGCTATGGGTTTCTTCAACATCGTGGCTCGCTTCCTATTTCTGGGTTGCTTAAAAGTTTTGGCTCGCTTCCCTATATTGGGTTTCTTGTAATAACTGGCTCACTTGCATGTAATGGGTTTCTTATACACCTTGGCTCGCTTGAAAGGCCTGGGTTCCTTCGTTATAATGACTCGCTCTCTTTTTTTAGTTTCCTTGGTCCAGATAGCGTGTAAGAGAGAATACAATTTCTCTCAAATTTTGGGCAAAAAAAGAGGTCAAGAATCCGTATAGGACCCTTGACCTCTTTTATAATGAAAAACTTTTCTAACTACTCGGCGTCAACGTACTTAAAAGTAGTTAGTAACAAATGTTCGTAATCTCCAGTCGTTGCTTCTTTTGTGTACTTGTCCACTTCTTCTGGGGTAGCACCGGCTCTTACCAAAGCCTTCCTAACTTTACCAAGAATAGCAAATGCATTCCCATCCTCACCCACTAATTTAACTTTCGGCTTTTTGTACGGCATTGTTTTTCTCCTTTAATGAAAAGTTTTATTTTAAATCATGCAGTTAAATCATCCATACGGACCTGCCTTTCAGAGCCACTATAAATCTTTTCTTTCAATTCTTTTACCTGGAACCTTAACCTTTTTACCTCCTCGATCGCATCTTTCAACTGATCCCGTAATGAAACGTTTTGTCCTGTAAGGGAAATGTTGTTTGATTTAAGAGTAAAAAAACTTTTCTAACTACTTAACGTCAACGTACTCCATAGTAGTCTGCAACAAATGGTCGTAATCACCATCCGTTGCCTCGTTCATGTATTCGTCCACTTCTTCTGAAGTAGCACCGGCCTTTTCATGGCTTTGCTAACTGTGCCAAGAATAGCAAATGCGTTCCCATCTTCGCCAACTAATTTAACTTTCGGCTTTTTGTACGGCATTGTCTTTCTCCTTTAATGAAAAGTTTTATTTTAAATCACTCAGCGGAACTCGCCTACCAGAGCCATTACAGATCTGTTCTTTCAATTCTTTTACCTGGAACCTTAACCTTTTTACCTCCTCAGTTGCGTCCCTCAACTGGTGCGTCAATGAAACGTTTTTTTCTGTAAGGGAAACGTTATTTGATCTAAGAGTAAGAATACAATTTATAACCATTTCCCCCAACTCGGAAGGGCTAACGGTTGGGCCAGGCCGACTTTTTCCGGGAGTAGGCTTCTTTCTCACCCTTCCTAAGTCTTGATAATCTTTCGTCTTCCGGTAGTTACCACGGCTAACTCTTTCGGCAACAACTTGCGTTCCTCTAACTGTATTTACTAACCAATTACTAATCTTCTTTAAAATCGTCTCGGGGCTATTTTTGAAAGTGCCGTGGTGGTGGTCAATCACTAAAGGTTCTAATATTTCCACAGAAACACAGTCCCCAACGTTAAGGGAATTCCAAATTTCGCGTAAACTCTTGCCGAATTCCAGATCTATCATTTTACTCTCCTTTTAATGCCAAGGCCTGTACTTAGTACAGGCCTTAACTACAACGGTTTAGAATTCAAGTGCCCGGGTGAGCCTTTCATCCTTACTCTTATCAAACTTGTCAACAACCGCGTCCATTCCTTTAATCATCTTGGCCCTGTAAAGGTCATTTTTAGCACCACCTTTAGACAAATTCAAATCTTCAATATCAGCAGTGCCTAGCACCCCAAAGCATTCAGTAACCAAAGACTTTAACTCTTTATGGCCAGTAACATTAAACGCATCAAAAGTCTTCCCAAACTCCTTCATGGCATCTAACGTTTTCTGTTTGACCGGTTTCCCGCTATCTAACTTTTCCTTTAAAGACTTAACCATCTTGTAGAACCTGCCCGCCAAAACAGAAATAGTGTCTTGAAAGAACTCTTTCATTTCATCAATCTGCTTTTTCTTTTCATCGTTATACTCGGCACCTGTTAAAACGCCAGTACCTTTTTCCGGGAGTGAAATTGAGAACTTCCTTTTCTGAAGTTTGAATTTCTTTAACCTTTCAAAATCACCAACAGCAGGGTACGCGTCCGGGTCGTAATACTCTTTGCTCTTTATTCTCCACTCTTTTTTGTACAACTCATAATTAGAAAAGAATTCCTTTCTTGCTTGACTAAACTCTCCTTCAATCACGCTTACCCTTTCGTCAGTTCTGGAAATGAACGCCTTCGGAATCCAGTAAACGCCCTTCATACCAATGAACGAGTACCCTATGTTTTTCAGAATTCTGTCAGAGTACCCAATCAAAGACCTCATGGGTCCAAGTGTCTTGGGGTCAACCAGGACTTTCATACCCGAAATAATTTCTTTTGGAGCGTCAATTTCACCATCTCTTACTTTGGTAGTCTTTCCCCACCAGCAACTAGAATCGATCCGGTACAGAATCCCCGCCTTCAACGCTATTTCCATTACATCTTTTCCATCAATAGTTGCTTCCGCCTCTTTAGCGACCGGCCCATCTTGGTATTCAAGGATCATATTTACTAGTTCTGCCTTTGTTGCTTTCTTCCTTGGCATCTTCTCATCTTGTTCTAGAAGTTTTTCGAGAATGACCCTCAAATCTGTCCTGCTCGTATCCATTAACTCTTCTACCCTTGCCATTGTCTTCTCTCCTTTCTGGGATGGCGTTATGCCATCCCAGTCAAATGTTAACTGCTATAATTCAACCGCCCTGGCTTTCTTTCTTTTAATAGTAGTTGAGGCTGATATTGTTCTTTTCTCTGCCCATTTTCTCAACGACTTAATTTCATCACCCATTGTAACGCTATTTGGAATAACCCAACGTGCCGCCTCACCAATTGTCTCACTTCTCATCTTTGAGATCCTACATACGGCTTCTATCTCTGCGCCAGCCCAACCATGCATATCCGCTGGAGTTCCAACCACCCCATGAAGCTCTTTGTAATACTCTAGTATCTCCACTTTCTCTTCATCATTAGGAAGGTCTACGAAAAATGGGCTAGTATCCCATCTACCTGGTCGTACCCATTCAGGGGGCAATGCCGATATGTCATTACACGTTGCAATAACATATATACCTTCGGGCCTTCCATCTGACAAAAACTTTAAGAACTGAGAGGTTGATCTAGTTGTAGTCCCGCCATCTGTACCGGCAGAACCTGATCTTGACCCGCCAGCACCAGCAAAACCTTTCTCAATTTCATCTATCAATAAAATACATGGGGCGTTTGCAGTAATGAACCTTATTAGTTCACCCCATAGTTTTTCAGAATCGCCAACCAAACCACCAAATAACTCCGCGCATTCCATTTCAAATACTGGAAGTCCCACTTCGTTTCCAATACACCTAGAGAACTTAGTTTTTCCAGTCCCTGGAGGACCCAACAACATAATACCTTTTGAAAGAGGACTTTTAATAGTCCCAAGTACAAAGTCTTTTACAACCTCGTATCCCTTTAGCGTCTTAAATGTGTCTGGGTAATCCCCAAACTTAATACCTGCAGTCTTTTCGATATCTTTTGCTTTCAACTTAGAGACCGTTTTTGCTTTGAGTTCCCCGCCATCATCGATAATGGAGTAAGCTAAAGCGTTAGTACAGTCTCTCCTTGTCATGCCAAGTGCAGAATCGATAACAATCTGCTTTTCTTCTTCGCTCGGATTCTTAAACTTTGGATTATCTTTCGCGCCATCTACAATACTATCGTAAATTCTTTCAATCTCACTTCGACTCGCCGGTTCAAATTGAACTGGAAAGAAGTCTTTATTGATCTCTTTTGGAATAGCAGAGCCAAAGCTTTCATTTGAAACGATTATTAAAGCCTTTCTGTAGTCCCTTGATGAATAAATATCTGAATTGTTTTGGAGCGCTGAAACAATTGCTTTGTCAATACCTTCGTATTCCTTTTTTAAAAACCAGTTAAAGTTCTTTGCTACAACAACAGTCCCTTTTGCACTTTCTTCTAACAGAAGAAGTACTTGTTCTGGATCTGGAGACTTTTCAAAGTCCCATAGTGCCGGCCAGTAAATCTTGTCCCCATTAACGTTTTGGTAATTTTCAACTGTGTCAACAATAGAATTTACCGTTTCATTTATTTCATTAGTCTCTACATACAAATATGGATACCCTGCCCTTAGTGCTGTCAACAACTGCTTTAGACTCTCCATTTTTACTCTCCTTTTTAAATGTAGTTTAGGTATTAGATGTATTTTTCACTAGTAATTTCTTTAATTCTTTTCTGTGCAAGATCCCTTAACTGTTTTGCCCTTTCATTAAAATCGTTATCTGACTTTACTTTTTCGTCGTAAAGGTTCATAACTTGTTCCGCTAAAACCGTCATTTCAAAATCCGCTTTTAAGGTTTCTTCTTGCCGTTCCAATATGTCATAGTTTAAAAAGGTAACTTCGCCACAACGACTTAGCATCGAATTGAAAACTTCTTTCATTTTTCTTTCCATTTTAACCTCCCTATGCGTGTACGTGGTGCTTTTTATGGACGTGTTGCTTCTTATCTGGCCTTGAGTTTGTAACCCTCTTACCACCTGCTGCAGTTTCAATTTCATCTAGAAGTTGATCTGCACTAATATGGTTCGTCCCGCTAATGCCTTGGGTGGTGACGCT
>VRUG01000079.1 GCA_019456255.1 Planctomycetota bacterium | reverse complement strand
TCCTTTCCATAAAACCAACTCATTTTATCGGATACTCTCTAATTCGCAATGGTACAGTTTTAGGGGGTCAGGCCAATCGTATTGAAAAAGCCAAGAGGTTTATCCGAAATAAATATTCGCAGTCTGAACTACATGATAAGTGGTCAAGGGGTGTTGCTACCTGTGTCCACCATATTTTCCCTGAAAATGAGTATCCCCAAATCGCTGATTATCTAGAAAATCTAATAAAGCTTACCGTTCAACAGCATATGGAAAAAGCTCATCCCAACCATAACACAAGAGTAATAGACAAACCCTATCAATTGGACTGCTTAGTAGCAAAATCACAAAGCATAGAGGATGCGATATCTAATGGCGAATTTGAATATTCTCTCAATGACTTCATTTATGTAATTAATACAGGCCTTGATACTGACTGGCCTAATAACTTAGTTTTCAATGAAATTCGCTCTAAATTAATAGAACACTGGAGTATGAGTGCATGAAAGGAAAGGGTTCATTATGTACAAGCGTAATTTTGGCAAAAAAAAACAAGTTCATTTTGCAAGTGAAAATGAATATTATGAACTCTTGGGTTATTTAGCAAAATCAAATGGTACAACGTCTATTGTATGGGAGCCTAATAAAGACCAGGGTGCATGGGGTAACGAGGGGAGAATTCACATTTATATCAACGATTTCCCTTTTGCCAATAATTGTGACTTAAAGGCAGGAAATGGGAATATTACGAACCGCGTAAATTGCAATGAATTTTTTGTGAATATTACTACCTACCACAATTTCATAGAGGGGAAAACTCAAAATATTGATGACATACGCGACACTGTCCCTGCAGAGTACCGACCGGATTTTGACCATGGATTGAATTTGTAACTGAATTGCTTGAGATTATTCCCAAGACCCCATAACTATAAGCTCAAAACCTGGAACTTTCGCCCCTTTTTACGCCCTATAAGTTCAAGACTTCCTTTCTCTACTTTTTTATTTCACAAAAAGGTGTTTAATTCGTTGACAACCAACAACTATTACAATACAGTACCTACCTTTATTTCTCTAAGCGTCTTGTGCTAATCGTCTTAGTACAATTCGCTAATCGAGCTTAGTTTATTTTTTGACATTCATTTTATTTAGGAGATGTACAAAGATGGCAGAAAAGCGAGTTTACTTCTTTGGCTCAGGCAAAGCTGAGGGAAACGCAACGATGAAGGAGTTATTAGGCGGCAAAGGCGCCAATCTTGCTGAGATGACGAGTTTAGGCATTCCGGTCCCTCCGGGTTTCACTATTGCCACTAAGGTTTGCGCCGAGTATTACCGCAGCGGCGCAAAGTGGCCATCCGGCCTGGCAGCTGAGATTGACAAGAACATCGCCAAGCTCGAAAAATCCATGAAGGCAAAACTCTCCGACCCCAAAAACCCCCTCCTCGTTTCCGTCCGCAGCGGAGCAGCTGTATCGATGCCCGGAATGATGGATACTGTGTTGAATTTGGGGCTGAATGATGAAGTGATTGAGGGGATAATTGCGAAGACGAAAAATGCGAGGTTTGCATATGATATATATCGTCGGTTTATTGATATGTTCGGTGACGTGGTAATGGGATGTCATCATGAATATTTCGAGGCAGTATTGGATGCGGCGAAAAAGAAGGCGAAAGTTCAGCTTGATAGCGACCTTTCGGCTGAGCAGTTGAAAGATGTAGTTGAGAAGTACAAAGTGGTTTATAAAAAACATGTTGGGAAACTTTTTCCGCAAGATGGTAAGGCACAATTAACACTCGCGATTAACGCAGTAATCAAATCGTGGATGATAGATAGAGCTATCAAATATCGTAAGCTCAATAATATTACCGGATTGCTTGGAACGGCAGTGAATGTTCAGGCGATGGTTTTCGGGAATATGGGCGAGGACTGCGGGACGGGCGTATGCTTTACACGAAATCCGAGTAATGGTAAAAAAGAGTTCTACGGTGAATATCTTATAAACGCACAAGGTGAAGATGTTGTGGCGGGGATTCGTACGCCGCTGCCATTAAAGAAACTTCAAAAACAAATGCCTGTGATCTATACGCAGTTGACGCGGTTGATGACTCGGCTTGAAAAACATTATAAAGATATGCAGGATATGGAGTTCACGATTCAGGAAAGAAAACTTTATATCTTACAGACGAGGACGGGTAAGCGAACGGCAGAGGCGGCGATTCGTATCGCAGTTGATATGGTGGCGGAGCGACTCATACCTAAGAAAGAGGCAGTGATGCGTGTGACACCGGAACAGCTTGACCGACTTTTGCATCCTCATTTTGACCCGAAGGCCAAACGTAATGTAATTACAAAAGGATTGCCGGCGTCGCCTGGTGCAGCTGTCGGGCAGGTAGTGTTTGATGCTGATACGGCAGAGGCGTGGAAGAAGAAGGGAAAGAAAGTTATTTTGACGAGGATCGAGACGAGTCCAGAAGATATCGGCGGGATGGATGCGGCGATAGGGATTTTGACGGCTCGCGGCGGAATGACATCTCATGCGGCAGTAGTAGCTCGCGGGATGGGTAAGTGCTGTATTGCGGGTGTTAGCGATTTGCATATTCATTATAAGGCTAAGAAGATGAATGTCGGGAAGCTGACGATTAAGGAAGGCGATTGGATCAGTCTTGACGGGACAAGCGGTGAAGTTATGAAGGGAACGCTTGGGACGGTCGAGCCTAAGATGAGCGGTTCGTTTGAGCGGTTTATGCGGATTTGTGATTCCGCGAGGCGGCTTGGCGTGAGGACGAATGCCGATACGCCGGAAGACGCAAAG
The DNA here is from genome assembly GCA_019456255.1 of Planctomycetota bacterium. Taxonomy (GTDB): domain Bacteria; phylum Planctomycetota; class Phycisphaerae; order Sedimentisphaerales; family Anaerobacaceae; genus VRUG01. The sequence goes on along the minus strand of VRUG01000079.1, from coordinate 4,520 downwards.
AGAGCTCGTGAGTTCGGGGCAGAAGGAATTGGGCTTTGCAGGACCGAGCATATGTTCTTTGAAGGTGACAGGATTTGGGCGATACGTTCTTTGATATTGGCTGCTGACGATTATGATAAGATGCTGGCTGAGTTGGATGAGGCTTCGAGTGACAAGGAGAAGAAGGCGATTGTCAAGGAGCATTCGGTTGCTAAGAAGCAATTCGAGGGTGCTTTGAAGACGCTGCTACCTTATCAGCGAAGTGACTTTGAGGGAATCTTTAAGGCGATGGCAGGATTGCCGGTGACTGTTAGGTTGCTTGACCCGCCTTTACATGAATTTTTGCCGCATGAAAAGGAGAATCAGGCAGAGATGGCGAAGCGTTTGAAGGTTAGTCCTGCTGACGTTAAGAGGAAGGTTAGTCAGCTTCATGAGTTTAATCCGATGCTTGGTCATAGAGGTTGTCGTTTGGCAGTGACATATCCGTCGATATATCGTATGCAGGCTCGCGCGATAATTGAGGCAGCTCTTAATGTTAAGAAGTCTGGTGTAAAGGTATTGGCAGAGATAATGATTCCGCTGGTAGGTGCGGTTGAGGAATTGAAGATTGTGAAAGATCAGATCGTTGATGAGATCAATATTGTGTTCAAGGAACGCAAGCAGAAGATTGAGTATATGATAGGTACGATGGTCGAGGTGCCTCGTGCGGCATTGACTGCTGACGAGATTGCGAAGGAGGCCCAGTTCTTTAGCTTTGGTACGAACGATTTGACTCAGATGACGATGGGCTTTTCCCGTGATGACGCTGGTAAGTTTCTCGGTGAGTATGTTAATTCGGGGATTTACGCGGTTGACCCGTTCCAGGCTCTTGACCAGACTGGTGTTGGTAAGCTGGTAGAGATGGGGATAAAGCTCGGCAGGAAGGCTCGCAAGGGTTTGAAGATTGGTATTTGCGGTGAGCATGGCGGTGAGCCGAGTTCTATCGACTTTTGCCATCGAGTAGGCATGAATTATGTATCGTGTTCTCCGTTTAGGGTTCCGATTGCGAGGCTTTCGGCAGCACAGGCGGCGGTGGTTAATAAGTAGTTTGTGATTTGTGAATAGTATTTAGAGGGTGCGTTGGCGAAAGCTGGCGCACCTTTTTTTATTGGGGAGAAAGCCATATTGTAAAAAGACTTTTATGCTTGCAGCAAATGACCATTTGCGGTAAGTATGGTTAGTTCTGAATCCTTGAAATCACTATCATCAGTAACAAGAATTAATTTTTTGGCTTTGCAGGTTTCGGAAAATACCTGATCATTAAAATCTGAGTTTCCTTTCTCAAATTCAGTAAGTAATGCTTCAATATCTATACTTGTAAAATTGGAATCACAACATTGGCATTGTTTAGTAATACGTTTCGCATTAACTGCAATATCTTCAGCAACTGGAATAAAAGCTTTGTTTTTTCTGAAATCCTTGAATCTCTTTGTTCTTAAAGAAGATTGCTTATGTTCCCATCTGGCATAGGTATTAATGAATTCAGACAAGATTAGAACATCTATAAAAATAAAGCAGTTTGTTTTTCGAATGTTACATAGAGCATTTGCATAAATTGATGTTCTTTTACGCGGGTAAGCCATAGGCCCATAAACTGACAACCAGATATTTGCATCTAAGAAAAAACTCTCCTCTTTTAAAAAAGAATACGAACTTATATCTTTAATCTTATTCATTATCGTCCCCCAATATTTCATCTGTAGCGGAATGGAATCGTTCAGGGTCTTTGAAATAATCCTTTGCACGGTCAACGGAACGCTTGAGGGTATCTAAATCCTGAGGGTCTGCATTAACAACAGTTAGTCTTTTTTTGAGTTCATCTTCTTGAAAATTATTATATAATTGTCCAATAGCGGTATTTAGGAAAAGTGACGTAAGATCCTCTATACCCTTAAAAGATATTTCAATATTTTTACCCTCCCGTAAAGCTTTTGAAATCACATCGTACACTTTTACTCCGTCTTCTGCGGACACACAAATATTGTTTCCAACAATTAAGACGATATTGATTTTTTCTGTGATACTCATTATTCTTACCTTTCTTTTGCTTTAGAAAATATCTGACGAGTCAATCTCTGAACTAAGACAATAAGAATTTTTATCTGCGGTGTCAATAACAATAGTTACCGCTGTTCCCGGAAATGGTTCGGAAAATGTATGGGTTGAAACTACTCCTTTCGACAATTCCCAATACCCTGCACCTGAAACAATGATTAATCGTCCTTGATTCAGTTTAATGAAATCTTGAATCCATTGAAGTCCAAGGCCACCAGACCTACCTCGTCGGGTAGTCTTGCCACTAATTGCCCACCTAATTGCATCTTCTGCAGACAATCGCTTTTGTAATTGTCTGTAGATATTACCATCGATTCCGATTCCTAAATCCGCGATAGTAAAATGCAAACGTTGCCGCCTCGGGAAAAACTGACCACAAGCAAAGATACCCTCTTGAGTATATGAATGTTCAACGGCATTCAAAAAAATTTCAAATAAGCTCTCGCGGAATCTTTTAAGTAATGCAAGAGTCATTTTGGGAAGACCTTTCGACCTAAAATATGTGATAACATATTTCCGAAATTGTTCGTACACATTACCAACCGTTTCAAATTGTCGGTATTCGATGGTAGTTCCATAACTATCCGGTCTTTCTTCACCTCCAAAATACGAAAGAAAATGATTTTTCTGTAAGATTTCTTTTACATCCGAAGAAATATCAGAAATACGAATTACCTTGTTCTCCTTTTTTTTCCTATAAAAGATTGCACCAAGTAGAGCACACATATTGGCATCAAACCAACTTGATATATCTATTTCACAGTCTTCAGCAAGTTGGTTATTTAACTCAGTGATACGCTGAAAGCCATTGAGATTAGTTTTAATATTTCCGAGAGTCAGTGCCATCTTTTTAGTTCTATATTTGCTTAGTTGTAATTTATTTCTTACTTTTCCCTTTTTCCATGTTCTTCTAATCCCTAACCGCTTTTATTTTCTTCTTTTTCATCCTCAGGTTTAGAAAGTTTAAACATAACATAATTGCCCCCATTTTTTTGTTTCTGGTTTTTGGCTCCAGATTTTTCCTTCGAGAGCTCTACCTGTTTTTTTCTTATTTACGCCGCCCCATTGTTTGAAGAAAAATGGTACTTCTGCTTTTAGGCATTGGTCCCGAATATCTGTGACCCATTCTGGTTTTATTTGTCTTGCGCCCGGGCCTGATTCACCGCCTACAATTACCCAGTCGATGCCTTTGAGATTGAGATTTGGGATTGGGCCCAAAAGCGGTTCTAACGAAAGAAATTTTATTGCAGCATTAGTTTCTCTTAGATGGTCGATTCGGTAGACATAATCAGCGCTTTCGACAGTAACGCCCATATAAACATTTACAGGCCAATCAAGTGTGCGATTTAATTGCTGGAGACGGGAAGAGCGTTTGGTTAAAATCTGGAATTGATGTTGCGGAGAGTCCAGTATTACATCGAATATTTTTTTAATAAAATTAAGCGGAACGAGTCTATGGAAAAGGTCGCTCATGGAATTAACGAAAATAGTACGCGGCTGTTTCCACCGCAATGGTGTTTCAAGTACGTGGGGATGGGTGGTTACCTTAAAGCCGTTTCTGTAATTCGGTTGCCCCATGGCCTTTAGGCGGCGGGACATTCGCTCAGCATAGCAATTTTTACAGCCTTTACTGATTTTGGTACATCCGGTCACCGGATTCCAAGTGCATTGTGTCCATTCAATTTTAGAATTTTGCGCCATTTCCGCCCTGTGAAGTAATTATAAAGGATTATACGCTTTTTTATAAATTTGTAAACAAAAATGGTTTATATCCATGATATTAGGTTGTAAAGTCAAAAGTGAAGGTATTAGCGGTGTGTCGCGTGTTAAGTTGGGGTATTTGTGTGGTTTTTAGGGATTCTGTGGAAATTTATGGATGTTGGTAATTTTTTTTTATTTTTTTGTTGTGTGAGGGTTTTGGCTATGTTATAGTTTCGGCTTGAATGGGTAATAATCTTTCGTCTCTCGAGATTGTTGTCCAGCAAATTGAAACTGAGAGATATAGTTTAATGCGGCCTAGTATTATGGGCCAAGGAGAATTAAAGTGGGTACAGGTACAGTAAAATGGTTTAATGCAAGCAAGGGATTTGGTTTTATCACTCCAGACGAGGGTGGGGATGACTTGTTCGTTCATCACTCAGAGATCAAGACCGAAGGTTACGCAACTTTAGACGAAGGTCAAAAGGTTGAGTTCGAGGTTGGAGAAGGTAAGAAGGGTCCATGTGCGACAAATGTAATTCCTGGTTAATTTGACATCTATGCTTAAAACCGAAAAGCCCTGCTAAAAGCGGGGCTTTTTTTTTATGGTGGTGTGGAGGTGAGAACCACCGACCGTGCCGGTGGCTCCCTTGGGGACAGGTAAGCATAACGGTGTGTCAACCGAAACATGGGTTACACTTTATACCGAGCACATGGGTAACACTTTTCTGGGTTTATGTTCGTTTATC
>VRUG01000078.1:246-7333 GCA_019456255.1 Planctomycetota bacterium | reverse complement strand
TCAAGTGGCTCCTCACGCAAGTGCATTCAGCACTACCAGATCTGCTTTTGTAGAGAGCTTGATTTGGAGAGACCCAGCTAGGCTAGAAGTTGAAACAGCACTTGACTACATAAATAGTGAGGTTACCAAGTATAGAGGCTCCCATCATGAGTTCCTAAACGCACTCTTGGCTATTTCCTCAAACCCCGATCACCCGTTCAACGCAGACTTGCTTCATCGACATCTTAGCAAGTTTGAGATGGCAAAGCGTGATTCTTGGTGGACCATATTTCTTCAGGAGAGCTACTATGAAGGGTACCCCATAGAGCGGATAATCGAATGGGCTCTATCACCTTCAGACAAATCGCACATAAGCGATGAAATTATTCGATTATTAGCCATTACTCTCTGTTGGTTTCTTACATCAACCAATCGCGCAATGCGTGATCGGTCTACTAAGGCCCTTGTCAATTTGCTAACCCCAAAAATAGCAGTTCTGCGTGAAGTTGTGAAGACGTTCAGAGATGTAAACGATCCCTATATGGCAGAACGGGTATACGCCGTAGCCTACGGCTGTGCCCTTCGAAGTGATGATAATGAGAATATCAAGGGGCTGGCTCAGGACGTTTACAATGTTGTCTTTAAAAACGGTAGTCCACCCCCCCATATCCTGTTAAGGGATTATGCACGAGGAGTGATCGAGCTGGTCCTTCATCGCAGACTCGATATTCGTCTCCTAAAGAAGAAAATTCGGCCTCCGTACAATTCCGTATGGCCTGATGATATACCAAGCGCCGATGACCTGAAGAAGTATGTTGACCTGCAGGAGAAGACTCCCAGAACAGAAAATGGAATATCTAGAGTGTATTCCTCTTTGCTTGGGTTTATCCACGACTTCGGTGAATATGTCGTTGGTTCCCGCTTGCCCTGGTCATCCGTCCCCCTATGTGAGGGATGGAAACCGAGCCTTATGGAGAAATATAAGGCCTTCATCGCGAGTTTAACTGAGCGACAGCGAGTGTTATGGGAGGAGTTCCAACGGGTTCGTTTTGCTGGAATCCGAGTTCTCCTGCCAATAGGCGAAAAAGGTCCGGAACCTGACATGCCATCAGATGAAGAAATAGTAGCCGCGGAAACGGATTTCTTGAAATCGCTCAGAGGTAAGAAACGCCAAGCGTACGATGATATTGTGGTGCCCTACTACGGGAACCTGACCCACCAAGATGATAGACGCATGAGTAGTGAACTGGTTTTGCGCTTCATTTTTCAGCGGGTTATCGATATGGGATATACAAACAAACGGTTTGGCGAGTTCGACACAGGGTATCACCTTCACCGTAGAGAAGGCGCAAGAATTGAAAGGATCGGAAAGAAATACCAATGGATAGGCTACCATGAGGCGCTCGCACGATTAAGTGATAACTTTTACATGATGCCCGATTACATCGATGTGGGACCCAGCATATATGACGGTCCTTGGGAACTCAGTGTGCGAGACATCGACCCGTCCCACACTCTTGTATCCAAGTCACCTAGTTTGTATGGCAAGGGTCACGAGATTAGTTGGCTCGCCCCTGTAGAATACGATTGGACCTCGAATCCTGTGTCACTGGAATGGCGACTTGGCACAGACGATTTTCCAGATACTAAACCACTCATCATCGTGCATAATCCTTCTGGAGGGATTGATTATTACGCTCTTGAGACACATTTTGAGTGGGAAGAGCCTCGGCTACCCCATGAGGAACGGGACCAGAAGCCAGATAGGCGGATATGGTATCAGCTTCGTAGCTACCTCATGAAAAAGGAAGACAGTGACGATCTGTTCGAGTGGGCCAAGGACAAGAATATCTATGGTCGGTGGATGCCCGAATCTGTTGATCTCAGACAAGTGTATGTCGGTGAATACCCTTGGGCGGCTTCCTATATAGCCCAAAACACATATTACTATGGACGGGACGGGTGGACAGACAAGGCAGGCCATCATACTCTCCCCGCAAATGTACGTGTCACGGTTGAAAGCTATCGCAATGCCGCCAACGACTACGATAATTCGGTCGGTGAGGGGGTATCGTGCACTTTTCCCAATCCGGAGATTATCGAAGGAATGGGATTACGATGGAACCCTGAAAATAGCCAGTGGGAGGACAATAGCGGTCTGTGTATTGCATTTGATCCTGCTTTGAAAGGGCATCGCTATCTAGGGCTGTTAGTTAGAAAAGACATGTTCGACCGATATCTGTCTAGCAATGGCTATTCACTCATTTGGACCGTAATAGGTGAGAAAAACGTGTTGGGAGAAGCCACTACTTCGTCAGGTAAATGGGTCGAATACTCAGAGGTCTATCGACTCAAGGATGAAAATCTACAGGGATCGAGAAACTTCTACGAACAACCGAACTCGAACGAATAGAGTGAATTTGTATACTGATTAATTTGTGAGTATGTTATTGTTTATTGGTCAAATTGAACGGATCTACAACGTTCCTTCCGATAAAGGAACTTATCAGAAAAGTTCCTAGGCTCGACGCTGCACAATTACTGCACATTTCCTAAAATCCTCGTCGAGAGGCTCTGGATTTAGGATCCAGAGTCGTATAGACTGGAAATAGGACACCTTTTTGAGACTTGGAAAAGTGAGTGTTAGAAAGGATGGTTTGTGAGACTATTCCCGTGATCAGTTATCCATCATTCGCGTAATCCACTCGATTAGGTCAATGTAGTCGCGTAATGACAAGCGATGCTTCACAGTATCGCGGAACGCTTGAGCACTGGAAGTAAATCTTGAAGTAGTGAATAGAATACCAGCGGTGGCACGCTCCATTTCCACAATCCCGTATAGCTCACAAACCAAAGAAATACCAACTGGGAAATCAGGGCGGTAGTGTTTACACTCGACCAAATATAGGAAATCTCCTATGGCACCCGTAGGGGTAGCAATTATGTCTCTCCCACCATCTTTGGTGTATGGAGTCAGCCTGACCTCCATACCGCTACGAGCGAGTAGTTCTGCTACAGACTCTTCGAATTTCCGGGGAGAGATCTTGTGTAGTATACTTGGAGAAGAGACTAATAGACGAAAAAAGCCGTCCCAGTCGGCTTTCGAAACCTCCACAAGATGGTTCCAACCTTCTATCAGCTCTGCTTCAGGTGATCGGTACACTTTGCTGAGATGACTACTGCATGACCAGACATTTTCAAATAGGTCAATTCTCGCGCCAAGCTCATCCGTATCATCTGTAATGAAGATATTCACGTTAGGATGCATTGTTCTGTAGTTAAACTGTATAGAAGCGACCAATACAAAGGTTCGATCTATATAATCAGATAGTGAGCCCCAGTCCACTCCCAGGTTACGCAGGCCTCCCAGCGTCCAAGAGACGAAGTGATTGAGGTTTTCGGGTTGCGAAAGAGACGATCAAGTTCGTCATCGGCCCATTCCCCATCACTCTCTAAGATTCCAAGGTGACAACGTGCCCGCACTCCAGATGGAACACTGAGAAGTATTTTCCTCAGCGTGGGTGGATCATCTCTGTATCCTGCAAATCCCAGGTGGCAATTGCAAGCCAATTCGACGCTATGGTTAGCTTTCACAAGAGAGTTGAGTATGACATCTGGCAATTCAGAAAAGGAAATGGTGCGGTGCATATGATATTAGGCCCAAGTAGTATTTATAATGAAAAGCTGCATGTCCTGAAATTATGATATCCAGCTTGTGGTATAATCGATATTACAGATCACAATTCGAGATAACAAACTATTGAACTACGCCTATTCTTTAGACCGCTCCTAAAGTTAGGAATTTAAATTCCATAGGCCACTCCTAACCTTACCCATAAACGCTGTACCAGATGGTGACTTGAGTGCAAATTCTTGCAGCATTTTTCCCACCCCTTTGCCGTAGTTTGCACAGAAGTCGTTTCAATACTGTCCAATTACTGCTCACTTCCCAAAATCCTCGTCGTAAGCCGCTGGATTTAGGATCCAGTGTCCCTTAGGACGTGTAGGTTCGAGTCCTATCCGCGGCACAAGACATTGTTTTACTTCGAGAAACGTCCTCCTGATATTGCCTTTTTTAGGCACCCCTTATCATCCACTGAATCCGCAAACAACCGCAAAGAACCGCACATTCTACTGGATACGGAACCGGATACGGATCGGAAACAGAGTTCAGGCTTGAAAGGTTAAAAATGTTTTGAGACATAGTCCTGTACGAGCATGAGGAAATCAGGCAATAGACGCTTCAGAGGAGGCGTGAATTAAACCCTGGAAACGCAGAATGTGTCTCTTAGTTTTTAGACCCAAATGTCCAAAAGGCTTTGAACCGATACAGTGGATATTTTATCGAAGCAAACAAACAGATTTGTTAGCACTCTTTTTTTAGTACTAATGCATATTCCATTTCATCAACCCCTCTTTCAACCGGATAAATTTCTTTATCTGCTACCGGTCTAAGACCTGCATTCTTAGCGTAAGCATTTATTTCTCCGGGAGTAAACATCCGCATAGTATAGACTATTCGCTGGTCTTTGCCATTCGTTAATGGACTCCCTCCTACTTTAACAAAATATGCAACATATTTCCCATGATTACTATTGACTTCGTTGTAACGGTATTGTTTAAGAAACTTCTGATCTCTTTCAAGAACATCTATGCAGAGAATGCCTCCATCTACGAGAGCCTGAGATAGATTATTAAAAGCTTGCTGAATCAAATCCTCCGGTAAATGTCCAATAACGCCATACATACAGGTAACTACATTGAATTCAGCCTGAAAAGGTAAATCAGTAATGTTTCCCCATGCAACGTTTGAATGTCCCAGAATTCCTTGTGCTTGTGCAACCATTTCTCTTGAGTAGTCGATTGCATTGAGTCTGTCAATTTGGCAAAATTCCTCCAGTTCGTTGTAAAACCTCTTAGTTCTTCTGCCATCTGCACAGCCAACATCTAAATAATCAATTTCTTTGCCGCTGATTAATCCTCTCAGTTCTTCAAGAAAGAACCTGTCTGTTGAAGTAGTCTGATGTACCTTATCCTGCCTGCTTTGACTTTCTTTGCTATAATTGTCGGCTCTTACATCATATCCAACTTGTAACTGTTGAATATTAGCCACATCAGTAAATGCAACTCTATTTCTTTCGATTATTGTTCGTAATCTGTTAAGTTTTTTATCAATTATTATGTCCATTATAAATATCCCTTGAAATTTTCCATGTTTTTTCTTGTTTTACGGGTTTTCTTAAACCCTATTTATTTAAAACCTATGTTTTACGATGTAATTTTTATTGTAATAAAATTCATTAACGAAATTGGTGTGGATATTCTTTCTCTCGATTTTGGAATGAAAGAATTTTCGGATTTTGAATTACTCCATTGCGTATTTCTATTGCTTTTGAAATGGTTTTGCTATTTTTCCATACTTTTGGTCCCCCAATAACTATGGATAATAATGGAAGTAATGCTTCCGAAATTTCCCATGAGGCAGAATTCCAATAAAAACTTGGATTGTGATCTACTGAATAATAATATTTACCTGCTATTTCAAACATTGGATGTTCAAAGGATGTTGGTTTGGCACACCAAAAACCCATTCCTTCATCACAGCTTATATCAATAATAAGAGTACCTTTCATCAATTTATCAGCCTCATCTTCAGGTACAAACATTATTGGATGGTCAATATCTTGAAGGGTTCCATTAACAATTATTTGCACATCTGATAAAGCTTCTGAAAATGGGCGAGTACTGCCGTCAGATTCAACTGCAAGCAAATTTCCTAAACCGTCATTCTTCATTTGTTTAAACGATATTGCAGGCAATTGATCACTCACATCTGTTGATGCACGACAGGTATAGACTGTGATATCTCGATATCCCTGACTTTGCAATGCATATATTGCCCCTCGACTCACCGATCCAAAACTGAGTACCACTGCTTTTCGTGGTTTTCCATAATTCCCGACAACTCCGATAAGACTTATCGCATGATTTACACCGGCATAGCCTGCTATTTCATTATTTTTATAAAAAATATGCATATTTTTATCACCTGATCGGCTCCATGTAAACATTTCTTCCCAGGCAATAAGGGTTAATTTTCTTTCAATTGATGCTTGAGTAATTTCTTTCTGTTGTGCACAATGCAGCCAACCCCACACAATTGCATCTTCATGTACCTGAGACAAATCTTTTACCAAAGGTTTGGGTATTAGCACACAATCAGAACTTTTCAGTATTTCTTCTCTGGAATCAACTCGTCCTGATGTAAGTTTGGCTAAAGTGTTGTCATCCATGCCAAATCTCAACCCATACCCTTCTTCAAAAGTGAATTTTTTTAATAATCTCTGTGGAATGCGTTTTATATGTTCCGGATGAATGGCTACTCGTTTTTCGTTTTCTTTTAGTGATTTCCCAATCACGCCGACAGTTAAGAATTGTGTCATATTGTTTTTTCTTCTTTCTTCATTTAATCCTTCAAATTATATTTTTAAATCTTGTATCGGTTCAAAGCCTTTTGGACACTTGGGGCTAAAAACTAAGAGACACATTCTGCGTTTCCAAGGTTTAGCTGATGCCTTCCCTGAAGCGTCCTTCACTTGATCAGCAGCCCCTACTTCAACAGCAGCATCTTGATGGATCTGGTGTACTTTGGTGGCACCCCCGCCAATGGCGGGGATAATCCATTCCGTCAGTGCTGGTCAATTTGTATCGGCAGGCGAGTAAGTTTGCTTGTCCCTTATTTATAGTGCCTACTCCTTCCCGTAGACACCTGAAAAATCGGTGGGGTATGTGCCGTATAGGCGGGGGCTGGTCAGCGTCCCGGTGAACTCGGCCGGGTCCTTGAAGTAGATGGCGTTCCAGCCGGCTACTTCCATGATGTAGCTCAGGTTGGGCCGCAGCCTGACTTTCTGGACCTTGCCGGCGGCGCCGATGTTGGCCGTCTTCTGCGTGTACTGGACGGTACCGGCGGGCAGCTGGTAGGAAAAGGCGTAATAGCGCTGGCCGTTGAACAGTGAGTCGGAGCGGGAGACCGCCACCAGCTGGTCCTCCCACGCCTCGATGGCGGTGCCGTCCAGGGTGAACTCGCCGCGGGCCGTCAGCAGCCAGT
>VRUG01000078.1:0-236 GCA_019456255.1 Planctomycetota bacterium | reverse complement strand
CCAGCGCCTCCCCGATCTTGTAAAACCACACGATAATGGTAAAGCGGGCCTGGTCGCTGCTGCCGGCGGTGGCCGTCTTGATCTGGCCCATGAGCACCACCGAGTAGGTACCGTCCTCCCCATAGCCGTTATCGATGATCTGAAAGCCCGGCAGCAGCACCGCCGCCGCCTGGGTCTCCACCAGATCGTACACCGTCTGGAAGTTCTCCACCGTAGTGCTCGACTCGATGCGCACA
>VRUG01000077.1 GCA_019456255.1 Planctomycetota bacterium | reverse complement strand
TTTATATTATCTCTCGATTCTGCGCACGATTCTTGACTTTTTGCGTCAGGTCGGATTATAATAATTCCTATCAATAATTCAAGATGTAAATATATAAGTCAGGCAAGTGCATCGCACATTTGAGTATAAAAGATCTATGATGTGAACCCACTCGAGTGTGCCAAATGACACTCTCCGATGAAAATCTATCATTTATCCAGCCTGGCTGAAATCCGTATAAAAGCCGAGCAGTCCCATCCGGATGCCGTGGATCATCTCGTTTCAAAGATGGAGCACGAGGCCAAGAAACTCGGTTCGATCTGATGAGAGTTTACAGACCGATCAGGGAGTAGACAATATCCGTGATAACGCCGGATGATTCCAGACGTCCCAGAATCGGGTCCAGCTCACTGGGCGAGCCGGCCAGAAAATAGGTTTTACCCTTGGGCTCTTCTTTAACCAGCTCGCAAGTTAGAAATGAGATCTCTCCGGCTACATCCGCCGGGGCCAATCGTCTGGTGACGATGGCGGATTTGCGCAGGCTCTGCGATTCGTAGGGATACTCCTCCAGCTCAATCACTTTGGTCAGGCGTTTGATCTTGCGGATGATGATGTCCTTTTCGCTTTCCGAACACCAGCAGGTGAGCACCACACTGCCGTCGAGCCCGGCCCGCTCTTCCAGACCGTGACCCACCACCGTATCGATACTGATCCCCTCGTTGCTGAAAGCGGAAGCGATGCTGGTCAGAGCACCGGAACGATCCATCACATGGGCACGAAAAATCCAGTGCCTCTTATCAGAACCTTTCATGGTCTAACCTCACTCAAACTTTTAAACTCCTCGGGCAAACGATACTTCCGTGCTTCGATGCGGCCGTACAGGACCTTCAGCGTGCCCGCCGCCAGGGCTTCCATTTCCAGAGAGCCTTCGAAACTCAAGACCGGCGCCAGCCGTCCGACCTGCTGCCGCAACGCAGAAAGTATCATTCTGCTCCGTGCCAGACCACCGGTAAGGACGATGGCCTCCACATCCGAGCCGGCGGCCACGAACATGGCCCCGATTTCTTTGGCGATCTGATACACCATGGCCGTCACGATCGAAAGGGCCGGTTCGTCTCCATTTTTGATTCTTCGCTCTAGGAGTTTCATATCATCTTCATCCAGATAGGAACGCAATCCCCCCCGCTTGGTCAACTCCTCTAGCAGCTCCTCCTTGGTGAAACGGCCGGAATAACACAGTTCGATAAGCTCGCCCACCGGCAGCTGGCCGCTGCGTTGCGGTGTGAAGGGGCCGCCGCCGAGCAGGGCGATGTTGTTGTCCACCATTTTCCCACGCCGAAGCGCCGCCACGGTGATACCGCTCCCGAGATGGACCACCACCAGATTGATCTGGTCCAGAGGCAGACCGATCGTTTCCGCCGCCCTGTGTCCGGCGGCACGCACGCTCAACACATGGGCCAGACTGCGCCGGGTAATACCTGAATATCCGGAGATTTCCACCTCCGGGCAGAACTCATTCACGACCGCCGGATCAACGGTAAAGGCCGGGACCTTGAGTTCTCCGGCCAGTTCTGCAGCCAGGGGGATGCCCCAGTTGCTGGAGTGGTTTCGGGAAGGATGGTCACAGACGCCAGCCAGGATATCCTGTTCGATATGGATCTTTCCGCTCTTCAGTTCCGCCACGGCATAAGTTCCGCTGGACAATTTGTCCGGTGGTTGGGGCAGATATCCGCCCCGGGCGGCGATGGCCTCCACCTTGCCGCCCCATTGCTGCAGGGTTTCGAGAATCACATCAGTCAGAGTGCGCAGAGTATCCGCCGTTTGCCCGGGTTTGGCCTGCAACGGGATATCGCAGGGGCTTTCGGTCTCGGCCAGACATTCCTCGTCGGCAAAAAGGGCCAGTTTAAGCGACGTGGATCCCGGATTTATGACCAGCACCCTTTTACGATCCCTCTTTTTGACGGATTCGACGGCGATTGATTGCCTTGATTGCCTGGCGGCCAGACAACGCTGGGCGTAAACACTGCACAGGGCGATCGACTCCAAACGGGTGGACAGGGTGTCCGACCGGGAAAGAATGGCATAGGGCACCGGGAATCCGACTGTGATGCCGGCGATGGAGGCATCTCCGTATTTCACCATGGCGGCGATCGATTTGTAGAGTATATTGGCCGCGTCGATATTGGGGCAGACAACGATATCCGCCCGCCCGGCAACTTCTTTGACAACGGGCAACTCGGGTATCCCTTTGATCCGAACCGATTTGAGATCGGTGGCCAGGTCAAAGGACAGAGGACCGTACACAGAGGCATCCGGCCACGGGCGTTCAGTAATTGCAGCGCCGAGCCATGTGGAGGGAAGGGAAGCGACCTGTTTCTCGTTGGCAGAAAGAATGGCAACGCGGGGTCGCGGGATTCGCATGACCACCCGGACCACCTCCAGGGCGTTTTGAATCAAATGTGGTATACGGGGGGTACTACGGCACTTGCTACCGACGAAGAGGTCGTAGTCATTTACGCTGAATCGACGAACGGCGTCGATTGGTTCGACTTTCAACTGGCGGTTGATAGGGGTTCCCAGGGCACTTACGATGCAAAAGGCATCTGGGCGCCAACGGTGATCAAAGACGGCCATCTTTATAGGATGTGGTACGCCGGTAGTGATGCTGACGCAACCTTTAGGATCATCTATAGCGAATCAGACGATGGCGTATCCTGGCGAAACTTCCAGTTGGCGGTGGACATCAATTCTCAGGGAACCTACGATTCATGGTTTGTTGACACACCTATGGTGATTAAAGACGGCGGTCTGTTTAAAATGTGGTATACCGGCGCTGCCCTCCCTTTCAACATAAATATCATCTATTGTGAATCGGACGACGGAATCAAGTGGCGCAATTTCCAACTTGCCGTAGATACAGGTTCAGAAGGCATTTACGACACCAACTATGCTTACCGTCCAGCAGTGATCAGTGAACTAGGATACGGAAAGATGTGGTATAGAGGAGACGACGGCACCACTTCACGAATCATTTACAGCGAATCTTATTGATGCAGTCAGGTTTTTCTCGGTCAAGGCAGGCGATAAAAACGGGCCCACCCCACCCTGGGGGCAGCGTTTCGGGCCAATTCCGGTTCAAATTCTGGTTCATGGGGTAGGAATTTCCGCATAGAGAATAAGTCGCGAAATCAGCCTGCAGTTCTGGCAGAATTCAGTAGGGCCCAAGAACGAGCTGGATATCACTTCCCAAGAATATTGGCCGCCTGAGACCAAAGAATAGTATATTTGTTAGCAGAGGAGGTAGGATGCATATTGAATCGAAATGTATTCATTCAGGCGAAGGTATCGATACAATAACTAAAGGCCTCAATACACCAATATTCCCCTCATCCGCGCATGACTATTTGGATGCAGATGAAGTGGTCTATCCAAGATATTTTAACACCGTCAATCAAAAGGTGATAGTGCAAAAACTTTGTGGCTTGGAAGAAGCTGAAGATGGTGTAGTTTTTTCCTCGGGCATGGCGGCGATAAGTACCGTACTGCTGTCTTTTCTAGAGGCGGGCGATCATGTGATTCTGCAGGATGAAATATATGGCGGCAGTCATGCTTTAAGGATGAGCTCTAGTCAAATCAGAATTTAAACGAAGAAGATGAAAAAGCAGCTTGATTTCTGCCAACCAAAAGAAATTGCACTCATATTAAAATTAAAATATAAAAATGCACAGAAAAAGCGTTGATACAACCAAATGTCGTCCCTATTGTGTTAAAAAGAATGTATTCACCAATTTTACGTTACAGGACATGAGAGAAAAACTAAAGTGACTCAGGAACGGAAGGGCATCTTGTTCGATATTACGATCGCACTGCTCATCTTAATCGAGTTTATCTTCTTAAATGCTCTAATGACTATCCATTACTGGTTGCCTGAATATCAATACGGTTTACTCCTAAGACCGTCTATTGAAAGTATAACCGTACTCATCTTATTATTTATCATTTCTTTGTTTAACTTAAAAATCAATAGATGGTTACTCTATATCTTGAGTCTTTTATTTACCCTCTTCTTGGTTTTCGGCACTGCTGAAGCAGTTGTAAGGTATATATATAAAAGAAGTTTTGATCCCTCGACAGACTTGAGTTTGTTACCTGGGGTTTTTTACCTGTTGTTTGGGGAATCCTTTATTGCAAAACCGGTGTTCCATTTACCGGTAATTACATTCCTTGTCCTGTCTTTGTGTATCCTCGTTAATTTCTTTTTCAGATTGGTCATAAAATCCATTACGTTCTTAAAATGCCGGTTCATCAGTTTGAGTGGTATTGCTTTATTTCTATTACTTTGCGGATTCCTCCTTGGATTTGGTGAAACGCTTATTGACAACATATACAAGCAGATATTACCTCCATCTGACGTTAGGTTACCTATTGTGACATTTGACCGGGAGACAATGGATAGTAGGAACCACCACTTTTCTCGTCTTAAAAACAGGAATGTTCTAATTTTTTTAGTAGAGTCCTACGGATACACTGCGTATTCAAAGCCTGAACACTATATTCCACTAAAACCTTTCTTTAAGGAAATGGAAAAGAAATTGAAGTCTGCGGGTTATGATATTCTCTCTCACTTCCTCACCTCGCCGGTAATCGCTGGCGGGTCATGGCTGGCAGATGCGACATTGCTTACGGGCATCAAAATTGACACTCAACAAGCATATGAGGAATTACTAAACAGCAATGCCAACAGTTTACCAATAATTTTCCATAACGCAAGCTATTATACGCTCCTTGCTGCTCCAGGAACAATACACGGGGAATGGGAGGAAGGAAGGCTTTTTTATGGCTTTGATGAGACTATTTTAGGATGGAACTACGGATATGAGGGACCTGTATTTTCATTTGTTCCAATACCAGATCAATTTGCAATATACACCATTCATAAATTGAGGCTTGCAAAAAATGAGGCAGATCCTATTTTTATCCAGTATACCCTTGTAAGCAGTCATGGGCCTTTCAATAGAATTCCAGCATACATAGAGGATTGGTCGAAATTAGGCGATGGTTCAATATACTACGACAGCCCGAACCTGTATTTTAACAATGACTGGTTTAGTGGTGAGGCGTATGGTGAGGGATATGTAGCAGCAATTCGTTACGCCCTAATGGTAATTACAAATTATCTTACAGGTTTTATTGACGATGAGACGCTTATTATTTTGGTAGGAGATCATCAGCCCATGTTTCCAATCGCCGAGCGAGAGGCACCTTTTTCTGTCCCAATTCATATAATAAGCCGGAGCAGGAGCCTTATCGAGCCATTGACAAGCTACGGGTATACTTACGGTCTCATTCCCGAACAGAAGTTACCGCATCCGGGAATGGAAACTTTTTTTTACACTGTGTTGGAAATAATCGATGGTTCGGATATTGATGAAACACTGCGGTCACGGTTAAAATGAAGTTTTCTTTATTATTAAATGATATGTTCCTACGAGCTCTGCCTCCCAGCGGTGGCCATGTTGCCACTATCAAGCTAGTCGCTATTAAAAAAGCACCCGCGATAACCCAGGTAATGGTGGCGACGCATACAGTCGCCCCACAATTTCACCTCATCCCGCCGAATCGGTCGCACCACCAGAGTATCGAAGATCCCCGGCTCTCCCATACGCTTGGTATAGCAGGAAATGAAAGGAATGTCCCTAGAGATTTGTAATTTATTTCAAGATAGCGAATTCGCGGGACTTTGCCGCAGCCCTGCGTCAAGGCCTATTCCCTTCAGGCCTACGTCAAAGTCGCTTTTCAGGCCTCAGGAGAGGGGCTGCTTGATCTTTTAGAGGGGACGCCAAGTCTCGTCGCGGTTGAAGGCAGAGATTGTTTGTTGTCAAGAAAAGCGTTTACCGGTGGCGGCACTTCGTTGAGTTTAGTGAGACAGTGTTTGATTGGCTCCGGCTGACAGGGATATAATTAAACGAGGAGTAGCGTCGCAGTGAGTAGGTTGATTAGTTGGATTTGTACAGGCTATATTCCGAGAACTGTGAGCGCTGTTGGAATACGAAAAACGAAATACCGAATCGCATCCGGAATGTATCTGAAGCCGATGAGCCGGAGGATTGCGATCACCAAGTTTCTGATACTTGCCATGACCTGAGCACCGTTGCCTTTACGCACTTGAGAACGATCCTCATCAAAGGTCACATCGCGCACATAGTGCACTCTGTTTTCGATCTCCCAGTGTCCTCGATTTAGTTCCAGCAACTGTTGCGCTGAGGCTTGCTCAGCAGTAAGACTGGAAATCCCGTATACTATCTCGTGACGTTTCTTACCATTAAAAAACTCCGTTTTGCGTTCGACCATAAAGAACTGTTCGGCATATGGGAAATCTACATATCCCTTTAGCTCATCACTTACCCAGATCGTTCTACGCTCTATTCTCCCGTGCTCCTTGTTGAGGTCCGTGTGATCGGGAGTTTTTTTTTAAAATCAAGATCACGAATGTCCTCCCGTAGTGTCTGTTGATTCCCCTTAACCGTGAACACATAGTCCGCTTGCTTTTGCGCAACTAAGTATTTGGCAATATTTTTCTGAGTCAGGAGAGCATCCGCCGTCACCACAGCACCTTTAAGATTGAGTTTATTAAGAAGCGGCTGCACCTGCGTGATCTCGTTGGTTTTCTCATCCACTCTCTGCTGTGCTATCACGATTCCCTCTTTATGTACCACCGCAGAAAGCAGATGTACCGGCGACTGTTCTTCGTCGCGACTCCCGCGAAGCGTCTTACCGTCCATTGCAATTGCTTTGCCTGTAAGTAATTGTTGATTCAGAACCCATTGCCCAATCCTCGCATCGAACTCTTCTGCGTCAACTGCCTGCAATAGCCGCCGGATCGTCGGCTCACTGGGCGGCTTGCTTCTATCGCCACCAAACCTCTTAAGCATCTCCTTCGTGAGCGCACCAGCCCAGTCGCCGATGGCCCGATAGCTCCTCGCCCCGCAGAGTACCGCACACACCGCAATACCCAAAACTACTCCCAACGAATGCCGAATCCCTCGAGCTTTGCGTGGATCCTTGATCCGTCGAATCTCCTCCATCAGCCCCTCAACAGGAAACTCTTTCAGTTTATTCATGATCCCCTCCCTCTCAACAAAATTGAAATCGTAGGGAATGAAGTCTCCTTTCAAAATCTCTCTCGCGTCTTTGCGTAACGGGTAAAGGTATACCGCCTTGGGCCGGTCGTTGCGGTAGTACCGACCAGCGCTTCTTGACCAGCCACTGGTCAACCCAACGTAACGCCAGTTAGCCGCTCGATAGCAGCTGCCGCGGTACCCTCGCGATTCATCCACAAACGTTTCCGCGAGATACACCGGATGACCATATACCGCTCGAAAGTCATTGGAGAGTCGTTTGAGGTTCATGGAAAGTACTTTGCTGGCGAGATTCCT
>VRUG01000076.1 GCA_019456255.1 Planctomycetota bacterium | reverse complement strand
AATGGAACGATCGAAATCCTGCAATCCAAAGGCAACAAGGATCGGCTTGTGTTCCTTTCTGATGACGTTCTTGCAATATGCAGGGAATATGACGAAGCGATGCAGAATATCATTCCCGACCGGGAGTGGTTTTTCCCCGGGTGGCATCCCGACAGGGCAATCCGGAAGACTTCCGTCGACAAAAAGTTTGGCCAATTCTGGAACAAGACTCCTTTCGCCGGCAAGGTAGACAAAAAGCCGACGATCCAAGGTCTTCGCCATACCTTCGTAGTGAACAAGATGAACGAATGGATGGAGACGGGAGTGGATACCGGTGTAATGATGCCCTATCTGAGTCGATATCTGGGTCATTCATCCATTTCAGAGACACAGTATTATTTCCATACCATCGAACAGGCATTCCCCATCATTCGCCGACACGATACCGTGGCTCAGAGCATTATCCCTGAGGTGGTGACCTATGAAGAATAATCATCGGTCTGCCCCGCTCTTCTTTTCCATGACCTATGAATTCCTAGAGGTCTATTTGCCCAAACAATGTGGCAGGAGCCCTCACACCGTGGAGTCATACCGGGACGCGCTGTCATTGTTCAGGCGATACATCCTCAATACCGTCGGCATCTCGATCGGGAAGTTCGAGTTTACTGAGTGCACCAGGGAGTGTGTACTCGGCTTCATGAATTACCTTTCCGAACTGAAGAGCAAACCAAGTACACGCAACCAGCGCCTTGCTGCCTTGAAGTCATACTTTATGTTCGCTGCAGACAAGGACATCTCGCTGCAATCGAATGAGCTGGAAGTAAAAAGAGTACCGCAGTGCAGGGTGCCCAAAACCGATAAGACGGTTATCCCCGAAGATGCGATGACCGCTATACTTCAACAGCCACCCAACACAAAGATGGGCCTCCGGGATCGCACCATTATGATTCTGTTATACGATAGCGGAACCAGGCTTGCTGAAGTCTTGGGTCTGAACGTCTCCGATGTTGTGATCGATGGTGACAATCCCTACATCCGAGTGAATGGCAAGGGCAGCAAACAACGCATTGTACCGATTTTAGTGAAAACAGCAGCGCACCTGGCGCACTATATTTCCGTGTATCATACGAGCGAGCGCCCGGACACGGATTTGCTCTTTTTCACGGTCATCAAAAATGTGATTGGAATGATGTCTGAGGGAAACGTAGAGCGATTTGTGAAGGAATATGCGCGCAAAGCGCAGTCTTCTTGTCCATCGGTCCCAGATCATGTTCACCCCCACATGTTTCGCAGAACGCGGGCGACCCAGCTGTACCAGAATGGTGTTAGTTTGCCGCTCGTTTCGCGCCTTCTTGGACATGTATCTCTAGAAACGACGCGATTATATGCAAAACCGAGCACGAAGATGCTTCGTGATGCGATAGAGTCAGTGGAAACATCTGAAGAAAAAGCAGTAAAGCCTATCTGGGAAGGCGATGAGGCCATGATGGCAAAACTGAGCGGACTCAGATGAATAAAGATTATCCTCAGGATTTAGGCCACAAATCCAAAATTCGTGCGTTCTACAAAGGATTTACCTGAATCCTGAGGATTATGAAATCCTGAGCATAAAGCAAGTAATCCTAATGTTAGGATTACTTGCTGAACGTGACATCCGCATGTTGAAGGTGCAACAAAAAATTTCAGGAACGTTTAGAAGTGTGAAAGGAGCAAGTTCTTTTTGCAGAATCCGAGGGTATATTTCCACAGCTAAGAAAAACCATGTTAATGCACTCGATGCTATTGAAAAAGTATTTCTTGGAAAGCCTATTTTACCTCAAGATTATTTTTCAGCCGAAGAAACCTCTGAGAGATCACCTCCCACTTGATTTTTGGTTATTGTGCTGTTTGAATACCTGAATAGTTACTAAATTAATTGACATATTTTGATACAATTGATATAATCATAGGTTATGGAGGGGAAAAGAGGGCTTAGTGAAAGACAAAACCCTAGCATAAATAATTCCAAAAAACGTATAAAGGTTATAATCAGCTTGCTGGAAAAAGTTGAAAGATCTAACCTTTCAGTATTACAATTTTTCGAGAAGTATCATGTGCCATTTAATCGCATTCAATATTATAGATACAAAAAGAAGTTTGAAGAGTTTGGTAGTGTCGGCCTCGAAGATAAAAGAAAGAAAGGTGTGAACAAAAAACTTAATGCCGAGAGTGAGGCCTTTATTGCCGGCTGTGTTAAAGTTAATCCAAATGTAAGTCTTAAGTGGTTACAACAGGAACTTATAAATAAATTTAATTGCGAGCTTAGTCCTTCTGGTATTACAAAAGCAATACAGCGTATTTTCCCAAATAAAGAAAGGAGATCAAGAGGTAGGCCATTAAAATTAGAAAGGGAAACACAAATTAGTCAGTGCAGCGGGTTTGAATTGATTATTGCTCTGGCCTATCATCTTGGATGGGTGGATATGACAGCAGGAGTTATTAACGATATTATTGATAGATTAAAAGAAAAGAAGGAATACGAATTCAATAAAAAATATACTGATAAACAAGGTCGCGATAATAAAGGAAGATTTACATATGCATATAATCAAAGGAAAGACGTAAGGGAAAACAGATTTGTATCAGTAACTCAGAAGCGACTTAAGAAAAATTGGCAATCGATGAATATTGTTTACGAAGAAAGAAAAGCTATTGAAAGAAAAAGTTTAGCTCTTTTATCGCTTCCAATAGTGACTATTAATGGTGACATTCGTACTGTTGATACTGCACTTGGGAAGTCATTGAAACATTTTACAGGCTTTGATTATAAGCAGGGGACGTTAACAAAATATATGAATGAACTTAAATATCTAGGTGTATCCACAAAGCTTCTTGAGGAAATGATTAAATTTTGGCAAAAATGCTGGGGTGCAGAACAATTTGGTAATGAGACAGTATTGTGTTATTATATTGACGGAAATACAAAAGCGGTTTGGTCTAAAAAACCTGTTAAGAAAAACAAAATTGCGATGATTGGGAGGGTGATGGGATGTTTGGAGAGCGTATTTATCCATGATTGTTTTGGACATCCGATGTATTTTGAGACTTATTCAGGACACGCACCCTGTGGCGAATATACGCTTGAATTATTCGATAAAATTGAAAAAGTCATAGGTAAATTGCCAGGAGTCAGGAGATCCGTTCGTCGAGTATTGGTAATGGATGGAGCTAGCAATAGTGTGAAAACTTTACGGTCCTTTGCTTCTCAAAAGAAATATCATTACATTACTCCGCTAGACAATAACGGATGGAATGAACGAAAAGTAACAAAGGTAGGAGAAACTTCACGGTACAAATATGGAGATGCAACTTTACAAGAAGTAGAAATAGAACTTGAAGACTCACAAGAATCGGGTTACATAATAAGAGTAAAAGCTATTAAGATTGATTGGGATAATGGGAAGTGTACGGTATTACTTACCAGTCTTCCTGTAAAAATTGTAGGATTAAGTGAAGTTGTCAGATCATATTTTAATCGCTGGCCTGAGGAGGAATTACAATTTAGATATATGAAGGGTAGTGTTGCTTTAAACCGTGTAGCAGGTTATGGAAAACAACAAGTAAAAAATGAAAAGACAATTGAACGACAGGAACATGCTGCCAAGCGCATATTTGAATTAGAAGAAAGTCTTAAACAACCATTAGGAGAAATTGCGAAACACGAACATACAATGGCCGAGTTAATTCCAAAAGAAAGGAAGCTGAGAAACCAGAGTAAAATCAACAATGGAGAGCGTGTACTACCTTCAAAAAAAATGAAAGAGTTAGAGAGCTGTCAAAAAGAGATTCAAATGCATGAAACGGCTGTTAAAAGTATTGAAAAGGATTATTCTAAGAAAATTAAACTGCTAAGAAAGCATCAGAGAGAATGGCTCAGGTTACAGGGAAAAGAAACGGAATATAAAGTTGATGTTGAACTTGATCAAATTCTGACATTTCATAGGGCGTGTTTAGCCAATCTATATGCATATTTTATCAAACACTTTTTAACTGAAGAATCAATGAGCTTTAAATATTTGTTTCATAAAATTATTAATTTACAAGGACGAATTGAGGAAACAAATGATATTCGTAGAATAATATTGGACTATACCAATAAAGATAAAATTATTATGAATAGACTTTCTCGTGCAATTGATAAGATAAATGCATTAAAAATCAAAGGCCCTCAAAACAAACAAATGGTATTCTCATTAAGTAATTGTAACTAATTGAGTCAAATTTATGGATATTATCCGAAAGTTATGTACTACTGTAAATTCAGTATGTTAGAATCTCCGATGGTAGAATAATTATGTGGTATAATAATCCCAATGGAAGCAAAGCATTAGGGAGAAGATCCTTTGAGTTTAATCATTCTGATAACCAAAAGAGCAGCACCCAAGTTTGATTAAGAAACCTTCGGTGGAAGAATATTTTGGGGAATAAATCCCAATTGAGGCAAATGGGTTATGCAATGTATTCTCTTCATTAAAGATCGTGGCTTGCCAAGTTGCGATACGAGTACTATAATTGGGTAGGAGTATAAATATGCTGATCGTACATCCAGAATTTGTTGTTGACGAGAGACAAAAGAGGAAGGCAGTCTTGCTGCCGTATGACGAATGGCAGAAGATTGTTGAAGAGATGGAAGAGCTAGATGATATCAGGGCTTATGATGAAAGCAAAGCCCAGCCATCTGATTCTGTGCTATTCGACACAGCAGTAAAGGAAATTCGCGAAGGCAAGATTTCGTGAATTACACGATTCGGATTGAGAGACTAGCCCAGAAGTCTCTCGCACGAATTCCTCAACCTCACCAAGACAACATTATTGATGCAATCCACAATCTTGCTACCATCCCGCGGCCTCACGGCACTCGCAAGCTTAGCGGGAAAGATGCATGGCGTATTCGGGTTGGTGACTACCGGATAATTTACGAGATAGATGATGACAAACTCAATATCCTTATAATAACACTGGGCCACCGCAGAGAAATATACAGAAAAAGATAACAAACCGCTGGAACTGACTTCGAGACTTATATCGATAGCTGGAGATTAAACTGATAAACTGTCAGTGTTTTTATATCGGCGAAGCAGTTCAGCTCAACGTTAGGTTTTGCAAACTTATAGGATAGATTGTAGTGAACTATATTGAAAATGACCAAATCAAAGCAAATTAGGAGGAATACTCATGAAAGCGATTATATACACAAAACACGGACCAGTAGTTTGCCTTTAATAGCATCTCTAGCCTATTTCATCCCTCAGGAGCAGGATGGCGATCACAGTTATTCAAGTCCAATTCAATGAGATTTATCAATATCGCTCAAATAAAGGAGATAAATGATGAATGATTTACAAAAGATGGAGCAGGAGAAAAGCGTTCTCCGATGGGGTGGTCTGGCCGGTATTCTAGGTAGCATCATCTTCATTCTCGTCTTCGTTATCGTCATCGTGTTCGTGGGAGAAGACCCTGCCGAACTTGCAGGGTGGGTCGAGCGGTTCCCCGACATCAGAGCGGCGCGCACGGCAGAGAACGGCGGGTACCTGCTGGTCCTCATCCTGTGGGTGCCCCACTTCCTCGCCCTGTATGTTGCGCTGCGGCGGACGAGCCTCGCGCCCGCGCTCTTTGGGAGCGGGCTGGGCATTCTGGGTCTCGTCGTGCTCGCGGCGGGCGCGCTCCCGCATGTCGCGACCGCCCCGCTCTCCGACCTCTATCATAGGCCGGGGGCGACCCCCGCGGATCAGGCGGCACTCGCCCTGATGTGGCAGGCAACCTGGGGCATCTTTGATGCGCTGCTCTTCGCAGGACTAGCCATCGTGGCGGTTGGTCTCACGGCCCTCGGCGTAGCCATGCTGGGGACCCCGGCCTTTGGCAAGGGCTTTGGCTGGTTGAGTGTAGTGATCGGGGTGTTGGGGGTCGCAGCGGGGGTTGTCCTGCTGATCGATCCTGACTCTCTAATCGCCGTACTCAACGTTTTCGGACTCATCATCTTCCATATCGCCCTGGGATGGAAGGTCTACAGTCTGTCGAGGGCCGCGTAGGGAGTCTCGAAGATAGGGAAAAGGGCGGGCGCGCTGATACCAATGAAGGAAGCGTGGGCGCGCCCGCGTCAGCGGAACTGCGCAGAATCAAACCAAACTTGAGGAATACTGTAATGGTCAGCGACATGTTTGATTAAGGGTGTAAACGTCGAACAGTGGGAAAAACGTGCTCTTGAATCTGCCTGAATACAACCTATGCCGAAGGAATAGGGACTTTGTTACTTTGGAACATAACAACAAAACCTAACAAAGCGCTGCACCCGACCGCTATTCCGCTGCGCTTCATAGCGGCAGGTGAGCTTGGTCGTTAGACCGCTTTAAAGAATAATGTGCTGTTAAGGGAAAACATATGCTTAATTTTACGGATATATTCCCACAGACAACAGACAGTTTAGATCAATATAAGGTGCATCTTGCAATCGGAAGAATAGTAAAAAAAGAACCACTTCTTGCGTTATCAAAGAACCAATTCAAAGAGTGGCAAGAATACCAAAACAATAAGAACTTTGAACGGAATTACATCGTGTCTTTGGTGTACTACAAGCTCAACGAATGGATCTATGCAGGCATTTACAAACGCATTGATGTACAGAAAAAATACGACCGAGAGAAAAAGAAATACTACTTTCAATACACCACAGAACTCTTAGACAAACAAACGGATCTAATTGCTAAGATGATATTCCACTTTCCAAAAGATTTTCGCCAGTCCTATGTATTACTCGAAAACCATTATGATAAAATCACCGTTAAGGAAATACTACCCAAACCCTACCGTGTGACTGAATTTCCTGGATATGAAAATGTCGTACTAACATTTGAGGAACTAAGAGAAATAATCATCAGTGAAGATATATCTTGGAAAACGGCATTATCCAATATAAAAGGAGTGTATCTTATAACAGATATGAAGAATGGAAAACAATATATTGGGTCCGCCTATGGCGATGAGGCATTTTGGAACCGATGGCAATCATATTCAATCACAGGGCATGGAAAAAATAAAGAACTGGTTCAACTACTCAAAGCTCATGGATTTGATTATGCACAAAACTTTCAATTCTCAATACTGGAGATCAGGAGTAGAATCACGGATGATGAAGAAATCATAAGAAGAGAAGCTCACTGGAAGCGAATATTGGGAACAAGGGAACATGGGTATAACAAGAATTAAAAGGTGGGTCTAACATCCGGATTGAGCAGACCTCTGCTTTTGTCACGGTTTTTGCTGGAAGCAAAAGTATGGGGTAGAAGCAGGGCAAAAACACGTGCCAAACCGGCCTCCGGCCGGACGCATCGGCAGCTCATCCGGAGCGTTAAGCGGCTATGGTAGGCCTGTGCCTGTGATCCTCTTGTTTTTCAAGTTGAGGACACTATGGAAAATGAAATG
>VRUG01000075.1 GCA_019456255.1 Planctomycetota bacterium | reverse complement strand
CGAGTTAGACCATCTTATGAGCGGGGATGAGAGATCGATATGGGCTGACAAAGCCTACAGCAGAACCTCAGACAAGCAGAGATCCCGGGCTTCCAGTGTGTATTATGGGGTTCTGGATAAAGGCAAACGGGGCCGGAAACTGAGCAACCGTCAGAGAGGCAGAAACAGACAGAAATCCAGCGTAAGATCAGCGGTGGAGCATCCCTTTGCCTACATGAAGGAGAAACTTCATTATGCCTGTGCCAGGGCGAAGACGCAGGCCCGGAACGAGTTGGACTTCACGATGAACTGTATCCTCTACAATGTGTTCCGGGCTGATTTCCTGCTGCGGAAACAGTTGGCAATCCAGATGGAGACGGGATAAGTGCGTCCAGTGGTAAAAAACCATGGAAAAACAGCCCATACTGAATGGGATTTGGGTTGAAATCAAGGATCATTTTGAGAATTTTGGGTCGCAGGTAGAGAATTGTTTGAAAAAATGATGAATCAATCATGCAAATGGAGAAATGGCGGGTTTGTCAAAGGGTTCTAATAATATTTAAGTACATCAAGTAGATTATCCTCATTTCTACGGAAATCTTCAATTAACAGCTACATTTTTTCAATTCTTAACCATGTTATAATAGTAGAAATTTTAAAATTCCATCCTCAATTGATACTACGATACCTAAATGAATATTCTTAAATCTTCTAATTTTATCCCCCATGAAACGTGAAGTCATATACAGATGTTCTTTTAAAGTTAATGCGGTCAAGGATTGTATGGCAGTTTTGCTCCTTTACTGACTATCAATATATGTTGGCCGGCTGTGCTCTACCAGAATACGTATTATGTTTTGGCATCGCGCCACCTTGTTATATGAGTGAATATATAATTATACTGCACAGTTGAGCACTCTACAAACTTTGCGTAGTAGGAAAAGACTTTCATAATGGACATCATAAACATCTAGTATCACTTTAAACTGCAATCTTTTCAATATCAACTTTAAGTAACGGTAAAATTGGTCCTTATAAGGAAAACCAGTGGCTAAATTTTATCAAGAAAATATTATCAGGGTAAATATTATATAACTCTTGTAAATCGTTTCTAAAAGAGAAATATCCGTTAGATACGTATCCTTTGCGTCCTTGCGACCAAACTAGATATAGGGTAGATCCAGCACTGTATTCCCACCGGATTACGAGATTTGATCGAAATTGCAGGAAATTAAAATCCGGTTTGTATATACTATAATCAGTATTTAGGTCTTGCATCTTCGTCAAATAAATATTTTTTCTCAGCAGGATCATAAACAATCTCATGCTCTAAAAATGTGTGGAACCGATCTGCATAATGTTTTGCCCTCGGGCTGGTAATTTTCTTAAAATCAGAATATTTGCCGGCTGAGACAAACGGCTGGCCGTAATATTGAATGGATAAATCGGGAGTCAAACTGTAATTTAAGCGGAAAGTAATTCCAATTGTTTTTTGATCTATTCGACCTAATATGTAACGATCTTCGCTATATAATTCCTTTGTCTCCACATATTGCAGATTATCTCGATTGAAAGCATAAGAAAATTTAGCGGATAGATTAAGTGCATTGCTGACACGGAAAGAAATGCCGGGGTTAA
This sequence comes from Planctomycetota bacterium, assembly GCA_019456255.1. Classification (GTDB taxonomy): domain Bacteria; phylum Planctomycetota; class Phycisphaerae; order Sedimentisphaerales; family Anaerobacaceae; genus VRUG01. The sequence continues at coordinate 5,847 of VRUG01000075.1, read as the reverse complement.
TTTCGAAAAACTTTGAAACACCATCATCAAACCAAATATTGCGACCATTAAAGTCAAAGCTCAATATCTTTCGGCGATTGGAATAAAAAGTATAAGCATGGCTCCAGTTCCCCTCTAACTTTAATGACGGTCCACCACGTAGCACTCTTGTATCAAGAAATCCCATGTCACGGACAAAATTTGATGCAAATCCCTAATTGTTGGTGAACTGGACCTCAACTTTCATGCTCGCTCCGGCCAAAAGATTTTCTCCACCAAAATTCCAGTCGGTATATTGGTCCAAGTACAATGAATAATTACGCAAAATACCGATTGGTTTATTGACAACGTAACCGACTGTAGTATTTTGTTTGATGATATCGGCCATGCGGAGATAGCCTAAATCGTTTAATTCAAGCCCGGGGGAACGCCAGCTGATACTCTCAGAATAACGCAAGTTCCCATTACCTCCTCTGCCGACTTCGATGCTACCACCGTGTCCAGAAAGATTGGTACGATTTGTATCCAGTGTCACGTGATTGACGTCCGGTCGTTGGAAATAATGGCGCGATGCAGTTTGAACGCTTAATAGTGCCTGTGGGGTTCCACGAATATGACTGGAAATGGTTTTAATATCTAAATAATATGATCTATTGCTCCACTGATGCGACAAGTCTAAACCAACGCTGTAGGCAGATTGATTTAAAATTTGGAGATGTTCGGCTGATATATGACGATGAGTTCCGGTAAATATTCCACCGATGGTCGTATTCCCTTCATAGTAATCCTTTTGAATACGTCCGACAAAATAATTGGACAAAGGTTCAACTGTTTGATCGCGATACTGACCTGCAGAATGGATCTCTGCCTTCTCTTGTGCAGTTATGTTTTCTATTATACCGATAGACAGCCCATTTTTCGTTTTACCGGTTAATTTCAGTGCACTGATGATGGAAGTATTTTCAGGCATCTTTACGTGTTCGTTATATTTTAAATCGGGGTGATAACTGGGCGCGTGGCCAATTCTCCGGGAATAAAATAATATATCACTGCCAAGTCGGAAATCAGTGATGCTTTTCCCTTCTAAGAAAAATGGTCTTTTTTCTACATAAAAGGTCTCAAAAGCAGAAAGATTTATAACAGAGGGATCGGCTTCCACCTGTCCAAAATCAGGATTCATGGTTAGATCGAGTGTAAAATCGCTGGAGACCCCTATTTTGCCGTCCAGGCCCACTCCCATACTACTTCGACGCCCTGTGGCAAAGGGATTGCCCTCCTCCTTCTGAAATGTATTTGTTTTCCCAACGGTATATGGAAGCAATTCAATCCGGCGCGGCATTTTTATGCCTTTTATACCATGTAATTCACCGAATAAATGCACACCACCCTGGGCATCCATAGGAATATCTATCCAAAGGTCCTCCTCGTGTTTGCGGTATATGATACGAAAAACAAGAAGTCCCCAGATATGTTCATCTTTTTTTCCAAAACGTAATTGGCTGAAAGGGACACGCATTTCTGCTGTCCAGGCAGAATCCTCCAGTGCCGTCTTTCCATGCCAAACAGCATCCCAATTCGTATCCCAACTCCATCTTTTTCCGTCACTAAGATGAGACATATCAATTTTTGCACCTGCAGCAGTAATGGTAAACTCGAAAGCAGTTCTGTGGTCAAAATAGCTATCTATAGCAAAACCAGCAACATCACCTCTAAATGCATCTCTTCTTCCTAACTGCCGTTCAATTTTTTCCGGTTCTGTATCAAAGGCGCGTATAGCGAGATAAAGATTTTTATCGTCATACAATATTTTGAAAATGGTATTTTGGGAAGGGCTTTCACCTCCACGGGGTTCCCTTTGAATGAAATCGCCTGCCCAATCTCCGCCCTGCCAGCATGGATCATTCAAATGACCATCTATTACAGGCGGAAGGGAACGTATGCGAGTGGCTATATGAACTTTTTTCTCGAGATTGTCTTGATTTGACCATAGATTTGAACTCATTGAAATTGCCAATACAATTACGATTGCAATTACTTTTCTCATTTTACTTTTCCTATATTATTTCCTATTTCAGATCGTATTGGCACTTGCCGCGTGCTTGCCATTATCCTTTTTCCCGGTAATCACTCGTATGACAGGGTCAACGGATAAACGCTCGGCATCATTAACATCTTCATACCCGGCGAGACGACTGTAGACGGGTTGACGCAAGAGAGTGGGTATGACATGTTGGATGTTACGTCCTGTTCGTTTATCGGTGAAAAATTCCGAGACGGAATCGAATAATCCAAGAGCATCATCAAGGTCACGATAGGCAAGTAGTCCACCGTCAGATGTCACCTTTGCACCGTGAAATTCAAGCTTAATTCCTGCATCAAAACCAACTTTCATGCTTTCACCCTCCGGGTGATTAATGTTCATCAGCTATAAACAATCGTTAATTACTGTAAAATAACATCTTATGGCTAATATGAAAAGCATTTTGTAGGTTTAATATTGGGAATGCGGGTTGAAATGGTTCCCGGTTTCGGTCCCGACCTGAAATCCCACAACTGTCCCGTCTCGAGGGGAACCCCATCAGGGGTTTACTCTCCTGAATAAATGCTATTTCCTGGATACAACCACTTCCCGCAGATCCCGTTCTCTGATGACGTCCAAAAAGTTCTGAAAGCTTTCATAATGTTGTGGAGCAATGTCTTCCCCAAGCAGGCGGTAGCTCTTGTGGGTACGATAGACATTACCATCCGTAGACCTGGACCGGTAAGCTGATCCGAATGAAGTGACAAGTGAATCGGAGAGGTCCGGCGTATTTACTACATAATCCTGGGGCAGCATTACTGTCAGATTGAGTTCTGCCCGCGAGCCGAAGTTAAATCGAATTGGGTGCGCGCGGTTCGGGGAGCGAAAGTAATCGGGTAGTTCCGATGCCAGAATTTCTCCAGGACGAAATACTATTTCTTCTGCCCTGGGGATTGCAAAGATAGCCGTATGAAAAGTGTAAGAGATTGTCAACGGGTCGGATACTGAAGTCAGCCTTACAACCCTGAATGAATCCAGTTTGACGCCAGAGCACTTCCCGGCCAGGTATGTTTCCAGCCATTGTCGGCGGGCCTTCGGTGACCCATAGTACAGGTCTTCTCGCAGTTCACTGGCTGGAGCACCCCACAGGCGTGTTTTTCCCTTGACTGTTGCTGCACCGGTCGACTGCAATTCTATATCCCAATCCAGAAGTACGCGGTTGCTGTCCGGTGAAACGCGGGGAGTCGAGATAATTTTCGCTTCTCCCTCCCTTCCCACTACCAACACGGGCAAGCCCTGATCATACCACGGCAACTTGCCAAAAGGACAACCCTTTTCGGTCGCGTCCATCCATATGCCCCCGTCCCCTATTGTCGGACAATAAGCAATAGCATGATTGAATTGGTACGGTGAAGGCAGACTGGTATCGGGTATGCCATTTTGCCAGGTACTTACAATCACCTCGTAGGCTTCTAAACCCGCTTCACGCACCAGCGAGCATAGTAACGTGACCATATCCTTGCAATCACCATATCGATTCTCCAGGACTTCCTCCGCGGGATGCGGCTGGTAGCCGCCAATACCGATGTTCACTGCTATGTAGCGGATCTTATCACGAACCCACTCGTATATAATTCTCAGTTTTTCTTCATCACTTTCCACCCCCCTGGTTAAAACAGAAGCGAGTTCCTTCACTCCCTTACCTGCCTTAATCTGCGGTTCAGCGAGTTTACGATACCATTCTGCCACATCTTCCCAGGTCTCAATTCCAAGGGGTGCCAGAGCCAGCCTGGCAACAAACTCGTTTCCAGGGGGCATCGCGATTTCGGTTTTTTGGGCGGGTACGTCCCGGGCTTCCCAGACATACATGGATTCAGTCCCCCCAGGCACGGTGGTAACCTGCGCCTCCGTATCGATCCCGTAAACCCGGTAATCTATTTCCCATTCCGATGGTACAGTCATAGCAAATCGAGACAGAAGGGTAGGAACACTTGCTTGAAACAACCAGGAATGCCAGAAAGCCGTGTTTCGCATTCTCACCAGGTAGCGGTATTCAACAACGGACCCATTCTCTACAGCAGGGACGGTAAACAATTTAGCTCGTTGGTCAGAAAAAAAGACGAAATCGGGGTAGAGATTTATATCATAAATGTCATCTTTGGCTAGAACGGCAATATTGCCTTCGGGTGAAATAGTACGGGCCTGCAGGCGCACAACCTTGCTTGGGGGAGTATAAGGAACAGCAATGTTCGCATATCGTTGCCCGCGAGTATTGAGTATTTTTACAATTCGATGCCGTTCCAGATCACTGTAATTTATTTCACCACTCTTAACAACGGTTGTTTTTGCTTCATCGTGTAATATAACAGCCCCGGCATCCGGATATTCCGCTTGCCCTGGAAGACTGGAAAAGTCCAGTTCGTCCCAGACAATCTGCCTGCCCCAGTCCCTGTTGTGAGCACAGGACAATAATGCTGCAAGTAGAAACGCGTTACAAAGGGCAACCCAGACCCGCCTAATTGGTTTTGTTATTCGTGTCATCCTAAAATCCTTGTGCCCGATCCCCGGGATATGACCGGCTGAAAAATAAGCGATACGATTCACATTTCCTAGCAGTCTATCGGCACCGGGCAGTGCGGTTCCAATCTGTTCCACCAATGTTTTTCTGGTCGCCCCGGCCGTATCTGTTGCGGGTTTATGAATGCCTTATGTTTGATTTCCAGGTGAAGGGAGATGTTTCTATCTGTCTGTGAAGGTGACACTCACCGTAGAGGTTGCACTTCTTGGAAATGAGATGATCCAATAATAATATTTATAGCGATAAGATGGTATAGCTGTGCATGAGGCGCTGAGAATTATAAATTTAATAGATATATCACACCGATAACCTGAAACCGGTAAGCGGCTTAAGCGAAACTTCAGCCTGGGAAGTAAAAAATGGATACAAAGGAAGAACTGTCTGGCAAGACAACCCGCAGGGAATTCATCATGAAATCGACCTGTGCCGCCGCCGGCATATCCTTAGGGGTAAGCGCCGTCGGTTCACCGGCCCTGGGATCGGTGCTGGGCGCCAACGATAAGATCCGCGTGGGTTTTATCGGCGTTGGCAACCGGGGCTGGAAACTCCTTAGAAGTTTTATGTCCCATGACAACGTAGATATTGTAGCGTTGTGTGATGTTTACGAACCGTATCTGCAGAGAGATCTGTCGAAAGTAGACAAGAGACTTGTTAGTGAGCTCGGTGGAAAAATTCCCCCAATGGGCGAAAACGAGATGTTTAAGGGTAAAGTCGATCGGTACAAGGACTTCCGCGAGCTGCTCGAGCGTAAAGATATTGATGCGGTATGTATTAGCACTCCCGATCATTGGCATGCCGTTCAAATGATTTTGGCTTGCCAGGCGGGAAAAGATGTTTATGTAGAAAAGCCTCTTTCTATAACGATCCAAGAAGGTCGCAGAATGGTTGAAGTCGCAAAAGAAACCAATCTAGTTGTACAAGTGGGCATTAACAGAAGAGGGTCACGCATCTATCAGGAGGCTGCTAAGCTGGTACAGGGAGGAAAAATTGGGCAAGTTTCAGTGGCAAGAGCTTATCACATCAGCAATATGTACCCTGACGGCATCGGCAAGGCCAAGGCGGAAAAACCGCCCAGGGGATTCGACTGGGACATGTGGCTGGGCCCCCGCGCGTATCGGCCGTATCAGTACAATATCGCTCCGTATAAGTTCAGATGGTGGAAGTCGTATTCATCGCAGAACGGCAACTGGGGCGTCCACTATATCGACGCCATGCGCTGGCTAATGGGTGAGGAGGCTCCAATAGCGATTACCTCACACAGCACAAAAGA
>VRUG01000074.1:6033-7692 GCA_019456255.1 Planctomycetota bacterium | reverse complement strand
TACCGGGAATGCCGGTTTAAATGCGCTTAAAGAGATGGACCCGGATGTCGTTCTCCTGGATATAAACCTGCCGGATATCGATGGATTAAGCGTGCTGGAAGAGATGATGGCTCTGAACGATCACCCGCCGGTCATCATGGTAACTGATTCTTGAATCCGATATTGATTATTTCCCCAATCTAGTATGTCTAGCAATACAGCAAATATAAGGCCGTAGAGCGACTTTCTCTAGCAAGGTCGTATGATTTATCTCGCCCTTGATTCAGTTATTCCTTGGCTCCTGCCTTCTTAAGCAATTCTACTATTTCGGTATGTCCCTCTTGCAATGCTGCCATTAATGCTGTGTATCCATCCTTAGCCTGAGCGTTAACATCCGCTCCTGCCTCTACAAGCATCTTGGCAATATCTTTACGTCCAATGTGCGATGCTATCATTAATGCTGTGTGTCCAGTATTGATCTTGGCGTTAACATGCGCTCCTGCCTCTACAAGCATCTTGGCGATATCTTTACGTCCATTTTGCGATGCTATCATTAATGCTGTGTATCCCTCATTGGTCTGAGCGTTAACATCCGCCTCTACCTCTATGAGCCACCGGGCAACCTCTGGATATCCATATTGCGATGCTATCATTAATGCTGTGGCTCCATCATTGGATTGAGCCTTAACATTAGCTCCTTCCTCTACAAGCAGCTTGGCAATATCTGGATATCCATATTGCGATGCTATCATTAATGCTGTCCATCCATAAATGGTCTGAGCGTTCACACCCGCTCCTGCCATTATGAGCAACTGGACAATCTCTGGATGTCCCTCTTTAGATGCCAACATTACAGCTGTTATCGCCTCATTGCTCTGAGCATCAACATCAGCTCCTGCCTCTATGAGCAACCGGGTAACCTCTGGATGTCCATATTCCGATGCGATCATTAATGCTGTGCCTCCCTTCTTTGAATGAGCGTTAACATGCGCTCTTGCCTGTATAAGCAGCTTGGCAATATCTGGATGTCCATATTCCGATGCGATCATTAATGCAGTGAATCCCTCCTTGTCCTCTGCGTTAACATCCGCTCCTGCCTCTATGAGCAACTGGGCAACCTCTGGATGACCATATTGCGATGCTATTATTAATGCAGTGAATCCCTCCTTGTCCTGAGCGTTAACATCCGCTCCTGCCTCTATAAGCAACTGGGCATGCTCTGGATGACCATATTGCGATGCATACATTAATGCTGTGGATCCCTCCTTGTCCTGAGCGTTAACATCCGCTCCTTCCTCTATAAGCAACTTGGCAATCTCTTTATGCCCGTGTTCCGATGCTTCCATTAATGCAGTTTCTCCATATTTGTTCTGAGCATTAACATCTGCTTTTCTATCCACAAGCAGCCTGGCAATTTCTGTGTGTCTCATCGCCGATGCGAACATTAATGCTGTCCATCCCTCCTTGGATTGAATGTTAACATCCGCTACTGCCTCTATGAGCAGCTTGGCAACCTCTGGATGTCCCTTTTGCAATGCGTACATTAGTACCGTGAATCCCTGGTTGTCCTGAGCGTTAACATCCGCTCCTGCCTCTATAAGCAGCCTGGCCATATCTGTGAGTCCCAATCCCGATGCTGCCATTAATGCTGTGGCTCCCAAATCATTCTGAGCGTTAACA
>VRUG01000074.1:0-5933 GCA_019456255.1 Planctomycetota bacterium | reverse complement strand
TCCGCTCCTGCCTCTATAAGCAGCCTGGCCATATCTGTGAGTCCCAATCCCGATGCTAACATTAATGCTGTGGCTCCATAATTGCTCTGAGCGTTAACATCCGCTCCTGCCTCTATAAGCAGCTTGACAACATCTGTTTTTCCATAACTCGATGCTGTCATTAATGCTGTCCATCCATCTTTGGTCTTAGTGTTAACATCCGCTTCTGCCTCTATAAGCAGCCTGGCCATATCTGTGAGTCCCAATCCCGATGCTGCCATTAATGCTGTTTCTCCCAAATCATTTTGAGCGGTGACATCCGCTCCTTCCTCTATAAGTAGCTTGGCAATCTCTATATACCCCTTTTGTGATGCAACCAGTAATGCTGTGTATCCATTATTGGACTGAGCGTTGACATCCGATCCTCCCTCTATAAGCAGCCTGGCAACCTCTAGATGTCCCTCTTGCGATGCCCACATTAATGCTGTTTCTCCCAAATCATTCTGAGCGTTAACATCCGCTCCTGCCTCTATAAGCAGCCTGGCCATATCTGTGAGTCCCAATCCCGATGCTAACATTAATGCTGTGGCTCCCAAATCATTCTGAGCGTTAACATCCGCTCCTGCCTCTATAAGCAGCTTGGCAATGTCTGTATGTCCCTCTACTAATGCTCCAATTAGTGCTGTGAAGCCATCATCGTCTGCTGCGTTTACCTCAGCGTCAGCATCCAACAAAGTCCGAACCTCGTCGATGTTTCCGGATTCAGCTGCTCTCCGTAAATCCGCATTGATCTTTGAGGAATCAATCGTAGTGGGTTTATCATCAGTTTTTGCGCAGGAAATACATAGGATGAGAATCAATAGGATTAATATCATCCAGTTATATCGCATAATATTGCCCCCTCAATTTGGTTATTTTCGTTCATATTTGTGCATAAGATGTATAAGCTTTGCTTCAGGACTACTGCAAAACTTGACAGTTAAGGCTGGTTCAAGAAATAGATGCAAAACTATTTTATCACTACAATCGTTTTAAAGCAAACAGTAATGGCTCTGAGGCTTACGAGGATTGCCATAAGTGCATTTTCTCTAGTAAATTGGTCTCTTCTTCTCTCCCCTCCCTTCATCAATCTACCGGACATGGATGGACTCGAAGTTCTTATGCCTTTAGGCTTGCGGTCTGGCTGGGAATGTAATAGCATACAGGTGATGATACGGCTACTTTTCATCGATGACGATCCCGGCGTCCAAAAGACCCTCAAGATGGTCCTGTCGGAAAGTTATCAGGTTATTTCCGCTTTTACCGGGAATGCCGGTTTAAATGCAATACTGTTCACTTAAGGAGCTCAATGCGATATTTGACAATTTTTTGAGCGGAGCGGTCAGTTGCAGTCGGTCGAATCGGCCACTTGCTCATTTTGCGTTTAACACCTCTTGGATTACGTCTACCTCGACTTGAAACCACACGCTCCTCCAATATTTCGTCAAGAACCACGTCATTGAGCATTTCCTTCTCCGTAGGGGGGAAAAGCGGCGAATGTCGCCACTTTCCGGCGAATGACTCGAACGGCATGGACAAATGATAATCGGTCTGGATCTTCGTTGGCCTTCATTGCCGCTTCGTGCATGAGTTTTCGTGTTGCAAAGTGCGCCATCATAAAACCGTAGAACTCCTGACAGACCAGATCCGGCCGCTTGCTGCGTAATACAGTTCTCGGTCCACGCAAATGTGTTTTGAGTTCATCCAACGCAGTTTCGATCTCCCAACGTTCGTGGTAGCGAGCAGCCAACTCCTTTGCCGGACCCTCCTTATAGTTGCAAATAGTAGTCATTAAACGGTAAATGGGTTCAGCATCGATCACGCCTTCAAGTGTGTACTCGATGACCCGAACGACGATCCCATTTCTGTCGTGTCGTCGGTCCTTGTCCGACTCATAAATCTTGCTTTGGTAAGAGCCGTCACGAAATCTCTTCATACAAGGTAGTTTCAGATTCTTCTTCACACGCCAAAGTAGATCAGCTCCTGTCTCTTTGGCCTCTTTCCACATGGTGAAACCATAGAAGTTTCGATCAGCTATACATAGCATTCCCTTACATAGAAAAGAAATAACTTCCTTGGACAACGTTGTCTCGCCTATTTTATACCCAGCCAGTCGAGATCCAAACAATACATGCGTGCCGTTTTCCACCAGTGACACAAACCGTATTTGTGGGAAGGCACTTTTGCCCCTGACAGCCTTTGGCCTGCCAAAGGCTGTCTCATTTTCCTTCGTGTCGGCGATGTCAAGCGTACTTCCGTCCAACGACACCAACCGCCAGTCGCCATACCACGCTCCTTTTGTTCTTTTCGTACCCTCCTTAACTGCTATTGGTACCACCACCTTGTCGTGGAGCTGCTTTACCGGTGCACAGCCAAGTCGCACCCGGGCTTGCGAGATGCCCGATTTCCCAGTTACTTTGATTTTTGTTCCAGGCCCCGCTAACCATCGTATCCCTTCCAGCAGACAGCGCAACACCTCTCGACACGACACCTGCATGTAAAGAGCCATCGCGATAACGTAATAGACCACAACATGCATAGGCAAATCTCTTTGCCTTATGCTGATTTTGTCCGTTTCTGCCAGAACTCTATGAATCTTCTCAAGGGGAAAGGTTTTGGCAACAACCCCTAAACTGATGTAGTCTGTAATCCTGGTTCCTTTCGGCAATTCTGCAACTGTCCGTGCCATTCTTAGTTCTCCTCCCTGTTTGTGAATAACAAGGAAATGATAGCACGGTATAACTTATCAATCAAGCCTTAAGTAAACAGTATTGGGGTTAACTCCCTATCCCTGGCAACCCCAAGATTAATCCTTTCGGGTTGCCTTTTCAACCGCCTGCTTCATAAACTTGATAATCTCTTCTCTCATGTTAGAACCTTTTGAAGCACATAGTGCTTTAAACTGATTTCTAAGATCTTCTGGTATTTTTCTAATAATCAAATCTGCCATGTTATAAGTATATACTATATGAAATATATGTCAACCCTTTTTTTTATCTCAAATCCCCTAAATATGTAAAAAAATGCTTTGCCGTAATAGGACGCCTGAAGCTGATTCGAAAAATTCCCCAGAACCGCCCTAGGATTGCCTACAATGGACTTTCTAGGTCAGGGTGGTGTTTGTCGATACCCCTAAATTGGAATATTGCCTAAAAAACGGCCGGCAGCAGGGAACAGAGAAGCTATAAGATCCGGCCCCCCCGCTGGCACTCTGAGGCCGTGAAGAAATACGGTAATAAGCGGATTATAGGGCAGCTATTTGTCCGGAAGGCCAAGAAGCAACTGGGGAAGGTGATGTAAAGATTGCACTGACTCCCCGGCATGTGTATATTAAAGACATGGTTTCATTAAGGTCGGCGGTAGCTGGTACTATTCTTGTTGTTGGACTCTACTTCGGGCCAATGTATGCACCCGAAGAGTTTGACCGGATTTCTTATCATTCTCAAGTGACCATGGAACGTGAGCCTCTCGTTTGGGATCTTCAATCTCCGGCGCTTGATTTGGCCTCCGCCCTAACATCTGCGGCTTCCGCAACCTCACTCATCTCATAAACTGTATATGATCCATGGCGGCCTCCAGCTTCAGTGGTAGAGTGGGAACCCGTGACCAAAAAGTGATTTTCAGGCATGACCAAATACCGGGTCGGGAGAAAGATTGAAATTTGACCCCTTGGCGTGCGGCGTGGGGTATATATGCGGGGCAGTTGGGGAGGGTCAAGTGATTATTTCACACAGACGCAAACCGGCGGGATCTCCCACCTGTAAATTGTTGATTTAATTTCCCTATATCTTTTATTGCTTTTTGAAGATTCATAATCCATCCAAGGCTATGAAAATGCATCAATCGCACAAAGAAAAAGACAACGAGCGATATTAGATGAAGCACGAATAAAAAGTGATTTTTCATTATAGTTCTGTATATAATAGATGAGAATGCCGAGAAAAATTGTTTTACTTCCTTGCCATTTTCCCCATATAAAGCCTCTGTAAGCTCTTTGCTAATTAGATCACGTTTTTGGGAATATTCATCTTTACGTAATACGATCTCAACTGCTTGCTTAGATGTAAGAAGCCGATCCCGAAGATTAAAAAAATGAATCCTGATAAGGACTTCCAGACATGTGTAAACGAATTTAAATAATTCTGATTTGACATCAATAGCTTCTTTGTACACAAGATTCATCAATTCGCGTCTAAGATTTGCGAGTTGGCTAACGCGTTGGTGCTGCTGTAGCCGAAAACGAACATGCAGGATCATAACAAGAAGAAACACGCAAAATAATACTAAAACTATAATAATCATTTTCTCCTCCGTTTTCCTTTAGTTCTTCGTTTCCCATGAGAAGGTTCTAGGGTTGCGGCCGAAAGTCTTTCACGCTCTTCAGGACTTAAACCCAACCGCGCCAAATATACATCTCTGTACATTCGATTGTCGGCAGCTAGTCTTTCAATTTGATCATATAGCGAATCCTCGAATCTGTCAAAAAGATTTTTAAGTATTCTAACACCTATAAATACTAGTATTCCAAGAATAACGATATATGGCGCCTGTTCTTTAGATATTCCTAAAAACTTTAAAATTAATGATATAAAATCTCCCCACATTGCTATTCCTGGCCTGCCGTATCCTCAAACACCGTGTGCTTGACTTTCCACTTTTTTATGGCGATCCCCGCCCATAGGCTGTAAATGCCAAGCGTAATCAGGGAAAGCAGTATTATCTTGATCCATGTCCCAAAAAGCCCTGTGGCCGTACCATCGAACCGCAGGCGCTTGCCGTTGATCACAGTATGGTTTGTGTACCATTTTTCCATGATACACAAACCCCAGGGATAGCAAATTCCCAATGTGAAAACTGTAACCAGAAAAGCCAATATGCTTTTCCCGATCAGCCCGCCCAGGCCACCGTCAAAGTAAGATTTTGATTCTTCTGCCATGTTCAACTCCTTAACAAAATTATGAAATTTTCAAGTCCTCGACCGTATCCCAAAAATCAAATTCATGAACTATCATTATTCTGTCACCTTGTTTTCGATAATACATTACTTTTTCAACAGATACCACCTAGTCAAGTTTAGCCCCTGAGGATGAGGGATTCAAATATCATGAGCATTTTCCCATTCATCTCCTGGCTGCAGCCCCTACAGTCGGCAAAATAGCACAACGATACTTTAAATATCCCGGTCGTCAGAATATCTGTTAGTCTAACCTAATATTTCAATCTTCACAGTTTGCCTGTTTCACGATAACCTGCAATTTATTGAATCACTTTCCATAGGTGGTAGTTACGCCAATCCCAGGGAATTGGCTATCGCGTCAAAGCCTTCCATTCGGCCACAGTTACCAGCTTCTCTTCCGAAACTTTGTGTTTGGATACTCAAAGCAGCGCCCTCGCAGCGACCGACGGGAGCGAGAAGGCGTCTGTTCCATCCGCATGTTAAATTCTTATGTATCTATTCAAATACATTACAGCAAAGGTGTCAAATTTTGTTCATCCGCCGGATTTTTCCATAATATTCTTTTTTTTCCTGAGAGTGGGATAGAGTGGCCAATGTCCACTGCGTTGGGATGTGCGTGGGCCATAGCGTAGGCCAGCGTGGGGTGAACATTTTTCTTGCGTGGGAGCGTGGGGATTCTTTTTCTTTGATCCATGAATTAGTGGCATTCTTTAAACACGCGGTATAACTCTTGTAATCACGGGATATCCTCTAAGTGAATTTAACGATCTTTTGAGCTGCTTCGCCGAGAAAAAGGGCAGTGACAGTTTATCTGCATAGAGCAACTGTTCCCGGTATTAGGCTCGAAGTCAGCTCCAAAAGCCATGTTATGCACTGGTACGCCTGGACACCTCAGTTTGGAACCACTCAATTATTTCAAAGAATTCATCCATTCCTTCCGACAAGTCAGTGATCTTTA
>VRUG01000008.1:60742-114422 GCA_019456255.1 Planctomycetota bacterium | reverse complement strand
TTTGAGAACCATTATAACTCAATACTGTTACCCATGTGCTTAGCATGATCTGTAACCTATGTTACCGGTTTGTACCATTAAGAACCCCCAAGGTAAACTTGGGGGCTAAATATTTAAAAGATATTCACCCTGCGCTCCTTCGATTTCACTCAGGACAGGTGTCGCTTAGGGCTCTGATAAACAAACCCTGCCATAGTGATGGCAGGGCTAAACGAAAAGATTAAGGGTTCTGGCATAGATGAAGGTTCCCCATAGATTTATGAATAAATCTGGCGATCCCCATAGATTTGCCAAAACAAATCTAAACATCCTCATAGATTTCCCTTTGGCAAGGACAAGATAAATAAATCTAGATATGAGGACACGTGGGGACAAGTGGGGACAAGCGAGATTCTTCACTTCCCTTGGGGACAGGTCGCTGGGAATGACAAAGGGTGCAGATGGGTATAAATCAAACATATGGGTGTGTTTGTTCGTATAGGTGAGGGTGTTTTTTTGTTTAAAAAGGCTTATTTTTTTAGAAATCATGCCTTTTTGGTTGTGTTTATGCCGACAATTATATTTAGAAGTGGTTGTTTGCAATAGTGCGATTAGCGGTTATAATGCCTTGCTATTGCGAATATGGTAATGGATTATTCGTGTAATTAAGGGTTATGTCTATGTCATTTAGTAAAATATGTTTAATAGTGGTGTTTTTGTCGGTTTGGTCGTGCGTTTGTGTAGGCGCAGAGACCTGGCATCTTGGTGACGGTCAGGACTGGAGTAAGGTTTCCAAGGATGATGTTTATCTGTCGGCGGTTTCTGTGATCAAGCAGCTAATTAACAGCGGTGAAGGTGTTGGTGTTCGCAAGGCATTGGAGAAATTGAAGAAGGATTTTCCTGAGATAGCTGGTGCTGACCTTGACTCGTTTATTGAGGCAGAGGTTCATTACGGCGAAGGTAACTTTGTTAAGGCGGTTCGTGGTTATGATAAGTTTCTTGAGGAGTATCCAGACAGCGCGTTACATGAGGCTGCAATAGACCGTCAATTTTCGATAGCGACGGCTTATTTGGCAGGTGCTAAAAAACCTGTACTTAAGGTTTTTAAGGTCAAAGGTTATGCCGAGGGTGAGAAGATAATGGATAAGATCGGTGAGCGTGAGGGTGAGTCTCCGGTAGCAGCTCGTGCGGCGATAGCAATAGCTAAAAGTTATGAGAAGCGTAATAAGCATAACGAGGCTTACAGTAAGTGGTCGGAAGTATCATCGAAATGGCCGACGGGTGCGATTGGTAAAGAGTCTCTATTGGCGATGGGGCGATGTAAGCATGCAGATTATCGTGGTCCGAAATATGATTCATCGAATCTGGTAAGCGCGAAGAGTTACTATGAGGATTTTGCATCACGTTATTCGGCGGATGCAGAAAGACTTGAGATTGGCAAGCGTATTGCTCAGATAGAAGAGCAGATGTCTTATAAGCAATTGGCGATAGGTCAGTACTATGAGAAGACCGGTAATAAGCAAGCGGCGAATTTTTATTATGAAATGGTAATAAGTGATTGGCCTGATAGTATGGCCGCTCAGATAGCGACCGATGTGCTTGAACCGGAAAGTGAAAAGAAAGAAGAAGAGGAAGAAACGTGGAAGACGCGAGTAATCAAGAAATTCGAAAAGCTATTCCTGTAATATGTTTAGCCGGTGTATTAGTTTTTTTATTTTCCGGTTGTGCCCCTCTTGGGAGTTATTCGGATGAGGCGTTGTATACATCGGATGTGGAGAGTGTATATGTTGAGATGTTTGATAATAAGACTTACCAGCGTGGTATAGAATATGACCTGACAGACGCTGTTGCTAAGCGTATAGAATCTGAAACTCCATACAAGATAGTGACAGACCGCAACCGTGCAGATACGGTGCTAAGCGGTTATGTTACCTCAGTCGGCAGTTCTGTTTTGAGTGTTGAGCAGGAATCTGGTCGTGCTCTTGAAAAGGAATCTGTATTGGTAGCTGTTGTTCGGTGGAAGAACCTTAAGAGCGGTGAATTGCTGATAAATGACCGTGAAGTTCGTGCTTCTGCGAGTTATTCGGAATGGCAAAATCAGGGCGAGGATTACGCTTTTAGTTTGGCAGCGAATAAGCTAGCTCGCAAGATAACGGAATTAATGGAAACTCAATGGTAGGCTAATTTTTTCCTACTTTTTTTAGTGCGTTTTTTTTGGAATTAAATCTATGAGTAAGAAACCCAGAAAGAATATGGGCGGTAAAGGCGGTAGTGGTTCTAAGGGCAAGAAAGGTCCTGTCCCAAATTACAAGCGTGGTCCATTTAGCTGGATATTGATATTGCCATTGCTTTTGATGGTGACGTGGTGGCTTGGTCAGGTACGAACCAACAATATCGATTGGAATGACTTCGAGAGTTATTTGAAGAACGGTCAGGTCGAGAGTGTTGAGATCGGTGAGACTCAGATTGTCGGGGTTTTGAAGGGCGGTAAGGACGATGACGGCAAGGGCGATGGCCGGAGTTTTACGGTTGATTATAAGCCTCATGTAGTTGGTGAGCATTTGGTTGAGTTGTTAAACGAGAGCAATGTGACTTGGAAGTTTGCCAAGCAGCATATCTGGCTTTTAAATATACTGTCTATGTTCCTTCCTATAATTTTGCTTGTTGGAGTTTTCTATTTTATATTCATGAAGAACATGCGTGGGGGCGCCGGTGGTATGCTGATGAATTTTGGCCGCAGTAAGCATCGTCTTCACAATAAAGATAAGACTAAGGTGACGTTTAAAGATGTTGCCGGAGTTGAGGAAGCGAAAGAGGAAGTTGGTGAGATAATTGAATTTTTAAAAGAGCCCAAGAAGTTTCAGCGCTTGGGCGGCCGTATACCTCGCGGCGTATTGTTGATAGGTCCTCCGGGATGCGGTAAGACGCTGCTTGCCAAGGCTATCGCTGGTCAGGCAGATGTTCCGTTTTTTAGTATCAGCGGTAGTGACTTTGTTGAGATGTTTGTCGGAGTTGGCGCATCTCGAGTTCGTGACTTGTTTAAGCAGGCGAAAGATAATTCTCCGTGTATAATTTTTCTTGATGAGATAGACGCGATCGGTCGTAAGCGTGGCGCTGGTTTTGCAGGCGGTGGTAATGATGAGCGAGAGCAGACCCTGAACGCGATATTGGTAGAGATGGACGGCTTTGATACGAATGACCAAGTGATAGTAATAGCTGCGACGAACCGTGGTGACATATTGGACCATGCATTGACCCGTCCTGGTCGTTTTGACCGTCAGGTGGTTGTTCCGTTGCCCGATTTGCGTGGCCGTTTAGAGATATTGAAAGTTCACGCTAAGAATATCACGCTTGATAAAGACGCAGACCTTGAGCGTCTTGCTCGCGGGACTCCGATGTTTAGCGGTGCGGATTTGGCGGCGATAATAAATGAGTCAGCGTTGGCAGCAACGATGAGTAATAAAGACCACGTTGAGACTTGTGACCTTGAGGAGGCTCGTGACAAAGTACGTTGGGGCCGTGCCCGCAAGAGCCATGTAATCGATGAGCAGGACAAGAAGATAACGGCTTATCACGAGGCGGGTCATACTTATGTTCAGGCGGTTCTTAAGGATGCTGACCCGTTGCACAAGGTTAGCATAATTCCTCGCGGTCCTATGGGCGGTGCGACGTTTGCCCTCCCGGAGAAGGACCGTACGCTGTTTACTAAAAGATATTGTATGGCGTTGCTACAGGTTTGTTTTGGTGGTCGTATTGCGGAAGAGTTATTCTGTGATGATATATCGAGCGGTGCCCAGTCAGATATCCAGCAGGCGACTAAGATAGCTCGTCAGATGGTGTTGACTTGGGGGATGAGCGAGAAGCTTGGGCCAATAAGTTACAGTGCCGATGCAGGTATGGTCGAGAACAGCTACATTATAAGTCAGGAGAAGGAATATTCTGAGAAGACGGCAGAGGATATAGATACGGAAATTAAGCTATTGGTAGATGAGGCTTATGGCGATGCTAAGGAGCTTCTTGGGAATAACCGTGAGAAGGTTGACAAGATAGCTAAGGCGCTTTTGAAGTATGAGACCCTTGACGCGAGTGACGTTGATGTGATTCTTGGCGGCGGTGAAGTTGATAAGCCAACGGTGCTGGAGCTTCTTGCTGCCGAGCAGGCGAAGGCTGAAGAATCTAAGCCGGAATCGGAATCGGAATCGGAGTCGGAGTCTAAGTCGGAGTCTAAGCCGGAGTCGGAGCTGAAATCGGAGTCGGGGTCTAAGTCGGAGTCGGGGTCGGAGTCGGGGTCGGGGTCTAAGTCGGAGCCGGAGTCGGGGTCGGGGTCGGGGTCTAAGTCGGAGTCTAAGCCGGGGTCTAAGCCGGAGCCGGAAGAAATCGCGTCGGAAACTGAATCTGAATCTCAAGAGTCCGGCGGTGAGGACGCTTCGAGTTAATTATCGTCAATATTTCCATTTGATTGCGGGGCAGGTATGCAAAGAACGTTAATCATTTTCTGTTTATTTTTCTTATCGATTGTAAGTTTTGCTGAAGCTGCGAGTGAAGTCAATACCGAGACGGTGACAATAAATATTGAGAGTCAGCATGCTGAGGTTGTGTCTGGCGTGGAATCGGCATTGGCGGTTCGTTTTAAGTTGAAGAAGGACTGGCATTTTTACGCATCGGCGACGAGTGCGCCTGGCGGAATGAATATTAAGGTGATACCGGAATCGGTAGATGGAATAGTTTTTGGGGAAGTGGTTTTTCCGAAATCGCACAAGTATTTCGACAAGTCATCTAATGCAACGCTTGATGTATACAGTGACGAGTTTACGATTTATGTGCCTTTTGTCGCTGGCGAGGATGTGAGCGGTGATATAAGTATTGGTGTGACGATAGGCGGTGCGATTTGTTCAGATATTCAGTGCCGTGTTCCGAATTTTGGTAAGCTGATGACGGTGGTTAAGGTTGGCGGCAGTGTTGTGATGGGGGCAGGTAAATTTGTGATGCCTAAGAGCGTTGCTGTTTCGGGGGGCGGGCCTGGCTATTCGATGTGGTTCGCATTTGGTTTGGCGCTTTTGGCTGGTTTGACGTTGAATATAATGCCTTGTGTTTGGCCTGTACTACCTTTGATTGTGATGCGGATAGTTGAGCAGAGTAAGGATAGTAAGGCGAAGGCGATATCGATGGGTCTGGCGTTTTGTTTTGGTATAGTTTTATTTTTTGCTTGTCTGGCTGGTGCGAATATTATTTTGCAATTGGTTTATGGTACAGCGCTTCAATGGGGCGACCAGTTCCGTAATCCTGCTTTTGTGGCTGGTATGGCGTTGCTTTTGATAGTGCTGGCGTTTTTTATGTTCGGGATGTTTACAATTTCGGTGCCATCATCGATAGCGAGCAAACAGGGAAGCGGCAAAGGTTACGCGGGTTCTGTTGGAATGGGCTTTTTGGCAGCGGTGTTGAGTACTCCGTGCAGCTTTGGTTTATTGGCGGCGGCATTCGCGTGGGCACAGGCCCAGCCTTTAGTTTTGGGGACGCTCGCGATATTGGCGATAGGTGTCGGGATGGCGATACCGTATGCGATATTGACGTCGATGCCGGGTTTGCTGAAGCGTCTGCCTCGGGGCGGGACGTGGATGGAGCTGTTCAAAGAGGGAATAGGGTTTGTGTTATTGCTAATCGCGGTGAAGTTGATAGGTGCCCTTCCGGGCGATTTGCGGATCAGCGTATTGTATTTTTCTGTAATTTTAGGATTTTGTATCTGGATGTGGGGAGGGTGGGTAAGTTTCGGTACGAAGATGTCACGTAAGGTAATTGTTCGCGGCGTAGCTGTTGGGTTGGCGGTATTTGCGGGTATGAGCTTGCTTGGTGGGCCGAAAGAGAAGCTGATAGACTGGCAGGATTACGATAGCGGTTTGATATCGAGTTCGTTGGCGGCGAAGAGGTCTGTGCTGATAAAGTTTACGGCGGCCTGGTGTTTGAGTTGTCAGGTTGCGGAGAGGAAAGTTTATTCTCGGAGTGACGTTGCGGATTTGATCAAGCGAAAAGGTGTGCTTGCAATAAAAGCTGATACGACGACGCGGGACATGCCTGCGACGGATGCGTTGAAGAATTTATATAATGAGCCTGGAGTTCCGGTTAGTATGCTTTTTGTTCCGGGGGCAAGCGGGTCTGTTAGATGGCACGGGATGAATTTTGGCGATGAGCTGAAAGAGCATCTTGAGGGTTTGGAAGATAAGCAGTGATGGCGGGTAAGGCGAAGATAACGATTGATAAGGGGGAGGCGAAGCGGCGGGTCAAAGTAATTTTTCCTTTATTGAAGAAGCGGTATCCCGAGGCGACGATAGCTCTTAAGTTTAGTAATCCGTTGGAGCTATTGGTGGCGACGATACTGTCGGCGCAGTGTACGGATGTTCGGGTTAATATAGTGACAAAGGATTTGTTTAAGAAATATCGGAGTGCTGCGGACTGGGCGGGAGCGGAGTTGGGGGAGATTGAGGATGATATCCGGAGTACGGGGTTCTATCGCAATAAGTCGAAGAATATCAAGTCGGGATGTCAGAAAATAATCGATGAGTTCGGGGGTGCGGTTCCATCTACGATGTCGGAATTGGTGAGTTTGCCGGGTGTTGGTCGGAAGACGGCGAATGTTTTGTTGGGTAATGTATTTGATACGCCGGGTATTGCGTGCGATACTCATGTAATTCGTCTTAGTCGGCGGCTTGGGCTGTCCGATAAAGGCAATGATGCGGTAAAGTTGGAAGCTGATTTAGCCGAAATAGTAGCTAAGAGGCACTGGACGCTGTTTAGTCACGTTATGATATTTCATGGTCGTAATATTTGTAAGGCTCGTAAGCCCGATTGTTTGAATTGTCCGGTATCGAAGTATTGTCCGTCGGCGAATAAGCCTAAACTTTGGTGAGAAATTAGAAAGAGAGAAATTTTATGATGGATATGGGCGAAAATCCGGTAAAAGACCTTTGGCGAATATTTCGTATAATGGCGGAATTTGTTGAAGGATTCGATGAGTTATCTACGATAGGTCCGGCGGTTTCGATATTCGGTTCGGCGCGTACTTGTAAAAATAATGAGCACTATGGTCTTGCGGAGGAGACAGCGCGAGAAGTTGCGAAGGCAGGTTTTGCGGTAATAACCGGCGGCGGGGGCGGAATTATGGAGGCGGCGAATAAAGGTGCGGCTAAGGCCGGCGGAAAAAGCGTTGGTTTGAATATCGACCTTCCGATAGAACAGACTCCAAATGAGTATCAAGATATATCTCTTCATTTTCGGTACTTTTTTTGCCGGAAGGTGATGTTTTTAAAATACGCTCATGGTTTTATAGTTCTACCGGGCGGTTGGGGAACGATGGATGAGTTTTTCGAGTCTCTGACATTGATTCAGACATTGAAGCAGGCATCCTTTCCGGTGATATTGATGGGTAGTGACTATTGGGGCGGTTTGATCGATTGGATGAGGAGTAAGATGCTGAAAGAATATGAATATATATCTGAAGAAGATTTGGATATATTTAAGGTGGTTGATGAGCCTAAGGAGGCGGTGAAGATAATCGTCGGGTTTAGAAAGGCCAAGGGTCGCGGCGGTCTTGATTTGCCCTCTGGTATGACGACGTTTCGTGGTTAATGCGGGATGATGAGGGTGAACGGCGAGATTGAGGGTTCCGGTGTAGATTAGGCATCCCCATAGATTTCCCTTTGGCAAGGACAAGATAAATAAATCTAAACATCCCCATAGATTTATGGAACAAATCTAAACATGGGGACAAGTGGGGACAAGCGAGATTCTTCACTTCGCTGGGAATGACACCCCCCCGTCGCGAGCGGCAGGGCTAAACGTAACCCCCTGCGCTATCCGAAACGACGTCGGGCAATTAACGACGAATTATCACTTAGGGCTCTGGAGATTGTCGCGCTTCGCTCGCAATGACGAGTCGCGGGTTGTGTTTATTTCATTATTTGCATGGCATCGCTTAGGTGTTTTGCGAGGTAGTCTTTTTCTGGGCCTCCGAGGTGTTGAAAGGGGAGGATATCTTCGGTATCGAATTTTTTTTGTGCGAGAGTTTCGGGGTCGAGGTTGAATTTTTCAAAGGCATCTTTCCATATCTGATAGTCAAAACATTCTGTCCATAAATCGAATTTTGCGCCATTTTTCCAAGCTAATTCGATGACATCGCAGATACGTCTATCGGCTCGGCTGATAGCGGCTTCGAGTATGCTTTGTTCTATTCCGTGAAATTTGAACTGTATGAACCTTGCGTTTAGTTTTTCTTTTTGTTGCAGTATTATTTTTTTTGCGTCCTGGAAATATTGTTTTGGTTTTTGGGGCAGCCATGCGAAAGGTGTATGTGGTTTTGGTACGAACCAGCTAACGGCGGCGTTTATTTGTCCGGTTTTTCCATCGATTTTTTTTCTGAGTTTTGCAAGGTCGTAGGAGAGTTTTACGATTTGTTCGATGTCATCTTCAGTTTCACCGGGCAGTCCGACCATGAAATACAATTTTAATTTTTGCCATCCTGCGGTGTACGCAGCTTCGACGGCGGAGAAGATGTCTGTATCTTTAAGAGGTTTGTTAATGATTTGTCTTACTTTTTCGTTAGCGGCTTCTATCGCGATGGTTAGTCCGCCTTTTCTTACGGAGGCGACGAGGCTGGGGAGCAGTTTTAGTTGTTGGTCGACTCGGAGGGATGGTATTGAGAGTCCGACGTGTTTGTCGTGGAAGTATTCATGTAGTTTTTCGGTTAGCTGTTTTAGTTGCGGGTAGTCTGCGGTTGAGAGTGACAGGAGGCTTACGGTGTCGAATCCTGTTGCGTGGTAGTTTTGTTTTGCCAGTTCGAGTATTTTTTCAACTGAGCGGTATCTGATAGGTCTTCTGCAGTAGCTGATCTGGCAGAATCGGCATCGTCCGGGGCAGCCTCTCATTATTTCGATGGAGACCCTTTCGTGTACGGTTTGGGTGAACGGGACGATTGGTTTTAGGGGGACGGGGGCGTTTTCGAAATCTTCGGTGACAGCACTTTTGAATTGTGTTGGCAGGTCAGGGATGTTTGGTTTGAAGGATTTAATTTTGTCATTTTCATATTCGAATGTGTAAAGTGAGGGGACATATACGAAGTCGAATTTTTTTGCGGCATTGATGAGTGTTTGTGATTTGGATGTGTTTTGTTTTTTTTGTTCGATGAGGAAGTTTGCTAATATTGGCGCGATGTCTTCACCTTCGCCGAGAACGAAGAGGTCGATGAAGTCTGCGAGCGGTTCGCAGCAATTTGAGATTAGCCCCCCTGCTATTATCAGGGGATCATGTTCGTCGCGGTCGGCGGATTTGACTTTTAGTTGAGCCAGGTCGAGGGCATTTAGGACATTGGTATAGCAAAGTTCGTTTGTGAGGCTAAAGGCAATGACGTCGAAGTCCTTTGCGGCAGCTTTCGATTCAAGGGTAAAAAGCGGGATGTTTTTTTGTCTTAGTATTTTTTCGGCGTCTGTCCACAGGAGGAAAAGTCTTTCAGCGGCGACATTCGGCATTTGGTTTAGAATGTTGTAGATGACGGCGAGTCCTGAATAGCTCATAGCTATTTCGTAGATATCGGGGAAGCAGAGGGCGAAAGTGAGGTCGACGGCTGAGAGGTCCTTTTTTATCTGGTTAACTTCGCCGCCTATATATCTGCCCGGTCTGCGAACGAATGGCAGGAAGCTGGCCGATACGGTATCGGCTAAGATTGTAATTTGTTTAGTTTTCACGTTTTCTATTATAGGTTGATTATTTGTTATTTTCTATTTATTATTGTGTAATCGGTTATATAAGTTTTTCGGAGTTTTTATGGAATCTAAAAAGGTTCATCGGATATCGATAGCAGTTTTTTTTGTTTTGGTGCTTGCGTTGCTTTATTTTCGCGTTGGCGAAGGCGGGTCCTCTATCTGGCCTAAAGGGAGGGTCAGCGGTGACAGTAATCAGCGTTTGGTAATGGGGACGTTTGCACGTATAGTTGCGGTTGCGATGGATAGGGAGGTGGCTATCGCGTGTATGGAGGCTGGCTTCGCGGAATTGGAGGCGGTTGATGAATCGATGAGTGATTATAAGGCGGGGTCGGAGCTTAGCAGGCTAAACGCAGAAGGGTTTAGGGTGGCGGTTTCGGTTAGCGATGCGTTGTTTGAGGTTTTGGAGAGGAGCGTTGAGTACAGTAAGAAAAGCGGCGGCGGGTTCGATGTGACGGTTGGCGCGATAGTTGATTTGTTTAGGGGGGCGAAGGAGAAAGGCGAGCGGCCAACGGAGGAGGAGATTGCGGCGGCGAAAGAGAAAGTAGGATATGAGAAGCTTGTGCTTGATAGAGAAAAAAAGACGGTGCGGTTTGCTGTTGACGGTATGCGGATAGATTTGGGGGGTATAGCGAAGGGGTATGCAATCGATGAGGCGATTTTGGCGATGAAAAAAGGCGGTGCTATCGGGGGGATGGTTGATGTGGGTGGTGACATTAGATGTTTTGGTGCGCCTGGTAAGGGTAAAGATGTTTGGCTTGTTGGTTTGCAGGACCCGAGTGTAGAGAAGGATGATATGGGGCCTGGTAAATATTTGCTTGTGCTGAAGCTGGCGGATGCGGCGATAGCGACGAGCGGCGACTATCGGCGGTTCGTGATGGTAGATGGTGAGAAGTACAGCCATATCATTACGCCGTCATCGGGGGAAGGGGCGAAAAAACTGTCGAGTGTGACTATCATAAGTAAGACGGCGATAGATGCTGATGCGCTGGCGACATCGGTAAGTGTTTTGGGGGCAGAGAAGGGGTTGGAGTTAATTGAGGGCGAGAGGCAGGCAGAGGCGATATTGATAACGCCGGGCCCTGAGTACGAGATAATTAAAAGTAGTGGTGCGGAGAAATACCTACATGGGAAATACTAAATCCTAAAAGCCAAATTCAAAACAACGGCGGGAACACAGCAAGATTAAGGGTTCTGGTATAGATTAGGGTTCCCCATAGATTTATGGAGCAAATCTTAACATCCCCATAGATTCATAAATGAATCTAAGCATGGGGACAAGTGGGGACAAGCGAGACTCTTCACTTACGTTCAGAATGACAAACTGGAAGAATATGACCCTCTACATAAAAATTAGATACCGCAATTCTTAAGGCCAAAGGTTGGTGAAGATTTCGAGGTCGTCGAGGTCGACGTCACCGTCTCTAGTGAAATCAGCACCGTCGCATGAGCCGCAATTAGTATTTGGCCATTGCTGTGCGAATAAGGCGAAGTCTGTAAGGCTTACTCCGGCTGGAGGCGCAATGTCGGCACTGATTCGTGCGGAAGCATTTGACAGGTTATAGTGGAAGCCATCAAACATTGCTTCGCAGAAGCCTCCAGTTATCTCGATTGAGTCTGGCAGCAGGTTTACGTCTAAGACAATATCCGCACATGGGAACGTGCCGTTATTTCTTAATAATTCAAATCTAAGGTGGGTGTCACTTACGATGGAGCCTGCGAGCATATCAAATTCAAAAAGTTCGGCGAGGCTTTGTGTTGGTAAAAGGGTTCCGCTGCCATAGGGAACCCGGTTTACTGTTTCAGTTAGAGTGACATCACAAAATCCGAATGCGGCGGTGTTTGAATCGTAATCAATAATTAATTGAATTTTTCCGTCGAAGTTGTAATTTCCTTTTCCGGTGCCGCTAAATCCACCGCCGGTAGAAACAAAGTTGGTATCGTTTGAGTCGGTAGAAGAGAACTGGTAGAAGTGTACCCAGACATTCGGGTCATCAGGGTTAATTATTGGTGGTATTAGAGTTATCGTTGTCTTAAAGGCGTCGAAATATGCGGTTCCCGTCTCAGCACTTCCACCGGCACCGGCTTCTACTTTGATGGCGCCTACTCCTGGAGGAATCACCCCGATAGCTTGTCCAAATGTCCAATCAGTCTGGGATCCTATATGACGTTCGTTTCTTCCAAATTCAGTACCATCTACGGTATCAAAATAAGCAATTATGAATGTACAATCTATATTACTTCCACTTGTTTTTGCATAACCTTCAAACGCAACAATTTCACCGGTATTTGCATCGTTTACATCAATCCACTGGTAAATACCTGAGCCTCCGCTTGCATTTCGCGGGCATGCAGCAGCATAATTTCCATCGTAGACGTCTGTACTGGTTATGTACGGGATCGGCGCTCCTCCCCAGTTCCATGTAGTCCATCCTGTAAAGTCTCCGGTTTCAAATCCTGGATTTACCAGTAGGTTTGTGGCAGCGGCGTTAGCAGTTGATACAACAGCGAGAAGTGTGATTAAGATAATTGATTTTCGCATTTTTACCTCCTACAAGCTATATAGCTATTGAGTAGTATTGATAAAAATTCCTCCGTTTGTCACCGCATAGATGATGGATAAATTCTACTATAGGTGTCGTGTTTTGTCAAGTAAAAATATAAATAGTGGCTAGTGATTTATTGTTAGTATTGCCGAGACGACATCGGGCATAAATTTATGGAACAAATCTTAACATCCCCATAGATTCATAAATGAATCTAAGCATGGGGACAAGTGGGGACAGGCGGGCACCAAATGGCAAAGTACCCGAAAAAGACGTCGGGAGCCAATAGATATGATGTGTCAATAAAAAAATAGTGGGTATTAGAACGGTGCTGGTAGTGTTGTTGATTGTCCGATTTGGGGGATATTGAGCGGTTGGAAAGCGTTTTTGTCGTAGTTCCAATATAGCCAGATGAATGATTGGTCCTCGAGTGGCAGATCGAATGTGTCGAGTCATCTGGAAGTAGTCAAGGGCGGCGGGCATGGTTTTGGTGGAGAATGAGATATATGGGATGGTTCTTAAATTCTTTGAGAAGAATTTGAAAGGTAAGAAGTAATTTTTTTTATTCGCGGCTATTTACGCTTTAGCTGGTGCTGGTTTTTTTTCTTTTTGTCTTGGAGCTGGTGCGGATTTTCCACGATATACAATGACGCAGGTGGGGCATTTTGTGTATGCCTCTTCGGTTTGGTCGGACGGCTGGAATTTTTCGTAGTCCATTTTGGCAATGTTGTCTGCCATGGTAAAGAGTTCGGATTTTTTAGTGCATAGGCTGCACGCGATGCAACCGACTTTGCACATCTGACGGGTGGTTTTTCCATTTTCTTTGCTTGAGCATGCGACTGTCATCATGTTTTCGTGTGAGAACGGTACCATTTCGATTAGGTTTCTTGGGCAGGCTTTTGCGCATGCGGTGCATCCTGTACATTTTTCGTAGTCTACAGTAGCGAGGCCATCAATGTTGTGGAGTGCGTCGAATTTGCAGGCATCTACGCAGTCTCCGTAACCGAGGCATCCGAATTTGCAGGCTTGTACGTTGGCTAAGGCGTTTGCAGCGGTGCAAGTTTCTATTCCGCCGTACCGGGCGTAGTATGTTCTGTCGGCGGTGTGTGCGCGGCAGTGGATGATAGGTTTTTGGGGGTGTCCCCCTGCTGATGCCTGGAGGCTTAGGATTTCGGCAATTTTATCTGATGTTTCTGCTCCGCCTGGTGCGCATTTTCCGATGAGTTCGGGATCTGCGGCGACGGCTTTTGCGTATGAGCCGCACCCGGCGAAACCGCACGCACCACAATCGATTTGCGGGAGTGCTTCGTGTATTTGTTCAATCTTCGGGTCGATTTCGACTTTTAGTTTTTCGCTTGCGATTAGAAGTACGATTGCGAAAGCTGAGCCGAGAGTGAGCATAGTGACTCCTGCTGGCCAGGCGCTATTCCATAATTGTATGATGTCAGCTACTGTCATATTTTTTTCCTGTTTATTATTTTAATGAAGGTCATTATTTAATCATACCGGCGAATCCCATGAAGGCGAGAGTTAGTAGGCCAGCGGTAATTAGTGTAATCGGTGCACCTTTTAGGCAGTCTGGTACATCGGCGAGTTTGAGGTTTTCTCTGATGCCTGCCATGATGCAGATAGCCATAGTGAAACCGATGCCCGCACCGAAGCTAAGTACGACGGCTTCGAGGAAATTGTCGATTTCCCAGAGGTTTATGAAGAGGCATAGTCCGAGTATTGCACAGTTAGTAGTGATTAGGGGCAGGAAGATTCCGAAACTTTCGTAGAGTGGTGGGAAGAATTTTCTGACGTACATTTCGACGAGTTGTACGGTACCGGCTATGACGAGAATGAAGCAGACGTAGCGGGTGACTTCGAGTGGCGAGTCCTGCAGGAGGAAGTAGTCTATGAGCCAAGTGAGTGTTCCGCTTAGCGTGACGACGAAAGTTACGGCCATTCCCATTCCGAAAGCCATGTCGATACGTCCTGAGACGCCGAGGTATGGGCAGATTCCGAGGAACTTTGTAAAGACCAGGTTATTTATCAGTACGATAGAAATAAAACCCAAAAGCAACGTATTGAATGTATCCATGATTTAAGTCCAAAATTAAATATTAAAATTTAAAAATCAAAATTTTTAGATCCCTGCTTTGGCAGGGATGACAACCGATGCGGCGTAACATCAACCCCCAAGGTAAACTTGGGGGCTAAACGGTAAGATTGCCGCGCTTCGCTCGCAATGACAAAGGGGCGGGAACAACAAACCCCTAAACAAAATAGATTCCTATTTTTCATTCTGTACCCTTCGTGTCGCGGGAATGACAAACCCCTGCGCTATCGCTTAGGGCTCTGATGCCTTCGACCACAGCACAGTTATGCGTCCCATGGAGTGTCGGAGCTAAACAAAATAGATTCCCACTTTTCATTCCGAGCCTTCCACGCTGCAAGAATGAGAATTTTTATTTTTTTCTTTTTCTTTAGTAATAATATTAACGAGTCCGAGCATAAGTCCGAGTGTAATGAAAGCTCCGACTGGCATTGCCATGGCTGCCCATGGGACGAAAGATTTAAACATAACAGGTATATCGAAAATATTTCCAGTAGAGAGTATTTCTCTAATGGCTGCGAGTACGCAAATGGTGGCGGTGAATCCTACGCCCATACCTATTGCATCGACTACTGAGATAACAAGTCCGTTCTTGCTCGCACAGGCTTCTGCTCGGCAGATGATGATGCAGTTTACGATGATGAGTGGTACGTATGGGCCGAGTGTTTCGCTCATTACCGGGACGAAAGCCTTTAGGAACAGGTCGGCTATGGTGACGAATGTCGCTATCGTGAGTGTGAACATGAGGATTCTCAGGTGCGGCTTTAGTAAGTTTCTCATCAGGCTAACGACGATGTTGCTGCAAATCATTACGAAGATGACGCAGAGTCCCATAGTTAATGCCGGTTTAACCGCGGCGGTGACCGCCAGTGTCGGGCACATTCCGAGCAGTAGCCGGAAGACGGGATTTTCTTCCCAAAGTCCCATTATGAATGTACGAGATATAGTTGGTTTTTGAGCCATATTAGATTAGTCCTTGTTCCTCTAATTTTTGTTTTATTTGTGCGATAAAGGTATTGAAGATTTTTACGACGGCTTCAGAGCTTACGGTCGCTCCGCTAATAGTAATGATTTTGTCATCGATTATTTCCGGGTCACCGGTTTTAGAGACTATAAGTTCTGTTGCCGGAGCTCCTTTGAACTGGTTGGTGTAGAAGTCTTCGGTAATTTTGCTACCGAATCCCGGCGTTTCGTTGCTTGCGAGGACCTTGAATCCGAAAACTTTTTCGCAGTGGATGTCGGTGGCAATGACGAGTTTGATTTTGTCGGCGAAACCGGAACCTACCGCAACGAAGGCGTACCCTAAGGTTCGTCCGTCGGTGTATAGCGCTTTGTAGATATTTGTTTTTAGGATTTTTCCTTTTCCGGTGTTTATTTCGGCATCGCGGACGGCAATCTCGAAGCTATTGGCGTCAGTTATCATGAATCTCATGAGGTTGTTTAGTTTGTCTTTTTCGTTCTGGTCGATCCTTGGTTTCCACGAGGCGTATGTCACTGCGACGAGGAGCCCGAAGATGAAGGAGGCGACGATGAGCAGCCAGCTTTGTTCAATGAAGTGTTTAACTTTTAGCATTTGGGATTCCTCCAACAGGTATTACTCGGCAGAGCCGGTCTATTAGTGGTGTGACGGCGTTCATTAGGAGTATGGCGTACATGATACCTTCGGGGTATTCGCCGATGATCCTTATCAGCATAACAATCGCTCCGACTCCTATACCGAAAATCCACATGCCTTTTGTAGTGAGCGGTGCGGTGACGGGGTCGGTTGCGATGAAGAATGCGCAAAGGAGCATACCGCCTGTGGTTAGATGTGTCAGCGGCGAGATGTATGCGTCGGGGTTTATGAGGTATGCAACACCGGCGAAGATGAAGGCGGAAATAAGAACGGCTAATGGTATGTGTATCGTTATAGTTTTTCTTATTAATAGATAGGCGGCTCCGATGAGCAGAGCGATGGTTGAGGTTTCGCCGAGACATCCACCAATTTGGCCGGTGAAGGCGTCTTTTATGAGGTTGTTTGCGACGCTTGCATTTATTTTTCCTTTGAGTGCCTCTTTGCTTTTTGCCAGCGGGGTGGCCTGCGTTCTGATGTCAGTGGATTTTACGGATTCTGTGATTGTTGGCATTTCGGGGTTAATCGTTGCCGGGACGGTCCAGGTGGTCATTAGCATCCCGAAAGAGGCGGTTAGGAAAGCCCTACCGACCATGGCGGGGTTGAAGACGTTTGCACCAAGTCCACCGAAAACCATTTTTCCGATTGCGATTGCGAAAGCTGTACCGATTATAACGGCCCAGAGGGGGATTGCCGGAGGCAGTGACAGCGCGAGCAGTATCGCGGTCAGGATAGCGCTTAGGTCGCCGAGAGAGTTAGGTTTTTTTCTGATGTGGTTGCAAATCAATTCGGTGATTACGGCGGTGACGATACAGGTCAGTAGAATTGTTACGGCGTAAAGTCTGAAAAAGATTACGGCGGCAATCATAGCGGGGACGAGTGCTATGATGACATCGAGCATTACCGTTCTTGTCGACAGCGGTTTGCTGATGTGGGGCGAAGATGAGACAGCTATATTTTCGAGCATATATTTATTCCTATAAAAGCTACATTTTTATTGGGGCATTTTTTTCTTTTGTCTTGCGAGTAGAATTTTTCCTGTTTTGATATATCCCGTGAGTTCGATGTTTGCGGGGCAGACGTAGCTGCAACAGCCGCACTCGATGCAGGCGGTCATGAAATAAGTTTGCGCGGTATCTAAAAGTTCATGCTTAACGGCATGTGCGATTTTAGTCGGGTTTAGTTGTTCGGGGCAGATTTCGAGGCATCTTCCACAACGTATGCATGGGGTTTGCTGGTTTGCGAATTTTGCTTTTCCGATCTGCTGTTTTGTCAGGACGGTTATTGCGCCGGAGGTTTTTGTGATTGGTGTATCGAGGTCTGCGATGGCGATTCCCATCATAGGTCCGCCTGAGATAATTCTTACGGCTTCGGAGTTTGTACCGCCTGCAAATTCGAGGACCTCTGCAATCGAGGTTCCGATTGAGCAATAGTAATTGCCGGGGTTGCTAACGCCTTCGCCTGAGATGGTGACGACGCGGTGGGTCAGGGGCCAATCGGCGATGACGGCTTCGGCGATTGCGGCGGTGGTTGCGGTGTTTAGTACGAGTATGCCAATCATTGGTGGTATGCCGCCAGTAGGTACGTATTGGTTTAGTACGGATGTAATTAGTTGTCGTTCGCCGCCCTGTGGGTATTTAGTTTTTACGGCAGCGATTTCGATATTTTCTGTTCCGTGGAGTTCTCGCAGTTTTCTTGCCATCATTTGAATAGCTTTTGGTTTATTGTCCTCGATGGCGATGATGACCCTTGGACTTTCGGATGCTTTTTTCGCGAGTTTAACGCCTGCGATTATTTGTTCTGGGTTTTCGAGCATCATTCGATAGTCGCAGGTGATATATGGTTCACATTCACAGGCGTTTACTATCATGATTTTTTTTGGAGACTGTTCGTTTGGTTCGAGTTTTACTCTTGTTGGGAATCCAGCACCGCCCATGCCGACGAGTCCGGCATTTCTGACGGTGTCTCTGATTTGCAGTGGTGAGATTGCGTCGAAGTCGAATCCGTTAGTGTATTTTTCGGGGTTAATTTTTTTTGGTGGATTGTTTTCGAGGTCGACGTCGATGATGACGGCTTGGACCCTGCCCAAAACGACATGTGAGCGTAGTGCGATTTCTTTTACTTTTCCGTTAACGGGAGAATGTACCGGTGCGCAGACGAAGGCGTCAGCATTTCCAACGACTTGTCCGGCTTGCACTTCGTCGCCCTTTTGTACGGTCGGCGAGCATGGTGCTCCGATGTGCTGGCTTAGCATGATTGCGACCTGCTTTGGAACGGGTGCGATTTGGATAGGTGAATCTTCGGTCAGTGTTTTGCTATCTGGCGGATGCACGCCTCCTGGGAAAGTGAATTGTCCTTTTGCGTTAGCGGTCATGTTTTTATTGTCCCGGATTTATTTTTTATTTTTTCGTTAACGAACTTTGCAGCAATTAAGTAAATAAAGGTAAGCATTAAGGCCGCCAGAAAGATAATAGCGGTTTTCAGCTTTTCAGCTTGTACGGTATTTTCCAAAAGAGCCTGGAAAAGTGCCAGCGAACCTATAAAAACCAAAATCGGTACGAGGAAGGCAAAAACAACTTTTATGGCGACTGGCGGGGTGTTTTGCTTGCCCATCTGCTCGTAAATTGTTTTGCAATCCTTATTTTGCTTACATTTTTGGCAAAAATCCTCGTCTGGCATAGTTTTTTCTACCGTATAAATAAAGAGGCTTTATAATACAAATGGACGGGATTTGCAAATATAAAGTTTGTTAAATAGGGTCGGAGTAAGACGATGATTAAGAAGTTATTGCTGATACTGATTTTAGGGTCGGTTTTTTGTGTTTTTAGCGGCGGATGCGTAACGAACGCGGTTACGGGTGAGAGTGAATTTAATATTTACGGCAACGATATGGATGATGATGTTCGTCTCGGTGAGGCTTGGGCGCCGGAGTTGGAAAAGGAATTCGGGGGCGTGTTCGAGGATGAGCATATTCAAAGCTATGTCGATTATGTTGGTCAGAATGTTGCTCAGGTTAGTCACGGGGCTCACATACCGTGGCACTTTAGAGTGCTGCGGGATAAGATGATGAACGCGTTTGCGCTGCCGGGCGGATATATTTATATTACGACTGGGATGCTGCGGAAGTTAGAGACCGAAGCACAGTTGGCGGGGATATTGGCTCATGAGGCGTCGCATGTGACGCTTAGACATTCGACGAATCGCATGAGTGAGCAGATGGGTTTTAATATACTTTTTTCGGCGGCGATGCGTAACGCCTCCGGTGAGATGGTTCGTGCGGCATCGATAGCAAGTCAGCTTGTGATGTTGAAGTACAGCAGGGAAGATGAGATGGAGGCTGACGTGATAGGTTTGCGTTACGCGATGCGTGCGGGTTATAATCCTTATGGGATGGTTGAGACGATGCAGATCCTTGAGGCGGAGCGCAATGATGATGGGCCTGCGGAATTTTTGTCGAGTCACCCGTCGCCGATGAATCGTTACGGGCGGCTGCTTGAGGAGATAGAGGCTGGGGGTTACAATGTTGCGGAGATGAAGGTTCGGAAAGAGGATTATGAGAGGATAGTTCTTGAGCGGCTGAAAGATGTCAAGGATGAAGATGAAGATGAAAATAAAAAGAAAAATCATAAACACTAATAGCTAAAAACTAAACAAGCACTAAATCACAACTTCAATCCTCCGTTGCCAAGGCTATGGAGGACAGGGATTTTCAAAACAAAAGAATTGTATAGCCACAGAGAGCACAGAGAACACAGAGAAAAAAGTCAGGAGTCAGTCCTAAGGACTCCTTACGGAGATTAAAAGTTAAAGATTAATCGAAGAAGATTTTCTTTGCAATACCTCCCACGATTAAGATGGTAAGAATCCAGCCAATCCACTTTGTGACCTGCTTTAGAGTTGCCGGGTTAGACATATCACCCAACTCTTTTGCTTCCTGTGGAGCTGCATCAAATATACCTTTCGGCTCGCCATCATCATCGAACTCAAAGGAATCTATGATTTCGCCAATAGTCCCTTCAAAATTCTCGACTTCTGTTCCAAAAGAAAAACTCTGTAAAGTAACCATGCCATCTTCAAGTAAGATTTTAGATACCATTGCAACAAAATCTGATTTGTCAGGGTTATAGTAATAAACCTTTCCAAATGCCATACTCCTATCATTGTCAAAATCGCTATCACTTTTGACTATACGATAAGATTCCAGCCTTCCGCCAACCGTATCAAGTGCGAGAAGTTTTGCCAAAGAGATCATCATTTTTTTACCATGCTCTGACTTCAACTCTCTTGTTGCGTCACGAAATCCCATCTCCTTAAAATCCTGATACTGAATTATTACAGTCGTTCTATTCCACCTATCAGGTCGTTTAATGCCACAGATAGCCAAGGTTTGGGATTGCTTGTAATTCTTTTCCAATCTTTGCTGTTTCTCCGGGGAAAGGTCTTCGTATTCAATCACTTTCCAATCATCAGGTAATATAAAAGATACTCCATATTGTTCATTTATGTAATTTTTACCAAAAACATTTGAAACAAACATAACGATTAGTGTCATCACAAAAATGCTTCTAATCTTCATTGTCATCCTTTCGCCCTTTTACACGATTTATGTTATCAATAATATATCTTTGTTTGTATTTGGTGTAAAGAGTTGTTTTTTTATTTTAGAGGCCAAATTTCGGTTGGTTCGTTTTGTTCGATGTCGAGGATTTTTTGTGGTTGTTCGGGGAAGCCTGTACGTGCGGAGAGATAAGCGGATTCTATGACGGCCATATTTTTCAGGTTCTGGGAGGCGGAACATTCGAGGGGGTTGTCATCAGGTGACAAGATACTCATAGCAAAAGAGGTAAGCATTTTTTCGGCGGAATCGGATTGAGTGTTTTCGTATTCAAATGTTTCGGTGGTATTATCGGTTTGGTCGTCGATGGTGAATTTATCTGGAGTGGCGGTTAGTATTTTTTCTTTTGAATAGACGGTAATGGTTTGCGATTGCGGACCAATATGCCTGGAGGCGATGAGGTTTGCATGCAGGGTGTCGGAGAATTTCATTGTTACTGTGGCGGTGTCTTCTGTGAGGTAGAGGCGTTGCTGGCGGTCGGCAGCGGTGTTTGTGTTTAGTGAATAAATCTGCTGGGGAAGCGGGAAATTTGAGATTATCTGGTCGAAGAGTTCGTAGCAGTCGTTCAGGAGTACCCCCCCGCCAGCGAGTTTCGGGTCGGTGAGCCACGACAAATCCGGTCTTGGTGGAACGGCGCAGGTTGCGGTTATGAGGAAGATATCCTCGATGTTTAGCTGATGGAGGTTTTGTTTGAAATCGATGAAGCTCTGGGTGAATCTTGCTGGGTTTGCGATGGCGAATTTTATTTGCTGATCGGCGGCGAGCCTGGTCAGTTCGAGTGTTTGTTCAAAGTTTATCGCAGGCGGCGGGAGCTTTAGTATGTTGAATTTCTTTTTCATTGCCATTCGCAGGTATTCATCGCAGGTGTGGATGGGTGCTGCGACGATGAGGCAGTCGAGCTGATTTTGTATTATTAGTTGGCGGTAATCGTCGAAGCTGGCGCAGTCGTATTGCTTTGCGATTTTTTTCGCAAGGTCGGTATCGTTGTCAGCGACGGCGGTAAGTTGGTAATGGGGGTTTTTAGAAATCGTTTCGAGTAGTGACTGGGCCTTGTCACCCAGTCCAAGCACGGCGGCAGTTAGTTTGTTATCATCCATGAGGCAATCTATATATATTTTTATTTTATTTTTGTTTATGGCCGTTAGATATGATGAAGTGCTCAGGTACGGGGAACTCGGAGCATAGCATGAGTACTTCTTTCGCGACGCCCTGAATCACCTCATCGTTGTCGATATTTTCGGCGACTTCGTTAATCATTTCGGCGATTAGCTTGGCCTGTGGTTCTTTCATACCTCGTGTTGTCATTGCGGGTGTTCCTATTCTTATTCCGCTTGGATTGGCCGGCGGTGCGGGGTCGAATGGTATGTTGTTATAGTTAGTGACAATTTTCGCCCTGTCGAGTGCGATTGCGAGTTTTTTTCCGGAGATGTTTTTGTTTCTAAGGTCGATTAGTATCAGATGGTTGTCAGTTCCGCCTGTCATTAGATTGAAGCCGAGTTCCATGAGTTTTTCGGCGAGAGCTGCGGCGTTTTTAACGATTTGTTTTGCATAGGTGATAAATTCGGGTGTGTCTGCTTCTGCCATTGCGACTGCGATTGCTGTCATGGTCTGCATGTGCGGTCCGCCCTGGAGTCCGGGGAATACAGATTTGTCTACACTTTTTGCATGCTGTTCTTTGCAGAGGAGCATTCCGCCTCTTGGTCCGCGAAGGGTTTTGTGTGTTGTTGTCGAGACGATGTCTGCGTATGGGACGGGGCTTTGATGGATTCCGGCGACGACGAGTCCTGCGATGTGTGCGATGTCACTTACGTGGTATGCGCCGACGTCTTTCGCGATTTGTCCGAATTTTTTGAAGTTAATTTCTCTTGGGTATGCGGTTGCACCTGAGATGATGATCTTTGGTTTATGTTTTTGTGCGAGGTCTGCAATCTGGTCGTAATCGAATCGTCCCGTTTTTTCGCTGACGGGATATTGTACGGAGTTGAAGATTTTTCCTGAGATGCTGACTTTCCATCCGTGAGTGAGGTGTCCGCCGTGAGTCAGTGAGAGTCCCATGATGGTGTCGCCGGGTTCGGCGAGGGCGAGATATGCGGCGAGATTAGCTACTGAGCCAGAATACGGCTGAACGTTTGCGTGGTCGGCTCCGAAGAGTTTTTTTGCTCTTTTCTGGGCGAGTTTTTCGATGAGGTCGGTGACCTGCTGGCCCTGATAGTATCTTTTTTCGGGGTATCCTTCTGAATATTTGTTCGTCAGGCAGCTTCCTGTAGCGAGCATGACGGCCTTTGAGACGTAGTTTTCCGAGGCAATGAGGCGTATAGAGCCGCTTTGGCGTGTAGCTTCCTGCTTTATCAGTTCGTAAATTTGCGGGTCGTAAAGTGCAAGTGCATTTTTCATATCACTTCCCTCAAAATAAAGGTTATAATTAACTGGAACCTCTAAAAATTCATTTTGGCGAACAAGTGAATCTTTTTGATTCTGGACTGCATCAGGAAAAAGTCTCCTTAGCGTCGGCTAAGGCTGATTTGGCTTCCTTGCCAGAACACAAAAATTTTCTAGTTGTCGCTCAAAAGCAATTATTAGAACTACCCTTGCGGGTTATTTTATATCAGTTTGGCGATAGTTGTACAAGTATTTATTTATTGACAAATTTTGTCAAAAGCTTATGATATTGCGTTTGGAGAGAATCTCTTAAGCTTGGGAGTTTATTGAAGTTATGGCTGATGGTAAGTCAAATATGAATCTGGAGAAAGCTCGTGCGTTTTTCGCAAAGGGTAAGAAGGTAGCGAGTAATAATAACTTCGATTACGGAATCGAGATGTTTCTTGAAGGTCTTCGGTGTGCGCCTGACGCTCTTGAGGATGGTCATCAGGAGTTGCGTAAGCTTTCGCTTGTTCGTCAGGTTAAGGGTGGTAAGAAGCCATCAGTAGTTGAGCGAATGCGTATACTGCACGGTAAGCGTGAGCCGATTGAGCGGATGCTGATGGCTGAACATCTTCTTGCTAAGGACCCAGACCATTTGCCATATGCTGAGGAATTTCTTAAAGCGACGATAGCTGGTAATTTTCATAAGACGGCCCGCTGGATAGCAGATTTGATATTTCAGGCCAATAACGGTGAGGCGAAGCCATCTCTTAAGACTTATCTTCTTTTGCGTGACAGCTATCAGACGATTGGGTTGTATGACCGTGCGATGTTGGCTTGTGAGCGAGCAGCTCGTCTCCGGCCTGACGACGTGGAACTGGCGATTGAGTTTAAGAATCTCAGTGCTGAACTTGCGGTTTCTAAGGGTAAATATGACCAGAACGGCGATTTTCGTGGTTCTATTAAGAATCGTGAGGAGCAGGAGAAGATGCACGCTCAGGCAGGTATTGTCAAGACGATGGATTATCGTGTAACTGCGGTTGAGGATGCGAGGCGCGGGTTGGCTAAGGAGCCGGAGCTTCCTAAAAATATTTTCCGTCTCGCTAAGGTTCTTTCAGAATTGAGTAACGATTCGGCGGAAAATGAGGCAATAGAGCTTCTTGAGGACGCTTATGAGCGTACGAGTGATTTTAGCTATCAGCAGCGTGGCGGTGAGATACGCAATAAGCAGATCAAGCGCTGGATACGGCTTGCGAAATCGGCAATTGAGAAGGACCCTCAGGACAAACGGGTCAAAAAGCGGCTTGTAAACCTTGGTTTAGAGCTCAATAAGGCGGAAACGTCGCATTTTGGGCTTTGTGTTGAGAATTATCCTACAGACCAGAAATTTAAGTATGAATACGGTATTTGCATGATACGGAATCAGAAGTACGATGAGGCGATTCCGCTGCTGCAGGACGCTCAGAAGGACCCTAAACGCCGTATATCGGCGATGAGTAAGATAGGTTTGTGCTTTTTTATGAAGGGTTGGTATTCTGACTCGATAGAGATATATCAGCGGGCAATTGAGGCTAGTGAAATAAAAGATAGTGCAATTGTTAAGGAATTACGCTATAATCTGTCTCGTGCTTATGAGCAGGACGGCGAGCAGGGCAAGGCTTTGGAGCTTTACCGTAAGATAGCTCAGCTTGATTTTAGTTATAAGGATGTTCATAAGCGGATAGATAAATTGAGGAACCACGGTTGACCGGATATTAAGAGAATTTTAAAAGATAGGAGATTACAGTGGCACATTCGTTATCAGCGAAGAAAAGAGTGAGGCAGGACGCTATTAAGCGAACAACTAATCGTGCACGGAAGAGCGAAGTTAAGACCGAGATAAAACATTTTGAGGATGCGTTGGCTAATGGTGACGCGGCGGCGGCAGGTGAGGCCTATCGCGATGTAGTAGCGAAGCTTGATAAGACTGCTTCGACGAGTACGATGCATAAGCGTACGGCGGCACGTAAGAAGTCACGTTTGGCTAAGCAGCTTAACGCTCTTGGGGCAAAAAAGAGTTAGTGATAATTAGATCTAATAACAGATGGGCGCATGGTATTTGAAAACATATGCGTCCATTATTGTTTATTTTTTTATGAAGAGGTCGAAGCCTAAGCAGTTGAAAAATCTGTCGCAGAAAGATACTCCACATTTTTCTAACCAGGATTCGACACGCCATCCAAAAGTTTTAGTGAAAACTTTCGGATGTCAGAGAAAAGAGCATTTAGTAACAAATGGAAAATAATATGAGCGAAAAGAGGTCGAAGCCTAAGCAGTTGAAAAATCTGTCGCAGAAAGATGCTCCACATTTTTCTAACCAGGATTCGACACGCCAACCAAAAGTTTTAGTGAAAACTTTTGGTTGTCAGCAGAATTAAGGGGGTTTGATGTTTGAATTATTCAAGAAGAATATAATTCGTTTACTTCGTCACGGCGATTATCGTCCTGTGAAGGTTGGTCAGTTGGCCAGGCTATTGGGTGTTAGTGATGAGGATTACGAGGAGTTTAAGAAGGCTTACGAGCAGCTTCGTCAATCGGGGCGCGTAGTGACGGGTAGTCGTAGTTTGGTTAGTCTTCCTGAGATGTCGAGTAGAGTGACGGGGACATTTCGCGCGAATAAGAGAGGGTTTGGTTTTATAACTCCTCTCGACGCGACGTCACATGGTGACTTATTTGTTGCTGCGCGAGATACGGGCGGAGCGATGAACGGTGACACGGTCGAGGCGCGGGTGGTTAAGAGAGGTCATCGCGGGCTGGGGATGCGTTACTCGGGGAAAGTGGTTGAGATATTGGAGCGCGGGGAGAGTAAGTTTGTCGGCACGCTGTTGAAAGGCGCGAGCGGTTGGATTGTAAATTGTGACGGGGGCAGATTTGCCGAGCCTATAAGTGTTGATGATGTGGGGGCGAAGGAGGCTAAGGAAAAAGATAAGGTTGTTGTCGAGATACTTAGTTATCCGGAGGGGAATTTTTTGGCGCGTGGTGTTATCGTTGAGGTTCTCGGTAAGGCGGGGAAATATGAGAGTGAAATAAAGTCGATAATTCGTCAGTATCGTTTGCCTGAGGAATTTGGCAAAGGGTGCGTGGATGAAGCACGGGCGGCGAACGCAGGGTTTGAGGCAAAAGGCGATGCGGGCAGAGAAGATATTACCGGTAAGGTTATTATTACGATAGACCCTGAGACGGCGAAGGATTTTGATGACGCGATAAGTATTGAGAAAGTTGGGGGCGGTAATGTTGAGCTTGGGATTCATATCGCGGATGTCAGCAGTTTTATACCGGTTGGTTCGGCACTTGATGTTGAGGCGAAGGAGCGAGGTAATAGTATTTACCTGCCGCAAAAGACGATACCAATGCTGCCTGAGATATTGAGTAACGGGATATGCAGTTTGCAGCCTGGACAGAGGCGGTTTTGCAAGAGCGCTTATATCACTTATGACAAAGATGGTAATGTTTTGTCGAGCAGATTCGCAAATTCATTGATTGAATCGACGCAGCGGTTGACTTATGTCGAGGCGGAGAAAATATTGCGTGGGAAGATAAAGGATGTGCGGCCTGAAGTGGTTGAACTGTTAGGTGCGATGGAGTCGCTTAGTAAGGTGATCGAGACGAGGCGGCAAAAGAATGAGATGCTACATCTTGATTTGCCTGAGACTGAGCTTGTGTTTGATAAGGCTGGCCAGGTGGTTGACGCAGAGCCGGCGGATACGAGTTATCCCCATACGATAATTGAGATGTTTATGGTTGAGGCGAATGAGGCGGTTGCTCGATTGATAGACGGATTGAATGTGGCGTTGATGCGGCGGATACATCCGGAGCCCGATGGTCTTAGTATGAAGAGTTTGTCTAAGTTGATACGGGGGTTCGGTTATCGATTGCCTCGTGAGCCGGATAGAGCGTCGATACAGTCGCTGCTTGGTGCGGTGAGGGGAACTGATAAGGAATTGTCGGTGAATATGGGAGTGCTTCGGAGTTTTGAGAAGGCGGAATACTCGCCGGTACATATTGGTCATTGGGCGCTCGCGTCGACGCATTATTGTCACTTTACCAGTCCGATACGGCGGTACGCAGATTTGCTTGTTCATCGGGTTTTGCAATGTCACCTTGATGGTCGAATTAAGGCGGCAGCGGGGAAAGAGGTTTTGAGTGAGGGTGAGCTGAAAGAGATCGGCAGTCATATTACTTTTACCGAGAACCGTGCTGAGAGCGCCGAGCGCGAATTGAAAGAGGTTTTGATATTGGGTATGCTTAGTAAGAAAATCGGCAGTAAGCTTGATTGTGTGGTTAGCGGGCTGGCGGGTTTTGGAGTTTTTGTTCAATGTAAGAAGTTTGGAATTGAGGGATTGATACAGACAGAGGATTTGGGGGCGGATAAGTGGGAGTTTAATCAAAAAGCTCATTGCGTGACGGGGGTCAGGAGCGGTTATACGCTTAGGCTTGGTGAGGAGATGACGGTTCGTATAATTTCTGTTAATGTGGCAGCGCGTCAGCTGAATGTCGCTCCGGCGGAACCATTGTTTGATGCGAGTAAGACCAAGCGAAAGAAGGTGCGGCGGGGAAGAAAAGGGAAAACGCGAGGCAAGAAACGCAAGTAAGGCTTAAAGCAATTTAACTTTTCGTGTTCGCTTTATGCCTATTGCGGCTTCGGCTGGCAGCATCAGATTTGCTCGCAATATTCCAATATTACTGTGCAATCTTCTTTGTCAGCCTTGTCCTCATGCCCGCCTAAATGCAAACAGAAAAGATTAAAGTGCTCTAAAGGGTGTGTTTTTTGGTAATTGATTGATTTCTTGACAATACTGCGTTGATTTGGGATACTGGCGGGTCAGGAATTGAGGTTTTGACTTAGCAATTTAATATTTTTTTTGAGGTAAGCAATGAAAGCATCAGATATGAAGAAGGGTCAGACCATCAAGATAGATGGTAAGCTCTATACGGTAGTGGATTATCATCACGTCAAGCTCGGTAAGGGCGGCGCGGTTTACCAGACGAAGATCAAGCGGCTTGAGGACGGTTCAATCCAGAATGTTCGGCTTAGGTCGGAAGAGACTGTTGAAGAGGTTTATCTTGATAAGCGTAAATATGAGTATCTTTATTCATCGGGCAGTGAGCATGTATTTATGGATATTGAGAATTTTGAGCAGATCACACTTGATAACGACGCGTTTGGTGACGGTCCTAAATATTTGAAGGCCAACACTCAGATCGCGATGAGTATGTATGAGGGCAGGCCTGTAGTAGTTGATTTGCCTTATACGGTTGAGTTGGAAATTACAGATACGGCACCGGAGATAAAAGGTGCGACTGCGACGAATCAATATAAGCCGGCGACTCTTGAGACGGGTCTCGTTGTACAGGTTCCGCCTTTTATTAAGTTAGGTGAGATTATCCTGGTTGATACGCGGACGGGTGAATATCTTTCGCGAGCGAAATAGAATAGAAGAAATAGTAAAAGTTGGGATTCATGAGTGATTTTTTGCGCGTATAGGCGTCCTGTTATATTAGATGCCGGAGACCCTTCGCATTCGCTCAGGGTGACAGTGAGAACTTAGTGTGATATTAAAATCTGAGCTTGCCGCGGCAGCTTCGCTGCCTCGCAATGACAATAAAATCTCAGTTTATCGGCAAAATCTCAGGGTGA
Source organism: Planctomycetota bacterium (assembly GCA_019456255.1). Classification (GTDB taxonomy): domain Bacteria; phylum Planctomycetota; class Phycisphaerae; order Sedimentisphaerales; family Anaerobacaceae; genus VRUG01. Next base: position 85,788 of record VRUG01000008.1, on the reverse strand, counting down.
CAGTAAAAACTTAGTGTGATATTAAGAGCTTAGGGTAGTAAACAATCTATGCCAGCAGAAAAAATAGGCAAAGTACTTTTAAAGATTTTCGGTTCCCGCAATGAGAGATTAATCAAGGGCTATTCTCCTATTGCTGAAGGTGCGGGGGCATTTGAAGAGCAAGTCAAACAGCTCGATGACGAGCAGCTAAAGAATAAGACTGGGGAATTTAAGTCTGCGATAGCTGGCGGGACGAATCCTGAAGATATTTTGCTTGAGGCTTTTGCTGTGGTTCGTGAGGCTGCGAGGCGCAATGTCGAGATGCGTCACTTTGATGTTCAGCTTATCGGGGGCAAGGTTCTTTATGAGGGTAAGATAGCGGAGATGGCGACGGGCGAGGGTAAGACGCTGGTGGCAACTTTGGCGGCTTATCTTGTTCATATTACTGGTCGAAAGATCCATCTTGTGACGGTGAATGATTATCTGGCGAAGCGTGACGCGGACTGGATGCGTCCTGTATATGAGGCGTTGGGTTTGACGGTTGGTGCGATCCAGTCGGATATGGATTCGGGGGGCGAGGAACGCCAGGGTCAATACAGATGCGATATCACTTACGGTACGAATAACGAGTTCGGGTTCGATTATCTTCGTGATAATATGAAGACGTCACTTGAGATGATGGCTCAGGGTAAGTTGGAGTATGCGATAATCGATGAGGTCGACTCGATATTGATAGATGAGGCGCGGACGCCATTGATAATATCGGGTCCTGCGTTTGATGATGTTACCAGTTATACGAAGGCTGACAGCGCGTGCCGAGAGTTGCTGAAATTACAGAGCAATTACGACCGGCTCAAGAAACAAGTGGACGCGGCGAAGCGAAAAATCGCTAACGCGCGAGGTGAATTATCCGAGGCTAAAGGCGCAAAGGACAGTTCGCGTATCGAGGCTGCTCAAAAGGTTCTTGAAAAAACCGAAGAAGAGTTGGGTTTGGCTGAGTCGGCGTTAGCAAGAGAATTAGCAGGGACCGAGGACCAGATAGAAGAAAGCACGCTTTATTACAACGTCAACTACGAGAGGAAATCAGTGACGTTGATGGAGCTGGGTGACAAGGCGGCGGAAAAAATTCTTGGTCTGAATCTTCACACTTATCAAAATGACCAGTGGCGACATCGTATGGAGCAGTCACTTCGTGCGCACCTGACGTTTGAAAAGGAAAAAAGCTATGTGGTGATGGACGGTAAGATAGTTATCGTTGACGAGTTTACCGGCAGGCTGATGGAGGGCAGGCAGTGGTCAGACGGATTGCATCAGGCGATTGAGGCGAAGGAAGGTGTTAAGGTCAAGGAAGAGACACAGACTTTGGCGACTATAACGCTGCAGAATTTCTTTAAGCTTTATGGTCAGATAGCTGGTATGACAGGAACTGCGTCGACCGAGGCCGATGAGTTTATGAATATTTATAAGCTCGATGTGGTTACTATCCCGACGAACGAGCCTTGCAGGCGTGATGACATGGAGGATGTGATTTACAAATCCATTCGCGAAAAGTTTAACGCGATAGCCGATGAGATCCATGAGGTAAGTATGTCCGGTCGGCCTGTGCTTGTGGGGACGATAAGTATAGAAAAAAGTGAGGCGATATCTGCGGCGTTGACGAAGCGGTTCGGTTTGGAGCATGAGGTTTTGAACGCGAAGCAGCATGCTCGTGAGGCTGTTATCGTAACCAAGGCGGGTCATCAGAATAAAAGCCGTGACGGTAAGATGCGGGGCAATGTGACAATCGCTACTAATATGGCTGGGCGCGGGACGGATATTAAACTTGGCGAAGGTGTGGCGGACATCGGGGGGCTTCATATTCTTGGTACTGAACGTCACGAGGCGCGGCGGATCGATAATCAGCTACGCGGTCGAGCGGGCAGGCAAGGTGACGCTGGTTCGAGTCAGTTTTTCCTTAGCTTTGAAGATGATTTGATGAGTATTTTCGCACCTGATTGGACGGTTAAGGCGCTATCTTGGATTGGTTGGGAGGAGGGGCAGCCTATCGTTCACGGGAGGATAAGCAAGGGGATTGAAAAGGCGCAGAAGAAAGTTGAGGAGCGGAATTTCGAGATTCGTAAGAATCTGCTTGAATATGATGAGGTGATGGATTATCAGCGGAAGATTTTTTATTCGCGTCGTCTTGAGATATTGCGGGGTAAGGGTCTTAAGGAAATTATTTCCGAGATGATAAAGAATGCAATCGGTAATAACTGCGATGCGATGCTCAATGATGATTATCCCTATAACTGTATTGTGGAGTGGGCGCGTAGCGTTTTTGGTGTTGACTTGAGGATTGGTGCGATATTCGGGGGCAGTGTAGAAGAGATTGAGGATTTGATAAAGAATCAGGCGAAGGAACATGTGGCTAATGAGATCACGTTGTCACTTGGTGAGTATCTTGAAGATTATGAAGACCGTCAAAGCTGGAACATTTCTGGTCTTTGCAAGTGGGCGATGAGTGCTTTTAAGGTTGGTCTTAGTCAGGGTAAGGTTAAGCATTTGTCTCCGGAAGAGATTGAGGAGCAGCTGGTCGAGGCGGCGAGTGAGCAGATAGATAAAAGGGATTGTTCGCAGTTAGAAGAATTTTTGCAAGAGGATTTTTCGATTCGGATGTACGCGGAATGGGCTCGTTCAAAGTTTGATTTGAAGCTTGATGTTGCTGAAATAAAGGAATTTAGCAAGGATAAGATACGCGGTTTGGTGGAAGATGAAATCGAGGCGAAATATAAACGGCGTGAGGTTGAGTATCCGGTCGAGTTTGCGATGAGTATGGTTTACGGGCCCGACGGAGCGAATGTGTATGGATTCGAGGCGTTGAGTGATTGGGTTAAAGAGAAATACGGGGAGGAACTGGCGGTTGAGCAGATGCAAAATGCCAAGCCGGCGGCGATACAAAAGCAATTGCTTGAGCTAAGCGAGAGGTATAATAACGGTAAGCTTGACGAGCAGATAGACGAGCAGATGGCCAGGTTAGATGGCGATGGGTTGGCGGATTGGGCGAATGAGCGTTTTGGCTGCTCATTGACGGGCGAAGATGTTAGTGACAAGAGCAAGGGGCGGGAAATTTTGTGCGATGCTGGTAAGGAGTTTTTGCGTCGCGAACTTAGTGACCTTGAAAGATATGTTTTGCTTCAGGTTTACGACAGTACGTGGAAGGACCATCTTTTTACGATGGACCATCTTAAGGATAGTATTCATTTTCGGGCGTTTGCGGAGAAGGACCCGAAGGTTGAATATAAACGTGAGGGCTTTCGTCTTTTCGATGAGATGCTCGGTACGATCGAGGAGCGTGTGACCGATACGATATTTAAGGTTCATCTTGAAGTTGGTACGAAGGCTAAGAGTGTATGGCAAGTAAGTGGGACGGCTCATGATGAGGTTGGTCAGTTTGCGATGGCCGAGCGTCAGCGAGCGGCGGCACAGGCACCTCAGGGTGAGCAGAAGGTCAAGCAAATCAAACTTGAGCAGCCTAAAGTTGGTCGCAATGAGCCTTGTCCGTGCGGCAGCGGAAAGAAATATAAGAAATGCTGCGGGGCGAACGGGTAAGAGGCTTTTACGCTTTTAGAAAATTTGTAAGTTTTCACAAAATATACGCCCTTTTTATCCCCTGTGAACAGTTCCGGAAAAATTTTAAAAAAATCTGATATTTTTTTTGACAGAGATGTTTTATCGGCTAAGATGGTTGGTATTGATATTCATTATCAATAGTATAGAACGGCTTATAATAATTCCAGTTAACGAGAACCGATACTATGACTGCCAGTCTGACCCAAAAAGGCTCTGGATTCCCGCTTTCCGTTCCGGGCTCTTCGCTTTGCTACGTGTCGCGGGAATGACATGAATGGTTAATCGACTCTACTTAACTGTATTTGATATTACGGATTTTTGAATTCGGGTTGATAGCTAATTTAGGGACCTGTTGAATGGATGCTAAGGGAAAATTCGGGCAATATGTCGCGGGTAAGGGACTGCGTCATACGGTTCAGCGTGAGCAAATTGTTGACATTTTCCTGGCGACAGAAAAGCATTTGACGATTCAGGAGCTTTATGACCTTGTGCGGAAGAAGTATAAGAGCATCGGGTATGCGACGGTGTCTCGTGCGGTGAAGCTAATGACAGAATCTGGTATATGCCGTCGGGTTGATTTTGGTGACGGCAGTCAGCGGTTCGAGCATAAGTTTGGCCATGAGCATCACGACCATCTGATATGTGTGAGGTGTGGAAAGTTTGTTGAGATATATAGTAAACGTTTGGAAAAATTGCAGGAGCAGTTGGTGACAAAACATGGTTATGTTCAGTTATATCACAAGATGGATATCTTCGGTTTGTGCCCAAAATGCAGCAAGAAAGTGCGGGGGAGGTAGTTTGGTCATGTTTGATAGAGGTGGGTTTATTTTTTTGGATTAGTATTGATAATGATTGTCAATATCCATTAACTTTTATTTTTTATAGTAACGAGATTTTTGCTTTAAGAAAGGAGCATATTGATGCAGCGACTAAGGTTTAGTAAGAGTGTGATGTTTGTATTGGTTTTGTTTTTGGTTTGCGGTTCTGTGCGTGCGGATCGTCGTGGTTATGTTTGGACATATGAGTACATGACGATGGCTAAGGGAGCCAGTGAGCTTGAGTATTATATGACGAGTAAGATAGCTGATATGCATAAGTTTGACGAGAAAAGTACGTGGGAGCATCAGATTGAGCTTGAGTATGGTTTGACTGACCGGTGGGATATCGCTATCTACGAGAAGTATAAGCAGACTTATGATACGAGCGGTGAGAAGGGTGAGTATGGCGGCCATAAGCTGAGGACGCGGTACCGTTTTGGTGAAAAGGGTGAGCATCCTCTTGATACTCTTGTGTACCTTGAATATATCAAGGCGGATAATTCGACTTCGCCAGAGATTTTAGAGGGTAAGCTGATATTGGCGAAGAATTTCGGCGATTTTAATTTTGCGTACAACCAAATACTGAAGGTCGGTATAAATGGCCGAGGCGGTAATGAAAATGAGTACGCTATGGGCCTGAATTACGAGAGCAATCGTCAATGGAAATTCGGTATTGAATCGACGGGCAATTATACCGAGGACAAATACTATATCGGGCCGACGATTTCATGGGGCGGAGAAAAGTTCTGGATGGGGTTGGGCGGACTTAGAGGATTGAATGACCGCAGCGACGATATCAGGGTTAGGTTTATTATTGGCTTTCCTTTTTAATAGAATTTGCATTGGGGCAGGTCAAAGGAAAGCGGCTTGCCCCTGTGCTTCTTTTTAGTCGTAAGGATTTAAAGATGGTAATAAGATTTTTATTTTTAGCGTTCGTGCTTGTTTTTGTAACGATTGTCGGCTGTCAGTCTGTGGGTGTTGCGATGAGTGACGGCGAGAGGCTTTACCGTGCAAAATGTTCATCATGTCATAACATTATAGCTGCGAGTGAGTATGATAAACTAACGTGGGAAAAGTATACTGATAAGTATGGCAAGAAACTGAAACGTGAAGAAAAGGAATTGATGCTGGGATATCTGGCTGGCGGGGGTAATTAGGTTTTTTTTAGCCATTTGAAACGGAAGATGTTCCGGACCTTTTCATTGAATCGAATTCCCATTTTTTGGGTGCTTGTGGGGAAGTCTTTTTTTTGCATGTCCTCGGGGGTCGGGTCGGGTGGTGACTTTGGGAAAATCGCGAGTATTGTTGCGGCTACCGAACTGAGGATGGATTTTTTCATTTTATCTTTGTATAGCAACTTTTAGATTAGCGAGTAGTTCTTCGCCGGTTCTGTTTTTTAATTCATCTTTAGCAAAGAGTTGGTGCTGGTCGATGATTTCTGGTTTTTCGTTGTAATATCTCTGGACGGCTTCGATGCCTCCTTCGGCGGGTCCGGCGGTTTTGAAATCGACGGCAGTTAGCCATGAGCTGATTTCGTCGTTGTATTCGGCAGGGTAGATGACGGCGGTGACTAATTTGTCGTCGGAGTATTTTGCGAGGTGTATTTTTGCCCGGCAAGGCGGAGCATTTTGAACCGCTACGTTGACGAGGTTTTTGAAGTCGTCTTTTGCAGTTGTACCGTCGGCCTGGTAGAAGAACATACCCATTTCCAGTTGGAAAGTTTCGGGGGTTACGCCTTTTAGTTCAAGTCTGCCATCGGGATAGGCGTTATGTATTTTGTATACTTTGCAGTGGGCGAATTTTTCGCTTTCGAGGAGTTCCGCGACTTCTTGTGCGGTAAAGCCTGTACTTGAATACTCGCCGAAGTCTACGACGTATAAGCCGATATAATTTTCTGAGTTTTCAATTTGCGGTAGGTTCATTTTTTTATTTTACTTTCAGCTTTGCGAATTTACGCTTTCCGACCTGGATAATCATTCCATTTGCTGGTGCGATTTGCGAGTTTGGGTCGGTGATTTTTATACCATCGATACTGACGGCGGATTGTTTAATCATTCTTTTTCCGTCACCGCCGCTTGAGACGAGTTTGCATGTCAGGAGGAGTTTGCTTGCCATGATGGGTTCTGCGGCGATTTTGATTTCATCGATATCATCGGGCATTTGGCCCTTTGCGAAGACTTTTTCGAATTCCTGTGCGGCAGAGTCGGCGGCTTGGGCGTCGTAGAATTGTGTTACAATTGTTTTTCCGAGCAGTACCTTTGCCTGCTTTGGGTGCGTTTTGTTTTGGTCGATTAGTTCGGCGATTTTTTCGGCGGGCATATCGGTTAGCAAGGTGAAGTAATTTTCCATCATGTCATCAGAGATGCTCATGACTTTTCCGAACATGTCATTTGGGTCATCGGTTACGCCGATATAGTTGTCCTTTGATTTGCTCATTTTTTCGGTGCCGTCGAGTCCGACGAGAATGGGCATAGTGATAACGATTTGCGGCGGCTGATCGTATGCCCGCTGGATGTCACGTCCGACAAGGTTATTGAATGTCTGGTCTGTTCCACCGAGTTCGACATCACTTTTTATCACAACTGAATCGTATGCCTGCATGAGCGGATATAAAAATTCGTGTGTATAAACATCTATATTATTTTCGAGTCTTTTTTTGAAGCTGTCTCTTTGGAGCATTTGTGCGACGGTTTTTTTTGCGGCGAGGTGAATCATTTCTATCAGGGTCATTTTTTCGAGCCATTCGCTGTTGTATCTGACTTCGAGTTTATCTTTTGAAGTATCGAGAATTTTCCCTGCCTGTTCGAAGTATGTTTCGGCATTTTTTTCAATCTGCTCAGGAGTAAGTACGGGCCTGATGGAGTTTTGTCCAGAGGGGTCACCGATTCTCGCGGTGTAGTCTCCGATGATGAGGACGGCTTTGTGCCCAAGGTCCTGGAACTGTCTCATTTTTCTAAGTACTACGGTGTGTCCAAGGTGGATATCCGGGCTGGTGGGGTCGAGTCCGAGTTTGATGCGCAGCGGATTGCCGTTTTTTGCGGAGATTTCGAGTTTTTTTGCCAGTTCCTCTTCGGAGAAGATCTCGACTGTTCCTCTTTTTAGTGCATCAAGTTTTTTTGTTATATCTTTTTTCATGTCATTTTCGCGTAATATTTTAGCGTTGGAGATTATACGGTATCGGTGTCGAATAAGCAAGTGGGAGGTTTTAAATTATGAGGTTCGATTTTCCGCTGCCTGACGTGCGTCCTGTACTTTTTTCTTTTTTGCGTATGTCTGGAGTATTGAAACGTAGATTAGTATTGCTGCGACCATAAATAGTGTGCAAATCATTTTTGTCTGGTCCTGTGTTAAGTTTAATTTTCCCAGTTTCCATAGCGGGTTTTTTGTATATGGCCAGAACGGCTGAACGTCGTAATGATAGATACTGTCGAAAATGACATGCGTCCAGAGTCCGAGTACGCCCGAGATGACCATTTTTTTCATGTTTGTCTCGTAAGGTATGCGGAGTAGTTTCATGATTTTTTTGAATAAATTGCGTAACGGATATGCCGCCAGTCCCCAGATAATTCCGATGACAGCACCTATTAATAAGCTGTGCCAATGCCAATATCTATGTGGTGACCATCCCGTTGCAAAGAGAACCTCGACGTCTACAATGACATTGGCGAGTATGAAGACGGGTATGTCAATCCACCTGCGAAAGAAAAACGCAAAAAAGGCATTTGGTCCGAAATGGTATGGTGTAAACGGCATAACTTAACCTGTAATTAATCTCCTGCCAGATAGGCCCTGGTTTTAAGGTAATTTTGTACATAGTCCTTTATGGCGTTTTCGAGCGACCTAATTTTTTTGCTGTATCCCGCGTTTTCAATTTTCGTAATGTCGGCCTGCGTAAAATACTGGTACTGGTCCTTAATCGCATCCGGCATACCTATATACTCGATATTTGGCATTATGTTCATAGCACCGAAAACGGCGTTTACCAGGTCGTTCCATGTTCTTGCGTTTGCGGTTCCGATATTGAAGATTCCATTGATGGAAGGATTATCGGCAAAGAAGAGAGTCATATCGACGGCGTCCTTTATGTAGATGAAGTCCCTTAGCTGCTGTCCGTCTTGATATTTCGTATTGTATGATTTGAAGAGTCTGACTTTTTCGGTGTCTGTTATCTGCTCGAAAGCCTTTAGTACGAAGCTTCTCATGTCGGCTTTGTGGTATTCATTCGGGCCAAAGACATTGAAATACTTTAGTCCGGCAATTTTGTCGAGGTGCTGATTGTCGCGTGCCCAGATATCGAAATCCTGTTTTGACTGTCCGTAAGGGTTGAGCGGTTTTAGCAGATGCAATTGACTTTCGTCGTCTTTGAAACCTAATGAGCCATCGCCATATGTAGCTGCGGAGGAGGCGTAAATAAATCGGATGCCATTATCGATTGCCCATAGTGCGAGGTGTTTTGAATATTGGAAGTTGTTTTTTGTGAGATATGCGATGTCAGTTTCGGTAGTGCTTGAACAGGCTCCCATGTGGAAGACGGCGTCGATTTTTGTTGTGATTTTCTGGTCGATGACGTCGGTTAGGAATTGGTCCTTTGTGATGAATTCTTGGAAAGAAAGGTTTTGGAGGTTTTTTGATTTGGCGTCTTCGCCCTGCTGGTCGACAGCGATGATGTCTTTGATATTTCTTTTATTTAGTTGTGCGATTATTGCAGAGCCTATAAAGCCAGCAGCGCCTGTAACGACTATCATTTATTTATCCTTAAAATGGTTTATCCTTGTATATAAGGATAATTGGGTATGGTTGGTATGTCAAGTTCGTGGAATTTTTGGGTAAAAAAAACCGCGCGTGCACGCGCGGGTAAAGCAAGATCTTCTCCATCCTCGCTGGTTTTTAGCACATAGCTATATAGCTTGCGATGGCTAAAAATAGTATTCTTTTTTTGTTAAATGTGAACGGTAACCAAGTTTCGTAGTAGAATTTTTTCATCACTTTTCAAATCCTTTTTAATTAACCCCGATTTACAATTGTCATTATAACGAAAATGGTTGTGTAAGGGAAGAGAAAAGGGGCTTGTCAGTTGTAAGTGCTTTATTTGTGGGCACTTGCGCGTCGAAATGTGTCGATTTTTTTGGGTGTTTATAGCGAGTCCAACGTCGTTAAAATCACGCTAATTTTTGTAATGCTTCTGCCATAAGCTTTTTAATTGGCAGGCTTTGCGGACATCTGGCCTGTGCGACGGAATAATCGGCATTTAGCAGTTTTGTCTTTTCTGCGGCTGGAATTTCGGCGAAAAGCTGTTTCGCGAGATTCTTATCGCCGTATCCGTTGTAATACATGAGGTATCGCATTGTATCGGCAAGATACTCAGTTCCTGTGAGGCGCTGGCAGATTTGTGAACATCCTGCACAATATCCGTTGCAGTTTTCGAGTGCGTATTCTTGCAGGACGTTTTTGTCGGTTTTTGAGAGTTTTGTTTTGTCGAGAACGGCGGCTACATTTGTGGTAATCATTGCGACGCTTTTCATGGCGAGACAGGCGGCGGTAATTCTTTTATCCTCGAGAACAGCTTTTAGTTTTGCCTGACCTTCGGTAAAACCGCTTTCGAGGAAGTGGTCGGTGAGTTTTTTTTCTGCTTGTGATTTGATTTTCTGTCCCTTCCCCTGCACCTTCATTGCGATGAGGCCGATGCCTTTATCGTGGCATGCCTGTACAGCGTCGTTCATTTCTTTTTTATGCATGAGGTGAATGTTGTAGCTTGTCATGATGGCATCGATCCAGTCGAGTTTTGATGCGGCCATGAGGCACTTTTCCATATTTGAATGTGTGCTGAAACCGAAGAATTTTATTTTTCCTTCTGCTTTATTTTTTTCGATGACTTTTTTTATGCCATCGTTAAGTTCATCAGGATTTCCCATGCCGTGAATGAAGTATAGGTCGATGTGGTCGGTGTTTAGTCTTTTTAGTGAGCGGTCGAGGAGTCCCTGCATTGTGGCGGGGTCCCTTTGGTCAGATTTAGAGACAAGGAAGAGGTTTTTTCTGACGTCGGGATGTCTTTTGATATATTTTCCCATGCCGATTTCGCTGTTGCCTCCCATGTAGCAGTCGGCGGTATCCCAATAGCTAACGCCCCACTTTAGTGAGGTCTTGAGTATGGTCTGGTTTTGTATGACCTGAAACATACCGCCGAGAGAGAGGACGGGTACTTCGACTCCTGTTTTTCCCAAAGGTCTTTTTGGAATTTGTGGGAACTGTGTTTCTTTTTTGGCTTTAGTTTTTTCGTCTGTTTCGGCGGTAACTTTTGTAGAGGCGATAGCAGAGCCAATTGAAGCGGCGCCAACGGTTTTGAGGAAGTTTCTTCTGTTTAGTTTCTGATTTTTCATGATGTCACCCTTTATGTTTTAAGTAATAGTTTTCTGTTATCGCTTCTTGTTTCTCCTTCTGCTGAAACTCTGACGGCACGTTTTCCGCTTACGGGGCATTCGTGCTGACAGACCCCGCAGCCTGTACATTTCTCTATATCAATATAAGGTTTTTGGAGGCGAATTTGAACATAAATCTTTTCGCCCTTTCGCGGTATTTTGAAGTTATTTTCGGTTGAGATTTCGATGGTATTTTCATTATTAGCGGTTATTTTGGCTTTTTCGCCGTTTTTGGCAGCGCAGTAGAAATCCCCGGTAGTGAAACTATCGGCGGTCATGGATGTTTCTTGTGTTTCGATGGTGTTTTTTGTGGATTTTTTTACGGTTAGAACGCCGTCTCTGATGGTATTGAAAACGGTTTGTGTATAGATGGCTTTTGGGCTAAGGGGGCAGTTTTCCTGGCAGACGATGCATGGTTTGTCCATAGCCCACGGCAGGCATCTGTTTCTATCGAGAAAAGCGGTTCCTATTTTGAGTGGTCCTTTGTTTTTGAATTTTCCGGTGCCCTGCTTTTCTTCGAGCGTGATTGGTCTGATTGCAGAGGTTGGGCATATTTGTCCGCATGCGACGCAGTTATACTGGCAGCCGCTTGAGCCGATTCGATTGTTTAGTACCGGTGTCCAGAGGTTTTCGAGTCCGCCCTGGAAGCCTGCTGGCTGGATGACATTTGTAGGGCAGATTCTCATGCACTGTCCGCACTTGATGCATCTGTTCAGGAATCTTTTTTCGTCGAGCGCTCCGGGCGGTCGGATAATGTTATGAGTCCAGTTGGTAGTGATTTTAGCACTTAGTCTAACGGCAGGTACTGCGAGGATTCCGCTTGCAAGAGAGATGGTGAAACCTCTTCGTGAGATATCGGGATTGGTGACCTGGCCAGCTAACGATGGCATTGTCTGATACTTAACCAAATCATCTTTGCAGTCAGCTCTGCAATTGAAGCAAAGTACGCATTCGGAAATTTTTATTTCGGAGGCGGGTTCGCATCCACCTTCGCAGGCTTTTTCGCACAGTTTGCAATTGGAGCATTCGTCTTTTGTTTTTCCTATTCGCCAGATTGCGAAGCGGCTTGTAATGGCAAAGAGTGCGCCGAGCGGGCAGATGAATCTGCAATAGAATCTTGGGATGATGAGGTTTAGCAGGATGGCTGTCAGGAAGACGATGAAGAAGAGCCATGCGCCCTGGTAGAGCCGTTGCGTGACGGAGAGGAAATTTACGGACGAGTCAAGGATGGGGAGCAGTAGAAGGTTTACCGAGCGTGTTACTAATGGTATTGGGTCGAGCAGTCCGGTCTGGAGTGTCGAGGCTATTGAAGGGAATGCGGCCATCGCGAGGAATACGACGAGTATGATGTATTTTATTGACTGGGCCTTTCGGTATTTGTTTAGTTTGATTTTTTTGGCGTTTGATTTTTTTCTGTTTGCGAGGAATCCGGTGAAATGATGTATAGAGCCGAAAGGACATAGCCAGCTGCAAAAGAATCTTCCTACAATTACGGTTAGTACTATTGTTGCCAGTGCCCATAGCAGCGGCCAATAGAGAGTGTGTGTTGTGAGTATGGTTGCGATGGCTGTTAGCGGGTCAAGCTGGAGGAACCAGTTTACGGGCCAGTTGCGAATCTGGAAGAATTTGTCACCTATGGTGCTGACGACGCAGAACCAAATGAATAAGGTGAAAAAGAACACCTGACTAATTTTTCTAACTGTTACAATTTTCATAATATTAAGTTACCGTCGCGAATTTTGGTTTTAGTGAATTATAATCTGTTGTGCCGACGCCGGCGTTTTGGGCCTTTTCCAGATATGGCAAATCAGAGACTTTCAGATCTAAAAGCTGAGCACCAAAGGAATCAGCGGCGACCATGTCACAGCTTGCAATTAGGGTATTGGTATTTTTAAGGTCGTCGAACGAGCCGCCTGTCGGGCCGTTAGAAATCATTGAGACGGTTCCGTCGAGAATTACGAGTGTCGGCTTTATCATCATTGAGAGTTCTGCGATGATGGTGTGTATGTCCTGATGGAAGATGTTTCTTCTTCCGCCCAGCAGGCCGTAAAAGTTTTTCATTGTCATGGACGCGCCGCTTCGATGGTGGTCCTTTACCGGGGCGATTGCGATCAGCTTGTCGGCTTTTTCAAATGGTTTGTATAGGACGGGCCAATTTTTGATGAGTTTTGCACCGGCGAGGGTTGTATTTCTGAAAAGATTTTCTTTTGGCAGGATAAGTTTGGCTCCTGCGGCGGTTGCGGCTTTTGCGATACCGGAAAGTGTGAAGCAGCTTGCCGGGTCATTTATGGGGTTGTCGGTGACATATACTTTTGCCGCTTGTCCCCTATCGTAGCAGAGCCTTACTACTCTTGCGATAAGCTGAGGGTTTGTTGTTGCGGCCAGTGCAGGTGAGGTCGCGAAGGCGGCATTTGGTTTTATGATGACGTTGTCACCGGGTTTAACGAATCTTTCGATTCCTCCGAGCAGGTCGATAGCTTTGTCTACAGATTTAGTTCTGTCGTCGCCTTTTACGATGCTGATGGTTTGGCCAGTTATTTTCGGTACGGAATAATCGGGGAATGTCACGAGGTCGTGTGCCTTTGGTTTAGCGGGCGGTCCTTTTTTGTCGTAGAGCAGGTAGGCGGCGGCGGAAGCAGCGGCGATGGATATTCCGGCTTTTGTCGCAGTTGCGATAAATTGTCTTCTGTTTATATTATTTTCCATGAGACTTAACTTTCTCGATAAGTTTTTTTGCTACGGTATCAGCATGGTTTTTATTTTCAGCGGCGTGGATACCGATGGCGAATTTTCCTTCGGCGTGAACAGCTTCGAACATGCCGTCTAAGTCGAAGAGGGAGGGATTTATTTTTATTGCGTCGTTTTCTAATAAGAACTGTTTATAATTTTGTACGATCTTTACGGCTTGTTCAGGGGTTTGCTGTTTACTTATGAAGGCGAGCATGGTTTGGCCGTCGATTTGGTACTCGGCGGTGAAGGTGTTTGAGAGGATACCGAATCCAAATGGGTCATCTATACTATAGGTTATGGTTTTGGTGTTTAGATTTCCGTTTGGGAAGAGTGCTATCTCTTCGAAGTGGGTAAGCTTAGTTTGCGGGATTTTTTTGAAGAGTTTTTTTCCGATATTTATTACGTCTGTTAGTGCGTTGTCTGATGCGACGGAAATTACAACTTCGATATAGTATTGGGCTTTTATGAAATATACACCGTTAGTAGTTTTGTATCCGAAGATCTGATGTTGAAAAGTTATTGGTTTTGAGTTTGGTCTTCTTTGCTGACTGAAAACAGCGAAGGCGCTTTTGGCGTTGGTCATGTGGTAAAGATAGATATCTATGATTGCGGTGTCGTCGGTAGAGTGTATGAATTGCTGGGAGTGTAGTTTTTTGAAACCGGCTTCTGTGTAAAGTGGAGCTTTGCCGTTAATTTTTTCGTATAGGTTGTCGTCGGTATAGATTTTAGTTTTTGCGATTGGCTTGAAATTTTTTGGGGCCAGCGATGTGAGGTCGAAGGATTCTGTTGCTTTGGGGCTGTCTGCGGGGTCCTCGATTCCGAAACGGCTGATATCGGGGTTAGCCTGCAACCGGAGTACTGCTGCGGCGATGAGGGTGAGGATGATTAGAATGGCGAAACTGATGACAGCTTCAGCGGTTTTTGGGCGAGAGTCTTTGCTCATAGCCAACTCCAATAAACAGCAATTTACTTGACCGTTAGGGTATCGGCGATTATAGTCAATATTGAGTTATTTGTCAATAAGGTGTGTTTTGGTAAGGTTTTAGCGATTGACAATGGGCGATTAGCGGCGGTATAATGGGTAAAAACTAATCAGGAGATAAAAAATGACTGAAAGTTTATATGAGATGTTGTCGTTCGGCGGGGTTCCCGGCGGCTGGGAATGGATAGTAATTCTTGTGGTGGCATTGCTGATATTCGGCAAGAGGCTTCCTGATATCGCTCGTGCTGCTGGTAAAAGTTTGAGTTCTTTTAAGAAAGGTGTACGTGAAGCAGAGGAAGCGAAAGACGAGATAGTAGACGAAGTCAAAAAGGTTAAGGACGACGTTGTTTCCGAGGTGAAGGACGCTGCGGGTCTTTCTGATGAAGAAAAAGAAGATTAAAACTTTTTAAAATTCCCCTTCTATCATACCAAGTGACATGGGCAAAGACGAAACTAAACAGAATACCCATAGCAAAACAATGAGTCTTGGCGACCATCTGGAGGAGCTGCGTTTTCGTATAATGTTCGCTCTTGTTGGTTTGGCAATTGGTACGATAATCTGTTTTTTTTTCGGTACGAAGATAATCACGTTTATTGAGGCTCCTTATAATGCTTTGATGCCGGACCATCCGTTAAGTGCGTTGGCACCGGCGGACGCTTTTATAGGTTACATGAAAGTGTCGTTGATGTCTGGTTTGATTCTATCATCTCCTTGGGTATTTTATCAGTTATGGATGTTCGTCTCGGCGGGTTTGTATGCAAAAGAGAAGCGTTATATGCACATAGCGGTTCCGTTTTCGGTGGCGTTATTTATAGGGGGAGCGTTGTTTTTTCTTTTTGTTGTGGCGCCGATATCGCTTGGGTTTTTCATTAAGTTCGGCAGGTTTATGAATGTGGCACCTAACTGGACGTTTCAAAATTACGTATCTTTTGTGACAGTTTTGATGCTTGTGTTCGGATTGGGTTTTCAGACTCCGATAGCGATATTCTTTTTGAATAAGACGAATCTTGTATCGCTTGACGCGTTGCGTAAGTCGCGTAAATACACGCTGTTATGTATTTTTGTTTTGGCGGCGGTTGCGACTCCCCCTGATGTAATAAGCCAGATAACATTGGCGATTCCTCTTTATTTGCTTTTTGAGTTGGGTATTGCTTTGAGTTATCTCAGTAATCGCAAGAAGAATTTGAAGAATAGCGATGCTTAAGATAGGTTCCATCGAATTATCGGTTCCCTTTCTGCAGGCCCCGTTGAGCGGTTATAGTGACTATGCGATGCGCAGATTGGCTCGTGACTTCGGTGCGCCGTTGACATTTTTGGGTGTGATGCTTGCTAAGAGTGCGGCGAATGTTAAGGTTTTGAAAAAGGATATATTTATTCCTCGGGAAGACGAGCATCCGATAGGCGCTCAGATATTGGGTAGAGAGCCGGAGGTTATGGCGGCGGGCGCGAAGTGTTTGGAGGGGGCCGGTTATGATTTGATAGATTTGAATTTTGCGTGTCCTGCGCCGAAGGTATTGGCTCGGGGGCGCGGGGGTTATTTGATAAATGAGCCTGAGAAAGCGCTTGAGATTTACAGAAGTGTTCGAGCGGCGGTGAAGTGTCCGGTGACAGCTAAGCTGCGAATCGGTTATGACGGAAGCGCAGAATCGCGGGAGAATTTTTGGGAGATAGCTGAGTGTTTGTCTGCTGAGGGTATTGACGCAATAGCGATTCACGGCAGATATGTTAAGCAGCGTTTTCGAGATGCGAGTGACTGGGCGATATTGACCGAGGCGAAGGAGAGGCTTGGAGGTACGACGATAATCGGCAGCGGTGATTTGTTAGATGCAGAGTCGGCGGCTAAGGCATTGAGTGACAGCGGTGTTGACGGGGTTTTGATAGCGCGGGGAGCGATTGGTAATCCGTGGATATTTCGTGAGTTACGGTCGATATTGGAAGGCGGGGAGAAGTGCGGCGAGCCGAGTATTACTGAGCAGGGAGAGGTGATATTGCGGCATTTCGAGTTGGTTAGTGAGCTTTATGACGATGGGAAGGCGGTTCGGTATATGCGGAAATTTCTGGTTCATTACTGCCGACGTCACGTGGAGCGTAAGCGTGTTCAGGCGAGTATGCTGGAGGCTGAAAATGGGGAAGAGCTTTCAGCGGCGATAAAGCGGTGGTATTGCTTGTAATTTACTATTTGCTATTTACTATTTGCTATTTACTATTTACTATTTACTATTTACTATTTGCTATTTACTATTTACTATTTACTATTTACTATTTACTATTTACTATTTACTCTACGAACGTCAGGTTAGCTAAAAATCACCCTTCTGCATCGCCACAACTATTGCACAATCTAAAAATCACAGTTGTCATTTTGCAATGGTTAGCCATATTTACTATTTGCTATTGTCTATTTACTATTTATTCTACGAACGTCAGGTTAGCTAAAAATCACCCTTCTGCATCGCCACAACTATTGCACAATCTAAAAATCACAGTTGTCATTTTGCAATGGTTAGCCATATTTACTATTTGCTATTGTCTATTTACTATTTATTCTACGAACGTCAGGTTAGCTAAAAATCACCCTTCTGCGTCGCCACGACTATTGCAAAGTCTAATTTATTTCCTCTACGGTGATTTCCTGCTCAAATTCCGGTACAGTGACATTCCATCCGGTTTTTCGTTTTATGAATTCGGCGAATGCCTCAGAACTGTTTTTTTCTCCGTGCACGACGAAGACTTCTTTTGGTGGAGTTTTTAGTTCGTTTAGCCAGTTGAATAATTCCTGCTGGTCGGCATGTGAAGAGAATCCGTGTATTCTAACGATTTTTGCTTTTACTTTATATTGTTCTCCGAGGATTCTGATTTTTTTTGCGCCATCAGTGATAAGTCTTCCGAGAGTTCCTATGGCCTGGTATCCGATGAACATAACAGTGTTCTTTGGATTAGTGATATTATTAATGAGGTGATATTTAACTCTTCCTCCGGTACACATACCAGAGCCTGCAATAATCATGACCGGTTCGTTTATGTTGTTTATAGCTTTTGATTGTTCAGCTTTTCCGGCGAGTTGAAGATCCGCGAGTTTGAAAGGTGAATGGTGGCTATTAACAAATTCTGTCATTTCCGGGTCGAAGAGTTCTGCGTGCTGTTTGAAAATTTTTGTAATTTTCGAAGCCATTGGGCTATCGAGGAATATTTTGAAGTGTGGTATGTCATTATCCTGTAATAATTTATTGAGGTAATAGAGCATTTCCTGTGAGCGTTCGAGTGCAAAGCTTGGTACGATGATGTTTCCGCCTGCTTTTATGGTGTCGTTAATAACCTGTGCGATGTTTGTTTTTATGTCTACAACTTCCTTGTGGAGTCTGTCACCGTAAGTTGATTCGATGATAACATAGTCAGCGGTGTCGAAGACGGTTGGGTCACAGACGATAGGCCTGCCTGGTCTTCCGATGTCGCCTGAGAAGATGATTATTCTTTCCTGTCCGCTTTTTCTAACTTTTACTCTTATAATTGCGGAGCCGAGTACGTGTCCGGCATCGTAAAAAGTTGTTTCGACGGTATCTGAGATTGTTATGGATTTTCTATATTCTACGGTTTCAAATAGCGGCAGGCATTGTTGTACATCTTCAGTAGTATAGAGAGGTTTTACTTCTCTTGGCGGTTTGTGTCCCTTTTTTTTGTGCCTTCTCTTTTTGTGTTCTGCGTCTTCTTCCTGTATGTGTGCGGCATCGAATAAAATAATCTGTGCGATTTCTGCGGTAGCTTGTGTGCAGTATATTTTTCCTTTAAACCCTTCTTTGACAAGTTTGGGCAGTAGTCCGCAATGGTCGAGATGTGCATGCGTCAAAAATACAGCATCTATGGTTTCGGGATTTATTGGGAAC
Organism: Planctomycetota bacterium; assembly: GCA_019456255.1. GTDB lineage: Bacteria > Planctomycetota > Phycisphaerae > Sedimentisphaerales > Anaerobacaceae > VRUG01. Next base: position 67,372 of record VRUG01000008.1, on the reverse strand, counting down.
GGGTCCCAGTTTCTGTCCTTGAACTGTCTTTCCTGATATAGTCCGCAATCGACAAGTATTGAGGTGCCGTCGACTTTTAGCAGATGTCTTGAACCGGTGATGTTTTGTACAGCGCCGAGGAAACTTAGACTTATTTTCATATTCTACCTCATAATGACAACAATTTATTTTTACAAGCTGGTATTACTATTATCGGGAATTTCGGTCAATCTGGTGACTTATCTTACCTACTAAAGAATCGGCTTTAACGAGGTCTGTCTTGCATATTTTTTGTAGTCCTATAAAATTTTTGTTCTAAAGCCCTGCCCCTGTTTTTGTTGAGCAGTTCAATGTCGTCGGGACAGAAGATGACCTATATCGATGCGCTTTACGTTATGATTGCATAGAAAGTTCTATAGCCGACATGGATAGTCCGGGTGATGGCAGCGATGATTTCTTTGTTATTGGCAATTATCATCTGTTCGCTGGTTCGTTGTGCACTAATGGCGGTGCTAATAATTCGGTTCCGGCCTTGTGCGCAACCGGCTTTGACCTTGAGGAAAAAATCTTTTAGGGCGTTGGTTCTTCAATTTTTTTAAATGTCAACGTTTTTAGCATCTCTTTAGGTTCAGTCGTCTCGGAGCCATAGATTTGTGTATGGTTGACCCAATTGGCTTCCCATGTTGAACCATCTTTTGAAACATTACCAATCAGGTAATCATTCATGTTTCCTTCCATAGAACCATTTGGAAATTCATACATATAACCTTCCATGATGACTGTCACGGTTAATTCACGTATTTGTTTATTATACTCAGCGGTGCATGGTCCCATATTGTAAACAGCTTTTGCCCCCGTAGGGCCCGTCTCTACAATGGAGCTTTCCCCTGCGGCAATTTCCATACCGATAAAATGCCTGAATTTTGATATCGTCCCATCCGGTTCAAATGTAAATATCCATCTATTTTTATTTTCAGGTATAGGCTGCCATGTCCCAACGAGGTAGTCGGGGAATTCATTACTGTCGAGCCTATTTTGCATTTTTTCATTTTTAGTTTTGTCATTTTGTTGCTGCTGGCATCCAAAGAATAACAGTATCACGCAGCTTAGAATGGCAATTATAAATATTTTTTTCATTTTATATATCCCAAGGAGCGTAGCAATTTCAGGCTTTCCTCGTCCTGTCCTTTGAAGTATGCCGTTCCGGCTGCAGAAGAAGTTTGTTTTAGCCAGCTAACGAGTATTTTGTGGAGTTTGTTTTTAATTTCGGGTTGCGAGTTTGCGAGATTTTTCAATTCGCGCGGGTCATTTTTGAGGTCGAACAATTGCATGTCCTTGTCAACGGTCCAAATAAGCTTATGAAGTTTTGTTCTGATGGTCCTTAATCTGTAATCAATAGTTTTTGTATCGAATTGCGGATACTGTTGTTTCATAAGTGCGATACCGGCTCTTGGTTTTTCGTTGCTGGCAATAATAAACACTCTTGCGTCCCTGTTTTGACTGACCAGACTCGTTTTTTCGATATTCAAATTTTGCATTTCTTTATTGACGCCGCAAATATCCAATATTGTTGGTGCGATATCGAGTATGCTGACGAGGTCGTCGTCTCTGGTGGCTGGTTTGAATCTGTTCGGATATCTCATCATCAGTGGTATATGTAATGTTGTTTCATGCATGCTAAGGTTGTGGTCGATACGTCCGTGTTCGCCGAGGTTTTCACCGTGGTCGGAAGTGAGTATAACAAGAGTGTCATCGAGAATTCCCATGCTGGTTAGCTGGTCAAAAACCTGCTTGACGAGATAGTCGGTAAATACAACTTCGGCGTCGTAGAGGTCGTTCATTATCTGAAAATCTTTTTTTGATAATTTATATTTTCCTGCCAGATAAGGCCACATAGCGGTGATAGAAGCTATGCGATTGATTTCTTTGTTATTATATTTATTTTTTAAGAACTGTGAAAGAAAAGGTTTTTTTGCTCGGTAGGGCAAATGGATGCCATTTAGATTCATAAACAGAAAGAAAGGGTTTTTAATATTTTTTCTTTTTTCGAGCCATTGGACTGTTTTTGTCACAGCCGCCTCTTCTGCGTTAGTTTTTGTTCCAATTCTTTGCGACTCTCTCCACATTTCATTATATTCATTAAATCCTCTTGCAAATCCTCTTTCGGCACTGACCCATGAGTTGCAGATAAAAGCGGTAGTGTCATATCCAGCATTTGTCATAGCTTGGGCTAAAGTTTTGTGTGTTTGCGGCAGATGCAGTGTTTCAGAATTTGCCCCTGACTCAATTGGGTAAAGTCCTGTAAAAAGTGAACCATGTGCGGGCAGTGTCCAACATGCAGTTGAATATGCTTTTTGGAAGATGGTGCCTTGGGCAAAGAACGCATCTATATTCGGCGAGGTGTTTCGTTTGTACCCCATGGAAGAGAACTTATCGGCTCTTGCGGTGTCGAGTAGTATAAGAAGTACGTTTGGTTTTTTTTGTGGTTTGAATTTTGCACATCCTGTAGTCCATAAGGCCGGTGCAGCAGCAGCGATTGAGCCATACAAGCCGTACTTTAAAACCTGCCTTCTATTTAATAGTTTTGTAATATTCTTTTTATTCATACTGTTTGGTCATTATAACATATTTGGCTTATTTATTATAAGGCTTATTGGCGTGATATAATTCGAGGTGGTTTCTTATCTCCTGAGCTATATCTTCCTGCTTTTTCTGGATGGCAATTTTCAGTGCTTTCTCTGCGGTTTTAATAGCGTCATCAAATTTTCCGTCAGCGGCGTATGCGACTCCGAGTGTATCAAGCATGTCTGGTCGTTCATATTTAGTCAACTCGCAAGCCTGTTTTGCAAATTGGATTGCTTTTTTCGGGTCATATACTTTCCCATCTTTATCAGCAGCTAAAATCCAGGCCAGATTATTAAATATTTGGTATCTATTTTGATCCAGATTGACAACTTCTGTCCAGTGTTTTTCGGCATTTTTCCAATCATTATTTTTGTAATAGATTTGCCCAAGTTTAATATGTGTTTCTATGTCATCCGGCTTTAGCTCTACAGTTTTTTCGTATTGCTGTATCAATTGTTGCTGCTTTTTACTTTTTTTGGCCAAATCAATATATTTTTTTATTTCATTCCAATCTGGTCTTAGTTTAATAGCCTCATTCCAATAAAGAACAGCTTTATCCCAGTCATTTTTGTTAAAATAAGCAATTCCCATATTATTGTACATCTCAGGCCACCTTGGTTTAATTTTCAAAGCCTGTTGCCAATGTTTTATGGCCAAGTCAATTTTTTTTAATTTGTATGCGGCTTCGCCCATCATTTCCCTGGTTTTTGCCAAATTTTTAGTAGGACTTAGCCCCGAGGCCTCTTGAGTAAGATCAACTTTTCCCTCCATACGTGAAAGGTATTTATTTCCATACTCAAGAACCTTTTCCATTCTATTAGCAGTATGTGAGATTCGAAGTAATGTAAAATATGTAGCTGCAACCTCTGGCCATTTTTCGAGCATCTCGTGGCACAAATCAAATGCCCGGTCATAATTTTTTTGATATATCAAAAGCGTTGTTTTTTGAAGTGCTTCTGAATAATCAATCATATCCTTGGGGTCTTTTTTGTTTTTATCAAACTCAAAAACATCATCGACGATATCACCGCCCACATAACCCAAACTTTCCAATCGTTTCCTGCTTTGTTCATCAAGTTCAAGTTTTCCGTTGGCGATTCCTCCGACAATTTCGCTCATAAGTTGTCGCAATTGTCCCTGCATCATTTTGGCTCTTTTATTTTCCTTTTTTGCGAGATTATTCAGTTCGCCATGGTCATTTATCAAGTCATATAATTCAGGTCTTGTAGTATCGATGTATTTCCATTTTTTTCCAATCAAAGCAAATAAAGGGTTGCATTCATATTTAGTCGGCATTAGTGATTCTGCAAAGACATACTGGTATTTTAAATCTTTCTGGTCAGTGTTTATTAAAATCGAGAGATCCCTACCTTGTACATGCGTAGGTATATCAATATCGAAATAAGCAAGTATTGTTGGTAGAATATCAACGACACTAACCACATTTTCAATTTTTTTCGCGGCCTTCACTGTTGGGATCCGCATAATCAGCGGCACTTTAAGTGTTGATTGATAAATATAATACGAGTGTTCGCTTTCATTGTGCTCGCCCAACCCTTCCCCGTGGTCTCCAACAATAATAATCATAGTCGAATCATAAAGGTCAAGGTTTTTTAGTTTTTGAATCACCTGTTTAATGCAATAGTCGGTGAAAGCGATTTCTCCGCTGTAAAGGTCATCTGGATATTGTGAAGCAAATGGTTCTGGTGGGTCATATTTTGTATGCGGGTCGAAGTAATGCAGGAAAAGGAAAAATGGTTTATCTTTATTTTTTTCCAGGAATTGACATGCCAATCGACTGGTTTCGTCACCTTTTCTTTCTATGTCAGTTCTTGCGTCAATCGCTTTTTCAAATTTATTATTAAAGCTCTCAAAGCCCTGTGCGATACCAAACTGTGGATATAGCACAAAAGCACTTATTATTGCCGCGGTAGTGAAACCTTTTTCTTTTAAAATTTCAGCAAGCGTGATGTTTGTTTCGTCCAGTCGATAATTAAGATTGTCGTGCACCTTATGGTATGGTGGATAAGTACCAGTGAAGATTGAGCTATGCGCCGGCAGTGTCAGTGGTATTGGCGAGACAGCATTTTCAAAAAGTATCCCTTCAGCAGCAATAGCATCGATATTAGGTGTGGTGTTTTTCGGGAAACCATAGCAGCTCATGTGATCGGCCCTTGTCGTGTCGAGCGTAATGAGCAGGACATTTTTAATTTTTTTAGGTTTTGTGAGAAGATGCGTCGCCGCTGCTGCGATTAGCAGGATTATTATTAGTGCAAGTATTTTCGTTTTTGTAAACGCTCTTTTTTTCATTTTCACCTTTTGTATCGTAGGGGTCATTTAGTTTTTTTCGGTCTGGCTCAGTTTTTTGAGTATTAAGTTTCTGTTTTCTCTTGCCTGTGTCAGATTCGGGTTCAGCTTCAGGGCTTTATCATAGTAAATAATAGCATCCTTTAGCTTACCCTGCAAGTGCAGAGCGAACGCCAACTCCTCATACAGTTCGGCAAAATTCGGGAAAAAGTTCAATGTCATCCTGCAATACTTCTCTGCTTTGTCATACTGTTTTTTTCTGGCATAGAGTTCGGCCAAAGTTTGATATGCGATAGCCTTGTTAATTTGCTTATCAATTCTTTGTTTAACGGCCTCGATCTGGACATCGTAACATTTTTCTCTTAATTCGTCGTTGTAGATATAGTCATATTTCATTTCTCTTTTTGCTGCGTAGCTAAGGACAAGTTCGTAATATTCTTTTTTCTGTTTTGGTGTAGCGATATCAAGATTAACAATTCCCTCAAACGGCACATATACCGATAAAGCCAGTTCGGTCAAATCGATTTGTGCATCGACATCGCTGGCATATTGTTTTACGATTTTCATAGTTTCCTGGTTTAGGGTTCTTCTTGGCTGCATTTGCTCTCTTATTTCTTCAATGCTGATGGCGTGCATAGCTTTTGGCGCCTGGAATTCGAGGTAAGGCCAATCGTCGGAATTAATTTTTCCTGGTCCTGCAAGATGCTTTAGGTCCTGTGAAGTAATAAGGCTGAATATCACCTTAGGGTTTCGAATAACAATATTGTCGGATTTTTTTGCGTATTTAAGATTTTCGTATGCGGTCCTGATATCAAATCCTTTTTTTCCGTTAAATCCGACCATCATAAAATCGCCAATTGCGGTTCTGACCATAGCGTTGTTCGGAAAGACATTCGCGAAAGTTCTGCAAACCATAGCGAAGCCATTCCAGTCCATCTGATATGAATGAATGAACTGTGCGAATATACCGTCTGTGTTTAGTTTGTTTTTTGCCGCCTGGAAATAGTCCTGTGTAAATAGCGTTGCCAGTCCTGCCATCCATGGGTTTGACGGTTCCGAAACTATGACATCGTATCTGCGATTGGTAAGTTGTAGGTGTGCCCTACCGTCCTGGATGATAAGGTTTGTTTTTGGGTCATCGAGCACTTTACCGTTCCATGGTTCGAAAAACTCACTTGCTTTTATGACCTCTTTGCTGATTTCGAGTATATCAACATTATCAACGGGATAATTTAGTATTTCTCCTGCGGTGACCCCTGATGCATATCCGAGAACCATAACGGACTTTGGGTTTGGGTGAAATAGCATAGGAATATGCGCGGTCAAAGTTTGTGTGGGCATGTCACCATCTGTTGAGGCGTCTGTTTTTCCGCTAATCAGAAGTGAATAGTTTACATTCGCCAACTTGTCGATGCTCATTATTACGGTAGTAAATCCTGCGATACCGTCGCCATAATAAACGATTTTGCCAAGTTTTTCGCGTGCCATTATTTCGGCTCCGTTGACAAGTGCGTTCATCCATCCGGTTCCTTCAATCGTTTCTGCCATCTCCTCTACTCGATGGTATCTTCCCATTGAAAGTGCTTTTCTGTTCCAGTTTGGGAACTGCTGGGCGAGCATCACTGCCATTAGCGCGGCGATTACAATAGTTGCCCATTTCAATCCTTTTTGCTTTTTTATGATGAGTATCCAGCACGCAACGAGAAGTGAGGTTACAAT
>VRUG01000008.1:0-60642 GCA_019456255.1 Planctomycetota bacterium | reverse complement strand
TTGTCGATTTTCCTGCTTGCGATGTAGCTTCCCAGGCCGAGTCCTGCCATAAAGACTGTTAGGATGATGCTGACGGCGAATGGTGCCCCGCCGATGACCTTTACAATCATCCTTGTCCAGAGTATTTCGTATATTAGCCCTGTCATGCCGGAGAAGAAGAAGCATACGAGGATGAGCGTCATAACTTTAGCGGAGGATTTATTTGCAACTTTGTTTTTCATAATACGAGGCTTTGGTTTAGCATTTTTTCAAGCATATAATCCTTGCGTGGAATTTATTTTCCGCGCCTTTGTAGAAGGTTCCTTTGCTGGGCCATGGCCTGGTTTAAATTGTTCCTTGCTCCTGGCAAGTCCGGGTCAATTCTTAACGCTTCGTTATAATGTTCAATGGCCTTTTGAATCTTTCCCTGGTAATGGTAAGTAATAGCCATATTATTGTGCAGTGCCGCTATTTTTGGATTAAGTTCAAGAGCTTTATGATAATATGATTCAGCTTTAGCAAAGTTTTTATTTTCTCGGTATAAATCCGCTATGGCATGGTACATGATTACTTTATCGGGTACAACATCAATCCGCTTTTCCATGGCTTTTATGTGTATCAACCGGCACTTACGTTTCAACTTTTCATCGGGTATAATAGAATAATCTATCGTGTTTTCCCTGCAATAATTTTCGATAATAGCAAAAAATCTATCTTTTTGTTCTTGGGTAGCTTCTGATAAATCCACCATGTTGGCAAAAGGATAATGTACAGAGAATGCAAACTCAGCAAAATCTATCTGATTGTCTATATCTTCAGAAATTGCCTTTATGATTCTTTGCGTACGAGGCTTCAAAACTCTTATTGAATCAACTTTTTGCCTAATGGCCGGATCCTTGGTGTGCATTTTTTTAGGTGCGTCAAATTCCAACAATGGGTTATTGTCGGTATTTAGTTTTCCTGGTCCAAACAAAGCTTTAAGGTCTTCGGTTCCAATAAATCTGTAAAATATATCAGGGCTTGGCAATACTATATTTGTTGAGTTTTTGACGAATTTCAAATTTTGTCTGGCAACATTGATGTCCAGGCCCTTTTTGTTTTTAAATCCAATTAGCAGATAGTCTTCATGTCCCAGACTAACCAACAAATTATTTTCGAAGACGCTAGCCACTGTTCTTCCAATCAAAGCAAACGTATTCCAATCCATCTGGTATGAATGTAGCCACTGACAGAAAATTCCATCTGGCTTTAATTTATTTTTTGCTAATTTGAAGAAGTCTTCTGTAAATAGCGTCGCCAGTCCTGCCATCCATGGGTTTGACGGTTCGGAAATTATGACATCATATTCTCTGTTAGTGAGTTTGAGATGTGCCCTTCCGTCCTGAATGATAAGGTTTGTTTTTGGATTTGCGAGTACGTTTCGGTTCCATGGTTCGAAAAACTCACTTGCTTTTACGACCTCTCTACTAATTTCAAGCACATCGAGTCTTTCTATAGGATAGCAAAGTGTTTCCCCAGAAGTGATACCACTGGCATGGCCTAGAACCATGACAGTCTTTGGGTTTTTGTGGAATAGCATGGGGAAATGTGCCAATAGTGTTTGCGTAGGCATATCGAGGGAAGAAGAAGCGTCCGGCTTGCCGCTATTTAGCATAGTATAAAACTGGTGTCCCAATAAATTTTCTGTTCTTGTAACAGCAGTAAATCCTGCGATACCGTCGCCGTAATAAACGATTTTGCCTATTTTCTCTTTCGCCAATATATCTGAGCCCTTGTATAATGCTTTTAGCCATCCGGTTTCTTTTACCTGGTCCTGTATCGCTTTAAACCTGTGGTATCTTCCCATTGAAAGTGCTTTTCTGTTCCAGTTTGGGAAATATGCGCATAGTATCAATCCGGCCAAGGCTGGTATAACAATAGTTGCCCATTTCAATCCTTTTTGCTTTTTTATGATGAGTATCCAGCACGCAACGAGAAGTGAGGTTACAATCTGGATGGCGAAGACGATTCTAAGTCCGTTTTCTTTTCCTATAAATGGAACGAGGATAAATCCTGCGCAGAAAGAGCCAAGTACAGCTCCTATAGTGTTGATGGCGTATGCGAATCCGATGGTGCGTCCGACTTTTTGCAGTGACCGTGTGCATATTTTGCCAACGAGCGGGAAAGTAGCACCGAGGCATATTGTCGGCGGGAGCATGAAAGTGAAAAGTATGAGAGCTTTTAGGATGTTCAAGACTGCGAAGCTGTTTTGATTGTGATAGATTAGCTTTGCAAAAAAGAACTGGCTATTGCCGAGAAGCTGACTGATTAGTAACGCGAATATCGCCGCTGCTATCTGCGTGTATAGTAAAAGCCATATCGGTTTTTTAACCCTGTCACCAAGCCAGCCGAAGAACATGCTTCCCATGGCCAGGCATGTAATGAAAGTGACGAGGACTATGGTAAATGAATACGTAGTCGGGCCGATGATAAGACCTAGCAGCTTCGCCCAGATGACTTCGTAGGACATTGCGCAGAAACCTGAGATGGCAAAGATAATCAGTGCCGCTATTGCTTCGGAGTTAAAGGTTTTGGCGGTGTCTGTATCGGGCGAGGTGTCATTGGTTTTTTGTTCATCTTTTATGATAGGTGGTGCTGTCATCTTGTAGCTTGCGATTATGCATATCAGGCCAATGAGTACATTTGCCAGGACGGCGAAAATGAGTGTTCCTGTCATTCCGAGATTTGCGATTAGCCAGAAGCCGCATAGCAGCGAACCGAAAGCAGCTCCTATAGTGTTTAGTCCGTATAGTCTGCCTGCGTGGCTGGCGAGGTGGGAAAGTCTGGTGACATAAAATCTGCACAGTATAGGAAGTGTCGCTCCCATGCAGATGACCGGGATGATCAGCAGCAGAGAGCATCCGACGAAGGTCAGTAAATTGTAGAGCATGAAATGCTCGAAGAGTCTGTTGTACATGATTGCATAAAGCGGCTCGAAGGCTTTTAGCATTAGCGGCAGAACAAGGCAGTATGCTCCTATTGCAATCTCTAAGATACCGTAAATCCTGACTAATTTTAGCTGATGTTTTATCTTGTCGATTTTCCTGCTTGCGATGTAGCTTCCCAGGCCGAGTCCTGCCATAAAGACTGTTAGGATGATGCTGACGGCAAATGGTGCGCCGCCGATGACCTTTACAATCATCCTTGTCCATAGTATTTCGTATATTAGGCCTGTCATGCCGGAGAAGAAGAAACATACGAGGATGAGTGTCATAACTTTAGCGGAAGATTTATTTTCAGCTTTTTGATTCATAATTTATTCCTTTAATTGTCTTATCGGACGGTTTTTTATTATATCAGTAACAGGTTTTTTTGCAAGGTTCCGATTAACTGGTAAGATAATCATAGATATAGGTTTATATCGACCAAAAGAAGGGTGTAATCTTGTTTTATCTTTTCAATATATGTACAAAAAAAGGCGTCCTGTTAAAGAACGCCTTTTTGATTAATTTAGTTAAATGACCGATATTTATTTGCGCCGTCGCAGGAACAAACCACCGAGACCTAACAGTGCCATAGTCATAGGCTCTGGTACAACATAAATGGTACTACCACCAAGACTGCCAAGCGTGATATTATTGGCTGTTGGGTCTGCAACAACGCCATCACCAACATAGTCATAGTACTGACCAGGAACAGTGGCCAAACCCCATGACAGAACGATATCAAGACCACTGCCATCCGGTGTAATCAGAATATCCCAAAGCACGTCAACATTAGTACCGCTTGCTGCATCGATACCAAAAGTGGTACCAAGTGTTGCTGCGTTTGAGGCATATGCCCCAGTACTCAGGCTGCCTGTACCCATTCCCGATGGTGTTCCCTTGAATGTCCAATCAGCATGTTCGCCCCATTTGGGGTTACCCTTTGCCAAAACCGCTGCATCAATAGTAGCGTTAGAAGCGTTTAGGACTAGGTCCATAGCTGAAAGTACGTATCCATCATATGACGGATATGGTCCAGGAAAACTGCCTGGTACATTGTTGAGAACGAACTTAACCTGGATTGTTTCACCGGTCCGAGCGAGTTCATCAATCGCGGTTCCAGCTGCGCCCAATGAGCCAATGCCGTCAGTAACAACATCAATAACGGTTGCACTGGCTACTGAAGCTATGCTAAGAACCATCAATACTACCATTAACTTCTTCATCATAATTTACCCCCTAAAAAATTAACATTCCCTTTTTGCTTTCAACAAAACTACAATAGTTTTGTTTTTTCTATCTACAGAGTCGCATACAAAAATAACGTAAAACGTTTGTGATTCAGGTAGAGACATTTGTGGTTACTACAACCACCCCCATTGATAAGAGTTATTCTATCAAAATGGCTTATGGGATACAAGGAAAAAGGGGTGAACAGACTGGCTAAATTAAGGGAAATGCTTTGAATCGGTTTTTGTTTGGCATGGGCGGGTTTTTTATAGGAAGTTGGTGTTAATATTTTTTGGTTTTTTGGTTTTTTTTCCTCGTATAGAGGTTAATTTTGCGGTTTTTTTGTGGATTTGGGGTTACCCCCTGCGCTGTCGCTTAGGGCTCTGATGGGATGGGTAAGGAACCGGTAAATCTAACAGCGTTAACGGAAGTTTCAAACCTTGCCATAGTGATGGCAGGGCTAACCGGGATTGCGAAATGGTGTTGTAGTTAAACGACAATTCATCCACAGGTACCCCCGTGGTTTCCTGTAAGGAATAAAAAAAGAGGCAGGTTTTAAAGCCTGCCCCTTTAAAATACAACTTTACGGTTCTTTGACCAGCGTCTTATTTTTTACGACGACGCAGGAACAAACCACCGAGACCTAACAGTGCCATAGTCATAGGCTCTGGTACAACATAAATGGTACTACCACCAAGACTGCCAAGCGTGATATTATTGGCTGTTGGGTCTGCAACAACGCCATCACCAACATAGTCATAGTACTGACCAGGAACAGTGGCCAAACCCCATGACAGAACGATATCAAGACCACTGCCATCCGGTGTAATCAGAATATCCCAAAGCACGTCAACATTAGTACCGCTTGCTGCATCGATACCAAAAGTGGTACCAAGTGTTGCTGCGTTTGAGGCATATGCCCCAGTACTCAGGCTGCCTGTACCCATTCCCGATGGTGTTCCCTTGAATGTCCAATCAGCATGTTCGCCCCATTTGGGGTTACCCTTTGCCAAAACCGCTGCATCAATAGTAGCGTTAGAAGCGTTTAGGACTAGGTCCATAGCTGAAAGTACGTATCCATCATATGACGGATATGGTCCAGGAAAACTGCCTGGTACATTGTTGAGAACGAACTTAACCTGGATTGTTTCACCGGTCCGAGCGAGTTCATCAATCGCGGTTCCAGCTGCGCCCAATGAGCCAATGCCGTCAGTAACAACATCAATAACGGTTGCACTGGCTACTGAAGCTATGCTAAGAACCATCAATAAAACTAATACTTTCCTCATTACAATATTCCTCCTTCCAAACTGCCACTTTTCACCACATCAATCCTCAACGCAAGGATCAACTTTCGCTTAAAAAGTCGCAATAATTAACATAATGTAAGCTTTTACGGCTTATAAATCTCATTCAAGTCACCTGTTGGACAATCTGAAGCAGTTGAAGAGTTCCAGTTGTCTCTAAAGTCATAGAAGTCAAGCAGACCAATAGAACCATCTCTGTTGGTATCAGCACAGGCATTGTACTCGCCCGGTGCTGGACTACCTGGAATAGCTGGCGGATTAGATGCCAAACTCTTACCCCAGGAATCTCTGAATGCATAGAAGTCGAGCAGGCCAACAGAGCCATCGCCATCTGTATCAGCATAACATTGACCGAGATAATCCCAACAAGCAGGATAAGCCCAGCCGCAACCAGTACTGATTGCGACGCCACTTAAATTAACGGTTGGTACTAAATCTGGGTCTTCCAATACAACGCCACCACGAGCAGCATTCTCGGTAATTGTGAGAGTGCAAGATTCGCTTACGGTAACAGTCATTACAACCTCTGAAGCACTCGGTCGCATACCATAACCGTAGTCAGCGACAAACTCATAGGCAATATCATCAGTGTAGAGAGAAGCCATTTCTACGGTGACAGAACTACTGCCAAGTGAACCAGCAGCGTAAGGGGTGTTGTAGTCGATAACATTTCCATCAACAACGTAGATCTGACCCGGGAAAATCCTATACTCTCCACCTGGGGTGGGGGTCACAGCTATGATGGTTCCTGCATCGACAGAAAGATCCAGACCAAATCCTCGAACGAGATTTGCGTCGGTGGTAATCGTGATTGTAGCACCACAAGAGCCATCTTCAGCAGCGGTTACGTTAACCGTTACAACACCCATTGCAGGTACAGCCATTAAAACCACCAGGAAAATCAACACTTTCTTCATGGTTAACATCCTTTCTTAATGTCTTTTCTTCTTTACAGAGCAACGCGCCCTGCAATACTCTTTGGTTTCATCCATAATCACCACATCGCTCCTACCGGAGAAACCATTTGTCTAACACAACACAACAAAACAACAAACGACGTTCAATTGTTTCAAGAAGTGTCACGACTGGTAGGAAAAATCGTAACTAAAATACAATTTAATTCCTTCCGAGGCCTCCTTTCTCACCGATCAGGTGATATTGTGTGCATACCTAAGGAGGGTACGCACCGTGTTATTATCCGGCGAAAGTTCACAGTTAATATACCACACATGTGTGTTAAAATCAAGAAGAAAATGCAAAAAACGCACGAAAGAGTAAAAATCCGGGTATCAGTACGTAAACTCATGATTTTATGGGATATTGTGTAATTTTTATTGTAAGTTGTTGTATAGTCCGGTTTTATAGAATATTATAGCCTACCAGAAAGGTGTACTAACTATTTAGTTCAAACTTACCTATTCCCCCCAAACCGACCTTTTTTTTAGATTTATATATTTTTTTCCCAAAAAATTTGATTTTGCTTAATTTTGTCGAGTGAATCTTGCTGTCCGTTTGGGTTTTCTGAGAAACGTGTATTCTTAATTCTGCCTATCTTGGAGGGCGTTTTAATCGTTGCAATCTTCGATGCCCGGCTGTTTGGAGTGAGATCGGAGTGTCTGAAAAAAAAATTCAAATAGGGGAATTATCTTTCAAATTATATTGCTTCGGCATGTGTATGTGTTAGACTCCGGCGGACTAATTTAATTTTCATCAAAGAGGACAGAGGCAAAGATGTACGTAATACCAGCTATCGATTTGCGTGACGGTAAATGCGTTCGACTTATCCAGGGTGAGTATGACCGTCAAATCACTTACGGTGACAATCCAGTTAAGCAGGCCCAGTTGTTTATAGATGCCGGCAGTGAGTGGGTTCATATAATCGACCTCGGCGGGGCAAAGATTGGGCATCTTGCAAATCTTGAATCGATATCAGCAGTAGCTGGGCTTGGTAAACTTAAACTTGAAGTCGGGGGCGGTATAAGAAATGAAGAAACAATCCGTCAGCTTTTGGATTTGGGAGTTGAGCGTATAATCATCGGTACCAAAGGAATCAATGACTTCGAATGGCTTTGCGAGATGTCGGAGAAGTTTAGCGGTAAGTTAGCTCTTAGTTTGGATACCCGCGGTTCAAAGGTTGCGACTCACGGCTGGACGCAGGAGACATCTAAGGAGCTGATAGAGGTTGCGCTCGAAGCCTCTAAACTTCCGCTTGCGGCGATAATATATACTGATATCACCAAGGATGGTATGTTATCGGGCCCTAATCTTGAGCGGACCGAGTCACTTGTCGATGCGATTGATATGCCTGTGATAGCTGCTGGCGGGGTTCAGAGCGTTGAGGATGTTAAGAATCTAAAGGCTATCGGTGTTGAGGCGGCGATAATAGGCAGGGCTTTGTACGAAGGTGAGATAGACCTTTCCGAGGCAATCAAGGCGAGCGAGTAGGTTGTATCATTTCACGGGTTTAAATCAATTGCAAAAATCACCTCTCTGCATGTGCAGTGATTTCCAAGGTGACATATCGCGATTTTTTCTGGTTTGAATGTTATTGGCAGTTTGTCGTATTGAGCGGTTCCGTATCCAAGTGTGATATGCGGGTAGAAGTTTTCAAAGCTTGCGTTTTTGCGGTAGTTTTTTATCCATGTTAGCGTCGAGTCGGCAATATCGATATCAAAGAGCATATCGGGTTTGACGCTATTGGTGAGGTGCGGGACCATTTGGTTCATTATGTTTTCGTGGAGCTTTTGCAGTGGCGCCGAATTTTCGATTTCAAAAGAGGATACGGGGGTGTCGGCAAAGTCGGCGGTGCTGATGGTTGTGATAACCAATTCAGTTAAATCGGTCTGGCTGGCTATTTCTTTTAGTATTGATTCGGCGTCGGGTAAGTTTTGGTCTTCTATACAGCCCATGGCAAGGGATATGTGGGGCAGGCAGCTATTTTGGCTTAGGGCGATTGGGCTTTTGAAGTTTTGCACTAATTCGGCGTTTATTTCGATGGCTAAGTTGGTGACGTGTGGCGGGGGCAGTATGGCTATGTCAACGGCTTTTATGTTCATATCAGCGTTCCTTTTGTGCCAGCGGCAAACCGGGGCATTGACTTTTGCGTATAAAGTAATGTAGGATAGTATATTGGATGGCAGTAGTATTGAAAAGTAAATACGGGGGCGAATGGTATCGACCGGATGAGAGAGATTCAGGTTGCATGTCCAGGATGTCGGTTGGCCTGGTAAAAAACCCGGCAAATTTTTTAATTGGTAACTCACAGTTACGAATGGCCGCTTAAATAAGCGACCCGTCCTGTAGGACCTTGTCTGGTGGTTTTATAAGGGCGTCACTATTCAGACTGGCCAAATTGGGTGTTCGTACCAATGCGGCGAGACCTAATCGAACTAGCTGACTTAATAGCGTGTCTCTTGGCGATTAATGACGCGAAACTTAATGAAGTGACTAAGCATGTAGACGCCTGTTTTGAAGCATCTCGGGACGGGGGTTCGAATCCCCCCGCCTCCAATTTGTGATGCCGATGGCATCACAAATTGTCCTGAGTAAGTGAGCAATGCGAACGCATCGAAGGGCAAGTAAACTCTCAATAATCATGTGGTATACCTATATTCTAAAATGTGCGGATGGTAGTTTTTACACGGGTCATACAAATAATCTATCTGATCGTCTAAGCAGACATAATGCTGACCGTGGACCAAAATGGACCGCATGTAGACTACCTGTTCAATTGGTATATCAAGAATGTCACAAAGATGAAGGGTCAGCGATAAAACGTGAAATACAAATTAAGAAATGGTCACGGGCCAAAAAGCAGGCTCTGATTCAGGGAGATACCGAAAAACTTAAAAGTTTAAGTAAACGATACAGGACTTAAGTTTTTGAAAAACCCCCACTGGATTTATTCGTGCTACAACCTGCAAAGTAAGGTGTTGCAAAAGACTAATAATATCTATTTGTTGTATATCGCGAGACTTTTAATAATCAAGTCGAGCAAGCCGTAATACTCAGAGTTTTTAACATGATGCCGCGGTGCCCCTTCTGGAGACCAATACGCAACATGAACAACCACTATATCAAGCTCGGGTAAAACAGTGATGAATTGACCATGCACCCCTGAAGCAGTATAAGCGTATTTATAAGAACCAATCGCATTAGGACCGTCCCAGACCCACCACATATAGCCATAACCAAATGGTAGAGACCGCATGAATTCCGGGTTCATTTCTTCTATAGGCGTAAAAACTGTTGTGCTGCTCTGTACCCATTTATGTGGGATAATTTGACGACCTTCCCATTTACCATTCCGTAACATCAGATAACCCAAACGAGCCATGTCCTGAGCCGATAACCACATGGAATATGTAGCATGTTGGGAACGCTCCTGATTATGATACTTTCTTTGTTGTTCACGGTCGAAATCCTGCATGCCAATTGGAATTGCCAGATCATCCTGCAATGCATCATAAATATTTTTACCTGTCAAACGTTCAAAAACCACTCCTGCTGCATTAAAGTCCCAATTGCTATAGAGCCAATAACTCCCCTGTTTTTTGCTGCCACGTTTGGGGGCGTATTCAAGTAAATCTCCGTCATTTGAAGCTGGATGATAAACTCCAGATCGCGAAGTAATTAGATTGATAACTGTTGCTTGTTTTTCAATTGGCAATAAGCCCCCAATATCAGAGATGCCCAAATCCTTGAGCGTGTAATTGAGGTTAATAGTCCCATTTGCTACATAAGGCCCATATAGCATGGAAAGTATGCTCTTACGTACCGACCCTAAATAAACCGGCTCTCTAACATTGCCATATTCATATACAACTTTACCATTTTTTATTATCAGCAAACCAGTGGTGTCAATTGTACTAACAAATATGTCAATCTGTTCCGCCACTTCTTCCGGAAGCCAAATTTTATTGAACTCCCATGACTTGCCGGGAAACATGGGATCCGGCATGCTTACGCAACCATACCCAAACAGGAGTGGTAATGTTAATAGCAAAAAAACATTCCGCACTTTACGTCCTTTTATGAAATCATTCAATAAGCTGACATTTTGCTTCGCAGATCTTCGATTTCCCTTTTAAACGTTTACAAAACATAATTTAGTCCTCTCAAGACTAATAGTCTTACCAAAATCATCTTGAACTATCAAGTAATAGCGATTTTTCTGGATTTAACTCAGGACTTAAGTTTTTGAAAAACCCCCACTGGATTTATTCGTTTCACAGCTTTGGAAGTGAAAGTTGTTTCATGAAATTCCCCCTTATTATCATTTAGCCAGATAACGAATGAGTTCTTCGGTTTCTTTCCAGCTAACGCATTTGTCAGTAACTGAGATTCCATATTTTAAGTTTTTCGGTTTATCAAAGGGTTGATTATCTTCACAAAGAAAGCTTTCGAGCATAAGACCTGCAATTATTTTATCGCCTTGCCGAATTTGCTCTGTTACATCAAGAAAAGCCTTACGCTGCTGTCTGTAATCTTTGTCTGAATTAGCATGACTACAATCGATTATAATTCCACTCGATATACCCGCCTTTTGCAGCAGGATTTTTGCGAAAGCAACATTCTCGGAACTGTAGTTTGGTCCGCTGGTTCCGCCTCGCATAACCAGGTGACAATATTTATTTCCGCGTGTCTCAGCAATAATAACTTTTCCATTTCCATCAATACCCATGAAAGAATGGGAACTCAAAGCCGCCTTAATTGCATCCATGGCAGTAATCATGTTGCCCTCCATGGAATTTTTAAACCCTACCGGCATAGACAGACCGCTGGCCATCTGTCGATGGATTTGTGATTCGCTTGTTCGTGCTCCAATTGCCGCCCATGACACCAGGTCAGCTATATATTGCGGGACAATAGGGTCAAGAAATTCGGTTGCTGTGGGCAATCCTATTTGGGCTATAGCAACCAGAAGCCCGCGTGCCCTGCGGAAACCTTCCTCGATATCGTATGAGTTATCCAGATACGGGTCATAAAGCATACCTTTCCACCCCAATGTTGTACGAGGTTTCTCAAAATAAGCTCGCATGATCAGTAGAACCTTGTCACTTACCTGGTCCTGTAACTTTCGTAGTTTGCCGGCATATTCGAGTGTTGCTTCGCGGTCGTGCAGCGAACATGGGCCGGTGATTATTAATCGACGGTTGTCCTTATTTGTGAGAATACGTTGAATGTTTTTGCGTGATGATGCTACAACATGCGCAACCTCGTCGGTTTCAGGAAGCTCCTTTTTGAGTTCTTCCGGAGTAATCAGTGGTTTGAAGCATACTATATTTAAATTATCTGTTCGTTCCATAGCTTAATATCCTTACTCTTACTCATTAAGATTTAGGTCGTGACGACATAGCTGTTTTTTTAGTCATCTTATTTCCCTATTTTAAAACATAAACATGGTTCTAACAACCAATCTTTTTCCTGTTTTAGCAAGTAAAAAGATATCCATACCCCCCTACTGGATTTATTCCAGCTCCCACTTGCAAAATGATAGAGATTTTGTCGTGAAAGAAAACTATCTTAAACATGCCCACTGGATTTAATGCTGGGTTTATTCATTTTTCTGTTTGGTTCGTTGGTGGTTTAGCTCTTATTATTTCCAAGATATTATCGAAAGATAGCCTTTGGCGAATAAAAATCTGTCAGGCTTGAGCTTATTCCCCTTGGGGTACTTAAATTGCGGCAATAGCGGTTGGTGTTATTTTTATTTTAGAAATTTGCAGGCCAGGGAATTGTTCCCTTAACTTTGAGTTTTGTCTGGTAAACATTTCCGCCTAAGAAATTTCCCTGTTGGTCGGTGCCAGTTTTGAGGTCGGTAGCTCCCTGAGCAGCTGAGGTAATGAAGAGCTGGTCGAGGTTTTCTCCTCCGAACATGACGCTGCTTGTTTGTTTTGCAGAAGTGGGGATCGTGTCGACAATTTTTCCATTTGGGTCGAGGCGAATTACTTTTGTGCCGCCCCAACAGGCTGCCCAGATGTGGTCGTCTGTATCTATTGTGATGCCATCGGGTTTACCATCTTGTTTTTCGGCTTGATAAAAAATTCGCGGATTATTGATGTCGCCGGTGTTTTCATCGTAATCATATTTTGTAATTATTCCTGGCGTACCTGAATCGGTGTGGAAGAAATGTTTGCGGTCGTTTGTAAATGCCATTCCGTTTGAGGTTTTCAGTCCTTTTAGAACGGCGAGAGGTTCGCGGCCCTTTTCCAGGCGATACAAGATGCCATCGGTGCGGCGGTCTGTTATTGTTCCGGCGAAGATTCTGCCCTTAGGGTCGGTTGTGATGTCATTAAATCGTTCATCGGCGGCCATTGTGATATCGAATAATTTTTTTAGGGACGGCTTGTTGTCTTTGTGTGAAAGGTGGTAGATACCTTTTTCGGTGCATAAGATTAGGTTGTTATTCGGCGTAAAAGCGAAGCCGCCTACCATCATGTCGCCGTCCCAGAAAAGTTGTGTGCGTTTTTCGGCAGGGGAGTATTTCCAGATTGATTTTTCTAAGATATCGGTCCAGTAGATTGCCTGCTGGTGATGATTCCATAGGGGGCATTCCGCCAGGTGATGGATGCGGGTGCTTATAGTGGTCAGTTTCATTTTTATTAATTCTTTTGATATACCCTGACGTAGTCTATATACATTTTTTGGGGCATTGGTGCGGTGACACATTCTGGTTCGTAACATTCCATGTAACTTCCACCGACAGCGAGGTTAATTAGAAAATGGAATTTTTTATCGAACGGCGCGGGGAAAGTTCCGTTGTTTTTTTTGCTTCCTGTCCACCAGCTTGACGTTGCCTTATATAGTTTGCCGTCGCAGTACCATCTTATTTCTCTCGGCTCCCATTCGATTGCGTAGGTGTGGTAGTCCTTAGAGAAATCCGAGCCGTCAGCATATGCTGTTGAGCCAACTTTTGCGTTGTCGGGCCATTGTCCGCCGAAGTGTAGGTTTCCTCTAATTTCCATAGGTGTGTTTTTTGCTTCGAGGATATCTATTTCACCTGAGGCGGCCCATGTGCCGTAGTGGTCGTCGGTGCCCATCATCCAGAATGCTGGCCACATGCCATGACCAAAGGGGAGTTTTATACTTGCTTCAAATCTTCCGTATAGAAAATCCTGTTTGCCTTTTGTTCTCATGCGTGCGGAGGTGAAATGTTTGCCGTGATATGATTCTTTTCGTGCTGCGATGACGAGGCTGCCGTTTTTGACGTAGGAATTTTTTGGGCTATCGGTGTAGGCTTGTTGTTCCTGGTTGTGCCATTGGTCCCCGACTTCGTGTGACCAGTTTTCGGTATTGATTTGATTGCCGTTAAATTCATCTGACCATACGAGTTCGTATCCTGGGATATCGGGTATTATTGTGTTATCTGTATTTTGTGTTGCGCAGCCTGTGATGAATAATGTCAGCAGTGTCAGTAAAATGAAGATAGTTCTGTTCATGTGCCTAAGTCCTTTAATTGCTGTTAGTAATGGCGTCCAGTATATGTAAATTTGTGTTTTTTTCAAGCCATTTGTTTGGGTTTGAAATGGCTTCGTTTTTTCGTGTTGCATATTGTGTAAATTTCCGCAATCCTTTATTGAATATAAGTTTATGTTCATTTTTGGATTTTTTAAATTGGGTTCGTTTATTAAAACGTTTATATTCCGAAACATCGTCGGGATGCAGACATCGAAATTAACGACATTCGAGCATGTTGCAACGTCGCCGTTTCGGGAAGCGAATTTCCCCATAGATTCATAAATGAATCTAAGCATCCCCATAAATTTACTAGTAAATTTAAACATCCTCATAGATTTATAAATAAATCTAGATATGAGGACACGTGGGGACAAGTAACCAGTTTTGAACCCGCCTTCGGCGGAGTAGATTTTTAATAGTAATGTTCAAATCAAAGACCCCCGTTTGGTGTCTAACAGTTGGTCATTATACGCGATTTTAAAGAAAAAATCAAGCTGAATTACGATTCGAATTATCTGTTTGAAGAATTTACCCGATTGATGAAAGAAAGAGATAGTTTTTAGTTGAGGTCTGGATATTTTTTTGCTACTAAGGCTAGCCAGCAATTGATAAGCGTTCCCCGCATCCACTGGTCTTTTTTAAATGCACTGTGCTGTATTCCAATTAGCTTTATAGAAGGTTTCCATATTACACCCTCTTCTTCTGATTCCAAAAGCCAAATCCCCCCGCCACTCATTCCGGGCAATTTCGGGCATTGCAAGGAATCCGCTGGAGAAATATCAACAGTGTTTGGAGGAGAGGTGAACATATTTCCACCAGGATCAAAATCGATAAAGATATCCCGCTCTTCAATGGTTTGATTTTTGATGCCTTCAGTTGGCCATTCTTCCATCGGCAGTGTAAAGGACAAGTAGCATAAAGTTTCACATGTCCGAAATTCAACGGAAGTGTTTTTTGTTATCCGTACCCTGGAAGCTTGTGTAATATATTCGCCAGGATACCCAACAATAACCACATCATTCTTCTTGTGCTGATCAATATCTGTATAGATATCTGAAACAGTGACCCATGAATCGATAAAGTGTTTTTTCTCCTTTGAAATTTCCAATAAGCCAACATCGGTATCTGTATCAAACTGACAGGCCTGAAAGCAATCAATCGACTGGGCCTTTTTGTTTCTGAGCACAATCTCGTATTTGTGATCTTTTGATATTACATGTCCAGCGGTTGCCATGAAATACCGGTCACCAATATTAATGGCAATTGCAGTTCCGCCACAAGACTGATCAGTCTTGTCAATCAGGCGATAAGTTCTACCGGAAGCCTGACGTGTGAGTGCTTCACATTGAATATTATTAATTTTATCATGCACAGACTCACCTTGAAATTGAATAAACTGGTAATCCTTATAACAAGTTCCGGTTGGTTCTTCAATATTTATCCAATTGTACACTCTACAAGGCTGCGATACAAAACTATCGGTTTCTTGTGTTAGAAGGAGCCATATTTAGCAACCATACCAATCCCTCAACGCCCCGAACGAAATATGTACGCGCAAAATTCGAGAAGTATTGGGTTGAATCATCATTGTTTAGTATCGTGATGGCTTCTGGTGCCGTGATTTCATTTACACCAATGATTAGCCAGCACTCGTCGCACTCCTTTTGGTACGTGGCAAGTTTTGCATTCTTTCGATCAATCGCTTTTTGAATTATGTCATGAGGGTTAGTATTGACATAATTCATATGAATCAGCTGGACTCTGTGCTCATTGAGCCATTTTTTACCGAAAGCAGTGTCTAGATGTATGGATATCCAACTTATATGCTTAAGCTCACTCTCATAGTAGTGCCATGTTTTCGTATCGTCTATACTATCAACTTTTTCCAGAATGAAGTTGCAAAGTTCTCGTGCTGCGTTCTTGATATCGATGCGAGCATGGTCATCGCGGAATTTCACCTTCACTTCCACAGGGACGACCCTTTCTTCGACAAGGATTTGTTTTGCAATTTTAAGACACTTAAACTGTGCACCTCGAATCTCTGTCAATGGTGTGGGGCCAGCGTGGTTCGTATTGGTCACCCTGGTAACTTCGATACCAACTGTCCTGTCGGGTTCCTTGATTATGAAGTCCGGAGATTCTTGTTTCTCAATTTTTCCACACGGAAAGTCATCGATTTTAGTTTTCAGGGTTTCAAACATCAGCCTTTCAAATTGGTCTTTGGATGGATTTACATAAATTACCATTTCGTTAGTCCTCGAAGACTTGTTTCGTCGCTGACGGTAGCCTACCATACTACTACCCATCGCTTTTTTGTAATTTATTTTATTGGATGTTTAATGTCAAGGAAAAGGTGGGAAGGGGAAAAACAGGAGTCAGAGAACGATGTAGGGTAAAGAACGAGTTTAAGGGTTCAGATATAGATTAAGGTTGAGATCCTTCGTTTTACTCAGGATGACAAACGGGGTAGAGAACGAGATTACAGGTTCCCTTCGATAAACTCGAGGCAGGCATAAATTAGGGAAGAGATTCTTCACTTCGTTCAGAATGACAAGTGGCGGGAATTTTATTTCCGGGCCCTTTTGTTTTTTGCAGATGAGTTTGAGTTATAGTATCAGGGTTGTTTTAGCTTGCTTGTCTGATTTTTACATCGAGGTATCTGACGCCCCACTTGAGAGCTGCTTTGTGTGTGTTGAAGAAGACGTCGAGCTTGTTACCTTTTATAGCTCCTCCTCTGTCGAGGACTTGAACTGCTTGGCTGTTATTGTAGCCGGGGATAAGCATTTCGGTTCCGAATGAGTATGTCTTATCCGCAGCAACGAATGTGTCGCCACGATAAATTTTGTGTCCCGTAGCAGTTACGCCATCAGAATAGATACCGCAGCATTTTGGGCATGGACAATAGGCCGTGACTTTCATTTTTACGGTTTGCCACTGGTCGCTGGTGTTTGTGAATGCGTAGGTTTCGGTGACAATCTGGTTTATAATTGTGAATATCGCTACCAGCAGAATCAGGATAACGATTGGATTTAAGCCGGCAAAATGACTATAGAGATTCTTATCGTTAGCTTTTGTCATCAAAACCCCCCTTCAGCAACCATAGGTATAGTTCGCACCTACGATTTAGAAAAGATTATTGGTTCCCCATCCGTGGACATGTAGCACGGATTATATCAGAAAAAGTTGATGTCCGCAAGTTTTTGGTTGGAAATAAGTGGAGGAATCGGCGTTTTTGGGGTTTTAGCGGGGGAAATTGGCTTTTTATGGGTCGGTGGTGCTAATAAAATCGGGTGTATTTTTTGGTATTTTGGGTAAAATGCCGATTTTGCTTTTCGTGTTCTACTGTACGACTATGACCTGTGAGACGGCTGGTGTTAACATGTCGTAGAGGAGAATTTCGTCACCGTTATAGAGTCGAATGCATCCCTGTGAGATCGCGGTTCCGACTTCGTCCGGACTTTTTGTTCCATGAATAGCGAAGCCGGTTCTGTCTTTTGCGTCACCGTCTATACCTTTTAATCCAATCCATCTTGCGCCGAGTGGGTACGCTGGGTCGTCTGCCTGATAAGTTTTTCCGCTCATCGGGTCCGTCCATGTAGGTGATATAAGTTTTCCGGTCGGCTTTACAACCCATCGTCCGGTCGGGGTTTCCATACCTTGCTTTCCGAGTCCTACAGGAAAAGTAGTTACGTAAGTATCCTGGAGATATAAATCCATAGTGAAATCTTTGCGCGAAATTTTGCAATGGAAGGGTCCGTTAATAACTTTTATGATTTCCCCTGCCCTTAGATTTTTAGGGTCGTTGATATTATTAATTCTCATGAGAATTTGGTAAGGCACGTTAAATGTTTTTCCAATGACGGCAAGTCTGTCTCCCGGCTTGACCTTATAATTTTTGCATAGTGTATCTTCGGCGAAGACGTTTCTGCTGAAGAGCCATTGCTTTGAAAGTTCAGAGAGTTGCTGTTTTACAAAAGCGGTTTGCTGCTTGTTCATAGATACCGAGAGCGTTTCGTTTAGTTTGTTTCGTGCGTCTATAATACTTGCGGAGTTTTTCTGCAGTTTATCCGTAATGTTCTCTATTAGTGAGGACACTTTTTTGTTTCGTTTAGCCGTTGGCTTTGGTGTTTTTTTTATGATTACCTGATGTTCGGTTTTTGAATCTGCGACTGGTGCCATTATACTATCTTGTATTTCGACTCCGGCTATTGAGAAATTCATCTGGTCAGCTCCTCCGAAAGCTGTTGCTGGGTCTGAATTTCTGGTAAATTTTTTCGTAATAAAGATAAGGAGTATCAGTGAAAAGATGTACATCATTTTTCTTTTTCGTCGTCTCCGGCTCATTGATGACCTTCGTGAATAACTTCTCATGTTAAATTCTCCTTGTTATTTTCTCTTAACTATTCGAGGTTTTGTCGGTTGTTTTATTTATTATAACGGTGACGCTTTTTAATCTTTGTATGTCGCAAGCGGGCCTGACGGTTATATCCCAAATCAGCGGGTTTTCGTCACTTTTTTCGCATTTGACGACAACGCCTGTAATGATAGGCACTTCGAGGAAGCCTGGTTTTTTTCCTGCACAAACAACGTCATTCACTTTTACCATGTGCTTTATTGGCAGTAGTTGTATTTTGGCGGAATTCTGTGCTTGTCCCTGCATGAGACAGCTTGCGTTTATTTCTGCAATTTCTACAGCTATTCTTGAAGCAGGGTCAGTAATCAATCTTACTCTTGCGGTTTTTGAATCAAGTTGTGTTATTGTACCGATGACGCTGTAGTCACCGAGTACGAATTGTCCCTTAGCTAATCCATCGTTTTTTCCGCGGTTTATAACAAATTCGTTTCTTGATTTTCCCATAAAAGCAGTGATGATATCTGCCATTACCAAATTTGACTCGTCCCAAACGGTTCTGTCCCTTAATCCTGAGAGCATTTCTACTTTGTGTCTTTCCTGGTGGAGCCATTGTATATTGTTTGCAAGATGGTTTCTCAGTTGTATGTATTTGCTTCTGTCAACGACGCTTGCCTCTGATTTTGGCTGGTTTGTTTTTTGTGTAATGCTTCTGCTGACCGACAGTGGTATTTTAAAAAGTCTAATAAAGGTGAATTGTATTTTATTTGTCAGTGCCTGGGGTGCAAAGAGCAGTAGCAATCCTGCTATCATGAGCCAGGTCAACACAACTCTTTCAGAAATTTTATTTCTTCTCTTGACCATACCGTTATTTTAATTTCATGAGTTTTTATTCACTCATTCAATAGCTTTTAATTTAGAGTAAATTTCATGCTCTTCTTTGTTCTGCATGCTCGATAGTGTCTTTCCACATTTCGAGATTTTCGATATATGTACAGGTTCCTCTTGCGACGGACCCGATGGGCTCGTCGACTCTTATAACATTTAGTCCTGTGGCATTTGCCAGTACGGTATCAATTTCTCTTAGCAGTGAGCCACCACCGCAGACATGTACGCCGTTGTCTATGAGGTCCGCTGCTAATTCAGGTTTTGCTTTTCCGAGAGTTTTTGTAACTCCATCAATCAGTGCCGCGATTGGTTCTCTTAGTGCGGTTCTTATTTCTTCGCTTGTAATGACAATTTCTCTTGGCATGCCGCTGATAGTATCTCTTCCGGCGACCTTCATGGTTAATTCTTCTTTTAGTGGTGCTGCGGAGCCTATTTGCATTTTGACCTGTTCAGCTCTTGCTTCTCCTACGAGCAGGTTGTAAGTTTTCTTCAGATGGTTGATAATTGCTTCGTCCATATCGTCGCCACCTACCTGTATTGATTCGCATGAAGCGATGTCAGCGAGGCTGATGATTGCGACTTCAGTGGTTCCTCCTCCGATATCAACAATCATTGAGGCAGTTGGATTTGCGACGGGCAGTCCTGCTCCGATACCAGCGGCCATTGCTTCGTCAACGAGATAGACTTTTCTTGCCCCGATTCTTTCAACGCTTTCGATGACTGCTCTTCTTTCGACCTGTGTAATTCCGCTTGGTACAGCGATAACAACTCTCGGTCTTGAGAAGGCCATTCTGTTTACTCCCTGTGCTTTTTTTATGAAGTAGCTCAGCATTGCTTCGGTCGCTTCGAAATCGCTGATGACTCCGTTTTTAAGCGGTCTGATAGCGGTGATAGAATTTGGAGTTTTACCGAGCATTTCTCTTGCGATAGTTCCGACGGCATTTCCGTTACTTAGTACGGTGTTTGTAGCTTTGTTGATGGCGACGACGGACGGTTCGCTTAGTACGATCCCTTTTCCTCTTACGCTTACGAGTGTCGTACAGGTTCCCAGATCAACTCCGATATCTACACTTAGAAAACTTCCACAATATCCCAAAGCCAGATCCATTAATCTTTTCGCTTTTTTGATAAACATTTTATTTCACCTTTTCTTTATTTAAATTCCATTTATCAGGCACGTTTTCCTGTTCATCCTCTTTTTGATAGTCCGTTATTTTTTCTTCTTATCTGGTTTTATCGGTTTATCAAATGGTCGGGTCAATATGTGATTTGTTTTGGTGGTTATTGGTTTGAATACGGTCTTTTTTGGGATGTTTTATTGGACGTAAGGAGTTGTTAGTCCGGTAAGATAAAGGGTATGAGGAAATTATTTACGGATTTTTTTTGTTACCAGGTTTTTGGGTAGTGTATTTTTTCCGGGTAGATGCTAAACTTTCTTGATAGTGCTTCTACGAGTGCTTCTGTTCTTTTGAGCTGTATTTGTGTCGGCGGCATGACCTTGCTATCGGTTATAACGCATATATGTATTGCCTGCTTTGTATCGCTGCTTGTTTTGCCGAGTACGACGGGCCATTGTCTGGTCCATTTTCCAGTTGTTTGTATTTGTCCATCTTCTGCCCCGAGTCCATTGCAAACAACAAAGTGGTAGTTAACATCTTCCGGGCTATTTAGTCCGCTAAGTGAGGCGAGCTGTCTTATATTTCCCGCTCTTGTACCTGAATATACGATTTCGACGGCATCCCATTTATCATCGGTTCGTGCAATATTTGAAGAAACAATTTTTTCTACTGGTGCGAGGTAATAGTATTGTGATAAGCTGAAGGTACCAGCGGAGGGCGGATTATTTCCCATTGTTTTTAGAATTGCTCCCCCGATAATTATTGAAATCATCGCGACGATAAGTACTTTTATATTTCTCGATTGAGAAAACATATCACACTCCATGCTCTCTTTTTTGTTTCTACTTTTGCGGCGGCATTGACTTGTCATGCCAATTCAGCGGGGATTCTACACCCTTACATTCCTTATTTTTGCATCGGCTTTAGTGATGTGCAACTTAACGTGAATGTAGTTTGTTTTGAGTGTTTTTAGGTTTTATTATTTGTGTATTATCGGCCTGTACTTTTTTTTATTTTTTGGTTTTTATTTCAGGTCGAGTACAACTCTAAACCCATTGTAGCTTGTACGATGTCCCGGTGTGTAGAAGTTTCGATATGATACCTTGGAGTTGTAAGTTTCTCCGACCCATGCTCCTCCTCTGTGGACACGTACGGTACCGCTGATAGGTCCTTTTGGATTGTTTGTCGAAGGTGTTACGAGATAGTATCCAAAATCATACCCGTCATTGCACCACTCAAAGACGTTTCCTGCCATATTGTATAGTCCATAGGCGTTTGGGGCAAACCATCCGACAGGTGCGGTGTATGGCGAGATACCGTCATTGAACGTTGGGTGGAATCCCTGTGTCGGGCTTGTGTCATATGGATATGAATTGCTGTCGCTGAAGCAAATATACTTAGGGTCTTCCTTGGGAGTTCCAACTACCTCTTTTGTTTGCCACAGGTAACGAACCCAATTTACACCTTTGTAATTGGTTTTATTTTTTAATTTCTTCGTCGAGGCTTTTTTGTTTACCAATAATTTTTATCTGGCGTTTTCTCGGTAATACTTTGAGGTTTACCTGTGCGGGTTGTCCCGACTTCAAATCAAGTTTTAGATTGTTCTTTTCGAGATAATAGTATTGCGGCAGAGTCTCAGTATAAAGTTTAAGTGTCCAGATTCCGGGTCTCAGGTCAAGAATTTCAAATCTTCCGTGTCTGTCGGTCATGACTCTCTTAGTTTCGTCATTCTTTTTCAGTTCTATGATGGTGTTTTGGAGGCCATAGTCTTCGACAAGTTTTCCTTTTTGTCCCTTTGTGATTCCGGTTCCTGAGCTATAGTAGGTATTATTTTCGGCAGAGAGGTCGTCAGATTTTAATTTTTGGGTATCGTATCGATATACCATAACCTGGCCTGTTAGCGATGTTTTTACGACGGCTTGCAAATCAACTTGCGTAGCCTTTCCTCCTGCGACAGTTATTTGGATTGGAGTTTTTTGTTTAGTGAGTCGATTTTCTCCGAGGCTATCGTTGTTAACATTTAGATAATAAATTCCAGGTCTAACGGCATTGAAGCTAAATCTTCCGCTTGTGTCTGTTGCCGTTATGAGGTCGTTAAGGTTTACGATAGCTCCGTCGATAGCTTTTTGTGATTTATTGTCATAGATGAAACCGTATACCGAGCCAATACTTTTCCTTTTTGATATTGGCAATCCCATAGGTATTGTATATTGCATGAGCAGCGAGGTTGCGTCTCTGCTGGTAGTTCCTCGATATCTTGTATGTCTGAGCTTTATAGAAAGTTTATTTTTATTTTTGAAGATATGGTCGAGTCCCATTTGCAGATTGTCCCTGTCACTCGCGGTCTCGGCTTCGAAATCGTTTGTTTCGAGGAGCATGCTGAAAAAGGTTCTTTCTGCTATTTGCTGTCTTGTTTTAAACCCTAAAGTTATTCCTCTTGTACCAGTTCCAGTTGAGTCGACATCCTCATCGTAGTAAGCATATGCTCTGTAGTACTGTTTATTGTTGGGTCTGAAATTAAGAGTAGCGGTATATCGTTCTGTTTTTGAGTTTTGGTTAGTGATTCTGTCCTTTGTTTTTCCGATATCGGCAGAGCCTTGCAGTGCGAATTTTCCTAAGTTGTGTGCGAGTGCAACCCTTAGTGAGTCCTGCTGATAATCGAATAGCGGGTCAATGAGCTGGTCCTGTCGGTCTCGGTTCAGCCAGTCAAAATGCAATGTAGTATTGTTTTTGTTGTTAAAGCTGTATCCTAAACCCACGGTAGAATATCTTTCGAAGGCGGCAGAAGAAAGTGTCTGGTTCATGTCGAGGTTATTTTTTTCAAACCTGAGGCTTGCGTTTAACTTGAGATTTTTATTTATCTTTAGCGCAAATCCGCTTGTTAGATAGTCGAGGTCCTTGTAGTAACCCGGATAGTCCGGTCCTGCGTGAATCAGCTTTAAGAAATAGTTTACGATACTGTCTCTTCCGTAAAGCCTGACGATGTATCCATTGTCTTTTCTGTCAGCTCCGGAGCCGAGTGCGTATTCAAGTTCGAGTTTTGTATTTTTAGCCGGGGCGATTTCCGTTTCGATACTGACGATGTCGTTTGATGCGAAGTTGTCATTTTTTCTAAGGTAGTTAAGTCCGATCTTTGCCTTTTCATTGATGTTGTAATCGAGGAATGCAGCAGTTTCTTCTATGCCCGGTTCGAGCCATCTTGTTTCGACATGGTACATACCAAGGGTTAGGTCGTCATTAAGATTGAGACTTGTTTCGAGTCCCCTTCCGTAAAGATATCCCTCTGTCAAGTTTGAGAGTCTAAAGGCGCGGTCTCCGAGATGGAGTTGATATTTGTCTGTCCAGTAGCTAAACAGGTATTCGTCCCGCTGTCCAAAGATAGATTTGTCTACGATGTCCGGTCCGGTAAAGTGGAACTTGACATTCTTTTTTCCTTCTTCGTCGAGTGTTCCTTGTCCTTTTATGGTGATTTGAGCGCCGGAAGAATCTTTACTTCCCTTCTCTGATACGTAACTTATGATAGCTTGTGTTTTTATTGTGTGATATGGTTTTTCTTCTCCTGAAGCTAACGGAATAACTTCGACGACGCTTGTTGCGGCGCTTTGCGCTATTTCGACGTTTTGCTCGGTTACTGCAGCTACGAAGTGAATTGCGTGCCTGACCTTTCTTTTACTTTGCTGGTCGGTAGCAGCGGTAACGACAACGGCTTTTGCCTGTCCCGGTAATAGTTTGAATTTTTCATTGTCGATAACGTAGTTTGTTTCTTCAGAACCATTGACCTTTATCTGGATGTCGTATTCGGTATTGCCCTGATTTCTAACAACGAAGAAGCTTTGATATTTTTCACCTGCAATTACGTATTTCGGTGATTCTATTAAATCGACGGCGACTTTTATGACTGGTTTCACGATCACCTTGAATGAAGTTGATTCTCGAAGGTCGGGGTACTGCTGTTCGGTGATAGTGTAGTCGAGGCTATATTCTCCGGCTGGTGTTTTCTTTGGTACGGAGAATCCAATAAGGTTTGTTTTGTTTTCGTTTGGCGCCAGTTCGATTGTTTTTGAACCTGCAATTTGTGACCATCCTTTTGGCATTTTGAGTTTTGGTACGAATGTAAGTTTATGTTTAGTAGGATTTTTAATACCAAAAGCTACTGTTACGACGCCCCTTGGCCCTGCTTGGAGTATTCTTTTTTCTGTATCGCCCGGTTCGAGGAACTTAAAGTTTCTTTTTACCGCCTGCGTAATAGCCTGCTGTTTTTGTTTGTCCTGCTGCTTTTGTTTTTCTCTATTCCAGATATTTGCTCTTGCGCGAGCTATTTGTCTGGCTTGTGCCTTTGCTTTTGCCCTCGCTAAAGCTTTTTCTTTTAGCAATTTTTCGTTAACAACTACCTGGATTGGGTGCTTCGATACGGTTTTTGTTTTTACTTTTCCTCCGCGATGGAACAAGGCAGTGACGTGGATGTTGTCGGTGAAGTTTTTTGTTATTTCGCCATCTGGTCTGAGTGTAACTGTAACGATTTTTGATTGCTTAGGGCCGAGCTTGAAGTGTTTGGGGTTAAATACGAGTGGAGTACCTTTTTCGCTATCAACGGTGACAGCGATATCGCTTTGGTGTCTGCTGTTATTTGTAATTTGAAATGAGACATCAGTGCTTTGGCCCGCGAGTACGTATTTTTTTAGTTCCTGGGTTTTTTGATATTGTCCCTGCGTGACCATCAATTCAAATTCGTAGTAGTCGCTTAGTGATAGTTTTTTTCTTCCCTGCACGATATATCTGATTTTATATCTTCCTGGCTCGGTGTTTTTTGGAACAAAGAAGCTGACGATTTTTTTTAGTGTTTTGTCTGAAGATAGGTGGAAAGGTAAATCGTTAGTCATAGCTTTCCAGCCTTGCGGCAGTTCGAGTTTTGTAACGAGTTCGTGTCTTGCAGTAGTTTGATTTGTTATTCTGAAAACTGTAGTTACAACCGTGTTGGTTTTAGCTTCAATTAGTTCGTTTTCAGCCGGTCTTACCTCCAAACCTCGTCCTGATGCTGATTGACTAATCGCTAAAACGGCACCCCAAAACGCAATAACGACAATTTTTCGAATCATTATAGAATGTTTAGTATGTGATTAGTTCCAAAAATAAAGTCATCGCTACAGTCCGCTACGACGAGTGCCTGATACTGTCCTTTTTCAAGTATGGTTAGGTCCATGCTGTAATATCTAACGGAGGAGCCTGGATAAATTCTTTTTCTTTCTGCTTCAAACTTTCCGACATATTCACCTTTTGAGTTATAGACCTCGACCCAGACGAAAGGTCTAAGTAGGCGTTGTCCTACATTTTCGATGTCTAACTGAAGTGTTCTTTTCTGTTTGTCGTTTATGAGTTTTGTGTTCGTGAAATTGAGTTTTCTTTCGCCTGTGTCAGAAATGTCAGTTGTAATCTGTATTCCATATCGCACGATTTGTCTGATACCTACATCGATTCTCGCATTTTCTCCCTTGCTGCTAAGAGGTGAATCATCCGGTACCTGCTCAACCATGAGCATGCTCCAGTATGTCCCGATGAGGTCATCTCCGTTTGGCACTTTGATTGTGTAGTTAACGGTGATGGTAGCCTGCGCGGGAATGATAATTTGTCTTGGGCTAAAAGTTATCCAGTTGGCGTTTGAGCGTTTTAGTTTTCCGGGTTCGCCGTAAAGGTTACTTCCGTCAGCGAAGCACAGATAGTCTGTCTGGTAAATTCTCACTTCCTGCGGCACATCGTCTTTGTTAAAGAGTGTGACGGTTCCTTTATGGTTTTCTCCTGGCGTGACATCTTTTCTGTGTACCAGCGAGCCGATGACAGAAATTCCCGCCAAGCAAGGTCCTGCAAAGATGTAGATTATTACTAAAGCTGCGATTATGATATTTTTCTTCGATTTCATTTTTATCTTCCTTAATAAGTTTTCGATTCGGTATTTATTGTTTTTAAAATGCCCTATTTTGCTTTGCGATTTTATGCTTTTAGTCATAATCGATACACATAGAACATCTGCTATATTTATGTAAATCGGGCATATAAGAGGGCTACTTACGCTACAATGGGCTTAGGGGGGTGAAAAATTAATATTGGTTGGGTTGCATGTTTCCTGGTGTGTTTTTATGGGACGCTATATTTGTATAGTCCTAATATATTTTAGTTTATTTACCTTTTAATGGATAAAAAGTAAGTGTTGGTTGCTTATATGTCAATGATGGTGAAAGTGACAGTCGTTGAGTAGCTGTCTGGTGATATGCTAACTGAGACGGCTGCGAGCTGGAACTGGAGTGGTATTATAATTCTATCGAGGTCGCCGGTAAAAAACTGTGCATCGGTATCAGTTATTTGCTGATATGTTGTTCCGCCAGACACAGAACCGGCGCCGGAACCATCTCCGGTTCTCTTTACAGAGAGCTCGAAGGTTGCATCCCATGTTGTATCAACTTTTTTGACGTCAATTCTATAAGTGTTAGGCGGCGTACCACCACTTGGTGAGGCACTATTTATCAGTATAGCGCCGGCAGTATTTTCGTATGTTGCTACGAGGTCGCTTCCTGCGCCAGCTTGGAGGTCGGTAGAGTCAATCGTCGGGATTGTCCAGTCTCCACCGGACATTGTTATAGTCGGTACAGCGCAGGCGTTTTGAGAAAGGGCTGCGAGGCAGACGGCTATTAAAGCTGAGCATCGAAGCATTGTTTTCATATTCTTTTTCATTCTTACAATCACTTAAATTAATTCGGTATCAGTTCGTTTTATGAAGCCGTAAGGGTATAAGTTATGGTGTGGGCGTCGCTGCCTGTACCTTGAGCTGTGGTGGCAGAGCCTACGTAAGTCAGGTCACATGTTCCGACTGTATTTGCGATAGCGGTTATGAAATCGGCAGCACTGATAGTCGGTGTAATTGCCCCGGCAGAGATTCCGCCAGAAATAGTTGTCGCTTCTGTAGTCAGGGTGAATGTTGGTGACGCCTGGTTTGTAATTACGGTAATTTTTCTACCTGCCTGGTTTGTTGTCCAACTCAAATCGGCTGTTGCGGAGTCTGTGGCGTCGGTTGGTTGGCTACCGGCGGTAGCGGAGTTTACAGTCAAGCTGACACTACCTCCTGTAAGAGCAATCTCGTTAATGGCACTTATCGTGACATTAATGGCAGCGGTTCCGCTTATATCAGCGGCAACAATTCCCGTTTTAATAAACAGAAACAGCAAGATAGTTACGCAAAAACTCGCTTTTGAAACTTCCATTTTCCAAGCCTCTAATATTGACACGCACACTGATTTACGCAGAACGATAGCTGCGTAGAGCTTTAGTATATTAATCGGGCATATAAGAGTGGTACTTGCGCTACATATGGATTTAAGAGGTGAGAAATTAATATTGATTAAATTAAGAATACGCTAACGGGGTTTTTATGAGACGCAGTATTTTGTTGGTCCTAATATATTTTGGTCAGTGGTATGCTGGTTTTTCCTTTATCGCCCGTGAAGCCTGTAATTGCCTAAATTTATTCTCTGTCCGTTCGACTTAGACAGCGGTAAGAGTATAAGTTATGGTGTGTGCGTCACTGCCTGTACCTTCTGCGGCGGTAGCTGAGCCTACGTAAGTCAAGTCACAGGTGCCGATGGTGGTAGCGACACCGGTTATGAAATCGGCAGCAGTGGTAGTAGGTGTCTGGGGAGCAGTAGCGGTACCTCCTGAAATACTTGTCGCCTCTGCTGTTAGAGTAAAGTTCGCCGAGGCTGCGAGGATATTTGAAAGTATGGTAATCTTTTTACTGGCTTCGTTTGTAGTCCAGTTCAAATCGGCGGTAGTAGAGTCGGTTTGATCGTCGGGGTTGCTACCGGCAGTAGCGGTGTTTATTGTCAAAGTGATATTTCCGCCGATAATTTCCAGCTCGTTAATGGCAGTTACCGTAACCGTAACGGTATGGTTATCAGTATTCGATGCCAAAATGATGCCGGCTGAAACGAATAGAAATAATAAGACTATTACGCAAAAGCTTGTTTTTAAAACCTTCATTTTTTCAAACCTCCTAAGATTCACCCTTCAACAGAACAACATCTACAATAAAGTCTGTTAGGTTAATCGGACACATTGAAAGGCTACTTTCTCTACAACAAGGTAAAAAATAAAAAATTATCATTAGTGAATTAAGAATAAGATAATGTGATTTTTATGAGACGGTGATTTTTTGTAGTCCTAATATATTGCATCGTATTTTCAGGATTTTATTCTGTTAAGGTGTAAAGGATGGTGTGGTTGTCGGGGTGTTGTGGTTTATCGGTCTTTTTTTCTGCTTTGTAACTTATTGCACAGTTTCCGATTTCGGTTGAGATGTCGTTTATGATAGATGCGGGTTTGTCTGTAACGGTGACCCATCCATTTGATTCAGCATTACTGTCGAGTTTGGCGGCTTTTATCTGGAGGCGATAATTTTGATTTTCGGTGGGCAGGTCGGATTGGACCGTTATCTTTAAACCTGTCTGGTTTGTGGTCCATTTTAGTTGTTTTGCTTTTGTAATTATGCCCGCGGTGTTAACTGTTAGGTGTGTTTCGTTTAGCTTTGAAGCACCTGCGACGGCAAGAAGTGTGATAGGTTGGACGTTTATTTTAACGAGGTGCGTATCGGTGTTGCCAACTGCCTGGCCATGGGTCATCAGGGAGAACCCAATGAGAAAGATAACTAAAGAGAATTTTGTTAACCGCCCCGCCATTTTAATCACCACTCCTGTATTTATAGAACTTTATTCAGGTGCAATTGTAACTTTTTTGGGGTTTTAAATCAAGGAAAAATTGGGTTACAAGGGTGGGAAAACGCCAAAACCACTGCGGGAACAGGTATTTTGGCAATGCTGTCTTTGTTTATGGTAGGCAAGAATTTCCCTTTGCGATAGAAAACTTTTCCGCTTTTAAGGGCTATTTCGCAACACCAGCCCAATATGTCACCTCGGTGTTATCTACATAAGTTTTGTTCGGGCAAGGAGTTAACTCTCAATAGTAGGGTTCTGGGCAAAACAATGGCACAGGAATTGCTAATTAAATGGCATTGTAAATATATGTCTTGAAAAATTTTAAATGAAAGGGTATAATTATGAGCGCAGGAGTAGCAGGCATTGGAGACGCAGGATTAGCAGGTATTGGAAAAGCCAGTGAAGCAATCGCTGGAAATCCCGGCAAAGGGAACAAATTTGACGAGTCTTTTGGAAATATTGTTATTGATACAGAGCCATCAGATCCATTCAGCAATTTTCTCCAGTTGAAAATGGACCAGGTTGCCGGTAATCGTCAAGGGCCAAAATAGATTAGTTAAGAGATTTAAACGATAACACCCGGCTGTTGATAGTGACAAAAATCAGGGTTTGGATATCTAATGGACTTTTGAAAGAGATGTCTTTTAGAAAGAGCTTTTGAATTCACATAGAAGGGAGAGCAAGGAGACAGAAAATGGTTAAGAAATTATTATATCTTGCATCAATATCGTTTTTGGTGGTAATGCTATCACAAAATACAG
Source organism: Planctomycetota bacterium (assembly GCA_019456255.1). Taxonomy (GTDB): domain Bacteria; phylum Planctomycetota; class Phycisphaerae; order Sedimentisphaerales; family Anaerobacaceae; genus VRUG01. The sequence continues at coordinate 30,829 of VRUG01000008.1, read as the reverse complement.
TCCTGGGAGATGACGGCCCGGACCACCAGATCCACCGAGCTCGTCCGGTCGAACTTGGGGTAAGCGGTGGAAACATTAATGACCGGAGTCTAAGATACTGCTGCAGCGGGACCCTTGGTTCACTGGTTAAGGATTCTGCCGGTATACAGTATGTTTTGAGCAACAACCATGTTTTGGCGCGTAGTAATCAGGCCTCGACGGGCGATGAGATTAGTCAGCCTGGACAAATTGACCAGAGTTGCGGCCAAAATTTTGTAGTTGCCAACTTGAGTGATTATGTGCCTATCAAATTTAAGAAGCGCGGTTCAGCGCCGCCCAACAAGGTCGATGCAGCTATCGCTGCGGTAATTGGCGGAGAGGTACGAACTGACGGTTCGGTTCTCGATATTGGTACACTAAGCAACAACACTGTTGCAGCGTTTATCGGTCAATCTGTCCAAAAAAGCGGGCGGACGACGGGACATACTTTCGGCAGTGTTTTGGCTGTCGATGTGACTGTTGATATCGGGTATTCCAGGGAATGCGGAGGTGCCTTTAACCAGGTCGCACGTTTTGTCAACCAAATCCGGATTGGGGGAAGTGATTTTAGCGACGGCGGTGACTCTGGTTCTCTTATAGTGGAATCTGGTAATGTCGACCCTGTTGACGGGTTGCCGCGGGCGGTGGGTTTGCTGTTTGCGGGAAGTTCCAGTTCTACGCTTGCCAATCCTATAGAGCCTATACTAAGTTTACTTGATGTGACCATGGTGGGCGGGGTGGTTGTTCCGCCGGGGCCAACGGGTTCTGTATCAGGTTTGGTTGCCAACGCTGATGATGGCAGTGCGATTGCAGGAGCATCGGTTACAGTTGATACGGGGCAGTCGGGTATAACAGACGCTAACGGCAGTTACAACATCGCAGATGTGCCGGTAGGCGAGCGGAGCGTAACAGCTTCGGCGATTGGTTTTGCGTCGCAGGGACAGGCGGTTAGTGTGAGTGAGGGTCTCGACAGTGACGTCAATTTTGCGTTGTCACCGGTGAGCCTGCCGAGTCAGTCGGTTGTCGAATGCGTAATCTATAACACCAACGGCGGTAAAAATGGTGATAAGCATCTTCTTATTACTATCCGTATCGGAGATGATATTGGTAATCCCGTGGCCAATGCTCAGGTCAATATTGCTGTCAGTTTGAATGGCAGTGCTTTTGGTGTCGGTAGCGGTTTAACTAATGGCGACGGCGATTTAACATTCACGGCCAAAAATGGACGCAACGGTGAATACGTAACTACGGTTACTGATGTGGTTAAAGGCGGGCTTGTGTTTGATGGTTCCACACCGGCAAATTCTTTCGTCAAAGGGACCAATGCTGTGCCGGCTGCTTTTTGTCTTAGCGGCTCGGAGTCATCAGTGACAAGTACCGCATCGGCGGTATTGATAACATCTCTTGGCCGAGCCAAAGATGCCAAGGCGCGACATTCGAAGGCTCTCTTTGCAATTTCCGGCGTGGTTGGTCACGGTGTAGGTCTTTCGGCAAACGGTAAGCCTGTTATTGAGGTTTACATGAGGCATGAAAACTCCGCGGGGCGTGCGCGAATTCCGGCAGCACTTAATAATGTCCCTGTGCGAATTGTGGTAACCGGTCCATTCGAAGCTTTCTAATCGCGGGTCAGTTACATAGATTTAATCCAATAAAAAGGGCTGTGAACTAAAACTCACAGTCCTTTGATTTTTTATAAATGAATTTTACTTTTTAGCTTTGATATTCAGGATTTGCTGATTGTTGTCGTAAAGGTTGGTTGGGATGTCTCTGTTTGCGAATTTTGCGGCGATTTGCGGTAGCTTTGGGAGGGCGTAATCGAAAAACTGTTTGTAGCTTTGACAGAAATAGCTTGTATCCGATAAGTTATTATTCAGGACAAGTCGGTCTTTCAGGCATCCGCCTCGGCAGATCTGGCTATGAGTGCAAATGAGGCAATTGTTGTGAATTTTGCTTTTAGCTTTTGCGAAATTTCGTTTGATGTCACTTTGAATAAGTTTTTCGATATTAGTTTCAAGCACGTTTCCGATTTTATATTGTTGTTCGACGAAAAAGTCGCAGCAAAAGGCGTCGCCGTTATGTTCGATAACGATATAGTCATCGCATTTGTTAGCGAATGAACAGTTTGTATGTCTTTGGTTTAGATAGAAACTCATAATAGAGTCAAGTATTCTGATGGAAAGATTTTCGGGTCCGAAGTCGATCCATCTATCGAAAGTCGTGCAAAGAAAGTCTGCGAATTGTTTTGGTGTTACCGAGAAATCTGTTATCCGTCCGGTGGCGGGGTTCTTTTCGATGCATGGTACGAATTGCAGGTATTTTATTTTTAATTCTGTGAAAAAGTCGAACAGTTCATCGGGTTTAGTGACATTTTGGTCATTTAGCAATACAAGCACGTTAAACTGCGTGTTGTATTTTCGGGCCGTTTTAATAGCGGTTATGACTTTATCGAAAGTTGGTTTTCCGGCTTTATCTTTTCTGTAATGGTCGTGGAGATGTTTTGGTCCGTCGAGGCTTATACCTACAAGCCATTTATACTTTTGGAGGAATTTGCACCAGTTATCGTCAAGCAAAATGGCATTGGTTTGGAGTGAATTACTTACGCTTTGCCCTGATTGGCCGAATTGCTGCTGAAGTTTTATAACTTTTTCATAGAAGTCGAGTCCCATTAAAGTTGGTTCGCCGCCCTGCCACGCGAAATTAGTTACCGGGAAGTTCAGCTTCATGATGTCAGCTATGATTTTTTCGAGGAGTTCGGGTGACATTCGGTGTTTGCCTTTTGTGAAAAGGCATGATTTAGGGGTGTAGAAGCAGTATCTGCAATCGAGATTGCAGTCGGGCCCTGCGGGTTTTATCAATAACGAAAACGGTTTCATTTTTTAAAAAATCAAGGCTAATTTAGAAGATGGTCAGCCTTATTTTTTTGTAAGTTTAATATTTCTAAACACGGCTTTTGCCAGTTGGTTGTTGTCGTGGCTTAGGCAGAAGATTCCCGCATAAACCTCTTCTGGCAAGTCTGGCAGTTCAACCTGATCTATCTTGGACCATTCCATCTTACCGGAAGAAAAATATCTTTCGATAATCTTTCCTTTGCGAACGATTTTTAAGTTAATACCTGGAAGTTCTGTTCCCATTACCATTGCCGAAGCCATATGCTCGCCAGTCTTTGCACGGATGAGTACTTCGACATTACCGTCAGGGAGGATATCAGATGTTGCGATAGCGGAATTTGGGTCGAGAGATTCTCTTACCATTACGCCAGCTTTTGCGTACATGTCTGTGAAGGTGAAATAGTCTACTGTGACTGAGAGTTCGAAATCACCTTTTACTTTTTTCCAGACGTATCTAAGCTGGTCGGCGTATGCCCAAGCATCGGCACCTCCGCCATAGAGATCGATTGCGGTATCTGAATGTACCTTTTGTCCGCCCTTTAGTGCGCCAGCGATATCAGTAATGGTCCATCCTTTAAATTCATCGTTGGCCGGTGCGACCTTGATTGGTTCAAGCGGTGCTGGCGGTTCGAGCGGCGGTAATTTTTCCGTTGAGCTTAGAGCCTGTCTCAAATCGTCACGTACTAAATATTCCATGGTCGAAAATGAGCGGTAATAATCTTTAATCTCATCGAGCGAAGCTGTAAGGTAATCGATTTTGGGCAATTTGCCTTTGTTAGTGACGAGCCACCAACCGCCCGTTATTTTCTCTCCGGTATTGGTTATGAGCCACCAACCGCCGGTGACTTTTTTGCCTGGGCTTGTGACAAGTTTGTAGCTCCACATGGTAGCTGCCCAGTCGTGCCTGGCGTATTCTTCGAAGTGCCTTCTCATCATTTGTGCGCTGCCTGCTTTGTTGAAAACTACATTAAATTCGGTGACGAGGAAAGGAGTTTGGATTTTTTCGAGTTTCGGTACAACGAAATCATCGAGCCAGATGAAGAAACCGCGATGACTTTCTATGTTAGATGCGCCTCCACCGAAAAGTCCCGGGTAGAAATTCTGTGAATAGCAGACGTTTGTCCAACCGTTGTCCTTTGGGTCGCCGAAGTGGTCGAATCCTGTAAAATGCGCCGATGAAATAACCAGGTGCTTTTTGTCAACTTCGCGAATGGCTTTATATAGTTCGTCAAAGATCTTTGCCTGGTCCTCAAGTTCACCGCCCCAGGGTTCGTTTATAGGCTGATATCCGGCGACAGTTGGGCTGTTTTTGTATCTGTCGGCGATTTGTTTCCAGAGCCACTTTGTTCTTTCCCAGTAAGCCTTATCGTCCCAGAATTTGTTCCAGTTAATTCTTCCTGAGTGGTCAAATTCGTTTTGGCTTCCCGCGGCACAATGCAGGTCGAAAATGACATATAGGTTATGCATTTTTGCCATGTTGACTACGTAGTCGAGCCACTTGAAGGCGTTTGGTTTTAACTGCATAGGTTTTTCGTCGTCTTCGAGCAGTGCGTAATGGAAGGGAACGCGTATGCAATTGAAGCCGAAAGATTTTACGGTTCTGAAATCTCTTTCTGTAATCCAGTTTTCTCTGAAGATCTCAGTTATGTTGTCACGTTCCTGCTTGCCGAATCTATCTTCGAATATTTTTTCGAGTGAATACTGGTCCTCAATTCTGTCGTCTTTTATGTCCATCATCCACATTTCTTTGTTTAGCCAGCTACCGAAGTTTGCGCCTTTGAGGATGATAGTCTTTCCATCTTCATCTACAATTTTCGTACCTTTCGCGCTTAGAAATGGCAAGTTTGAACCTCCTGGGTTAAACTGCGAATTTTGTGATACACATGAATTTACGAGCATTAGACTAAGGACTCCTAAAATGACTGTCATACGTAGTGTTGTAATTTTCATCTCTACAATTTCCTTTAATTTGTTTTGTCAATTTGTCCTCCAACGCCGCAGTTAGGGATTGACAGGGTATCAGGTTTTGGTGATAAACGCAAGGGTCTATATTAATAGTTATGTGCGTGGTAATTTTGGTATATAATGGCGGTTCGATAGCTTTTTTTTAAGGATTTTGGGAAATGGGCAAAACGGCATTGGTTGCGATAGCTGACGGGATAGAGGAGATTGAGGCGGTCTGTATTATCGATGTGCTTAGGCGCGGCGGAGTCGATGTAACGGTGGCGTCGGTCGGTGGGTTGCAAATTGAAGCGTCGAGGGGAGTTAAGCTTGTAGCTGATGCGCTTATTAGCGATTGCGTAGAGAAAAGTTTTGACTTAATCGCGCTTCCCGGGGGAATGCCTGGCGCTGAACATCTTCGCGACTGCCCTGAACTTATTGAACTGTTAAAGCAGCAAAATGAGCAAGGGAAATTATATGGTGCGATATGCGCATCACCAGCGGTGGTGCTGTTGGGTCATGGTCTGCTTGAAGGTAAAAAAGCTACGTGCCATCCGGCGTTTGCTGAGAAACTTGGTGACGCTGAATCAGCTGAGCAAAGGGTTGTCGTTGATGGAAATTGCGTAACAAGTCAGGGGCCTGGGACTGCAATCGAATTCGCTCTTGTGCTGGTAGAAAAACTGCTTGGCAAAGAAAAGGCGGAATCAATCGCAAAGCCCATGGTAGTTAAATAAGTTTGATTCGGCTTGCACCCTTACGTCCGAAATTATTGCTTTTTCAGGTACCGTTAAGAAAATGAGTAGAAAGTCAATCAGCTACTTGCAAAGCAGGGGTAACCGGAGTTTCATTTGCATCGCACTGTTTTGCTTGTGCATCAGGCTTCTGGGAAGACTGATGTATTTTATCTTTTGACCAATCAAATAATGGTGTAAAAACACAACTTCCCAAAAGGGAACCTATTATAATACCAATTAATCCACCAATAATACCTTGTTGCCATTTTTTGAAAAATCGTTTTTTGACCCACTCAAGACCGTACGCGTTTTTCCTTATAAAGTCGCTCAATTTGGCGTATGCAAGATAGCCTTCTTGATATAGTTTGAAAGCTTTTTCAAAATCAAGTGTCTCCTCTAACTTTGCTTCATGAACAAAATCAACTGCTTGTTTTTTTAACTCAAGATATTGCCTGTAAAATTCGCCATTATTAACCAATGTGATATCTACTTTTCTGTACTTTTCCTCAAACCCCTTCGCTTCTTCGAAATAGTGTATATTAAGATTCTTGAAGCAGTCCATTATAGCTCTTTTGAGATGGCCTTGAGCCTTCTCTAAGTGTTCTTTTATGAAGTCGTCGTCTTTTTCTGGAAGATAACATCTTGCGATATGGTCGTTAAATGCACGTATCTCATTAAGAACTGCAGCTGGATGTTCCTCAAGAATTGATTCGACTAACACCAATACCGGCTTTAAAGCACCATTATAATCGTCATTGTATAGTTGCAACAACTTCCCGCGGTGACAATCCTTTATCATTCACTACTCCTAACAAATTTAGGCTGAAGGGGGGAAAGCACACTGCGGGATTAAATAAGGGAAATCTTGCGTTCTGTTTCCTCTGGCGTAATCAATCGTTCGGTGTTGATATAAACAGAGCCACGGGCTGCCAATTTTTTATGCGGATATCTCATTGGCAGCTTTTTACTTAACCGCGCTTCCAAGTGCGCATTAATCGCACTCGTACTCATCGACGAAATCTGATCAGTACTCAAACCCGTCTTCCTTGCAATGTCATCCTTTAGTTCTCCGCTAAGAACAAACATTTGCATCTCCTTTCATACATGGGCACAGAAACACCTTTTTTAAGCATCTCATCAAGCAATAAACGCCTTACCCTACCTCGGTACAATCTGCTCATATCTTAACAAGGGCATAACCCTCTCAAGCACAAAGTACACAGCCTTTACTACCAAATCACCCACTACATCACCGTTCTTCTGATATTGTACTATAGAATCAACAAAATGTGCACTCTGAACTAGTTGCTGTCAAGCTAAAAATCTCACAGAAAAGACTCGTTTATCGGACTCACCCCTAAACAACATGCCATTAGTCCATGTATAACAATGACTTAGGAAACTTCCATCAAGATTCGATTTTTTGTGTATTTTTTTCATAAAACGATGTTTTAGAGCAAATCTCCCCTTTTTTTTCTCTAAGTCATTGCACTAAACCACCTTATCAACGGCCTTAAGTTGTCACGGCCCGGTAGTTTCCTTATCGGCCATATTCCCCATTTTAAGCCAACATTATACTCGATAATGATGCGAATTTCAAGAAATTTCCGCTGTGGATATTAACAACATCAATCACCAATGCCGTCCCTAATGCAACACAACTTATTCTCGTTTTTGGTTGACAGGGTTAAGATGGTCGTTAATATAAGCGGTTTTTAGTAATGAAATAGTTATGAATCCATTATTAGTCTCAATTTCCGAGCATGGCGAATCGCTCAACATACTGCTGCTGATAGGTTTAGCAATCTTGCTGGGTAGTATCGGCGCGAAGGTCTTTCAAAAATTCGCAATCCCTCAAATCGTCGGCTATGTCGTAATCGGGTTGGTTATAGGCCAATCAGGTTTTAATCTGCTGTCGGAACATACGGTCGAGACGCTGTCGGCGTTTAGTACGTTCGCATTGGGCATTATTGGTTTTATGATCGGGGGTGAATTAAAGAGGGAGATTTTCAAAAAGCACGGCAAGCAATTTTTCATTATTTTATGTTCGGAGGGGATAGCGGCTTTTGTTCTGGTTGGTTTATTGACAGGTTTCGGTGTTTGGTATTTTAGCGGTAATGTCAACACCTCGGTGGCAATGGGTTTGGTACTCGGCGCGATAGCTTCAGCTACGGCGCCTGCGGCGACGGTGAATGTTTTGTGGGAGTATAAGACCCGCGGTCCGCTGACTTCGACGTTGTTAGCTATCGTGGCGTTGGATGATTGTCTCGCGTTATTACTGTACGGTATTGCGTCGAGTATCGCGGCAGCGTTTTTGGGTGACAGTGACGGGTCGATGTTGAGCAATATATTAGTGGCAATTTTTGAGATAGTCGGTTCTATCTTTTTAGGGATATTGGTTGGGTGGGCACTTAGTTTTGTTTTGAAAAAAACCAAAGAGCCTGACAAGGCGTTGGTCTTTACGCTATCGGCGGTACTGCTTGTGATAGGTATTTCGATAGCACTTGGCCTTGGGACGATATTGGCGGCGATGATATTGGGTGTTACGGTTACGAATCTTGCACCAAGGCAGCGAAAAAGCACATTCGGCTTAATCGAGGCGTTTTCTCCACCGGTTTACGCATTATTTTTTGTATTAGCAGGCGCTCATATAGTGTTGGGTGAAATTTCCGGCTGGATGCTTGGTATTGTAGGTGTTTATCTAATCGGCAGATGCGGTGGTAAGATTGCCGGTTCGTGGTTCGGTGCGAAAATGGCGGGGGCCTCTGATAGTGTTCGTAAATATCTTGGTATTTGTTTATTAAGTCAGGCCGGTGTTGCGATTGGTCTTGCGATAATATCGAGCAGGTTGTTTGCGGGCGAAATCGGTCACGCGATCATAATAATCGTTATGGCTACGACGTTGGTGGTTGAGTTAGTTGGTCCTTTGTGCGTTAAACTTGGTGTTAAAAAGGCCGGTGAAGTCGGTCTAAATGTCACGGAGGAAGACCTTATCGCCACGTGCAAGGTCTGTGACGTTATGGATTCTCAGATTCCGGCGATCGAAGCCGGGATGTCACTTAATGAGGTGATTCAGATAGTAAGTGAGACGGACAGTTTTTATTATTGTGTTATTGACAGTGAGCATAAGCTGATAGGTTCGATGACTCTGTACGGTATAAAAAACACATTCGCCACTCAGGAATTAAATGATTGGCTTGTGGCGCTTGATATTATGGAGCCTGTGGTTGGAGAGATATCTGCGGAGATGGATTTGTCTGAGGCGTTTAGGAAGATGGACAAGCTTCACATAGACTTTGTTCCGGTAGTGGAATCTCAAGATAGTGACAAATACGTTGGTATTATAAGTTCTCGTAAGGTTCATCGTCAGCTAAGTGCGAAGGTTCTTGCTCATCAAAAGGAAGCTGACCTGATGTCGGCCAGCAGAGCGTAGGGATTTATCATTTATCATTTATCATTTACTATTGACTAATTATTATTTCAAGTCGGGATGACGGAGGAAAAGTTAATGTCGAAACGCGGTTTTTATATTTTGGATGTGTTCGCTGAGGAGAAATATTCTGGTAATCAGCTTGGTGTTGTCTGCGATTCCGCTGGTCTATCAAGCGAGCAGATGCAGGAAATCGCTAAGGAGATGAACTATTCGGAAACGACTTTTATCCTGTCAGGTCAGAAAGAAGACAGCGGATATGATGTTCGTATATTTACGCCAAACGAAGAAGTTCCTTTTGCGGGTCATCCGACATTAGGGACGGCTTATATAATACGAAATGAAATCCAGGATGGCTTGGCTGATGAAATCATTTTAAATCTAAAAGTCGGACAGATTCCGGTTACGTTCGACAGCAGCAGTGATGTTTTGTGGATGCGAACTTTGGAGCCTGTTTTTGGGGAATGTTTTGATATTGGCGAAATAGCAGAGGTCCTGAGCATAAGCAAAGATGATATAGACAAGAGATTTCCGGTTCAGTCTGTTTCGACGGGGTTGGGTTTTATTATTGTGCCTTTGCGGAATTTGGAAGCTGTGAAAAATGTAGAGATAAATAAAAGTAAGCTCTTTGAGTTTGTCAGCAAAACAGAAGCAAAATTAATATTCGTATTTTGCGGTGAAACTTACAATGAAGATAACGATATAAATTCGCGCATGTTCGCAGATGCTTATGGCATAGCGGAGGATGCGGCAACAGGCAGTGCCAATAGCTGTCTGGCGGGGTATTTAGTGAAGCATCATTATTTTGGGGGCGGTAAAATAGATGTTCGGGTTGAACAGGGTTATGAGATAGGCCGACCATCTCTGCTTTATTTAAGAGCTGAAGAAAAAGATGGGAAAATAGATGTATCGGTCGGGGGAAAGGTAGCGATGGTTGCTAAGGGTGAATTGATATAGAGTGTTTTTGGAAATGATGAACTTGCAAAAAGAGTATTATGCTAAAAATATATCCGGTTGAGACAGCCGAAGACCTTGAAGTTACAAGAAGTATTCTTTGTGAATACCTTGCATGTCGTGAGAGTGAGACCTCTATATTCCCTCGCGAGTTACAATCTTTCCGCAAACAATTGTCTGAGCTTCCTGCCGAGTTTTCATCGCCCGATGGGTGCCTGCTTCTTGCCCGAGATAACAGAGAGCCGGTTGGGTGCGTTGGGCTTAGAGGCTTAGGCGATAATATATGCGAGATGAAAAGATTGTATGTAACGCCCGAATTCAGAAGGCGTGGGATAGGGAAAGCCTTAGCAAAAGAGGTGATAGAAAAGGCAAAGTCAATTGGGTACGCCTGGATGCGCATAGATACATTTGATGATGCGGCCCAAGCGTTGTATGCCTCGCTTGGATTCAAAGAGATCGAGGCGTATCGCTACAACCCAACAGAAGGTGTAGTATTTATGGAGTTGAAGCTGGCGTGAGAGTGTACTATGGCGCAAGGCAGAAGTTGCTTGCGAATCTGACCGTTTAAATTAACAAGGCCCCCGTATTGGCATTGGGGGCCTTATTTTTTAGTGATTGATCTTTTTAAATAACTTCGAGTCTTCTCAGTATAGCTTTTGCCCATCTCGCACTTCTGATTTGCGCGAAGATAAGGAAGTTTAATGTCGCGAGCCATAGTCCGACATATCTGGTGTAGTAGAGAAATAATTTAAAGGTGGAGGCGTCCTGGCTTTTTTGATGAGCGTTTATTAATTCGGCTGGTGTGTAAATCATTCCGACGGTAATACCGGCGAAGAATTTTTGCCATGGGAGTAATAAAACAAGAGCGAGCATCGCGAGGAAGAAAGCTCTTGCGATGTGGTTTATTCCTCCGAGTCTTCCGGTGAGTGAGATTTTCAGCGCGAAGATAAGTGTGAGGCAGTACAGTATTGCGATTGGGATGATGATATAATTTACAATTCTAATAAGCCTCATTAAGAACTCAAATTTTATTTTGAACGATATTTTTGTTTTTTCTGTTTTTATTTCCACAGGCGGCTGTACTTGCGGCTGGTTGGTTTTCTCTGTCTGGTTTTTGTCAGTTCCCTGTGCAGTGACTTTTTTTGCAGCTTCTTCTATTTTTGTTTTTTCCTCAACGACCTCTATTGTGGTCTTTGTGTCATGGCTGGTATCTTCGGCAACTATACCTGTATTTATGAGCCAGAAAGAGGTCTGGAGCAGGAGCATGGAGATAATTATGATTACAAAAGAGAGGTTTTTCCATGCCCTAAAGACGCCTACGGCTTCGAGGCAATCGGTAGTATCGATTAAATTGTCGGGATGTGCGTGCTCATCGTTCATCTTGTAATCTCCTAAATAATTTATACCGCAGTTCAAATCCTGTCGAAATCGGCCTAAAGTTGCCTTATTATGTTTTTAGCGGGTTGAATGTGCAAGTAATTTATTTGTGGAGCCTTGCGGTTAAAAGAGCGATTTTGCTTGCTAAACAGGGTTGGGTTGCCTATACTCTGTGGTTTGTAAAAATTGAAATAGTTGAGAAAAATGGAGCTTTGATATGAGTTTAGTTAGATGGTTACGTAAAAATAACAAGCGTTTGATGATAATCGTGGTATTTTTGGCGGTGATAGCCTTTTTAATAGGGCCTGTATTGCGTCAATTTGGTCGTCAGCCCGGCGGCAGGAACACTATTGTGGCGCACATGTTAGACGGTGAGGGGATAAGCAATAATGATTTATTCCTTGCGAATCAGGAACTTGAAGTTCTTCGTATGCTTCGCATAGATATGCTTCTTCGCAATCTTCCCTCTGGTGTGAACCGTAACCCCGACCTTGGCGCGCTTTTGCTTAGTGAGCTTCTATTTTCAGACCAGCGTCTTTCTATTAATTTGCTTGAAGGTCTCAAGCGTATCGTCAAAAGCGGTAATTATCATGTAAGTGACAAGCAGCTTAATGATATTTACATTCGTCCAGTGAGCAGAAGTGTTATTTGGCTTTTGCTGACAAAAGAAGCTGAGGCGTCAGGTATTTCGATATCTCCTGCTGATTCGCGTTTGACGCTAACTTCGATGTATCAGGGCGAGCGATATTTTCAGATAATGCAGGCGATAATTCAGCGTTTGAATGTTTCAGAGGATAGAGCTATCGAGATTCTCGGTAAGCTTCTCGGAGTTTATGAATACTCCAGGGCGGTTTGTTCCGGAGAGAATATTACCATTCGGCAAATAATGAATATTCTTCGTTTTGACGAGGAAAAGATTGACGCTGAATTCGTTCAATTTGACACATCGTTGTTTTCCGACAGAGCGTCTGCTCCGAGCAACTCTGAGATTGAATCTCATTTCGATAAATACAAGAATTATTTTTCTGGTGATGTCAGCGAATCGAATCGGTATGGTTTTGGTTACAAGCTGAATGACCGTGTTGGTCTTGAATACCTTATAGTTAAGCTTGATGATGTTGCTAAGACGGTTGCATCTCCGAATGAGGAGGAAAAAGAGCAGTACTATCAGTCTCACAGGGACAGTTATGTATTTCAGGATTCCGGTGACCCTAATGACCCCAATTCGATTCCAGTTGAGCGAACTCGTCGTTATTGGGAAGTTGCGAATTTAATAGAACGTGAGCTTATTCAAAAACGCACGGTATCTAAAGCTGAAAAGATGTTAGATAGGGCGCGTGATTTTATAGAGGCAGGGCTTGGTGGCGACGAGCCTGGCAGCTTTAGCGGTGCCAAGCTAAAAGAATTATCCGGCGATTACGGCAAGGCAGCGAGTAATCTTGAGGATGAATACGGCATCAAGATATATTCAGGTAAGACCGGTTTGCTGGATGCAGTTGACCTTCAGCTCGATGAAAATTTTGGTCTTCTGTATTTGATGAGTTCCAATAACACCCTTTCAGGGCTGATGCATGTCGCATTTTCAATTGAAGAATTGGGGACCAGTGACCTCGGTATCTTTGATGTTCCAACACCGAAGTTTTATGAAAATATTGGTCCGTTGAAACAGGTGGGTTCATCCGAGGACATTTCGGGCAAAATAACAGCAATGGTACGAGTCTACCGTGCGGAAAAATCTTCTGTTGGTAGTCTTGACACCAGCTTTAGTACCGAATCGACAGTCTTAGATGAAGGCGGGACAGATACTGATGCAGTTTATTCGGTTCGGGAAAAGGTAGTAGAGGATTTGAAGAAGTTGTCCGCGATGTCGACAGCTAAGGCCAATGCCGAAGAACTTTTGGCTCTTGTTAACGAGCATGGGTGGGAGGATGCCTTGTCGAAGATTAATGAGCTTTACGGCAAGACAGATGATGAGGCGACCTTTGCATTGCAGGAGCAAAATGGTTTTATGCGAAGTTCCAAGAAACGAGCCGAGACGTTGTCCGTTCAAAATCAAGGCAATCCACTTAAACATTTTATTATGATCCGTGACAAGCAATCTTCTGCGATAGCTAATACTTTTTATTCTCTTATTCCCGCTGGTACTGAGTCTGTTGGCGGTGTTCCTTTTGCGGCGGAATTTAAATCTAATCTGAGCTATTATGTTATTAAGGCGTTGTCTGTTAAACGTGTCAACAGCGACGAATATGATAATGCTAAATCGATATACGCTTATACATCCGACGGGATTGAAGGTCAGTCTCTTTCCGCGGTTCACTTCAACCCTTCGAATATATTAAAGCGTGTTAATTTCAGCTACATTGAAGATGACGACGCGGTAGAGTCCGAATCGCAAGCAGAGGGGAACTGATTATGTCCGGTTCCGGTAAAGGCGGCCAGATAATTTCACTTTTTGCAATTGGTTTATTTAGCTGGATAGTTCCCGGCGGGGGTTATTTTCTTTTAGGCAAGCGCAAACGTGCTTTGATATTATTTTTAACGATCGTCATAACTTTTAGTCTGGGTCTGTATGTGGGTTCTGTTGGTGTTGTTGACCCGGTGGGTTCCAAGCCCTGGTATTTTGCACAGATAATGACGTCTCCGATGGTAATACTTTTGGGTCAAATAACGGTCAGTAATGGGTATGTTGTTTACGGTAAGCCCAGCGAGATAGGTCAGATTTATACGAGCATCGCCGGTTTGCTTAATCTTTTGTGTCTTATCAATGCGGTTTACCTTGGCAATCAGCGTAATGTTGAAATTAATGGAGTTGGTCATGTTAGTTGAAACTATTTCGATACTCTCCAGTTTTAGTTCTCCTGAGTCAGTTGGTATAACTCCGGCATCTATGCTTTGGATTGGCCCGCTGGCGGCGTCGATAGCGATAGTTTATAAGACGACGAAACTTGAAAGCATAACGGCAACAACCTTCATCAAAGAATGCATTGCGTTGTTCGGTTCGATAGTAGTTTTTATGGCGGCAACGGCGTTGGGTTTATTTGTATTGTCGTGGATATTTACTGCTTAGCGGCTGTTTTTTTTTAGATGCTATGCTCAGCGAATTCTTCTATTACACCTAATTCGATTAGCGCGTTAAACGCGGCTTTTTGTTCTGCTTCTTTTTTGTTAGTTCCCCATGCACTTGGGAACCGATGTTCAGCGACGACTGCTTCAATCTCGAAACATTTATTGTGGTCGGGTCCTTTTTCATCAAGAAGTTCATAATTTGGTGTGACGTTATATTGCTGCTGCGCGTGCTGCTGTAACAGGGATTTGAAATTTCCCTGTGATTGTTTTGCGTCGGCCTGTTCTATAAGCTCGGCATAATTATCGACTATGAATTTTTGTGCCTGTTGCGGCCCGCCGTCAAAATAGATAGCGGCAATGATGGCTTCGAAAAGTCCTGCCGCCAGTGAACCTGTGAGTGCCCTGCTTGCAGCCATACCCTTTCCGACGGTGAGGAAATTCTGCAGAGCCAGCTGCTTCGTGATGCGTGCACATGTTCTTCTTGAAACAAGCATGCTCTTTATTTTGGTGAGGTCTCCTTCGAGGTAGCTTGGGAACTTCTCGAAGAGTACTCTGCATATAACTTCAGCGAGTATAGCATCTCCGAGGAATTCGAGTCTTTCATTGCTTTGTATACGATTATCGACAGCTGATGAATGTGTGAAAGCTTTTTCGAGTATTTTTTTGTCGGCAAATTCATACCCGATGGCGTGCTCTATTTTCCGCAGAGTTTCTTTGTCCATTGCTCCTATTCCTGTCTTACTCGTCTGCATTTTCTCACTGCAAACTGATTAGAAACCTGCGAGCAGATTACGAACATCGTTATGTATTTAGCGATATTCGTAAGCGGCTCGATACATGTACCATAGCTTAAAATCATGGTCATGTCAAGTTTTTATTTTGCGATTTGCAGGCCAGCCAGTGCGAGCATTTTATCTTCAACAAAATCGAAGATGCTCTCAATACCAGTAATGGTGAAGATGCTTTTTGTTGCCGGCGCTACGCAACAGAAGATAAGTTTTCTGTTGCAGTCTGTTAGCATTTTTCTTAATCTTAGAAGGGCTGACAAACTCGAAGACGTTACGATGTCGACTTTCGAGAAATCTACAACAACGTCACAATTACCTCTGTCACGAACGATGTCCGTAGCGAGTCTGAGTTCGTCAACAATCTGTGGTTCCTGAGGTAACTCGACAAGAATGATGTCTTCCGACCAATTTTGAATGCCCATCCTGAATCTCCTATCTAAAGCTAAAATAACGTTATCTATGATTGTATCGGCACAAGTTTGCGGTAGATTAAACAAAAAAAATGAAATGTTTCTAAGTTATGTTTAAATATAGGCCTATAAAAGGTTCGATTTCGGCTTTTTTTACGAGATTTAATTAAAAACTGCTATTGCCAAACCTTTGTAATAACATTATAATAATCGTGTTTAAAATGAAGGAGGTTCATAAAGAATGGAATCATGCGTAATTGAAATCACACCCGCTGCTGCGAAATACGGCAATTTAAACATCCGCCCTTGTGGAAAAGACTTTTTTCCTGAAGATACCTTTGGAGGCTCAACAAAGGAAAAACAAGGTTCTTTAATCACAATAAACGCAGAGGGCGTACCGCAACCTATAAAAACAGATATCCCTACAGACAACAAAACCGGCCGGCCGAAGTGGATTTTTAGAAAAAGAAACTGGGTTAAAGGTTTTATAGAATCAAATAACTTAAAACCTGGTAAAACTATTGTAATCACTCGCATAAGCAAAAAGAAATATAAAATTACAACTAATAATAATCATACTAAATTGGAAGATACAAAAAATACCGAAAGTAAGAGCACCGCAACCTCTAAACCTATTTGTCGTGTCAAGCCAAAACAAGGCATTAGAACAAAGAAAAAAATGCTCGATATCGGATTTGATAAAACCTGTGAGTGTACGGGGAATAATATTAATTGCCTAACTGCTAAAGAGTGGCTCAAGTGTCAAGTAGGTGTCTGGCAATTCTCATATGAGGGCAGGGATATGAGGAATAAAAAAGCTCACCCTGCTACCTTCCCAATTGCTCTTGCTCGCAAGATTACCGATCTTTTCAGCCACGAAGGTGAATTAGTGTTAGATCCTTTCGTTGGCAGTGGCACTACGTTAATAGCGGCCCAAGATGCTGGTCGAAATGCAGTTGGTTTTGACCTCCAAAATGAATACATCAATTTGACAAAAAACAGACTTGAAGAAAACTCCTCAATGTTTGAAAATACAAAACAAATTGCAATAAGTGACGATGCTCTAAACATATCTCACTATCTACCAAACGAATCTACAAGCTTGATTTTCACTTCACCACCTTATGCTAATTTGCTAAATCGTAAGAGGAAAAACAAATCAAGACGCGATAGGAAAAATGAGCAATATGGAAAAATAGAACAATATTCCCAAGACCCTCGAGATCTTGGAACAATGTCTATTGAAAAATATACCAAATCTATGGGTGATATTTTTGAAAGACTACTACCATTACTTCGCCCTAAAGGCCATTGTGTGATTAATGTTCCTGATATGTGGTGGGAAAACAAGCGTATAACAATTCATGTTTCATTGATCCAAGAATTAAGAGAACGTGGATATGAACTTAGAAATATAATAATCTGGGACAGAACAAATCTTGTTAATCGAATTGGAATTTTTGGCTGGCCGAGTAATTATATAACTATGGGGGTTACATTTGAATATCTATTAGATTTTTGGCGACCCCCGAAAGAATGAAAATATATAAGCAAGAAAAATAATTAAATGTTATTATAAATTAGAATCCAAAAGAGGAGTTATATTATTGTAAGCACGGGGTAATTTGCTCTTAGGTATTCTGATATGGGGCCCTCTATCGTGAGGACTTCGATTGCTACCTACCGGTTGGTCAATACAAAAATCTATAACTATCGTCCCTTCATTCACTAAAGAACTCAAATTTTTAAGTGAATCATATATATCTGCTTTTACATAATGGAATGATTCAGCTTTTGAATTAACTTTTCCTTGAGTTTTAGCTAATGTTAAAATGATTTTGTCTATCTTCTCCAATTGTTCCGTTAGTTCCCATTGACAGATGAATTCATCCTTACAAAACATATCAATACTGCTATCTGTACCTGAGTGTAATATAAAACCGTGATTATTGGCTCTATTTCCTTTAACCGTGGTAAATAACTTCTTTTTCAGGACAGCAGGGTCTCTCTTAGAAGGTTTGATATAACCAAAACGGTCAAATATCTCGAGAGGTGTCAGACCTTTGCTTGTGGTTTTGTGGCATAAAGTAAGTGTTTTAGAATTAAACCTCATTGCTTTTAGTTCAAATGTACCGAGGTCTCTTAAACTGAGATTGTTTTCCTGTACACCAAACTCTCTCTCTAAAATTTGACCAACAACACCTTCGTCGCTACGATACATACTAGAAAGTATTGCAAGAAAACCTTTATTTGCAACTTCCTGTAGTTTGTTGGTAACTTGTTCAATAGTCCAATCCATTTATAGCAAATCCTTCGTTTTAACGTTCAGTGCATTTGCAATTCTTTCTAGGCTGCGTAGAGTGAGATTTTTTTCGCCTCGTTCAACTTGACCAATATATGTTCGATGTAATTCCGAAAGAGTTGCAAGACTTTCCTGGCTGATTCCTTTCTCCTCACGGTGCTTTCGAATAGTAAAACCAACACGCATGCAAATATCATCCATAACATTATCTCCATTTTTGGGTTTAGCATTAATAATAGGAAGTGTTGTCTATAAGTCGACAGACTATAAATAGCATTTTGTAGCCGAAAAACTGGATAGAATCAGACATCGGCTTTACCGAGATTTAGAAAAAATACAACAACCCCCACTCACCCCCATGTCCACTGCCCTTTTCCCTTGATTTTTTCTTTAAAATATCTTATAATACGCCAATAAACGGGGGTTTCACGAAAATGAACCAATTTATGCCACAGGTATTTATGCCACAGGTATCAACACTAAAATATTTAGCCCCCAACTTTACGTTGCGGGGTTGCTGTTTTAAAAGACGACGTTGCAAAATATAAACGTTTTAATAAACGAACCCATTTTAAGATTTAACAAAATAAACTAATTATGTAAAACAAACCCAATTTGAGAATCACAAAAATGAACCTAAACCATTATCCAAAAAACAATTACAACAATTTACACCTTTTTGGAGAAGTGAAAAACGAACCCATTCGAACCAAATAACCTTTTTATGGAAAACAAACCCAATTTTAAAAGTGAAGAAATGAACCTAAACCACTACCCAATAAACAATTACAACAATTTACACCTTACCCCCAAACTAAAAAACAAACCCAACTTGTCCCCATATCCAGATTCATTTATGAATCTATGGGGATCAAACCCATTTTTCAATGATAAACTTTTACAACTTTCGGTCGAGTTTTCTAAAGCTAATTGCTTCAGCGATGTGGTTAGGGGCGATTGTTTTCGAATCGTCGAGGTCAGCGATGGTTCTTGCGACTTTACAAATTTTGTCGTGCGCTCGTGCGCTTAGTCCAAATTCTGTCATGGCCTGCTTTAACATCATCTCCGAAGGAGAATCAAGTTGGCAATGTTTTTCGACCTGCTTGTGTGTCATAGTCGCGTTGGTTTGGATTTTTCCGTCGCTGAATCTTTCGGTTTGGATTTTTCTCGCGGTGTTTACCATAGCTCTTATGGTTTTAGAATTGGTTTGGTCCGCCTTTGAGCGTAGTTTTCTAAAGGTAACAGCGGGCACATCGATGTGAATGTCGATTCTGTCAATTAACGGTCCCGAGATTTTTGAGATGTATCTTTCGATTTGGTTTGGTGAGCATTTGCAGTGTCTTGAGGTTGCTCCGAAATATCCGCATGGGCAAGGGTTCATAGCAGCGACGAGCATGAACTGCGCGGGGAAAGTTATTGTTGTTTTTGCGCGTGATATAGTGACATGTCCATCTTCAAGAGGTTGGCGAATCATCTCCAGGACATGTCTTGGAAATTCTGCGAACTCATCGAGGAATAAGATGCCAAAGTGCGCCAGTGACAATTCACCCGGCCTTGGATTAGTTCCACCGCCAACGAGTGCTGGTCCTGTAGCGGTGTGGTGGGGCATTCTGATTGGTCTGGTTGCCAGGAGCGCCCTGTTTTTCGGGAGCAGTCCCACCGACGAGTATATGCGTGTGGTTTGTAGTGATTCTTCGAGGCTCAGGTTTGGCAGGATAGTGGCGAGTCTTTGCGCGAGCATCGTTTTTCCGGCACCTGGCGGGCCAATCATCATGACGTTGTGTCTTCCAGCGGCGGCGATTGTGAGAGCGCGTTTTACTGCTTCCTGTCCTTTTACGTCGGCGAAATCGAGTTCATAATTCGAAGCCACATCGAAGAGGCTGTCAATGTCTACGGTTGTTGTTTCGAGAGTGAGTTGTCCTGCGAGAAAACCAGCGACCTGGGCAAGCGAGCCAACGCCGTAAACTTCGAGTTCAGTTATGACGGCGGCTTCTTCGGCATTTTCGAGTGGGACAATCATGCGTTTGAATCCATTATCGACGGCAGTCATTGCCATAGAAAGGATGCCGTCTACGGATCTAACCCTTCCGTCAAGTGCGAGTTCTCCGACGATTATGAAGTCGTTTAGGTTCTCGCAAACTACGACGGCCTGTCCCAAAAGCATTCCTATCGCGATTGGTAAATCGAAAGCCGGTCCTGCTTTTTTGACGTCGGCGGGAGCGAGGTTAATGACCGATTGTGTCTTAGGGTATTTGAATCCGGAGTTTACGATAGCACTTTTGACGCGTTCGGTGCTTTCTTTTACGGCGGCATCGGGTAGTCCGACAATCAGTGACTTTTCGAAACCTGTTCTGCTAACATCGACCTCGACCTCGCAGATGATACCCTTGATTCCCTCTAATGTGACGCTATGCAGTTTAGCTAACATATGTCCCCCCTATTGATTTTTTTATTTTGGCCTAATCTTAACAATAATTTTCAGGATGTCACCATCTATAGCAGTAGTAATCGCAACATTTTCTACTCCCTTGCCTATCCTTGGGAAGATTTCGGTGCCTTTGATGACGGTTGGGATTGAAATTTGGATGTCGGAAGCAGTGTCGGCTAATCTGGTTTTTAGTCCCCCGAGTACCATGTTAGTGACCTCTCCGAGTGCATCATGTACGCCTGGTTCGTCGATATCTTCGTTGCTCTCCATCATGAGCATTGCCTTGGTGATTTTTTCAGCGGTTTTGTAAGCGCATAGAATTGACAAGCTGCCATTGATGTCATTTGTAAAAGTAATGGTGCAGATTACCGGTGAGATTAATTTTTCCTGCTCTGTGTCGGTGTCGAGATTTTCAATTGGCAGAGAAATCATTGTTTCAAAAGTCTCTTTGATGCTGTCCCATATAGAATCCTTCAGCGATGCAAGTTCAATCATATTTCCTCCAGTAGCAGGGTGAAAAAACAGTTTATTCTATAAATTACCATCCTCCTGGTTGGAGTGTATCAGAAACTTCTTCATTCCACCAGTTTTTATCTCTGAAATATTGTTTTAGCATCATAGCAGCGATAACTCCGTCTCCAGCGGCGGTAGCAAGCTGCATGGCGGCCCCTACTCTACAGTCGCCCGCGACGAAAACGCCGGGTACGGAAGTTCTCAGATATGCGCTGTCACATTTTATAAAGCCATTTTCGGTGAGTTCGACAAAACCCTTTAAAAATTCGGTGTTTGGTATCGTGCCAATAAAAATAAAGATGCCCTCGGCTGGATAATCCTGTAGTTTGTCGGTTTTGAGGTCCTTAAGTTCGACGGCCTGCACTTTTGATTCGCCTTTTATTTTTGTTGCGACAGTTGAGTATTTAATAATGAGGTTTGAGTTTGGCTGATTCACTTTTTCGAGAAGTTCTTCCTGTAGAACTTTTGTCGCTCTAAATTCATCTCTTCGATGCAGCAAGGTGACCTTTTCGGCGAATTTTGCGAGGTGGAGTGTTTCTTCGAGTGCGGTGTTTCCGCCTCCGACGGCCACAACTTCTTTTCCTCTAAAAAATGGCGCATCGCATGTTCCGCAATAGCTGACACCAGCACCTGCATTTCTAAATTCATCTTCACCTGGGACGCCGAGTTTTTTGTAGTCGCTTCCCGGTGTTAGTATAACGGCTCTTGCGGTGTATTTGTCTTCATCGCAGCTAATTTCAATATTGCCATTGTCGAGTTTTTTTAGTTGTGTGACTTGTGTGCCCGTTTTGATTTGGGCTCCGAATCCCGTGGCCTGGCTTTGCATTTTTTCAATGAGTCCGGGCCCGTCAATTTCTGGGATACCGGGATAATTTTCGATTTTGTCGGTGTTCGCGATTTGCCCTCCCGGGAAGAATTTTTCGAGAACGAGAGTTTTGAATCTATCTCTTGCGGCGTACAGTGCGGCAGCTAATCCTGCAGGTCCTGCTCCGATGACAATACAATCATAAAGTTTTTCTTTTTCAGACATAATAGCACTTCCTTGTAAATCTTTTTTTAGAGTTGTTTTTGTTCTAACATTTCCATATTTTTCAGCAAGTACTGTGACTGCTTCGGGAACTGTCTTAATATAGTGTTTATATCGGTACGTTCCATAATTATCTTTTCGTTTGGTAAAACTTTTTTTGCAATATCTCCCTCGTTATTTATAAATACTCTTTGTGTAAAGCCTGTGCTGTCTAAGAGTCTAAGTTCCAATACCTGCCATGCTCGTTTATCACCCTCTGGGGCAAGCAGCCCGATTTTAGTGATTAGCAGCGGTGTAATCTGTCCATCGATTTGTATTACATCAACGATTATTTTTTCATGTTTTGAGTTTATCATCTGTTTTAAGACGAAATCAAGATATGCGTCCGGTATTGCGGGGCGGCTTAATTTAAAACTGATTTCTTTAGATTTTTGTCCGAGTGTTGCGATGGTAAGTATTTGGTTTTCATCCATTGTGATAATTAGATTTTCACTTCCGGCTCTTGCGGCAACTTTGTAGTTCCATTCATAAAAGTCGATATTGTTATTTCCCCTGAACAAGACGACTTGATGCTGTCCGTATTGTCCCTTGATATAAATTAAACTTTTCAGATTTATCTGCGGCAGTGTTGTTGGTCCAGTGAGGTCAAATTGTTCTGTTGTAAATCCGAATGGTTGCCCCCTGAAGTTTTTCACCATGAAATATTGTTGCGCGTTTTTGTCTTTCAGATAGGATGCGATGCCATTTACTTTTAGCTTTTGTATGATATCGTCCCCTGCTTTTAGGGGCTTATTATGCCTTGCTTCTACGATAATGGCTGCTATGAGTATAGTTAGAAAAAATAGCCCTAAAAAGGCTATTTTGTCAGTGGCGTATTTCTTTGTATTTTGAGTTTTAATCATAATAGTCTGGTAATAATACTGTTTAATGGCGTTTTTGGCAACTTTTGGTTGTATATAAAGTGTAAATTTGTTTGGAAAGGTGGTGTTTTTTTGGTCTTAAAGAAAAATTTAGTTTAGAAAGCATTTTGCGAATGTTTGAATTATTCTTATATATTTGTTAGCTGTTGGGTTGCAGATGTTGTTTGCGGCCTATTAATAAGTGAAATCTGGTTCTCTGTGGGGGTTCTCATGAATAATGTAGTGATGTTATGCGGAGCTGAGCCGAGGAAAGTCTTACAGGCGGTAATCAATAAGAAGGTTCCTGTGATATTGTCGTATTTTTCCCGCGGTAAACGGCATATCGCGAAAGTTGTGATGTCGCGGCTCGGTGCGAATATCTTAGAGATGGATGTCTTGCCTCACAAGGACCCTCAGCCTATCAACATTCATAGCAATCAGGAAATAAGCATCTCGCTTAAATACGGTTATGGTAAATTTGCTTTCGAGTCCAAGGTAATTGACTTAAAGGCTTCTCTTGAACCCGAAAGCGGCGGTGTAATTGTAGTAAGTGTTCCGACTCGCCTTGAGCTTGTTCAGCGTCGTAGTTACTTCAGGGTCAATGTTCCCGAATCGATGAAGGTCGGTGCTAAGATATGGTACGGTCGGAGCGATGGTGGTAGTGAGAAGCGTTCTTCCGGTAATTACCGGCAAGGCTGCTTGGTTGATTTATCTGCTGGGGGCTGTCAGGTCGCGCTTGATTGTGACCAAGAGCAACATTTTCGTGCCGGTCAGTTTGTCACGATGGAATTTACTCCGATGCCTTATGAGTCTTCTTTTGTTTTGGAGGCTCAGATTCGCAAGGTTCTCTTGACGGCGGACCGCGGGCATGTGTGTATAGGTTTGCAGATAATCGGTCTTGAAAGCAGCGTCGAGGGGCGTGAGACCTTGCAAAGGCTTTGCAACATTGTCGAGAATTATTACCAAATCAACCAAGGGACCGTTAAGAATCTTGAAATGGGTGGTTCCGTGATGCGTTAATCGATTGCCGGCTGTTGCGAGATTGGTGTGAGGTCCTTTTTCTTTTTGATGACTTTATAATAGAACCATTTCAGGAAGCCGCTTGCGGCGAATCCGCAGAAGAGCAGTGCCAAAGCTGTTTGTATGCTCCAGATGATAAGCCCTATCAGGAACAATACCCTAATAAAGTGCGCGAATGGTTTTTTTCCTCTAATGTATTGGTTTACGACATGCGGGTATCTGATTCTGGTGACCATTAAAATTGCGACTCCAATAAGTATGAAAGGGAGCGTGCAAATAATAACTTTGTCTAAGATGATGTAGGAATTGTTCAGCTGTTGGGAGATAGCTTTTAGTACCTGCTGCTGGAAGATTATCAGGCTTACGATGACACCGGCGGCGGCGGGCGTTGGCAGTCCAATAAAGCTCATGTGTACCGATTCGTCTTCCTCGTTTTCGACATTGAATCTTGCGAGCCTGATAGCGGCACAGCTTATGTATGCGACGGCGGCGAACCAGATAAATCTTTCTACGAAATTAATCAAGGTAGTGTGGACGACACCTGGTCCGAGTTCGTATTCGAGGATTTTAATCATTAAGAATGCCGGTGCGATTCCAAAGCTGACCATGTCGCATAAGCTGTCGAGTTGGCCGCCGAAGCTTGAGGTGTTTTTGCTCATTCTTGCAATTCTGCCGTCGAGCATGTCTGCTATCATGGCCAGGAGGATCATGTATCCCGCCATCGCAAAATATGAGATTTGAAATTTTTCATGAAAGAAGTGATTAGTGCTTTCAGAAATTGCCTTGCTTGCGAAGACCATAGCGGCGAAACCGCAGATGCCGTTTAGCAGGGTAATAAGCGACGGCAATATTGCGATGTAGTTTAGCCTTTGCTTTCTCATTCTTCTCAGCAGGCCGTTTTTTGCAGCTTGTGTTCTTAGCTTTGTCATTTTTGGTACCTTATAAGCGGTGTAATCGCCGCTTTAACTTTGTCGCCCTTTTTTACGAGACACTTAATTGTATCGTGTTGGGGCATGTAAAGTTCTGTTCTGGAGCCGAATTTTATCATTCCGAACTTCTGTCCGCCAGCTAAATTCTGTCCTGGCTTTACGTCGCATACGATTCTTCTTGCGATGGCGCCTGAGATTTGCCTGACGAGCAGCTTGTCGGTTGGATTATCGGTGCGAATCATGATTATATCGTTGGCTTCGTTTACTTTTGAGGCATCCGGGTTGCGTGCGTCCTTGAATTTACCTGGTTTATAGATGATGTTTTCGATGGTTGCATTGCATGGGCTTCTGTTGATATGGACATTGAAAACGCTAAGGAAAATGCCGATTTTGAGCTGTTTTCCGGAAAAATGCTCGTTTCCGTCGACGATTTCGATGTCAGATATTGTGCCGTCAGCAGGAGAGAGGAGCAGGTTTGCATCGCCGGGGGCTATGCGGAGCGGGTCGCGGAAAAAAGATAGAATCCATATTAAGACGATGAATAGTAGTGTTTCTATGGTGAAAAGGGCTGTTTTCGGCAATGGCAAGAGTATTGCGGCAGCCATGACGGCGATGGTTATCAGGGGGAAAATAATTACCTGTGGTGTGCCGTATTTTGTAAGCGGTATTCTCATAGGCGGCGATGGTACAGCGTCGGGAGTTTAAAATCAAGGAAATAGCCTGAAAAATGGGTTTTGAGGGCCAAAAACGGGGAATTTGGGTCTTAGGGGCGAAAAAATGAAAAATTTTTCAAAAAAAGATTAATCTTCCTTGACACAATGTTAAGATATAAATAGTATATATCTTAACAGTTAACTAATTAACGGAGAATGAGAATGTCACTTAAAGAGGAACTGGGATTGAAAAGAGGTTTCAATGTGATTGAACATGAGGCAGTGTTGAATATTTACTTTACGGCATCGAAGTTAAAAAAGCGTGCCGATGAATTTTTCCGCAAGTTCAATGTGACGGATGTTCAGTTTAACGTGATGATGCTTTTGCATTATCAAAGTGAGGACGGTGGCGGTCTTAGCCAGGCTCAGCTTAGCAAGATGATGCTTGTCAACAGGGCGAACATTACATCTCTGATCGACAGGATGGAAAAGGCTGAGCTGGTGACACGCAATTCATCTGACGACAGAAGATATAACATTATCAAGATGACCGGCAAGGGAAAAAAATTATTTGGTAAAGTTGAGCCTTTGTACGGCAAGCTGGTAGTAGAGAAAATGTCAGCAATAAAAAAGGGTGAGCAGAAGCAGTTAATTGCAATTTTGGAAAAAGTGAGGAGTTATTAATTTAGTTTTGAAAGGAACAATAAAATGAAAAAGAGGATGGCAGTTTTAGTAGTGTTAGTTTGTTTGGCAGGTTGTGCAACAACCGGTCCAACGGAAACAGTAGTAACCGGCCCGGCAGGTGTTTACACTTTGGTTACAGTCGATGGTGAGGAGGTACCGGCGACTGTTTCTCACGGCGACAAAGAGGCGATGGTGCTTTCGGGGAGGTTTACTATCAATGGCGATGGAACGTGCCTGAATAAAATGGTCGTTATTTCATCTACTGGCAGAAAGATCACTCGCGAGCTTGCAGCTACCTACACTCAGGATGGTTCAAGGTTGAACATACAATGGGCCGGCGGCGGCGAGACCGAGGGAACTATCGATGGCGACACTTTTACGATGGAAAATGAAGGGATGGTTTTTTCGTATAAGAGGTAAGCAGGAATTTGAAAGGAGAGGAAAATGGATTACGCAAAAATCAGAAAACTATCGTTAAAGATTTTTCTTGGCTTTTTAGGTTTAACGGCGTTGATTGCGATAATATCTTTGCTAAGCGGCGCTGAATTCGGGGAGCTTCAATGGAAAATTTTGGGGACGTGTCTGATGGTATCGGCAACGAGTATATGTTCGATGTCGTGCGCGGCTTTTATCGAAAAGAAGGGGTTTGTGTGGGTGGGATTTTTAGGTATTCTTTTTTCTGTTGTGTCTGCAATTCTTGTAATTTCCGGTATGTGGCTGGAAATCGATAGCGAAGTTGGCTGGAAGGTTACAATTAGTTTCATCATCGCTGCGTTGGCCTTTGCTCATGGGTTTTTGCTGGTTCTTCCGGAACTTAATGCTAAGCAGAAATGGGTTCAGCGAGTTTCATCGGTATCTATTGGAATTCTTGCTGTGCAGATAGGCGTGGCTGTCTGGACCGAGTTCGACCATGGTGTCTACTATCGGATTCTTGCTGTTGTGGCGATTATCGTTGGTCTTTTGACTCTGGCTATTCCGATATTAATGAAGCTGCGAAAAGGGGCCGGGCAAAAAAAGCCAAAGCTGGTATTGGAAAAAGTAGAGGGTGACGTTTATAGTGATTCTTCTGGGAAGCAGTATCAATTGAAAGAGATTAACTGCGAACAAGAAAAGCTGATAAGATGAAAAATGTTGTGGTTTTGTTATTTAGTATTGTTTTTTGTTTTTCAGGATGCAGCGGCGAGATGGCGGGAAATAGTATGGATTCAAAATTTAAGGGACAATTTGATTCTGTTGAAGAATTTTTAAAATTCTACGGGCTTGAATTCGAGGGTGTAGAGCATGAGTTCGTCGCGTTTGAGTCTAGCGAGTTCGAATTGGCGGGTCATATTTTCTGGCCTAAAGAATATAAGGCGACGGTTTTTATTGTGCATGGATATTTGTGTCACAGCGGGCTATTGAAAAATATAATCGGGTATTTAACTGGTGAGGGTTATGCGGTTGCGTGTTTTGATTTGCAGGGGCATGGGCTAAGCAGCGGTGAAGCGACGGCGATTGATGATTTTGGTCAGTATGGTGAGGCGTTGCGCGGGTTTGTGGATGCGGTTCGGGATAAAGTAAAGCCGCCTTACCATGTGATAGGTCATAGTACCGGGGCGTCGGCGGTGATAGATTGTCTGCTTGAGGGTAAAGGGGATGATTTTGAGAAGGTGGTGCTGGTGTCGCCATTGATAAGAAGTGTTTTGTGGAAAATATCGGAGGTTTTACATGAGCCCTACAGCCGATTTTCCCAGAAAATAATAAGGGTATTTCGGAATAGTTCTCATGACAAGGAATATTTAGCTTTTGCCAGAAATGAAGACCGGCTTGCGGCAAGGGAGGTTTCTTTGAGGTGGACCAAGGCATTGTTCGAATGGAACGATAAAATTGCGGAGCTGGCCCCCTGCTCTACAAAAATCAAGGTTATTCAGGGTACGGAGGACAGAATAGTTGCGTGGCGATACAATATGGAATTTATAAAAGAGAAATTTGTGAACGCAGATATTGTTTTGATCAAAGACGGCCGGCACGAACTTTTTAATGAATCGGAAGATTTACGACAGCAGGTTTTTTCGCAGGTCAGTAATTATCTTGTCGACAAATAAAGTGAGGTGTAATTGTGTCAGAAGAGAATCATACTCCTACAATATGTGTTATCCCCCTTTTATTTATGGTCGCATCCGTTCTTGGGGCAATTTCTTATTATCTCGGAATATATTTTGGTGAAAAGATTTTTGTAAATCCAAGTTCTACTGCGGCATTAAACATTTTTGTTTTGCCGATTACAATAGGCTTAGTTTTATCTAAAATAATAAAAGCAGGGATAATTGGACTTTTACTTGGATCTGTAATCGGCAGTTTGATGTATTTGTTAAGATTAAAAACCATCTTTTATAAGATGGTCATTTATACTGGAATTATTCTCGTGATTATCGCGATGCTATTCGGCGGTGCTTTTGGGTTTTTGAAAGTAAAAAAATATAATACGCCCGGAATTATTTACACCAATAGTGATATTTTAAAAACAATAGTTACAGCGCCGAAAATTATCAAAAATAGCATGTCTATCCCTTTTAAAAACAGAAATAGAGAGCAACTAATAAGATGGAACGGGAAAGAAGTGAGGTTGAGTTTTGATTCAAATATAATAAAAATTAAAACGGATGACAAAAAAGGTGCAATCGTAGAAACATCGCTCGAAAAATATGATTATATAAGTGAAATAACCCCTGTTGAGGTGCGGTTTTTTCAAAACGATGAAAACTATCTGGTGTTATTGGCTGATTTACGAGCAACCTCCTGGCATGTGATGTTGTTAATCTATTCTCCGCAAGGACAACTTATTTACCAGGAGATGTTAGAAAGAAAACAATCCACGATTCAATTATCGGCCAATACATTAGAGGGTGAAAATAGAGAGGAATTACTATTGGAGAATGACAGCTTATTTTCCTACTCATCAAAAGTAACCGAGTAGAAGTTAATAGTGGTTTGGTGTTGTGATTTGGTTATAATTGCGGCAAGGCAGGGATTTTTAATGGTAAGAACATCAAAAGAATTCGATTTGTCGCTTGGTGAGCATTTTGTGGTTTCGGCTCGTAAGTACGGCGGCGGGCGATGTCTGATAGATATGAGCGGCAAGAGTCTAAGCTACCGGCAGGCATTGATAAGTTCTGTGGCGATTTCTGAGCAGATATGTGAACTGGCAGATGGTCAGGAAAGAATCGGTATTCTTTTGCCGCCATCGGTTGGGGAAGCGTTGACGAATCTGGCGGTAGCGCTGAGTGGTAAGGTTTCGGTTAATCTAAATTACAGCGGTTCCGAGGCGACGGTGCAATCGGCAATCGAGCAGTGCGGGATAAAGACGATAATCAGTTCTCGGAAATTCGCTGAGAAGCTGGCAGAATTCGGGCATCTTGGGGGTCTTGTTTTTCTTGAGGATATAGTAAAAAGGATAGGGTTGGCCTCAAAGGCGAAGGCATATTTGAAAAGTTTGTTTTATCCTGCGCGTGTTTTGGCGCGGGCGGGCGGGCATGAACGTGATCATCTTGCGACGATACTGTTTTCATCGGGCAGCAGTGGTAAGCCCAAAGGGGTAATGCTTAGTCACAATAATATTTTTTCAAATACGCAGGCACTTCGGAAAATTATCTGGTTGACGCCTAAAGATAATCTTTGCGCCGCTCTGCCATTTTTTCATTCGTTCGGGTTGACGTGCGGTTTGTGGCTGCCGCTGTTTAGCGGTGCATCATCGGTTTATGTGCCGAATCCGCTGGACAGTAAGTTAATTGAAAAGGCGACGAGTGAGAATAAGTCGACGATACTGTTTACGGCACCGACGTTTCTATTGAATTATATCAGGCGGGTTAAGCCTGCGGCATTTTCTAATCTGCGTCTTTTAGTGGTTGGCGCCGAGAAGCTGAAAAAATCCATCGCTGATTCGTTCGAGGAAAAGTTTGGTATTCGTCCTTTGGAAGGCTATGGGGCAACTGAATTGTCGCCGGCGGTGTCGTTTAACCTGACCGATGATTTGAGTACCGGTAAGCATAAGGTCGGTCATAAGGAAGGTACGGTTGGATTTGCGCTGCCTGATATTGAGGTGAAGGTTGTTTCGGTGGAGAGCGGTGAGCTGTTAGGTGTTGGTGAGGCGGGGCTATTGTTTGTTAAAGGGCCTAACGTGATGCTTGGATATTTGAATAAGGAAGAAGAGACGGCTAAGGTGCTGCGGGACGGGTGGTACAATACCGGTGATATTGCGAGTATCGATGAGGATGGTTTTATTACACTTGAGGGTAGGCTGTCGCGGTTTAGTAAGATTGCCGGCGAGATGGTGCCGCATGTCGGGATTGAGGAAATTTTGCTTGAGGGGCTCGGTACACATGAGCAGGTGGTGGCGGTGACGAGCGTGCCGGATGAAAAGAGAGGCGAGGAGCTTGTTGTTTTGTATCTTGACGAGGTTGGTGACGCCGAGAAACTTCATGAGATAATTTCAAAAAGCGGCGTTCCTAATATTTGGAAGCCTAAGCGTGAGAACTATGTGCCGATAGAGTCGATGCCGCTGCTGGGGACCGGTAAGCTTGATGTGATGCAGGTGCAGAGAATCGCCGCTATCGCTAAGAAGAAGTCTGGAGATAAATAGGCAACCCCCTGCCGCCTTTCGATAAACTCAGGGCAGGCGAGCGGCAGGGCTAACCAAGGCACCCTGCGCTATCCAACATTTTGCATCTAAGCGAATTTAGCATGTTCATTTCGCATTCTCCAAAGGTGATAAAGTATCATTTTTCCACGA
>VRUG01000073.1 GCA_019456255.1 Planctomycetota bacterium | reverse complement strand
TTTATATTATCTCTCGATTCTGCGCACGATTCTTGACTTTTTGCGTCAGGTCGGATTATAATAATTCCTATCAATAAGAACATGACATACCAATGGCCTGTATGCGGGTGGGGATTCCGCTGCGTTTCATCTCCACCGGAGATATGATCAATTTCTGTGGATGAGAAAAAGCGCATCCTCCGTTGAAACCTCATGCCACGTCTTCCAGCTCTCCGTCCACGAACCTCCTTCCCTCCACAACGAGGGTGATCTGCTGATAACCCATTAACCGGCGCCAGGTCTTCTCAGCTTCCATCGCCAGCTTCCAGACCATGGTCAGCGTTGCCAATGAAGATTTGTAACGAAAAGGATATGATCGGAGGGTGCTGGCCAAGGGTATTTGTTCCAAGCGAGTTCCCTAGTTTGGCTTCCGTGGAATTATCGAGGGCAGACAGAGTAACTCAAGACCAAGTCTTTACCGGCGTAAAGTCCAGCCCTGTCCAGTTACACCGACGTCAGAATTTTTTTTGGCCACGTGCTCTCACTGAAATGACACGTACCAATAGTAAAATCACTCTGTCTTTGGTTTTGGCTTTCGTCCTCTAGGTGTTTTAGGTGTTTCTAAATTGTCCAAGAAGTCATCAAGTATCTTCTCCACATCTTCTACAGATTTACCTGCCTTTACTCTAATAAGGTTAATAGAACCCGAAAGTTCATTCGTTTCGGAGTTGTATCTTAAGTTTTTAAAATAAATCCTATTCTTTGCTGTTTTCAATTCTGCTTTCTTTGGTGCTTCTCCATAGTCGAGCTTGGTTAATCCAGTTGGTTTTGCAAAAGTTCTTTTAGCTATTTTGTCTCCTAAGATTGGTTTCAATAATATTACCATAAGAGTCAGAGATAGACAATACAGGAATCCATTACACAGTACTGACGCATTAGCGCTTTCATTTGGATTCATCGGAAGGACTGGAGATCATTGAAATGGGAATTGTCTGTCGTTGGTCGTTGGATCCGGCGCCCGTCGAATTAGGTAAGATGCAGCTGATGACCATCCGGTCTGGTAGCAATCTGAGTGGATGTGTAGAATCTGGTAAGGTGTTCAACTGGGACAATTGTCTCGGTTCAACAGGTGCCAGACAGCCAAAACTAGTATCTTGTCTTTTGCGTATCGATTGTCAAATCGCCATTTGCAACATCTTCCGACATACTTTTCGATGCCGACGTTACAACAAAAACTACAACAAAATAAGATGAATTATATGATGTATATGATAAAACGGTCCGAGATTAGGTCAAATTGATTCAAATCGTGTCAAATATGGTGTAAATGAAAAGTAGGTCGGTCTCAAAATCTGGTGGGGGCGACCCCGTGTCGGTTCGACTCCGACCGCCGGCAATTTATTTCCTTATAGTGTAACAACCGAAAATCTTGTTACTTTAACAAGATTTTCCTTCTGTGATCGATGTGTTGGAGCTTTCTCGGTGTCTAACTCAGTGTCATCAGGAGGAACCTTTTTTCAGTTCTTTTGGGACCAACCGGGAATACGCCCGGATCGGAAAAAGCTAATAAATCAATTGGAGAGCCAAAAGCCTGTGCAGAAAGACGTTGTCCTTTTCCAGCTTTCTGGTCTTGCCACCCGCTACCGGGTCGGCCTCCTTCCTTGAAGGTAATATTCCGGCAACCTCGACCGTAGTTCGACAGCGAACAGATCTCACAATCACCGTTGTTTTGTGTCCAGTAACTTGGCTTACTTATGCCGTTGCCTACCCCTTACAAAAGATACGAAATGCAAGCACTTTTTCAAACACAAAAAAACAGCCCCAGGTTTTTTCCCAGGACCGTCCATCTAAATCTAAAGAAGCACAGTACTGACCAACTACGCACTCACGGCGTCCAAGTCAAATTAATCAGTGGTTTTAGAAGGTGCCGGATCCTTATCCGAGAGGAACTCTTTCGCACCAGCAACGCAGATTTGTATAGATTCTTGCACTATTTCTGTAAGGACCATCCCTGTGGTTTTGGCAAACTGGTCTAAGAGAGAGTATTCCTCATCTGTAAGTTTTTATGGTTATGTCTGGTACCGCTGTTACTCCATTTCGTCAATCTCTTTTTCCATCTCGGCCGCACATTCAGGGCAGAGGCCGTGGCTGAACTCTGCTTCTGTATGGTCTCGGATATATTCCTCCACCTGTTTCCAGTATCCCTTATCATCTCGTATCTTCTTACATTTTGCACAGATGGGAATTATCCCGCTTAAGGTTTTGATCTTCACCAACGCAACCCGCAGGTCACTGATAAGTTTTTCTCGTTCCTTTTCCGTCCGCTTGCGCCCGATGATTTCCTGTTGAAGTTTTTGATTGGCCGTTGTTAACTCGGCAGTACGCTCCTCCACTAATTCTTCTAAATGATCCTGATGTTTCCTTAACACCTCCTCAGCCTTCTTGCGCTCGGTGATGTCACGGCTTGTTCCTCGGAATCCTGTGACAGCGCCTCGTTCATCACAAATCGGAATCAAGACGACTTCGTATGTATGAAGACTCCCATCAGGCATGGGGGTTGTGGTTTCAGTTTTTACGACCTTTTTCGATGTGAAGACTGTTTGATGCACCGCTTTCCATTCCTGGACAATATCATCGGGGAACCCTAAATCAGTGTGGTTTTTGCCAATAATATCCTGAGCGTTTAATCCCAGGGCCTTACAGATACTTTGATTGACAGCAGTGTGACGGCTCTCTCGATCAAAGCTGTAGATAAAATCTGATGTGTTATCAACCAAGACCCGATACTTTTCTTCACTCTCCCGCAGCTTCTCCTCTTCTGCTTTCCGCCCATGCTTCTCCTGGCGCATATCCTCCAATTCAATGACGAGCTGCTCTTTTGTCTTTTCTTGGTCTTTCATTTTTGTCTTCCTCAATTCGTAATCAAGGGCATACTTGACTTGATTGATAACTATATTATCGGAGTAGTCCATTGTTACAACAAGTTTAATTGTTCTAAGAGTTCGCCTGAAATGCAAGGATAATTTGCCGTTCGTAGTTCAACTAATTAGGAGTCCATCTAAATTTTTCTGAAGAGCAGTGACAAGATCTGAAAGAGATTTGGTTCTTAACCATACGTTCTTCTGAATTGTATGCATCTACAACGATTTCCGCCACAATCCGTTTTTCTCGAATCTCATATTTTCAACTTCAGCAATATCGATAGTCTAAATCGGCGTACAAGTCAGATCAATATCACGAAATCGTAGATAAGTTCTAGTTGTATATTTGCAAAAACTAAGATACTAATAGATTCACCACTTTAGTACCAACCAAATTGGATTGTGTCAAGTAATTATGATAAAATTCTTCGCTGTGGAGTGATTTTAAATCATTGCCTCATACGCAATTGACGGCTTTTCAGCCAGACACTATCTAACGAAAAGCATATAAATAGTATGAACTAACAAATCCCTTAGATCAAATACTGGATAGAAGCAACACGCAAAACGTGGATTTTTCCAAACGACCGCCGAGTATTCATAGAGTCGATGATTTACGAAAACACTACAACACCAGTCAAAGATCTACAAACATACTCATCTTAGGTATCTACATCAGGCCCATCTTCAAGTATGATACGATTAGATAATTTTCTGGATTAATGGTAAATCTACCATCTATGATCGAACAAGATCGTTATCCCTTTAACCAGATTATTCCAAAAGAAAAACAAACCTATTGTAAATCACTCTGTCTTTGGTTTTGGCTTTCTTCCTCGAGAAGTTGCAGGTTCTGTTTGTGTTTTTGGCTTTCGTCCTCTAGGTGTTTCTATATTGTCTAAGAAGTCATCAAGTATCTTCTCTACGTCTTCTACAGATTTACCTGCCTTTACTCTAATGAGGTTAATAGAACCCGAAAGTTCATTCGTTTCGGAGTTGTATCTTAAGTTTTTAAAATAAATCCTATTCTTTGCTGTTTTCAATTCTGCTTTCTTTGGTGCTTCTCCATAGTCGAGCTTGATTAATCCAGTTGATTTTGCAAAAGTTCTTTTAGCCATTTTTTCTCCTTATTAATATTTGAGATTAGTTCAGAGCTCGTTCAATGAGCAATATTAGTCCACAAATATTGTGCATAGATATCACTATATAGCCAATAGTCTATCTGATTCGAGCTCTATTTCTATGGGGTGCAATGATTTACGATTACTATATTCTTGTATAGTGCTAAAAATCATGACAATCGGTTTTGTCAAAATCACTAAAAGTGCGATATTGAACGAGCTCTGTAGTTACAATGATATTAACATAAAAATCAAAGATAGCCAATACAGGAATCCATTACACAGTACTGCTGCATCAGCGATTCTATCTTGATTCAGCGAAAGGACTGGAGAGCATTGAGATAGGAATTGCCTGTCGTTGGCCGATGGATCCTTCGTCCGTCGAATTTGATAAGGTGTTCAAATGGGACAAAGGCTTCAGTTAATCTTCATCCAGAACTTCCCGTACCTTCTCGGCCAAAGATTGTGAAGAAAACGGCTTCTGAAGTAACGAAACCCCTTTATCCAGGACCGCATGATGAGTCATGGCGTTATCCGTATAACCGGAAATGTACAACACCCTGAGCCGGGGATATTCTTTTAGAAGCGTGTCTGATAATTCCTTTCCGCCCATTTTAGGCATGATAACGTCGGTCACCAGAAGATCGATTTTCAAGCGATCTCCCTTCGAACTAATTTCCAACGCTTCTATGCCGTTTTTAGCTTCAATAACAGCATATCCATATCTTTCCAGTATCTTTCCAGCCATCTTCCGCAATGACTCTTCATCCTCAACGAGTAGGATCGTTTCCGTGCCACCCAGCAGATCCCGTTTTTCAGGAAGGCTTTCTTGCTGTTTTTCAGTTTCCTCTATTGCAGGTAAGTAAATCTTGAATGTGGTACCGTGATCCGGTTCGCTGTATGCCCAGATATGCCCTTCACTTTGTTTCACAATTCCATATACTGTGGACAAACCCAGACCCGTCCCCTTTCCTACCTCCTTGGTTGTATAGAACGGATCAAAAATATGATCTATAGTTTCTTCATCCATTCCCTGTCCGGTATCACTCACTGCCAATAAAACATAATCCCCTGGTGATACCTGTGGATGTTCCTGCCGGTAGCTTTCATCCAAATGAGCTTTATGCGTCTCAATGGTTAAAGTGCCGCCGTCAGGCATAGCATCCCTGGCGTTGACAGCTAAGTTCATGATCACCTGCTCAATCTGCACTGGATCCGCTTTAATCTCCCCGATTCCCGTATCCAGGTTCGTGGAAAAAGTGATATTCTCATGAATCAGCCTGGTTAGCATCTTCCGGAGGTTCTTTATCAATTTATTGAGATCTATCTGTTGCGGACGCATGATCTGCTTACGACTAAAAGCCAGAAGCTGCTGCGTCAGTGAGGCGGCCCTTTCCGCTGATTTCTTTATTTCTTGAACTCCTTCATTCATTGTTGCCGTGAGATCCTGCTCCATGGAGATAAGCTCCGTATAGCCAAGTATCGTTGTTAACAGGTTGTTGAAATCATGGGCTACTCCCCCGGCCAAACGCCCCACGGATTCCAGTTTTTGCGATTGGAGTAGTTTCTGTTCAGTATTTCTTAATTCTTCTTCTACCTTTTTTCGTTCGGTAATGTCTCTTGCCACACAAACAATTCCTTCCGGCGTCGGTGAAACCCTTACTTCATACCACCCTTCTCTGCCATCTTCAAAAATATATTTTCCACTTGTTGTTTCAGGCTCTCTAGTCTCCATTACTTTCTTATAAACCTTGAAAAATGAAGTGTCTTCGAATCCTGGAAATATTTCCAATATTGATTTTCCACTAAAAAACTCTTTTCTTGTTTTCCCGGTAAATTTAGAAGCCATTTCATTAGCTAAAATATATTTCCAATCTCTATCAAAAGCAAAAACACTATCTGCCATTGACTCAATGAATGTCTCAAATTTTTCTTCACTTATTTCTGCTCTTTCTCTTAATTTAGTTTGTGCTTCTTTGAGTTCTCTATTCTGTTTTATAATGGTAACAGTTCGTTTTTCTACTGCCTGCCGTAATAAAAGCGCAACAGCTCCTAACATAAAAACTATGCCACCAGCTACAATTAATATTAATTTTGCCCACATTGGAAATACATATGTTTCTGCTAAAGAAGTTCCAATCCATCTGTCCATAGCTTGATAAAAAAATGAATTGGGAGCTGTATGCGCCCGTTCTATATATTCATCAATAGTAGCTAAAATATCAGCATTTTCCCCTTTTGTAGTAGCAAAGTGGAGATTAATCGGATTAAAAATTATAGGAGTTTTTTCTACATTTTTATATTGTTGCAGGTACCTTAGTGTATTGAATCTATTAGAAATACAAGCTGCGACTTCTCCTCTATCAAGCAGCTCAAATGATTCGAAATAATCATCAGTGTCTGTAAACTCAATATCAATGTCAAAAGACTCAATTAATTCCAGAAATGCTTTTGTATGAATATTACCACCATCCCCCGAAACCTTCTTGCCTTGTAAGTCTGGTAAAGATTCTATCTTTGTCCCTTTAAGACGAGAAAGTTGTCCCCAATTAGATATAACAGCTCTATTATTAAAATCAAATACTTTATCTCTTTCCTCGGAATGGGCAATAGATTGCACAATATCTATTTCTCCATTTTCTAAACTGTTAAGACTATTTTTCCAGGTATCAAAAACAAATTCTAGATCCCACCCTTCTTTATCAGCAATATACTCAAGAATATCCGGAAAGAATCCTGCTGGATGTCCATCTTTGTCCGGAAATACCAAAGGAGAATTTTCCGTCAAATTTATCTTAAGTTTAATTTGTTCTGCGAAAGCTAACAATGTAGTAAAAACCAATAAAAATAGAATAAATCCCTTTTTCATCATTCCTCCGGTTATTTACTAAGCGGTATTGAACACCACAGTGGATCGTACCATCACGTCCGCATTGTCCCGGTTAATCTTGACCCAGAACCTCACGAACCGCATTAGATAAAGATTGCGAAGAAAACGGCTTCTGAAGTAACGAAACCCCTTCATCCAGCACCCCATGATGAGCTATAGCGTTGTCCGTATAGCCGGAAATGAAGAGCACACTGAGTCGGGGATAAACTTCTGTAAGTTTGTCTGCCAATTCCTTTCCACCCATTCCGGGCATGACAACATCGGTCACCAGAAGATCGATTTTCAAGCGATCTCCCTTCGAACTAATTTCCAACGCTTCTATGCCGTTTTTTGCTTCAATAACAGCATATCCATATCCTTCCAGTATCTTTCCAGCCATCTTCCTCAATGACTCTTCATCCTCAACGAGCAGAATGGTTTCATTTCCACCAACAGATTTCTGTCGATCGGGAAGGCTTTCTTGCTGTTTTTTCGCTCCGGTTAATCGAGGCAGGTAGATCTTGAATGTTGTACCATGTTCAGGTTCGCTGTAGACCCAGATAAACCCTCCGCTCTGTTTCACGATACCGTAGACCGTGGATAACCCCAACCCTGTTCCTTTTTCCAATTCTTTGGTAGTAAAAAAGGGTTCAAAAACTTGGGCCTGCGTCTCTTCGTCCATTCCCTGACCCGTATCACTCACCGCCAGAAAAATATAGTCCCCCGGTGTTACCTCAGGATGCTGCTGCTGGTAGCTTTCGTCCAGGTGAACTCCCAGTGTTTCAATAGTGAGCGTTCCGCCCCCCGGCATGGCATCCTCTGTATGTTTCTTTCGCCTGAAATCTTGAAAGTAGAGCTTTGGGCGTTGTTTGCGATAATCTGAAAACCTCACGGGAAACACCAAGTTCGTAAAAAATCCCCAAAACAGTTATTATGCACCAGACAACCCCAAAAACCGCAAAGATTTCTATAAAATCGCCCAATTTAACTACCAGAAGTACCTACCTCACCC
>VRUG01000072.1:2407-8233 GCA_019456255.1 Planctomycetota bacterium | reverse complement strand
CATTCGATCAGACCTATTTAGTTTTCTACCAGAGGGCGGTACGCATACACACTCTATTGGAGCAGTTCTCACAAGCCGGGTTGTTCAAGAGCAAGAAAGAAAAGAGACTTTACAACACAATTCATCGTGACCTGCAACCTGTTATACGGGATTCCGTGCTGAAGAAAACCGCGGCCACCATGCAGGAGAAGGTGGATGTTTTTGGCCGTCTCAGAGTAGCCATGCGAATTACCCTTTCGGAGAATAATCACGGCCTGAATGATAACGGAGAACTGTGTGACATGAAGACGATCGAGAAAGAGGTAACGAAGTTCGTCCGCAAGCTGAGCAAGGACAAAAAAAGCATGCAGGACAAAGCCTATCAAAAGATGATCGACCAAATCAAAAAGTACTGGGAAAAGCTGTTCTGTGATCCCATTGTCGTGGAAACAAAGGCGGGCAAAATCATCATCCAACCCCAGCGGACTAACAACATACTGGAGCAGTTCTTCAGAACCCTCATGCGTACATACCGCAAGAAGAATGGCTTCCAAGCTATGGAGAGAGCGCTGAAGGCTATGCTCAAGGACACCCCTTTGGTCATGAATCTAAGAAATAAGGATTTCATGGACATACTGCTCTGTGGCAAGAAGGACCTTGCGCAACGGTTTGCCGATGTCGATGCGGAAGAGGTTCGCAAACAAATGCGCAAGTTAACCGGGAAGTGCCTGGTTTCCGCCAAACTGAATCGTGTAATCAGCTCGCCAACGTTTCCCGAATCTCTCATGTTCTTGATAGGCAAGAAGGCATCGTAGGCAACTGACTTTCTGCGGTACGCTCCTTCCGTAAAACGGCTTCTCAAGTCTCAAAGTCACAGATTCAAACCCCCAATGTGAGCCGGACTCGGTATGTTGGGCTGAAATCCAACCGTTTGTTGTTTCCATAGATATTGGTCATAGAGAACAGTACTAACCAACCGGCTACAGAGAACAGTCACTAAACCCTGGGATATTGAAGACACCTGCCAATATTCTTGTGTTTTACAGTCCTTTTCGCCTTACCTATGAAACATAATTATTTATGGGATAATCACTTATACGTCGTCTTAAAGTAGCCACACCCAAATCAAGGAAGCAGGAGAAATTTTTCCAAAAACTGATTTCATTCCAGACAATTCCATAGGCATCTGGGAACCACAAAGATTAGTGTGTTTCGGAACCATTTGCACAGCAAAAGCGATCTTCTACCTTGATCCGGACTCATGACATGTTCGTTATCGTCTACTTATCGAGCAGTGGGGCTGGGTATATGAGGATCCTCAAAGCTGTTCGCCAGGGCGCAAAGGCACAATATCGACATATTGAATCTCTTGGACGATACGAAGAGTCTGCTTACAAGAGATGCCACATTCCTCCCAAAGGAAAGCAATATATCAGAAGGTATGGGCTGTATTCATCGCGGAGCAGGAGCTTTTGGGAAAAGTTAGAAAAGAATGGCAATCTGTATGCCGAAGGTGCCCGCAATGGTAGGAAAGATTGAGTCAGTACTTTATGCTATTCCTTTGAATATTTTGCGCTTAACGCGCAAAAAATATATTAAAGTCCAGCGCCCAAACCTATTTTATTGGACTTTGGCTATAAAAACTTAGGTTGCGGATGAAATCAGCGCTGGGCAATACCACTCAAAAATCTTGTTTGGTTTCACAACCCCTACCCTGCGGGCCGCCCCTTCGGGCACCTCCGGCCTACGCTACCCTGCGGGCCGCCCTTCGGGCACCTCCGGCCTACGCTACTCTGCGGGCCGCCCTTCGGGCACCTCCGGCCTACGGTACTCTGCGAGCATCTACGCTACTCTGCGAGCACCTACGGCCTGTGGGTTACAATCGGAGTCCATTGCAGTCGAAGATTGCAGATGCCCGCAGGTCGTAGATACCCGCCAGGGTGTGTCTTCATCCCCGCAGGGGGGTACTGCGATGGGTGGCTTAAGCAGCAGCCTTTTTAGTGAGATTTGCTGTGTTTTTGTATGATTTTTCTGGGGGAGCGGTAGAATTAAATTATAAGTTTTACTATCATTAGCTTTACTTCAGTATACGTTCTGCCCGATGGTGACATTCCGAAATGTGAGCCAAAAGATTTTATATTTTCTACTGGCTTTATATGGTCCCCAACTTCTTACAACATAAAATACTATCGATTAACTCCTCAAATTTTATATGCCTTTCCCAAAATATTATCTAACAGATCTCGTATTCTTGATAGATTAAATTCCGCTATGCACCCATCAGATATGAACTTACCAGGTTATAAACTAAATCATACTGCCAAATTCTGATATCTTATTTACAGACACTTCATTAAGCCTATAAAAAAAACGGGCGTGCAAATATCCCGGAAATATTTATTAAATCAATAGCTCAACTTTAGTGGTATTATTAATACTAACCCTTGGCATATATGAGTTTATATAGGGTCCTGTGTTACTCTTTTACAGCACCAGCGGTCAGGCCCTTAACAATATAACGCTGGAATATCAAAACAAAGGCCACCGGAAATATAATCGTCAGTACAGCTGATGCGGTTATCTTCCCATATTCTATTGAATACTTTGTGACAAATTGTGCCAGTGCCAGTGGTAGTGTATGAAACCTTGTAACATTTACTATAGCCATTGCACCCATGAATTCACCCATGGAAAAAACAAAACATATGACTCCTGAAGAAACCAACCCCGGCAGGGAAACAGGCACAATTATTCTTATTAATGCACCTACTTTCGATGTTCCGTCTATGCGCGCAGAATCCTCAAGATCCTTAGGAATAGTCTTGAAATAACTGTATAATATCCAGGTGACTATCGGCAATAGCCAGGATGTCTGCATGATTACCAGGCCCTGGAGTGTATTTGTAAGACCAAACTGCTTAAAGATTAGATAGAATGGAAGAAGAAGGGCAACAGGCGGGAGCATCTCTGCGAAAATAAGTGCAAAAAACAATATATTGGAACCTTTGAATTTTAATCTTGCAAAAGCATAGGCAGCAAAGATCCCAAACACGATACAGACAACTGTCACAGATAATGCTACTATCAAGCTGTTTTTAAGCGCTATGGCAATATTGACTTTTCCAGCCCCAAGGATGTTAATATAATTATCAATAGTTATATTTTTCGGAATGAAATTTGGTGTCGGTGCATATAATTGGCCCTTTGGCTGGATGCTTGTCATTACGATCCAGTAAAATGGGAACAAAAAGAATGCCATAGTTATAGTCAGGAAAAAGTACAGTATTATTTTTTTTCTTTTTTTTGAAGTAAAAAAATTCGTTTTCATATTACCCTGCTTGTTACTCTACTTGAATTTTCCTCATAATAACAACATATCCTATTGTTACCAGCATTGAAAACATAAGTATCACATAAGACATGGCTGATGCATATGAAAGGTGATAGAATTTGAAAGCATTGTTCCAGACAAATAATGTCGCATTTGTTGTAATATTTCCAGGACCACCTTTGGTAAGCACAAAGAACAGGTCAAATGAATTTATTGCAAATATAGTCCCGAGGATCGTAGAGATAAACATCGGAAACCTTATCAAGGGAAGTGTTATGGTAAAGAAAGCTTTTATCCCACTTGCACCATCAATATGTGCAGCTTCATAAAGATCGTCCGGTATTGTCTGCAATCCGGCAAGTATGATAATTACAAAAAATGGGGTTCCCTGCCAGACATCTGCGGTTATTACAAATGGCATTGCAAACGTCTTGGACGATAAAAACGGAATATAGTCCTGTATTATTCCAAGTCTTTCTAAAAAAAAGTTAATGACACCAACTTTGGAGTGAAGCATCCATTTCCACATGAGGCCCACTACCACAAATGGTGTGGCCCATGGGATTATTATTAATGCCCTGGCTATGCTTCTCCCGATAAATTTCTCCTTTAACATAACCGCTATCAGCGTGCCCAGCACTAATTTAAATAAAACTGTAAAAAAAACAAACTTAGCAGAGACCTGGATCGAATTAATAAATTCTGGATCTGTAAATGTCCTTACGAATTGAGAAATTCCAACAAAATTATATTCCTTAATATTTGCAAACTCTACATCCCCAAAACTCATTATAAAAGAATATATGAGGGGGTATGCGACAACAGCAATAACAAGTAAAAATGTAGGAGTTATAAGAACAGCGGCAAGTTTGGTATCGCTTCGTTCAAAATCAAAAAATCTTTGAATGCCCCTTTTCACTTTAGTAAGACTCCAAAATAAAAGTTAGTATTTATAGATTCATCTGAATTTATACTCTTTGTTGTATGATTATATCTATTTTATCCCGCATTACTTTTACTGGTATCCAATATAAAGAATAATTGGGGTATTCCCTTTAGTGAGGTTACCACAACCTATTGTTTTTACCCCCCACAAGGGAATACCCCATCAAGAAGATACCAACACTTGTTTTTACTTATATTCCTTTACCAAGGAATCCTATTGCGGTACAGATTCTTGCGCATCAGCAAATTCCTGTAATCCTTCCACAGCTTCTTTTATAGATATTTCTCCCAGTATAGCAGGGTGTATCTGTGTTGCAGTTTCAATCCTAAGTTCATATGTCGATTTTATAGGCGGGAACTGATCTGCCAGGTTTTTCTTTACCAGGTCTATAACAGGCAAGTATGGAAGAGCATCAATTATTTCCTGATCTTTAAATTGTGCAGCATATACAGGGATACTCTTATCTACTATTGATCTTTCTTTGGTATTCTTATAAGATGCAATGTACCTGATGTATTCTGCAGCCAATTCCGGATTTTCAGCTGACTTAGGTATCATCAGATATTCATGTCCGTCAAGTGTACCTGTCATGCCTGCTTTCATACCCGGGAATGCAAAATAACCGGTATTTTCAAACTGCTCATCGGTCAAGAAACCTGCATACATCTCCCACATGGACATCATAGCAATGTCACCCTGGTCAAATAGTGATGAGACTTCCTGCTGCAGTTGAACCAGTACGCCAGGATCAATAAGGTCCTGATCAAGTAATTGTTTATGGAATTCAACTGCCTTCACTGTTCCCGGATCATCAAAGTTGAATACCAGCTTTCCGTCTATCCAGTTATATTCATCTACACCTGCTGACTGCATAGTCAGGATGAAGTTCAGAAAGTAGTTCTCAGTGGTCCAGTCAGCAACATAATTGTAGTTGCC
Source organism: Planctomycetota bacterium (assembly GCA_019456255.1). Classification (GTDB taxonomy): domain Bacteria; phylum Planctomycetota; class Phycisphaerae; order Sedimentisphaerales; family Anaerobacaceae; genus VRUG01. The sequence continues at coordinate 3,041 of VRUG01000072.1, read as the reverse complement.
GTTGAAATCATTTAATTTCTTGAGCGTTACTAAGAATTCATCCCATGTCTCTGGAATCTCAGCACCTGCATCCTTGAATATGGATTTGTTATAGAACATGATCTGGTAACTTGGGAGAAATGGAACTGCCATAACCTCTCCCCTGAGAGTAGAGTACTCTACCAGTTCAGGAACCATTTCATCAAATACATCCGGGAAAATATCAGTTAGAGGTGTAAGCTTGTCCGGGAATTCTATCCATGCATTTTTTCCATTACCCATTACATCAAGCGGTTCGTCAGTTGCAAGGATCTGTGCCTGCTGTGGGAACCATACATCCCATCCGATCTCATTATAATCAACAGTTACTCCATACTCCTTTTCGAACTGTTCGGTTACCCCTTTCAGTCCTGACATAGCCATATCTGGTGATAGTTTTACCACTATTGTCTGCCCTTCAAACTCGCTCTTGCCTTCGGGCTGTTCTTTCTCCTTTTTTCCTGAGGCAAACAGAAGAACGGACACTAATAACACCAAACCGATTACAATAAATTTTTTCATTTTCTTTTCTCCTTTTAATTTTTGTTAAGTGAGTCTTAAAATATAGAACTTCGTGATCACCCCCTTCAGCAGACCGATCATTATCTACATTTTC
>VRUG01000072.1:0-2307 GCA_019456255.1 Planctomycetota bacterium | reverse complement strand
ATTTTTGTTAAGTGAGTCTTAAAATATAGAACTTCGTGATCACCCCCTTCAGCAGACCGATCATTATCTACATTTTCCCCATTACCGCTGCAAGAAATACCATCTTGATTAATAAAAACTCCTTACAACTTGGCAAATAATCAAATGCAAATATTATCTAATTTGATGAATCTTATACTATATACTAGTAATTGTCAATGAACAAATGATAGGTTATTATGATTAATGTCAAGGATCGTTATGACTATAAGTCATCAGGATCTTTGACAAGTTATGCTTTGTAAAAAACAGCAGGCGACTGTATACTGCCCATATCCCACAACCACCAAGGTATCCTGCACTTTTTTCTCCCCCAAACAAGTAAGGAGGAAGCTATGATAACAAGGTTTCATGGAATTGATAAGCACAAGAAATACTCTACCATATCTGTACTGAATTGTAAAGGGGAAGAAGTAGGTTTTAGACAAAAATGTTATGCCTTGAAAGAGTACATTGAGAATCTTGGTTGTGAGGATGCGGTAGTTATTGAGTCTTCTACAGGGGGCATTCTACTGGGCTGATCAGGTAGAATCTAAATAATCGAAGATTAATCTGTGATAAGGAATAAAAATTCAACCTATAATTTCGACCTGGATCTAGTAAAGTGGGAAACAGGATTCAAGACTGTCCCGGGGATGTGTATTACGTGGACAGCCTTTGAAGCAACGTCGAGTTGTACAGGACATGTGGTATCGACAGTATCTATATCACGAAATGGAAAGGGTGTGACACAAATTGATACCCTTGACAGCTGCAACCTGCACTATGTCTAGTAAACATAGTGCCTCGAGGATCCTCGGGTACTAAAGGGTATAGAAATAATCTACACCCCTAACCGTTAGAAAATCGGTTAGAACACGAGGACCAAAATCCTTAAATTTAAGGACTTAGGTCCTAAATGTCTGGGCCCAGTAGGACTTAAACCCAACTTTGTTTTATTTACGCTCCTTATAATTGACGCGTTATAGTCAATTAAGTAAAATGAATTAAGTGGGTTCTTCATTTAGAATGACTCATCCATACAACATTCATGGAACCGTGTACCAGAATAGTTTTTTTGCAACACCCGGCACATTCGGAGTAATTAGAATATATGAAAAATGACAAAAGATAGAATAAGACATAGCAGAATTGATTTACTTTCGTATCAATTCTTGATTTATAAGCGGCCTAAAACAATACAAACTTGAAGAGCTTGGTGCAGGTCACCTTTTCGAGGAACTTCATCCTGTGAATCCCTTTCCGAAAATATTCCTGCTTATTATCCATTTCTGTATTTCATTGGCACCTTCATATATCTCCGTGATCTTACTGTCACGATATATCTCTTCAACCTTGTATGTGGACTGATCATTAGCGAGCATCCGCATAAAACCATAACCGCCGAATATTTGAACCGCATCGCGGGCCATATCTATGGCACATTCTGTGCAATAATATTTTGCACCTGCCGCTTCCGGCTCAGGAAACTCTACTCCTTGATCCATCCGCAATGCAGCCTTTGAATACAAGTTCCTTGCGTTCTCTATCTGTATTGCTATCTCTGCCAGGCGATATTGCCAGTACTGAAAATGAGCGATCTTCTTTCCGAATACTTCTCTATGCTTAATGTATTCAACACATTCATCAAAGGCTGATTGGGCCATACCGACACCTGAAGCACCGATGCCGATTCTTCCATAGGTGAGAGCTCTCAGAGCAACATGAAATCCCTTACCTTCTTCAGCAATCAGGTTTTCCACAGGGACTTCCACATTATCAAAATAAATATCGGAAGTGAGTTGGCCTCTATTTCCCATTTTTTATCGGGCTCACCAATCTTGCATCCAGAGGAATCAAGATCAACTACGAGCATGCTCAGCTTACCATCTATTTTAACGAGAGCGCACACAAGGTCAGCCACAACAGCATTAGTTATAAATCGTTTCCGGCCATTCACTATATATTTATTCCCTCTTTTCTCAGCTTTTGTGCTCACCGATCGGGAAGAGAGCTCAGAACTGGCATCGGGTTCAGTGGTGGCAAAGCAACCAATCTTTTGACCCATTATTAATGGATTTAAATATTTTTGTTTAATAATTTCCGATCCATTCATTAGCGCATTGCCCACAAGGATACACTGGACATCATAAATGGCGGCAATGCTATTGCTTATATATGCTAATTCTTCTACTATTACTACAGTGGCACACGTTCGGTATTCAAACCAAGGCCTCCCACCTTTTTTATAAACGGTATCTTGAAAAAATCCGCTTTTGCCAGCTTATG
>VRUG01000071.1 GCA_019456255.1 Planctomycetota bacterium | reverse complement strand
AGCTATGTCCGTTGCCTTTTGGCAGGTTTAGGAATAGCTTCTGTTCAAGTTTTGGAAATCTAACCTGGCAGGTAACACCATACAAGGGAACCGTAAAATCGCATTGTTTCATACGGGTAGAAAACATGCCGGTGAAAACATGAGTGATGTGCTTCGGAAAAGAGACGCGGATCGCGGTCCGCCCATTCAAATGTGTGATGCCCTGTCGCGCAATGTGTCCAAGCAGTTTGCGGTCATCCTGGCCAACTGTCTGGTTCATGCCCGTCGGAATTTCGTAGACGTTGCCGAGGTGTTCCCGGAGGAATGTCGGTTTGTGCTCGAGATCCTGAAGCAAGTGTACAAGAACGATGAGGAAGCGAAGAGACAACAGATGTCGGATGAGCAGCGGCTCGAGTTACACCAGAGCAAGAGCGGCCCGTTAATGGAGGAGCTGAAGGAATGGTTGGAGGAGCAGATACAGGGGAATAAGGTCGAACCGAACTCGAGCATGGGGCAGGCTTTCTCTTACATGCTCAACCACTGGAAAGCGTTGACCCTCTTTCTCCGGGTGCCCGGGGCTCCACTGGATAACAACATCTGCGAACGGGCACTTAAGAAGGTTATCCAGCACCGGAAGAACTCTTTGTTCTATAAGACCCTGCATGGCGCCTACATCGGCGATCTGTTCATGAGCATTATATACACCTGCAACCTTGAAGACGTTAACGCCTTCGAGTATCTGAACGCCCTGGAAGAGCACTCAGCCGAGCTATTCAAACACCCCGAGCTCTGGCTTCCCTGGAATTACCATGAGCAGCTTGCCCGCCAGGACGATCAACCCGACTGATCCCCCGCCCCGGCGGGCGCCGGGGGGCGGGTGCCAAGATTTGCGCACGCTCACCGAAAGGACACGGTATATCTGGTCCCTCCAAGCTTGAACGAATAGCTTCCGGAAGACCATCTGGCCTATTTCATCATGGATGTGGTGAAGGAATTGGATCTCCAAGAAATCTATAATGAATATAAGGGAAGCGAAGGAAGCTCGCCTGTATATGATCCTCGGATGGTAGTAGGACTACTGATGTTGGCTTGTAGCATGGGGTTTTCAGCTTGAGGAAGATTGAGAAGACGACATGCGGATTTAGACTCCCGCATCATAATCGGCAAGGTGACCAACTGCTTTCAGCAGAGCTACAACTGTTTTGCTGATAGAACTGGCCGAACAGAAACCTCTCACCTTGGTGGTCGGGTATATCAACTATGAGAAAAGTCAAGTACCTTACGCAGATTTCCTCTCCTCGTCAGCCGAAGTCTTTATCTTTGCCATTTTATTCTGGAATTCTTTCAGCTTCTTTGAATATAGTTCCTCCTCGATTCAGTGATATTTCTGCTTTCTATTCAGCATGTGATATGCACTTACCAAGATCTTCCTGATTGGAGCAATCCTGGATTTACCCGTACTCTTTCCAATTTTCACTCTCCCATAAAACTCATTCATGTACTCTCTATCCTGGGAAAACTGGACTATTGATTAAGTGAGCAAAGAGCAGGTGAGCGGCCTGGTTCCCCTCCATCTTTCCTAATAAATATTGTAGGGGAATCCATAAAGAATGTCTAGTATATAATAAAGTATACACCCTAAGATGATGAATTCGATTTGTCTATGAAAATAATCTTTCAAGTTTAGACTTCCACTCGCTAAAATGAGAATTGCTTTTTATACACCTCTCTTAAAACAGTTGAATAGTTACGAAATGTTTATAACTCCTTGTATTGCTTTTATTTACCTTTTTTGTCAGTGTAGTTGGTATTGGTATTGGGGGCCTACGTTTGGAAAGGCGAATCTTTTCACATTGCTATATGCATTAGTTTATCATATGCATATTGTATTCTGGGATGTCGATGCTTATGATTATAGGTATTCATATTCTCAAGAGATCGTGGACCATGTAGTCTTAGCGATCCGTGACTCTAATTCCGCGGCGACAATATTGTTACATGATGGCAGGATAAACAATTGGAAAAATGATGTGAAGATTACAATTGACGCTGTACAGGGTATCATATCTGCTTTAAAGGAATAAGGCTGTAATTTCGGCACTATATCAGAAGCGTTGGAAAGATCGAAGGTTGAGCGTTACTCTAAGGAGTAGAATAATATGCGTGTTTGTATGATTGCATATAAGTTTTATGAAAGCGACAACCGAGGAATGATATACTCTGAGAAACTCGCTATTCACGGTTGCGTGGTTAGCAGTGTTATCGAGGCTGTGTTTAAACTAGGTGTTTCAGTATGAAAATATGTATGCTTGCCTATACTTTTTATGAGAGTGATAACCGTGTGATGCGTTATGCTGAGACGCTCGTGAGGCGTGGCGATTCGGTTGACGTTATTTCTTTAAGAAAGAAGGGCCAGAAACTTACATCGAATCTACGAGGAGTGAGGATTTTCAGAATACAAAAGCGGTCAATGGATGAGCAACAGGGAAAAATCAATTATCTAGTTAGACTGACTAGATTTTTTTTGTGGTCGTCTATTTTTCTTTCGTTACGGCATATATCATCTCCGTACAATATGGTACATGTTCACTCTGTACCAGATTTCGAAGTCTTCGCAGCATTAATACCAAAGGCATTAGGGGCAAGTGTAATCCTTGATATTCACGATCTTGTACCTGAACTTTACGCAAGTAAATTCGGATTGGATATGAATGCTTTCATAATCAAGACCCTTATCGTCGTGGAAAGGATTTCCACGGTATTTGCAGATCATGTTATAATTGCTAATCATATCTGGCGCGATAAGCTTGTTTCTCGTGGAATTCAAAAGCAAAAAATATCTGTTGTTCTCAACTATCCGGATAAATATTTGTTTTATAAAAGAAAACAGAAAAGCCAGGATGATCGGTTTCTGCTCATGTATCCTGGAACACTAAGTAAACACCAGGGATTGGAAATCGCGGTTAGGGCTGTATCGAAAATCCGGAATGTAATACCAGGTATCCAGTTCCATATCTTGGGGGGGGGACCTGAAAGAGAAAGAATTGAGAGATTGATCAAGACACTGGGCCTTTCTGAAACGGTCCAATTGAAAGAAGGGTTGCCAATAACAGATATCGCTGAAAAGATGACTCAAGCAAATCTTGGTATAATACCCAAGCGCAGTGATTTGTTTGGTAATGAGGCTTTCAGCACCAAAACATTGGAGTTTATAGCTTTAGGGGTGCCGATTATTGTATCTGATACAAGGATTGACAGATATTATTTTAATGACAGTTTAGTGGAGTTCTTCAAATCTGGGAATGTGGACGATCTCGCTGAGAAGATACTAAGGTTGTACAAGGATGAGAATAGGCGTGCGGTTCTTATTAAGAATGGTCTCCACTTCATTAGCCAGAATAACTGGGAAGAAAAAAAAACCGAATACTTGAGAATTGTTGATAGATTAGGAATGGGAATCACTGATCAATTCAATATGAGGAAACTCTACTACTTTTTACGACCCTTGATACCGCGGCGATTACAGATAGCTTTAAGGCGTCAATTATTCTTAAAAAAGCTCAGGAGCTGTCAAACGAAATGGCCTATTCATCCCGCGGCAACAAGACCTCCGAAGAACTGGTTAGGATGGCCTAAAGGAAAGCGATTCGCGTTGGTTCTGACTCATGATGTAGAGAGTACTCGGGGTTTATCCAGATGCGAGCAGATAGTTGAAGCAGAAAAAGAGTTAGGATTTCGTTCTTGTTTTTCCTTTGTGCCGAAAAGGTATGAAGTTTCGTCTGAAATGGTGGATTTTTTATGGAGAAATGAGTTTGAGGTAGCTGTTCATGGATTGTACCACGATGGAAAGCTTTACGATTCTCACAAACTCTTCCTTAAAAGAGCTTTTCAGATCAATAGCTATATTAATAGATGGAATTCCCGCGGTTTTTATTCACCTTCAATGCACCACAATCTGGAATGGATACACGACTTGCATATAGAGTATGACAATTCGACGTTCGATATAGATCCTTTTGAGCCCCAATCGGATGGTGTCGGAACCATATTCCCTTTTATTGTCCGCAAACCCGATGGATCACACTCGTATGTGGAGCTTCCATACACGCTCCCTCAGGATTTTACTGTCTTCGTGATAATGCAGGAGGAGAGTGCTGATGTATGGCGAAAAAAACTCAGATGGATTGTTGAACATAATGGCATGGTTCTATTGAAAACCCATCCGGACTACATGAGCTTCATGAATGAAAAAAGTAAAATAGATGAGTACCCGGCAGATTATTATTTTGACTTTTTGAAACACATAAAAGATGAGTATTCGGATCAATATTGGCACGCTCTACCATTCCAAATGTCGGAGTTTTGGAGTGTGAGGAATAAACGTTCCTGATTTTTCCTTTCCGCGTCCAGGTGGATCAGGAACGGTCGTACATCGAAATCCCTTACACCCTTGCACAGGATCATACGATATTCATCATCCTGCAGGAGGAATCAATAGCACTGTGGTGCAAGAAGGTTGACTGGATTGCTGAGCATGGAGGAATGGTTTTTCTGAAAACTCACCCTGACTATATGACCTTCGCTGACAGAAGTAAAAGAAGGTATGAGTATCCGATCCAGAATTATCTGGATTTCCTCCGATATATAGAGACTCGCTATCGAGGACAATATTGGCACGTGTTGCCTTGCGAGCTGGCAAAGTTCTGGGCGACTCGTTACCCGACAATAATGGAATAGGGAGATGCAAGATGTCCGATAGATCAGGAAAACAGTCTGCTACTGCGAACAGGATTGATGCAGCAGAACGTGATAAGCTTATTTTCCAGTGTAATGATTCCGCAGCCGCATACCCTGAGGATATGTGTGTCCAACAACTGTTCGAAGCCCAAGTGGAAAGAACGCCCGAAAACGTTGCGGTTGTTTATAAGGATCAGAACTTAAAGTACGCCGAGCTTAATCAGCGAGCAAACATGCTGGCACACCATCTCGTGGACATGGGAGTGAAGCCTGAGACACTGGTGGGTATATTCGTGAACCGCTCCCTCGAGATGTTAGTAGGACTCCTCGGCATTCTCAAGGCAGGGGGAGCGTACGTTCCCCTGGATCCCGAATTTCCCGCCGAACGCATCGCCTACATGATGAAGCATTCACAGGTGCCGGTAGTACTGACACAAAACCGCTTGGCTGCCAAACTACCCGCCAGCAATGTTCGCATTCTGCGATTGGACTCAGAGTGGGAGACCATCGAGAAGAACAGCGACTCGAACGTTATCAACAGGAGCGTCCCGAAAAATCTGGCCTACGTGATCTACAAATCGGGATCCACAGGTAAGCCCAAAGGAGTTCAGGTTCCACACGGTGCGGTGGTCAACTTCCTGAGTTCCATGAAAAACGAACCGGGTATCACAGAACATGATGTTTTGCTCGCAGTTACCACCCTGTCTTTTGATATCGCGGTCTTGGAGCTCTTCCTTCCTCTTACCGTGGGGGCCCAGATTGCCATCGCCAGTGCCGAAACAGCCGCCAGTGGTGACCTGCTATTGAAGGCGATTGCCGACTCCAGTGCAACGATCATGCAGGCTACGCCGGTAACGTGGCGCCTACTGGTCTCTGCCGGATGGAAGGGGACTAACAAGTTCAAAGGTCTTTGTGGGGGAGATGTCCTGCCGCGCGATCTCATGTGCGATTTCATCCAGCGTTCAAAGGGCTTCTGGAGCATGTATGGGCCAACAGAGACCACGATCTGGTCAACCTGCTGTCGTCTTGACGACCCGGATGGACCGGTCATGATCGGGCGTCCAATCGCCAACACTCAAATCTATATACTGGGCGCTGACATGGAGTTGGTTCCTGTTGGTGAACCGGGAGAGTTGTATATAGGCGGCAGGGGTGTTACTCGCGGATACCTGAATCAGGAAGAGTTGAGTGCCAAGCAGTTCCTGCCCGACCCGTTCATAAAAAAACCCGATTCGCGGATCTATAAGACGGGGGACTTGGCGCGATATCTTCCGGACGGGAACATCGTGTTGATTGGCCGCTTGGACCACCAGATCAAGATCCGTGGGTATCGGATCGAGGTTGGTGAGATCGAAGCAGTCTTGGCGGCTCACCTTTCCGTAGATCAGGTTGTCGTGATGATTCGGGAGGATGAGCCGGGAGATCGGCGCCTGGTAGCCTACGTGGTTCCACAGAGCGGCAAACAGCCCATCTTGGCCGAACTACGCCACCATCTTATGAAGAAACTCCCGGATTACATGATTCCAACGATCTTCGTGATGATGGCGGAGATGCCGCTGACGCTCAACCTAAGATCGATCGAAAATCTCTACCAACTCCGGACAGGAGGCGCCCGGAGCTGGAGCAGAGGTATATCACACCAACCACCGACCTGGCGCGTGCCCTTTCGAAAACCTGGTCCGAGGTCCTGAGGATCGACCGGGTCGGGATTCAAGACAATTTTTTTGAGTTGGGGGGGAATTCTCTTCTGGCACAAAGGGTCGTATCCGAGTTGTCGCAGTCTGAAGAAATAAAAATATCTGTTGTGGATTTGTATCAACACCTGACAATAGATAATCTCGTTAATAACCTGCAGGCGGGTAAAAAAGAAGAATCCTTGCAGAACTGGACACAAAGAGAGGCCGAGAAACGAAGACGGAACCGTTTTGAAGATCAGGCGCCAGTCGAAAGTGTAGCCATTATAGGAATGGCTGGTCGTTTTCCGGGCGCAGACACTATAGATGCACTGTGGGAGAATTTGTGCAATGGGGTGGAGTCGATCACCTTTTTTGCTGACGATGAAATAGATCCCTGTGTCGACGAATCGCTGCGCAATTATCCCAACTACATCAAAGCGCGAGGAATTATCAAGGATGCGGACAAGTTTGATCCATTAGTGTTCGGTATAAGTCCGCGGGAAGCCGAGGTTATGGATCCCCAGCAGCGTGTCTTCTTAGAGCTTGCCTGGACGGCGCTCGAAGATGCTGGCTATGTATCAGATTCGTTTGGCGGTTTGATCGGTGTTTTCGCTGGAATGGGAAATAACCACTATTACCACTTAAACGTATCCACACGACCGGAACTGATCAAAATGATCGGTGAGTTACAGGTAGAAGTTGGAAATGAAAAGGATCATATCGCCACCCGAGCCTCACACAAGCTGAACCTTACGGGTCCCAGTATCAGCGTGCATACCGCCTGTTCCACGGGCTTGGTGGTAGTAGATTCTGCCTTCCACAGTCTGGTCAGCCATCGATGTGATATGGCTTTGGCTGGTGCGGTGGATATAAACATTCCTCAGAACAGCGGTCAATTACACCAGACCGGCGGTGTGTTCACAGAAGACGGGCATTGCCGTACTTTCGATGAAAAAGCGACGGGGACAATGTTCTGCGACGGTGCGGGAGTTGTGGTCCTAAAACGGCTTCAAGACGCCTTGGCGGACGGGGATACCATCTATGCGCTGATAAAAGGGTCGGCGATAAACAACGATGGAGCCAATAAATCCAGTTATCTCGGCCCCAGCATTGAGGGGCAGATCAATGTGATTTCTGAAGCCCAAGATTATGCGGCTGTAGAACCGGACACGATTTCTTATATCGAGGCTCACGGAACCGGAACCCCCGTAGGAGACCCAATCGAGTTCGAGGGTTTAACGCGGGTATTCCGAGCCAAAACAGCAAAAACACAATTCTGCGCCAGCGGTTCGATCAAAGCCAATGTCGGGCATCCTACCAGTGCAGCCGGTATAGCGGGATTGATCAAAGTGGCTTTAGCGCTGAAACCCATGTTTGACAGATCCTGCTCAAAATCCTCCTTTTTTAAACGCAAAAATTTAATAATTTCTTATATTGTAACGAGTTAATTTCTGCCTCATTTTTTCATCTCAAATCGTGTGGGTACAACTATTTAGCTCATTTCTAGAGAAATACTCAATATAACTATTGACATTATAAAGATATAACTTTATAATATAATTATTAAATCGTGGGTACGGAGGAGATATGGCATACTTTAGAACATCTGTTTCCAAAGAAAATGCTTATTTGCAGTTCGTTGAGTCTTACAGAAACCAAAAAGGTCAATCAACTAAACGGATCTTAGCTAACCTCGGTAACATAACTAAAATGTCAGAAGAAAAGATAGAACGACTAACTGCTTCATTTATTCGCGCAACCGGCATGGAGAGTAAATATCAAAAATATGAGTTTGAGGCGGGAAAGGGGCTTCATTATGGTACTATTTTGCCAGTTATTGCCATCTGGAA
>VRUG01000070.1 GCA_019456255.1 Planctomycetota bacterium | reverse complement strand
GAAGAGCTGCCCAACAAGGCGTTGCACCGGACGCCTTTTCCGCTAAGCTCCAAAGACGCCGGTGAACTTTGTCGTTATGTTTATTTGGAGTAAATATGAGAACGATAGAGACTATCCAAAAACTAATCAGATCATATAACAACGAAAAATTAGATATTGAATTGAAAACAACAGACAAATTTTGGGTAAATAACTCATTTCAATCAGAGATTTTAGCTAAAATCATTTCATCACTAGCAAATAGAAAAGGTGGATCGCTATATATTGGAGTTCACGATGATGGTAGTTATGAGGGAAAAGGCGTTTTTAATAAATTTGCCTGTGGATCTAAAACAGGAATAGACAGATTTAAAGAATATATAGAAAATGCTTGTCGTGATCTGATAAGTCCACAAATATTTATTGAAATAAATTATTATTCAACTGAAACGGATGAAGAAATAGTCGAAATCAATATTCCTACGAGAAAAGACATTCCTTTTGCTATTATTAAAAGAAAAGGAAATGAAATAGATGGTAGGAAGTATTTCATTCGTACAAATCATGGCATTAGTCGTGTAAGTGACAAGCATTTACAATGGATGTTCTTAAATACTAATTTGCCATCTTTAGATAACTACTATACTATTAGCGTAACAACATATAAAAACCTAGGTGGCATTCCATTCAATATAGGGAATCTAGAAAAGGTAATACTTCAACCTTCTTGCACACAGCACATAGGAAATTATCTTAGAAAAATTGTTAATGATAGCAGCGAGAATTATAAAGCAGATAAAATACAATTGCTATTGGAGATTACTTTATACAGTATATTCCAAACGATAGAGGGTACGAATAGAGTAGTCAATGATAAAGAAGAAATGATGCCAACCGAGATATCTCATTTATTAATGAGCAAATATTTGAAAAATCCGATTGAAGAAATCGAGCGATTTGGGAATTCAGCATTATTTCCTCCTGGATGTCGGAAATCAATAGTTTCTGAAAAACACAAAGTGCTTATGGAGCTCGAAAACCCTTATTTAAAGATGACATTTACTCTAAATTTTTCAGAATTCGCAGTTGGACTAAATGCAAGAAATCCTTATTCACATATATTCGTTAATATGTTTGGCCTCGAAGGACAAAACAAACTACATGACACTTATGACAACTATATATTTGTAGGGAACTTAAAAGTTGAGTATTATTATCCAGAAGAATTTGATGAAAATTATTATACAAGCGTTGATAGAGCCAATAGAATTGCCGAATTAATCAATGCATGGTGGGATATAGATAAATATATGGAGAATTATCCCCATTATCGGAAAAGTTACGAAATTGATATGAAGCTTGACCAGATAATAATGAAATTAAATGCAGTAAAAACATAACAATCGCTTCAACCTGACTCGGGCCACAAGGGCCCTCGCAGGTTAAGCGTATGTTATGCTTATTATTAGTAATAAACATGGTCAAAATACAATATGAGTATTGATGGATTATTCACAGTTCTCGCCATAACTATCGCATTATTTGCTCTCACACAGCCAATCCAAAGGAAAACCATTATTATTTTTGTGCCAATATGGCTGTTGTTAGCCATTTTCTTAGTGCCGACATGTGTTTTGATATGGCGTGAAATTGTGTCGGTATTAGGGTACGAATATTATCTTTGGAGCGACTTGGTCTCAAGACTTATAGCAATATTATTGCCAATAATAGGACTGTCTATATCTATCTATCTATGGAATAGAGCGAAGTTGGGAAGAAACAAGGATCTGAAGTTCAGGGATTTTATTCATACAAGCATTAATGAAGATAAGTATGGAGAACTTGCTCGCATAATCAGAAAGAACCAATATCTATCAAGCAAGCAAATAGTATCGGATACCCTTGATTTCCTATTCGACCAGAAAGTAGTTGAGTCTCTGAACCGCTTTCCGACTTGGCTGCATCTTCGTCTTTTAGCAAACGAATCTCTATTTAATATTTCTAAAAATCCTTGCAGCATAGTCAATGTTGTTATGAGAACCTTGATTTCGAAAAAGGCTTCAATTCTGCAGTCCTACATGGCAAGCAGATTCGGAGGTTTGGAATACTCGAAACTAACTGAATTAGAACAAGATCTTATAGAGAAAATCTTCGAGGATCCACATTATTACATTGATTTCAGAATTGATTATCCGCTATTGATTTATGCAAGCGAGCGGATTGATTCAGGCGAGTTAGATATTAAGTACAACAAAAATGATGATCTATATATTAAAATGCAGGGGCAAAGCGGCAGGATAAATTGTCCTATATTTCTATTTATTAAAATCCATTATTTGGCTCTTGAAAATGCGATAGAAATCGACGATAAGGATTTTTATGTCTCAGATTTATGGGATATATTTCGCAAGGTTTGTGATCATATTATGTACGATCGATTTGTTTGGGAAAATCCAAAAGCGAATAGCGAATTCCCCACACCATATATCTATCTCGTTAAAGAGATTTTGAAAGATCTAAGAATCCTAACTGAAAAAAAGCTCAATAAAGGAACAAATACTCCGGGGCGCCTTGGTGAAGATATAGTACGAATATGGTATACATGCATTTCCTATATCTCTCGTTTAGAAAAAATAATTCCTATCAGTTTCATCACTAATTGCACTACTGACTACTATGATTTATTGCTTGAAATTCGAGGGCATTATAATAAAGACGAAACAAATAAGAAAGGAAGCACTTTTTCGGATTGGAGCGATTTGATGTTAGATGAAATCAAGTATTTGTCTAACCACAATAATAAAATAAAGGAAATAATGCGCCTTTCAATTAATCAGTTAGATAAAGGAAAGCATCACGTTTTCAAGAATGTTAAATGGTTATCACAGGAATTGGGGTTATGATATTTTTTAACCCTAACAATTCAATGGACCAGACGCGACGGACGTCGCGTTGGCCATTTCTACGTTAGATTCATGGATGGAGGATGACTATGGAGGAAGTTTTTCTCTGGAATGTCGTGAATAAGAACAATACTATCTCGGTGGGTCAATTCGAAAAAGTGCACCAAACGGAAACCGAAGCGATTCTTGAAGAGATACTCGTAAAATCACCCGAACTTCTCTTCCCTGGGCTCAAGCTGGTATCTCGCCAGAGCGAAACTACTGGTGGTCCTTTGGATCTCTTGGGCGTGGACGAAGATGGAAGTCTCGTCGTCTTTGAGCTAAAGAGAGGCAGCCTGACAAGAGACGCAGTTGCTCAGGTTATTGACTACGGCTCATACCTCAGTGAATTGGAACCAAGCGAGCTTTCGGCGCATGTTGCCGCGAATTCCGGTAAGTTGGGGATAGACAAAATCGATGATTTTGCAGCGTGGTACCAAGAGCAGTTTGCGACTCCGATTATAGGTCGAATGTCTCCGAGACTCGTTCTTGTGGGCTTGGGCGTCGACGACAGGACGAGAAGGATGGTTTCCTTCCTAGCAGAAAGCGACATCGATATGTCACTGATAACGTTCCATGCTTTCAAGGATGGCAATCGGATTCTTTTGGCTCGCCAAGTGGAGGTTCAAGCGAAGCCAGTAGCTGAGGCCGGTGTCAGCTCAAAGAAATATAATATAGAGAAGCTGAATGCGAAACTCCAGCAGATGCAACTATCTGATTTCTTTAGGTATACAAGCAATTTTGTGCTGGAAAACATGCCACAGGTTTATGCGTGGCCTAACCAAAACGGGTACACCTACTACTTGCAGGAGACAACAGAATCCGATACTCCGACGAATAGAGCTTATCTTTCGATCTCGCTCAACGAGACGAAGGGCTCGATGTTGCAGTTATACTTACATCCAAGGGCCATTGAGTCGGATAACGAAGCGCAAGTTAGAACGATTATCGGCGCTCTTAGCATGACCGAAAAGAAGGACGGGGCACACGAAAAGTGGATCGCATCCCTCGAAAAGTGGAAACAGGATGAGGATAAATACAAGCAACTTCTACACGCGGTACTAGAAGGCTGGAGGAAGAAGCGTGAGAAACTGGCAAAGAGTGATATCAGTGAGACATGAAGAGGATCTGAACCAGAATCTAACATCGGGATTGAGTTGACGCCTTGGGGGTGCTATTGAAGTGAGCGGTTCCGATTCTAGTTCGTTTTTGGGCACACTGTCTCGGCGGCGCAACTCATCCCGGTCGTTATGTGTAATAAAAAATGGAGGTAATAAAATGAACGCCATCGGAGTAATCGCAATCATTATTGCTATTGGTATAATAATATTACTAGTAGTTCTATCACGGTACGGATTGTTCGCTTCAATAAACATATCAGAAAGGAATGTTGGCCCATATTTGCTTGTATATAAAAAGCACATTGGAGACTATAAAAATGTAGCCCCAGTAATGGATAAACTTTACTGGGATTTGTTAGATAATTATGCGATTGAGACAACAAAAGGATTTGGCTTATATTATGACAACCCACAAGAAGTTGATAAAGATAAATTACGAAGTGTCGTTGGCTGTATAATAGAAGGTAAATCAATCGATGATTTAAAAAAAGTTTCAGAAAAATACAGCGTTAAAGAATACCCATCATCGAAAAGCGTGGTTGCTCAGTTTCCATTCAAAGGTAAGATGTCTATAATAATGGGTGTTTTTAAAGTCTATCCAAAATTAAATGAATATATTAAAGGAAAAAACTATGGCAAAACTCCGATAATGGAACTGTACGATCAGCCTAATGAGAGAATTGAATATATTTCATCTGTTAATCTGGCTGGAGATATTTTTAATGAATTTTTAGAATCAGATAAATGAAAGAACACATAACCTGAAGGATTGAGACGACCTGAAAGGTCGATTCAATCCAATGTTCAAGAAGCCCTGATCGAAAACGTATTTTCTATAATAAGGGAAATGCTCCCGGAATTTATCCTGGGCAAAGAAAAATAAACAGTATCGCCGGAAAATCGGGAATGAATTCATACCATTATTTCTGGTAATCTGCTGTTAGTATCTAAAATGATATCAAACCTATTCACTTTTTTCAATCAATTAAAAATATTGTGGAAAAACTATGCCAAATGAATTAAGATTTTTCTAACAGGAAATTCCGGCCGCGAAGCGGCTTACTTGAACAAGGCGCTGCACTGGACGGGGATTACGCTTCGCTCCATCCCCGCCAGTGAGCTTGGTCGATAAGCGAGCGCGGTGCGCCCGCTTATCGGGGCTGCGGATTAACATCCGCTTTCTGGCGGCGCTCCGCGCCGCCTATCAAGCGAATGGAACGGACGTCGGTCGAAGCGAGCAAGCTCGCTCCTCCCTCCGCCGCTCATCCGCAGCCCCGTTAGATGGACGGCTTATAGAGCCGCATTGTCATGTTTATTCCAATGTGTGAGATACAGATGAATATGGAAAATAATGTTGAAAGTTATATAAAAGAAGAAGAATGTATCTATAAGGATGAAAAGTACTCTGTTCGTGATAATGGTGCCGTAATGCGTCATGCGAGAGACGGAATGAGAATCAGAAAAGATGACAACATTTGGAGTTTTGGAAAGTTAAATACACAAAATGGATTCTTGGAAATTGGTGGAAAACGTATACATCAAATAGTTGCAACTACTTTTTTGGGTAATGCTCCAACTAAGCAGCATGTTGTTATTCACATAGATACAAACAGACGAAACAATCGACCTGAAAATCTACGCTGGGTCACAAAATTTGAAAACATAATTCTTACACCTCATAATTGTGAAAAGATTAGAAATCTATGTGGTGGTAGTATAGAGGAATTTTTAAAGAATATTGTAATTCTTCAAAATATTGATTTACCTATAAATTTTGCATGGATTAAAGAAATTAATCAAGATGAAGCTTCGCGAGCTTATGGGCATCTCATGGAAATAGCAAAAACTGACAAACTCAATTCATTGAATTCATTGGATGAGTGGTTGATTCATAGATATGAGATTCAAAATAGAATTGTAAACGACAATTATGGGGAAAAATCATATAAAAAGCAGTCATTAACAAAAAATGCAATACAGGTAAAATGGGCTGTTCCATCAGAATTTCCTTGCTGTCCACAAGGTGTTGTAGATAATCCAATTACTGCATATTTTGAAAACTTAAAAAGGGATTCATTTTTTTGTAGAAATAATTTTTACCAAAAAACTGTATTAGATGCAGCATTATCAGAAGATAAAAAGACGGTTTTTGTTGCTTCAGAATCAACAGATGTAGAAAATGCGGTAAAACCTTGGGCACTTGCTAAAATAACTTATGAAAACTCTGTTTATGTACATTACAACCTTGGCAGCTACTTTGAAAAGAATGGCGTTGAAAAATATTTTTGCTTAGCGCAAGGAAAGGAATGGACAGGAGGTGACTGTATAGATGATTATTGCTGACGCTTTAAAGGTAACTGACGAAAGAGATGGCATCTAACAACCGATTTAACTTGACTCGGCGGACAAGCCGCCTCGCAAGTTAATCGAATGATAAGCGAGCGCGGAGCGCCCGCTTATCGGGGCTGCGGATTAACATCCGCTTTCTGGCGGCGCTCCGCGCCGCCTATCAAGCGAATGGAACGGACGTCAGTCGAAAGCGAGCAAGCTCGCTCCTCCCTCCACCGCTCATCCGCAGCCCCGTTATATTCTTGGATCATTTTCTGTAATTCCGAAAGTTATGCAATATTTGGAGATTACCTCTATTTTCTGAATATATATGTTTTTTTTAAAGATCCACGCTGCCCATGAAATAAAATGTTATCTCCCCGCTGCCTACGCAGTGGCCTGCGCTATGCCAACGCCATTGGTGTAAACGTGACATTCCACACTGCGGTTTTCGCCCGAATAAATTTCCACTCCGTGCTCTCAAGCTGAAGAGCCACTCTATACCGGCGAAGGAGTGGAAATTGCCTACGCTATGCCTACGCAATTTATTGAATATTTTGTTCAAGAAATAAAATTGACAGCGCTTGAGTGATATGATTGAATTAAAGATGAGAATATAACATGCCTTTTGGAGTAGACTTCGAGCCTGATACTGGTAACAGTTGATCTATGCGGATAAACTGCCACCGCCTTTACCTCGGCGAAGCTACTCAAAAGAGCGTTAGGTTTCACAAACTTATAGGATAGATTGTAGTGAACTATATTGAAAATGACCAAATCATAGTAAATTAGGAGGAAACTCATGAAAGCGATTGTATGCACAAAATACGGATCACCTGATGTTCTTCAGCTCAAAGAGGTAGAAAAACCTAATCCCAAGGACAATGAAGTACTGATAAAAGTTCATGCGACATCAGTTACAGCTACGGATGTGAAACTCCGAAGTTTTAACATCCCTCCCTTGTTCTGGCTCCCCATGGGAATAATGCTCGGTTTTAAAAAGCCAAGAAGTCCAATTCTTGGAATGGAACTCGCCGGGGAAATTGAAGCAGTAGGCAAAGATGTAAAACGATTTAGGCAAGGTGACCAGGTTTTTGCACCTACTGGGTTGGCGGGTTTTGGTTCTTATGCTGAGTACAAATGTCTGGAAGAAGATAAGACACTGGCAATTAAACCAGCCAATATGACCTATGAGGAAGCAGCATCTGTTCCTATTGGGGCAATAACTGCATTGCATTTTCTGAGACAGGCAAATATACAGAGCGGACAAAAAGTGCTTATCTATGGCGCTTCCGGAAGTATGGGTACTTATGCAGTACAGCTTGCCAAATACTATGGGGCTGAAGTGACCGGGGTATGCAGTACCACAAATTTAGAAATGGTGAAATCGCTGGGAGCTGATAAGGTCATTGACTACACGAAAGAGGATTTTGCCAAAAACGGTGAGACCTATGATGTAATTTTTGACACGGTAGACAAAAGCTCATTTTCAGATTGTATACGATCGCTAAATAAAAAAGGATTTTATCTTTTGGGTGCTGCTGTTTCGCTATCTTCGTTTGTTCGAGGTGCAATGACCTCAATGACAAGCAGTAAGAAAGTAATAGCCGGAATGGCAACCGAGAGTTCTGAAGATTTAATTTTCCTCAAAGAGCTTATTGAGGCGGGAAAGATAAAATCTGCCATAGATAGACGCTATCCGTTGGAACAAATTGCCGAGGCTCACAGGTATGTCGATAAAGGACACAAAAAGGGAAATGTAGTCATAACTGTGGAACATAGCATGCCTATCCGGTTGTTGCCCAAAATGCACATTCAAAGCAGCATTGCGCATTACCCGGCGCCAAAATGAGTTGAGATTTGAGACATTTGGGATGGAAGAACTGAATTCATCGTTGTTGATGGGCGCGGACCACTTTGATACGGAGCAATCTTCGCCGAAGTCCCTCCTCATTTCCCAATTGGGCAACAACCGGATAGGCATACTTTGGATCAGTGACTAACCAAACTTCTATTCAAAGGATGCATGATTCCATGACGCTTTATACAATTTTACAAGAATGGGGCGTTAAGATGCCGGGAGTGACAACTATCCTTGAAAACATAAATACGATATCTAATGAAACCAGGGAATATATATTAGACGCCCAGATTGAACAAATATTAGCGGAAG
>VRUG01000069.1 GCA_019456255.1 Planctomycetota bacterium | reverse complement strand
ATGCAAAGAATGTCCCTAGCGGAGTGTAATTCTTTTCAAAATAAGGAAATCACAAAACTTTGACGCAGCCCTGGAGGGAATCTGGTAAATCCGACCTGATTCTACTTAGAAATCGAATCTTAAAAGAAATTACTTAAATCTACGTCAATTACAACTTCACACTGATTCCGGTAAAGATGAGTGTTCAGAGCTTTTATTGCCGTGTGGCAGCTCCTTCCCGGTCTAAATCCATACGAACAGTCAAGAAACAACGGTTCATATACGGCTTCCAGTACTCTGGCCGCCATCATCTGAACAATCTTATCCTCGAATTTGCTTATACCTAGTGGTCAGTATTTGCCTTTCTGTCCATCCTTTGGAATCAGTACCTCCCGAACAGGTGCAGGACGATACGCCATTACCTTCATCCGAGAAATTAAGTCTTCAATATTTCCCTCTACATTAGCTCCATATGTGCCGGATCAAGCAGGCTCGAAGCAAGGCGGACAAACCGGTTTGAATGGTTTTTCCGGCATGATCCTTGAATACGCCGGATTATTGCTGAATAAATATTGGAGTGCTCTTAAAGTATTGGGTTAGCTTCAAAACGTGAGAATTGTAGATCAGAATTCGCCTTTAACAAATCAGATGAAACTGTCCGGCAAAATAATCGGAGAACCATCAAGAGGAGATAATCGTTACGGGAGAAATACAATATCGGGCCGTTTTTCATGAAGCTTCCCGCTTCCTCTACCCCTCCGTTCCGTATCGTCGTCTTATCTTTCTTTCCTAATTCCCCCCCAATTCTTTTTTCCGTCAACCGCCTTTCCATCCGGTTACTGCTTCGTATTTCGGATAGACTAGAAAACTCTAACCGCCTCAAACTTATGTTCTCCCCCCTGGGGGAGCAAAGCACAATTCCGATCCGCTTCAACAATGAGTTCGGAATTACTGTAAACTGGGATCCGAATAAGCAAAAGATCATCCGTAACGAGACCGGATTACTGTTACCTTTTTCTGCTACGGTAAAAACTATTCTTGTTGCCTTCCTCGGGCTACGTCCTGTAGCCCTCGGATAGGCCAATTGCTACAATAAGCCCCATAGACCTGGCAGGGATGCCGGGTCTATGGGGCGCTCAGAGGGGGTGGGATCAGGAGAAGATATTCGTTAGAAATCGATTGTTCAGATTCGTTTCTATGATTGGATTACGTCTTAACCTGATTGTTGCGATTCTTTTTCCTTTAGTCTCTGTGCTCTTCTTTTTTTCCATTAGTTAGTATTCTCAATAATAGCGCTTCTGGCGCAAAGTCGGCGAATGGTGTGTTAGCCGATATCCAATTTTCCCGAAGTGCGAATTTTCAACCCTTAAAAAATTCGCCATTGTGCACTTCTGGCGAATGTATAAAATTGCCTCTATGCCGTTCCACCCGATTTTACTATATCGATCCGCCAACCACTATTGTCAAACCGCTCACCTTTTTAGAGTTAGTCCGTATCCTCAACCCCTTCGTTCCGTGTCGCCGTCTTCTCTTTCTTAATTACCCCCCCCCATTCTTTTTTCAGTCAACCGCCTCTCCATCCAGCTACCGCTTCGTATTTCGGTTACACTTGAAAACTCTCAACGCTTCCATCTTTCGCTATTCGGCCAGGGAGCATAGGAATCTAAAGAAGAGAATCGCTGCGGATGAAATACAGGTAAGAGGGTGATCCAATCCGTTTCTTCTGGTGGTGGGATCGTTAGAGAAAATATTATTTGCTTCCTGATATTGCGGGTCCCAGACATTCCAAAAAACATCCGTGTTTTTTGGAAGCTATTTTCCCATCGCTCCACAAACCAGGACAAGCCCGCCAGGACGGCGGGCTCGAAGCAAGGCGGACAAACCATAACCCCTCCGTTCCGTGTTAGGGTCTTCTCTTTCTTAATTCCCCCCCCCATTCTTTTTCAGTCAACCGCCTCTCAATCCGGCTGCCGCCTCGTATTTCGGTCAAACTTGAAAACTCTCACTGGTTCAACAATGAATTCGGCGTGAATGTAAACTAGGATCGAATAAGTCAGGATCATCCGTGATGAGACCGGAATACTGTTACCTTTTCTTGCCTAAACCGGTTCACTTTATCCCTATCGGTCGCTCGGCACGTCCTGTGCCGTGCTTGATTTCTTCCTCCGCCACCACACCATGGCCAGGGACGGCCATGGTGTGGTGGCGGGGAGGGGGGGACGGAAAGATTTTCCTTACTGTAGACTTTAGGCGCAAGCGCCATACTTGAAAGACAGTACATCTAACAGGGCTTTGTTCTCAAAACTCATCGCCTCACTTGATACCTTAAAATCGATCTCTCCGCTCCGGTAGTTTTTCCCATAGGTTTTGCGGATCATCTCGGCAAAGGAGTGAAGAGCCAGGGCACCGAAGATGTTATCTTTAAGATGCACTGAAAAGGTAGCCTTCAAGAATTCGTTCGTGTAGTAGGCTATGTGTTCTCCCTCCCTGTTCTCAACAGGCCGGATGATTATCTGGATGTTTCTGTTTTCTTTCATGGTTTTAAACCTCCTTAAAACTCTTCATCACATAGCCCGCCATCTGAGATTGTATGGGGCACAACCCAAAAACCTTCCGCCCCATAAAGGCAGGAGCCTATTACCCGGTAATGGTCTGAGCCCTTTGGGCAAGATGAGCAGATTACAAACACCGGCTTTAGTTGATTTAAGGCTGCCCGAAAGACCAGTCGGGAACCTCTGCCCCACTGACCCGTGTATGGGTCTTCAGGAAATAGCACCACCATGCAGCTTCTTTTCACCAGGTACAGGGTTCTTCTGCGAAGTGCTGCTTTAGGGGATAAGCCTTCCGGTACTACCGTTGATGCTGAAAGCCCATAGTTGGACAGAGCCTTAACCCTGCCTTTGAAAGCGCAGCCTACAAATACCCGATCCGTAAATGCTGATTCTGATAGTGATTTCCGAAACGAGCGATCCACTCCATTTGCACAGCCGACCCAGAAGGAAAATCCATCACCTGCAAGACCCTGGATTAGAGCCTTACACATAGATTGGGGAACCTCCTGGTGCCGGGAGCCTGCAAACAGGACGCCCAGCTTTTGAACCGCAAAGCGAAACTGAAAACTTGAACAACCGTGCTTAACCGGTACGCTGAAACTTACCATAGCTAACCTCCAATAAATATTTTCAGTGGAGGAAAACGCAATATTTGTTTTGAAAGTCAAGTCATTTTTCTTATTCTTTTCTTTTTTTGAGATGATTTTTTTCTTCCATATTTTTCTTTAGTTTAAAGGGGAATAGCTTCCCCTGCAGGAGAAGCTTCTTGCTATGTGCGTTTACCGTTAATTAGTGCTGATAATTTTTATTCTACTGGGTATCTTCTTCCGCCTGGGCTAAGAGTTCTTGCATTTGGCTTTTGGTTTTCAGGAATTTCTTCACATAGCTCTTGATTACTTTTCGGTCTGTACTTTTTAACTCATCCACTTCTTTGAATAGAGCTTTTAGCTCTGAATCACGATATTCCTGTGTAAGTTTATCCCCGAAGATGAAATACTCCAGCGGCACATCAAAGAACATGCTCATCTTGTAACAGCTTTCAAGGGTCGGATGAATAGCGTTTCGCTCATAAGCGTTCAACGTATTGAAGGAGAGGCCCACCTCTTTACCCATCCGGCGTAAGGAAATCCCTTTCTGTGATCTCAGGCTTCTTAATATCTTACCAATAGGAATCATGAATATTAGTATACATAAAACCACAGAAAGGTAAACAGCTCTTGACATACTACTATATTTTTGATAAGTATTATAATAAAAGTCTATTATAACAATTATAATAGACTATAGGAGGTCTTCAGTATGAACAATCAAGAAGTCATGGAGCGCTACATTCAGCTATGCATTAAACGCTTAGCTGAAAATACCCGGGTTCTCTCTCACTTAAGAAAGCAGGGATTAACTGAGCAGTTTATATTTGAAACCTTTCGTCTTGGTCACTCAGGAGGCAGCCTTACCGAGCTCATTGATGGCAACGGAGATCTGAACGCCAGATGCGAAAAGCTCAGGCTTTTAAGCAAGGGAAAGGAAACACTGGCAGGCTTTGTCACCATTCCTATTCTCGATGAAGAAAAAGCGATAGTAAATATTGCCGGCTACAGTGCCTACCCTCAATCAAAGAGTAAAGTTAAATGCTTGAATCATGAAGGTATCTTCAATCAAGCTTTCCTTCAGAATGCTGAAGAGCTGATTCTTACCGAAAGCCCGTTAGATGCATTACTGCTAATCCAGAACGATATACCCAATACAACCTTTCTCTTCGGAGATGATCAGAAGTATATCCATTTTATAAAAGAGCATTCGATTCGCAGGATAATCTTCACCTTTGAGGGAAGGGCCAGGCTTCATTATGAGCTTACAAAAAACGGCATCTCCACACGCCGGATAGCACTTGATGCAAAGAAGCTTTCCGGTAGTCAGGCAAAGGAATACCTTGAGGAACTATTTACAGCAAAAAATGAAGATGTCCCTGGCTCTGATACCATCCAGGAGATCGAAGGAGGGTTTCTATTCCATTTTCCTCATCTTTCCTACCGGGTGATCGGTAATTTTATAGAGTACAGCCTGGCCATTAAGGCTAACATCAAAGCCTTCACTGGGAATGAGGTCTTTGTGGATTCGATAGATTTGTACAAGAACCGGGACCGGCAGAACTACATCTACAACCTGATGGAGCGCTTCGGTATCCGGGATCAGATCCAACTTGAACAGGATCTTCACCAGATCATAGCAGTGATCGAAAAACATAAGGAAAAGAAAGAGAATCAGAAAAAGCGAGTCAAACCGCAGCTTACAGATTACCAGAAAGAGATAGGGTTACAGTTCCTCAAAAATCCCCGGCTGATGGATGAGATCGATAAGGATTACACTCATCTTGGATATGTCAGAGAGCATAAGAATAAAATACTTCTGTACCTGATAATGACTTCCCGGCTGATGGACAATCCGCTTCACAGTATCTTAATTTCCCGAAGCGGGGCGGGAAAGAGTCTCCTGGTAGAGATCACAGAAGAGCTTTGTCCGCCGGAAGACTTACAGAGCATGAGTGATATTAGTTCACAGGCTCTCTATTATTTTGGAGAGAATGATCTTAAGAATAAGTTCGTGGTTATCGGTGAGAAAGAAGGAAGCCAGGGGTCGGAATATCCGCTTAGGGAACTGATTACCAGACGTTCTATCACCAAGGCAATTCCCATGAAAGATACCGTGAGTGGAGAAATAAAGACGGTTAGTATAACCGTTAACGGTCCAATCTCCTTAGCAGAGACCACTACATCGACTAATATAAACCCTGAGAATCTGAACCGCTGTTTTGTCTTGAGTATCGATGAATCCGAAGAACAGACCCGGATTATTCATCAGCTTCAGAGGAAGAACTACACTTTAAAGGGCTACCTGCAGAAACGGGAGCTGACAAAGATACTTGAGAAGAATATCTTCGCCCAGAGGCTTCTAAAGCCTGTGCTTACATTCAACCCATATGCAGAGGCACTCACCTTCCCCTCAAGCTCTCTGAAAACCCGCAGAGACAATGAGAAGTTCTTAAGGCTAATCAACGTGATCTGCTTCCTGCATCAATATCAGAGGAAACTCAAAAGGAAAAAGATCAGCGAGCATGAGGTGATCGAATATATCGAATGCACCCCTCAGGACTACCGGATCGCCCATGAGCTTCTATCAGATGGTGTATTGGACAACACTCTGGATGATCTTCCGGCTTCGGCCCGGAAACTGCTTGAATTAATCAAGAAATACTTGCAAGGTAGATCAAATAGGGATAACATCCCGGTAGATAAGATCATCTTTGAGCGAAAAGAAATCCGGGAATGTACCTCTTGGAGCTTTGCCCAGGTGCGGAACAACTTCAGGATATTGAGAGATTATGAATATCTCCAGCTGATTAAGGTCAACAATGGCCTTGCCAATCAGTACCGGCTGACAGCCAACTACAGTGATCTTGATTTCTTAAATACGATTCTGAAACCGGAAGAGCTTGAAAAAAGAATTGCAACCGCTTAAAAGATAAAAAAGACCTGAACCTAATGAACATACCCGTACATCCGGGTTTAAATACTCTAATTCACTATATCACAACAAATTAAGCATACCAGAACACCTGAACGCCTATATAAGCGTATTAGGGGTTTATTTTTCACCACAAAATCTAAAAGCCACAAATTTATGAATCAAACGGTGTTTGTCAAGGAGGATACCCATGTTTTACACAGAGGAGTTTATCAACCACTTGAAGATAAATCACTATAGTTACTCTACTCTTAAGGCCTATCGAAAGGATCTCAGCCACTTCGAAGCACATTTAACCTGCAATAACATAGAAGATGTAATTAATATTTCAAAGCCTGTTGTTCTTGATTACTTGAAAACGTTGAACGGTAAGGCTTATCCTACCAAAGCCTACTGCAACCAGATAACCAGGATCATTAAATATTTCCGGTACCTTGAAGAAGAGGGCATCATTTTCCTTTCCCCTTTAAGGGACTATTCCATGCCAAAGCATCAAACAAAGAACTATCCGGTTATCGGTAAGGTTGAAATGGAAAAGATACTTATGGATACGAAAACCGTTGAACCTCTGTGTATCAAGGGAAAAGCCATTATCGAGCTTGCTTACTCTTCAGCCCTCAGGCCCAGGGAGGTCTACGAGCTGAAAATCCCGGATATTGATTTCAAGCAAGGTCTTCTCTTCATAGAACAATCTAAAAACAAAAAAGACAGGGTCGTTCCGGTTGGTATGAAAGCTCTGGCTTGGATCAAAAAGTACCTTAAGGAGGTAAGGCCACGGTATATCAAAGATAAAAATCACAGCTATGTATTCATCAACCACAAGACAGGCGAAAGGTTAACCGTCTGGGGAGTACGCTGGGCTATCCAGGAAACCTTGAGGAGAAGCGGGAATAAACCAATAAAACCATACAGCCTGCGGGTTACCTCAGCCACTGATCTACTTTTGAATGGAATGAATATCGTATACATCGGCAAGCTCTTAGGTCATTCCAGTATAAAAACAACCCGCGGCTATTTGCGTATCGACCTGAAGAACCTTAAGCAGGAAATCAATGCCAAACATCCTCGTATGAGGATAGAAGAATATTTAAAACAAGGAGTCCAACCATGAGATTTGAAAAATACTTTGATACTTTTAAGGAGCATCTTGAAGAGCGTAATTTAGCGGAACGAACTGTCGAAACCTACTGTTACAATACTAAAAGATTCTTTAACTTTCTGGAAAAGTATTATCCAAGGATAATATCCCTGG
Source organism: Planctomycetota bacterium (assembly GCA_019456255.1). GTDB lineage: Bacteria > Planctomycetota > Phycisphaerae > Sedimentisphaerales > Anaerobacaceae > VRUG01. Next base: position 1,283 of record VRUG01000069.1, on the reverse strand, counting down.
AAAAAGTTACTAAAGACATTGCTCTGGACTATCAGAAGTATTTGGGAAGTTATAAGAACAGGAAAGGGGATTCGCTTTCCAGTAAGACACGTATCTTGAGATTAATCATAGTCAGGAAGTTTTTTTCCGTTCTTGTCAAACAGGATCTTATTCTAAAGAATCCAGCCTCCTCTATTACTCTTCCAAAGGAAGAACAGAGACTTACCCGAAATATCCTCACCCAAAAAGAAATGTTAACTCTTTTAGAAAATATGAAACTGACTGATCCTGTGTCCATAAGAAACAGGGCAATAATTGAGCTTTTCTACGGCTGCGGTATCCGTACTACGGAGCTTTGCCAGCTCAAGGTCCAGGATGTGGATTTAAAAGAACAGACAGCGACTATCGTAAAGGGGAAAGGGAACAAGTTCAGAATAGTTCCGGTAGGACAATATGCTACCCACTATATCCAGCTTTATCTGGAAAAGGCCAGGAAGTATATGCTCAAAGGTAAAAGAAATGATCCCGGTTGTCTGTTTCTCTCGCAGAGGGGAAATCCATTCAACAACACCACTATTAATAAATCTGTGATGCGGAGTGTGGTTAAAAAGCTAGATAATAAAAAGTATTTGTCCTGTTACTCGATGCGCCACGCGGTTGCCACCCACCTTCTTGCCAATAATGTGGATATCACTTATATTGCAAAACTGCTGGGGCATTCCTCATTAAAAACAACACAGCGGTATTTGAGAGTTGAGATTGGAGACCTAAAGAAGATGCATAGCCTGTACCACCCAAGGGAGAGAGATTCCTAACGTTCCGCATAACCTGTTTGGCGTTAAGCTGGCGTGGAAATTGCCGAAAGTAGTGAAGAGCAATTTCCATGACAGTAGCCAAATCTGGTTCATGCGGTTGTTGTGCGTCTCAAGTCTAGTCAATATCCTTTATTAATTCTATGAGCATATACCTGCAATATCTATACATAATTCTTAATATATAATGATAGCAAAGATTTAATAGTTCAATCTTAATTATATATGAAGAAGTACCTGATCTTGCTGTTTCCCCATTATGTGCGTATGAATTTCTTATCGCATAACACAAAGATAGAAATTCAAAATGTGTTATTTCTTTAAGCTTATGGTTTTGAACTTTATTTATAATATTATTAATGTTTTTTACCTGATATTTTGATACCGATTCATCATCGATAAGGTATTTATAATAACTTAATTTTTTATTTAATTCTTCTGAATCAGGTAAATCCCAAATTCCTATTACTGCTGAGTCTAAAATCTGGTTAC
>VRUG01000068.1:6228-8754 GCA_019456255.1 Planctomycetota bacterium | reverse complement strand
AAATCGGCCGGCAGGTCCCCTGCTGCTTTTAGGGCGTCAATTGCAAGCTGTCGCATCTTAGTCCGGATTTTCTGTTCATTTTCGTGCTGCTGTAAAATTGCTGGGTCCTGCCATATCTCGATCGCATCAAGTTCGGACTTGTTTTGTACTTCGATATAGACAAAACCATTGGCAAGGTCGTGATTACCTGCCGGCAGCTCGGCCTTGCTGACTATATCCCCAGCCTGATTCTTATAATAACCAAATCCAGTTTGTACTAAAATTTTACTCATTACGGTCTGATTACAACCTCTTCCAAAGGAATCCAATAAACAGTCGGCGCTCCGGAGCTTGTTTCGACTTTCCAGTATTCGTCCTTGCGAACAAGAAACTCCATACCAGCATAATCCTGCCCTGCAGACTGATACGATAAATCATACATTTTGACGGCAGGCGGATTCGCCGCACTGCTTTTTCCTGTCAAAAAAACCCATCCTGGTTGCGTAAGCGATACCAACACAAAACCATCGGTTGCAGCTAAATAAACCGTATCGATTGATCGCGAAACCCAGGCCCCAAACTTTAGCTGCGTATCGTGATCCAGTCCGTTAATTTCGCCGCCCATTACCATTCTCCATAGCCAACTAACTGGCCAGCTGCGTCCGCCCTGGCGTAAAGATCACCGCGATAATCATCGACCGCAAAAGACATTCCCGCCTGCAGCTCGGCGATCCACTTCGTTGTTGTCACGGTATTATCAAAGCCGATATATACGATCCCTGTGTTTGCGGCCTTTGCCTGAATTATACATGCCTTGCGAGCTGCATTGGCAGCCAAAATCTGAACGGCGGCGGCATTGCCGACAGTAATCTCTGTCCCCCAGGTTTCTTCGGTTAGATCGCCGCGGAGCTCGTCAAGTATCCCCCCTACCCCTGCAACTGTTGTGGATTTGTTATCGATGATCTGTAGCAGGTTCGGTGCTTCGGTACCATAAATCAAAACCATCGTTCCCGATTGACCGGCCGGTGTCGTTATATACAGTGCGTCAAAAGGCGTAACCAAACCTGTGTGGACTGAATAACTGATTACCGGCTCCCTGGTTTCGTTGACTTTGATATCGAGATAGCTGGATTCGTCCGGTGCGGAAAAAATGTAAAAAAGATTACCGCTTATGTGATAAGGCTGATCTGTCAATGCGATCGACAAATCTATATCCAGCCGTTTCGGGACCGCCGCCGATCGGCGTGCCACTTCCGATATATTGTTTGCAAAACGGTCCTCTTTCATTTTATTTTTTCCTCATCAGCAAAACAACAATCAAAGCAGCCCCGCCTAAAACCAAACCGGCACTTAAGCCTTTACTCGGTGCAATCTCATGTCGGATTCCAACAGCCGGCTGCCCGCCCTGCTGAGGAAAGGCAAGATTGTAAAGCCCTTTGACCTGGTCCATTAAAGCGCGTCCCGTGCCTATAACTGTGCTTATAATATCCGCACCTGCCGTTTGCGGTGGATTTGTGTTTCCAACCCGGCCGCGGGAGTTTCCGATTTCGACAGGTCCTTCCGGGATGGGTGAACGCACCCCCCAGACGCCGGCGATCTCATCTACAGCGGTCCGGATTTCTCTGCTTGCAGTTCCGGCCTGTTTGGCCCAATCTAAAACATCACTAAACATCCCCCCTATCGCTTCAATTGGCCCGGTCGATACTTTTTCGGCTAATTGCCGGCTTTCCCTGACTTTAACCGGAATTGCAAATTGATTTTCAAAAGGTGTATTGATCCAGTCATTAGCTAACATTGCCGCCGTCTCTATCATGGATTGATTTTCCACCGCTGTCTTTCGGAAAATGTCGCCCTGATTCGGTGCCGATTTTGTGATCTCACTTATAACCTGTGTCCGCTGCGGGGCAGGAAAAAACGTGCTGCCTATGCGACTCACACCCTGGCCGATTCCGTTTATAATGTTATCGACCGCATTAAACCCCCCTGCTACAACGTCACCTATCATTGCAAACATTTTACAATCCCTTTTTAACAGTTAAAAAAAGTAAAAGACCTAAACCAGCCCATAATAAATAATTCGGTGATTGTTTTTGTGCGGGGGCCGGTGTTGCATAAATATATTGCGGCTGCAACGTTGCCGGCTGAGTCTCAAGAACATTTATTAAGGTATCGATCGTCTTTTTTTGCTGCTGAAAAATATCTGTTTCCGTAACTGCTGCCATTTTAACCTCTTAACAACTTATCAATTGCCAGGTTTATTTGCTGGATCGGCGTTTGTGTTTTCTGGGCCGGCAATGTAAAAATCCTGGTCTCTGGTTCGGTTTGCCTTTGGCTGGCAATCAAATCGGCTAATGTTCTTATGTTCGCCGCCTGGGCCTGCAGCTCCATTTGCTTAGTTGATAATTCCTCAAAGTATTCGCCGGCCTCTAAATCTCTTTGAAACATTTCTTGTTGCTGTGCCCGCTGTTTTTTTGCTTCGCTTTTAACCGACTTGGTCTGGCTACGACTTTCAGTAACGGCATATGCCCTCACTGCAACCGCAGCTAC
>VRUG01000068.1:0-6128 GCA_019456255.1 Planctomycetota bacterium | reverse complement strand
TTTGCTTCGCTTTTAACCGACTTGGTCTGGCTACGACTTTCAGTAACGGCATATGCCCTCACTGCAACCGCAGCTACTGGTGCTATAGCTATCGCTGCTGCGACTAATGGGGGCATAAGATTTTTAATTCCATTTTAGTTTCATCGAAAAAAACGATTTTTTTGTCTGGTATTTTGCATCTTGCGTCCATCAGGGCAATAATGTTTTTGAAAACGTCACCTTCAGGATTCCCTACCATACAAATAAAATTAAGCAAATCCGGCCATTCCTGATAAATACCAAATCCGCATATCTCACCATCAACAGAATTAACAAGTGTCGTATCTTTGTAGGTTTCAAACATCCGCCGCAAAAACGCGTCGGGTACTTCTGAAAAACCTTCATGGTACTGCTTAGCAAATTTTATAAGTTCTTCAATCATAACGAAAAATAGCGATCCTTGTCACGATACAAGAATCGCTATAAAACCCATCCTACACCTTCATAGCGACTGTTAATTTTAAGCAGCTGCTACCGGGGGTGCTATCAGCTCACATGGGTAAACATCGATAAAGTCGTTAGTGCCGACTTTCGTCACATCGATAGCAATTTTCAAACTCGATAATTGGCTGGTGTCCAGCATCTCGGTCAAACGGCCATCCTTGACAAATTCCAACAGATAGTAGCCGTTCAACAAAAGTTCCTGCAGCTCATGATTCAACGCGGCCCCTGAGCCTGGCCGTTCCGGGACCTGCAGCTCTTTTTCAAGGCGATTATCAGCCTGCAAAAATTCTCCGATTCGTTGTTTGAAAACTTCGGTTCCGGCCTGCAACGTGATCAATTGCGGTGTCGGGATCATCGTATCGGTTTGTTCACCGTCCGTGTGCGTTTTCAAAACGATCGACCGATACAGATTACCTGTCGGAAGCTCAATCTGGTGATTATTGTTGCTTGCATTTACCTGGCTGCGGAGCATGTATTCCTTGTTCACCAAGAATCGCGTGCCGGCCGGCACTCCGACCGATTCCACGCTTGCAACGTACAGCGTAGCACTGTTGACGGTAACAGCGGCCCCGGTTGCAGCCTGCCAGTCATCACTCATCGTATCCATTCCGGTCCCCCAGGTGATAATAAGCTCCAGCGTGGCAAGGCCGGCCGAATTAAGCAAAGTGTCAATTGGCCGAATCGCATCCCACATGGCAAAGTCGATTTGTGCTGCAACTTTCAATGTCTTATTCGCTGCATCAGCACCAAGAATCCAGTCCTGGGAATAAATATATGGCCTGGTATGGTGACGCATCTCATTGAGCCGGTGCAAAGTCTCCATGTCGTAATTTTTGATCACATCGCGACCGTTGGCTCTGATCATTATGTTTTTGATCAGCTGCGCAGGTGCGGCGTCTTTGGGATTAAAGGCGTCCCCCGCCCCCGCCGTTGTGGACCTGGTCAAATCGGCTATGAGCAATAACTGCAATGACCTATAAGCATAGTTGCGAGGCAGCTGTATCGTTCGAGTTTGATTTGAGGCGAATGTTATCGATCCAATTTCGCGTTCCAAAATCTTCATAATTATAACTCCCTATATGAATTTTCAAAATTTGTGACAAGACAGCTTGGCAAGGGACAGTCAAGCTGCCTTACAATGGCTCGGCGAATCGTCAAACCCTGAAAAACTGCCTTACGTTTTCCGGTAACAGCTTGACCAGGAAAAACAGAATCGCGATCGCTATGGCCATCGAGACTAACTGGTTAATGCTCGGTAACTTGATTGCCGTCATAATACATCTCCTTGAAAATAAAATTTTACCTTTGCGACCGGCGATAAGTAAAAAGCGGCTGACCAAATACCTATCGCCAGCCGCTTTTCAGTACTTCCAGATTCCATTCTACAAATACTCAACATCTTTTTTCAATATATTTCTATGTCACTTAACCAACTTTTTTACTTTGCGCGTTACAGCGATTTCCGATCCCGAAAATCAACTTAACGTCGCCCTGCTTTGGCCGTAACGTACTTTTTATAGGCACGGTAACGGGCCTGCCTGCAGGGCGTATCACAGAAACCGTCTCTATCGACCGGCTGTGTTGCTTTATAGGCATTTCCGCACCAACGACAGTATTTTTTACGATAACTATAGCGTTTATACATAGCGTTACTCCACTTCCAGCTGGCTGCCGGCCAGGGCAGCAGGATCAGGCTGGATATCGGATTTTGCTGTAACGCTGACTTTTTTTTATTTTTTTGGATTTTTTAAACAACACCGGAGCCGTCATGGACCACATTTGTGTTTTTGCTGTCGGTTTGCTCTTGTTCGGATTCCGGTTCGGGCTGCTGTTTTTGCTCGGATTGTTGCTGCTGATCATCCTGGTCTGATTCCGGCTTGTCCTTAGAATCAATCACCGGTCCGTTCTCAGAATCAATCAGCTGACCTGTTTCATCAACAGCCCTAACCAACCCTCTTGCAAGCAAGTGATCTATACAGTCGCCGGCCAATTCTGAACCGAACAACTGCTCGATTTGTTCTCTGGGAACAAGTACTCCGTTTGGTTTGACAATACCCTGGATCATTTTTGCTCCTTTTTTTCTTTTGGTTTTCTGATTCCTTTTGTCTGATTTCTTTGGTCATGCTCATTGTCCCTTTGCTTCGATTGACCTGCTTATGTCCTTCAGCAAGCCTTCAAGCATTTTGTTGGCTTCTATTCGTTGTTTCAAAAACTTTTCCAATACCATTTCGAGTCTATATATCGATCCGGCGATTATGGCAAATCCAGGATTTTTTCTGTTCTCAAGATAGACGAATTCGTTTGGGATTTCTGCTTCGGTTCCATCAGGTAGCGTCACTTTCATTTTAAGCCTTTCCAATTTCTAAACCTTCTTTGCCGTCCGTCCATTTGATATACTCATATTGTTTTAATTGATTCAGTTTTTCTTCAATTTCCTGACCTAAAAGCGTTCGCAGGTATTCTCGGTCCCTGGGTTCGTTGGTATTGAAAACATATATCTCTTTCGCCTGGCTCGTTAAGAGCCGGTGTATACCATAGGGACGTTGTGTAATTCCGATTAGCGATATATTTTGATGCCGGCCCCGCTGGACAACGTGGGCAAAAGATTCGCTGATTTGATAAGCGGTGCAATAACAATCGATTTCCTCTACTAAAAAACAACAATTGCCCAGGGTATAAACCAAATCTGCAATAAGATCAATTTCCTGGTCCGGATTCAATGGCCGGTAAATCAAGCGATAAGGATGCTGATAAATCTTACGCCAAAATTCTGTAAAGCCTTCGTAACTTTCAAACACAACGCCGTTTTGATATTCGGACAGAGTGTCAAAAATCACAAGCCGTTCTTCGCGTTCGACTAATTTTTGGGCAAGATAAGATTTACCGCTGCCCCGCTTGCCAAAAATCAATATGATTTTTTTCTCTGTCATATCAAAGCCCTTTGATTGGTTCTTGGTGTACAACTGGCCACGACAAGAAATATGCTGTTGGTTGTAAGGGCGTTTTACATTTTGGACATAGAGCTCGGAATTGGTGTTTGCCAGCCAGTGAATGTGATAATCTTATATTTCTATCCCAAGTATATCGGATTTTACATTTCACACATTTTCCCTGGTGTGCCATAATTAACTTCTTTCTTAAAGCTCTACTGGTTTTGTCGCTTGCGGGAATTGTATCCGTGCAACTGGCTGATTTTCATTTGACACCGGCTGGTCAGGCCCTCCCTGGCCTTGATCCATTTGACCAGCCGAGGTCGCGGAGGAAGTTTCTTTCTGCTTTTTTAAGTCTGCTATTAGTTTCAAACGCGGTGCGGTGATTGTATATAAACTTATAACCAGGCCCGCCCAGGCGATTGCAATCACCGGAGCTCCTGGAAAATAGTAATCCAGTAATTTTTTAGCTGGTATCGCAATTGCACACGCTTCATCATCAGTGACTCGCAATTGTTCTATTTTTTGACTTACCGCCCATAAATCAAAAGGCATTTTCAGGCCCTGGGCGATCGTTTTAAGATCAAGCTCAAATTCCGGCTCCGATTCCGGCTGTTTGCGGGGCCGGCCAGGTCCACGTTTGCCAATCTCTTTTGCGTCTGCTAACTGTTGGTCAAGTTTTTGCTCGAACTCGTCAACTTTAGGACCGGCCGTCGGATGCGGAGTTATTTTTGCCGGCTCTTGTAGCGGGGCTTTTTCTTTTGGGCTTTTAGTTGTTTTCTTTTTTGTTTTTTTCTTTGCCATTACCAGTTTTCTCCATCGGATTCGTCTTGAACTTCATCGTTTGTCGAATCTGGATTTTCCGGCTGATCAGGTTCGTCGCCGAAAACTTTTTCCTCAACCGCCTGCAGGCGTTTTTCGTGATCATCAATCGGCCCCACCTCTTTGACACGCGGACCGTCTTTTTTAGTTACCGTAAAAACTGCATCGCAACTTTCGCATGTGATTTCGCTGCCTTTGCGGATTGCCGGCTGCTGGCAGTTCGGACAAAATGTGATTTTCGTATTCTCTTTTGCCATTTTACAAGCTCCCTACATTTGAATTTTGAAGACCCTGTAAATTTTGCGATAATGCCCCCCTCCCATAAACTCGCGGCCCTGATAAACGATTTCGACTCTTTGGCCGCACAATCCGCCTTTCCGGATCTGCTGATGCAAAAATCGATTGCCGACAATTTCTACAACTTCGCCGGAATCAAGCTCTAAAGGGTAACTGCTACATTGGCGAAAGTTTGATATGGGGAATCCGAGTATGCCTGTAAGGGATTCACCTCGTTTGCGGAATCTGTGGAATCGACAGCCGACCGTAGGTTTGTCAAAAGGCTCAAAAGTCCGGCGGTTTGTGATTTCATCTACGGTGGATTTGCGTATTTCTGTTTTGTGGGGTTTTGTGGGTTTGGTGTGTTTTTTATCGGTCTGTGCCGTTTTGCTCATACCGTTGCCGCTTTTATATAAGTCCTTTGTTTATAAAGACCTACGTAACAGAACATATATTATCGGATATTTTAATCTTTGTTTTTATATCGGTAGTAAGGGTTTGTCAACTTTAATTTTTAATTATTTTTTATTTTTTTATTCCAAAAACCCAATCCCAAAAACCTTGCCCTGGATCATCTGCCTGCCGCACTGCAGGATTTAGAAATCTTTCCCAGGGATCAGTATAGCGATTTGGATCTGCAGGATGTGGTTCTAAGCCCCACCAGACTTTATAACATGCGTTATCTCCTGATGAACAGCAACCGATGATAAATAGACCGATAATTACCAGACTTGCGATTGCGATTATAGTTGCGATTTTTATCATTTCTTGATCCTTTCCCTACTGAACAGCGGCAGCGGAGCTGCCAGGGGTTTGGGGCAGAGCCCCAATGTCGTTGTAAACTCTTATCGCCGTAGGCGATTCCATTTCATGACGGTTGGCCGGCTAAAAGACGAGCCGACCGTCAAAGGCGGGTAACTTACCTATTTATAGGTAAGTATACCCGCCTCCCTGCCCAGGGTAATTAGCCTGTTACTTCTTGTCAACAAAAAAAAATAAAAAAACCAGCTCGACCTGCAATGAGCTGGTTTTGGAGGAGGGTTACGAACTGCCCACGTGGTCAACTTTTCGCAAACCTGGAGCTGCTACGGCCCCAGAATCACTATCTCTGAAGGCGGTTTCGATTTCTTCAAAGCTGATCTGCCGCTCGTTTGACCGGCCGGCCAAATTGAATGTAACTTTGACCTGTTTTTGGTCTACATCAAATTTGACATTAAGGTTCCTGAGTCCGAAGCCGGCCAGGACTGTTTTTATGTATTGGATTGAGAGCATCGATCTTTTCCTCGATTCGTCTTAATCGTAAATCCAATTCACGCTGAAAATGCTGGCAATCTCTTTCGTAGATTTCTTTGTCCAGCTTTGATTTTACCTGTTCTTTTAATTGATCGAAACTATGGCTGATCCGGCCGGCCCCGAAAATGATGCCGGCTGATATTATGATCACTTTAAGCCAGACAGTTTTTGACTTGCAAAATTCTTTCATTCTTAAGATTCTCTATTGCGTTTCAGCCCTGCAATCAAACCGCGTTTGCGAATATTGTCCGCAATGGACCCGAGCGCACCGCCTGTCAATAACAACTGCAGTAAGCCTGGTAAATCTGCAACGCCGCCCGATGC
>VRUG01000067.1 GCA_019456255.1 Planctomycetota bacterium | reverse complement strand
CCGATGACTCAGAAATCAAGAACGGCGCACTGGTTGAGTTTTTCTTCGAGATTATCGGACCGCCGGGTCTCTACTGCGGCAGAGTGACCAATACTGGGGCCAGTGACTGGTACCGGTACGTGAGGCCCTGGTCCTTCTATATCCGGGATGTCCGGAGGCAGCGGGGAAATGTCAGCATCCTGAACAATGTCATCAATCCCACCCAAGGTGAAACGGTGAAGCTCCATTACGTACTGCCTTCCTCGGGTATGGTAACCATTCACGTCTTCGACCTGAAAGGGGACATAGTGAATGTTCTCTACCGGGGGAGAAAGGATGCCGGGGACTATACCACCACCTGGGACGGAAAGAATAGGGGCGGCAGAAACGTGGCCAGGGGCGTGTATTTCATCAAAGTGGTGGGACCGGGAATCAATGAGATCCGCAAGGTGCTGGTAGTCAAGTAACCCAGGTAGACGATCATGCCGCAATGTTTACCCGCAAGAATCTCCTTGATCGGCTTCATGGGCTCCGGCAAATCCACCGTCGGCCGGCTCCTGGCTGAAAGGATCGGCTACCGGTTCCTGGATCTGGATGAAATAATAGAGAGTGAGGCCGGGAAGCCGGTCCGGGAGATTTTTGCAACCTATGGTGAAGAGGACTTTCGCAGGCAGGAGACAAAAGAGCTCTACAGTCTCACCGGGCGGGATAAACTGGTGGTCGCCACTGGGGGAGGAGCTCCCATCCGGATGGAAAACCGGGCCTTTTTTAAAGATGAGTCGCTTACTGTCTACCTGGAAGTCTCTTTTAAGGAATTCTTAAAGCGAACGGGATCTGATGAGGCTCGTCCCCTCCTGAAACTGCCACCGAAAAAATTAAAGGCCCTCTATGAAAAGCGCCTCTCGGTTTATCGGGCCCTGGGCCGCCTGATTATGACCGGCTGCAAGAGCCCGGAAAATATTACCGAAGAGATCATTTCGCTTTTGGGCGCAGGCTGTTAAATGGGGAATTTCAGGGATTTCAAACCCTCACATCTCGCACCACTACTATTCCAGGCAGGAAATAGGCCATGCGAAGCTTCTCGATTCACTCGATGCCGGAGAGGCTGTCTTCAGCTTCCAGGTTGACCGCAGCCAGTGCCGTTTTGGAGGCGCTGTGGGCTTCGGCCGCCGGACTATTCAGATCTGGCAGCAAGTATGAGGTAGAAAGTAATGAATGTAGCAGCCGGAAGGTGTCTTCATCCCCGCAGGGGGGTGGCCCGCAGAAATCTTTGAGCTCGTGCTGGTTTTAGCTTTATGTCTTGCTAAGAAACCCGGCGGTGGTTGAGAGACCCCTCAATGGACAGAAAGCCGTCCAGGTCTGCCGGCAATACCGCGCGAACAAGAACTGGATGGTAATCGACTATCCGGGTTATCTGATGAAAGAAGTTTGGGAATATTCTGCTCAGCCGGGCAGAGGGCGTCACTCTATTTTTGATGGCCGGCTGGCCTTCACGTTGAGGCATTATGGGGTGAAGGAGTTTGCCACCAGGAATGCGAAAGATTTTCAAGACTTCGGTTTTTCCAGGGTGTGGGACCCCCTGGCCTGAACCGCACGAGGAAACAGCGCCCGGGGTTATTTCTTCTTTTTGCTTAGTGACTGTTTGGATAGCTTTCCCTTGATCCATGCTCTTAATTGCTTAGGAATCGTTTACCATCTATCTGGAAGTCTCTTTTAAGGAGTTCCTGAAACGAACAGGAGGTGATGAGGCCCGCCCCCTTCTGAAACTGCCCCAGAAAGAGTTGAAAGCTCTCTATGACAGACGCCTGCCGGTCTACCACGACCTGGGCAGCCTGATCAAGACCTGCGGCAAGAGCCCGGAAAAGATTACCGAAGATATCATAACGCTGCTAAGAAATTGTTGCTGAATTTTGTTAAGATTTTCCCGCAAACGGACAAGGGAATTATTGATAGTACCAGTGGTTTAGATGGTCGAAGTGAATCTAAGTTTTTGATGATAATTCAATATCTTCTCTGGAGACTAATTTAGAGTTCCGCTCTCTCTCATTTTCCCTTAAAACTTCAAAGAAAGTGTGTAAATCAAAATTCGACCTCTTTGCGAGCTCTTCACCTGCTTTACGAACTTCCTGAACGATTGGATCTCTCCACATAGTTTATACCTCCATTAACTCTTCTGGTGTACAAATAATTGGCGTATGTATACCAGAAGTGGTATTGATCTTCATAAATTTTTTAATGACTTCAGCATTCGCAATATGAGCACAATTCCACGTTACAAGATAATCGATATTATGCACGGATGCTACAGCAATATGTATAGCATCACGAATAGATTTTTCTGAAATTTCCAATTGTTCCACATATACTTTAGCCATCATTTCGCCGGACAAATTCTAAGTGAGGAAAATCTTTAAGTGCCTCTAATCTTTTTTTTGCAGCTTCTACATCGCCTAACCCTGCTTCTTCAACTACGATTTCAGAAATAAAGACCTCAAAGCGTTTTAATGCTTTGGGCCACCATTCTTGAGTAATTTCTTGATGGGCAAGTACTATGATGTCTCGACTTATTTTGGAAGTAAAATAGCTAACAACTGTTGTTTCAAGATATATAGATTCCTTCATTTTTTTCTATTTTAATGTATTTACGCAAATTATTAAAGACAATTAATTCGACTCGTCATAAGGGCAAGGCAGACCTAGAAAAGCAGCCTTGTTCAGTACATGGCGGAGAAAGACTATCCTGCCGAATACTTTTCGTTGGATGATCCAACCGTTCTTTCTGCGGCCACGCAGGACCCGCAGGGATTTGTCTCCGGCCTGCAGGGGCCGATGGTAATAGATGAGGCCCAGCGGGTACCGGAGCTTTTTCTGGCCGTCAAACGGGAGGTCGATCGCAGCCGCCGTGTCTTGCTCCATCCTCCTTGAATTAGCCGCTTCATCTTCTCTTTAGCCTTCAATTCTCACAAGGGCAAGCCTTATATCCCAAATACAGCTTTCGTACTATCATAATTATGGACTTACAAAAAAATCTTGCTACTTCCGATATGGGACACACTAAGGAAATCTTCATTCGTTTCTTATCAACTCACTTTCCGTAAGTTGAAAACAGGATATTTTCGAATTATGATCTTGCTAATTGCTAATGCTGTATAAATTTATCTTAATCCAACAGTAAATGAATAGAGATAAGATCAAAGATGCGATTGAAGGTGGTCACATCGAATGGCAAAAACATTCTCTGGAAAGGTTATAGAAGATTACCCTGATAATAAGCGATATCCAAGTGCACTGTTTTTAGGATGGGTTGCTGAGCAACCGTTTCATGTAGTTCCAGCATACGATTCACAAAATCACTGCTGCCATATTATTACTGCATATAAACCTGATTTAGACCATTTCGAATCAGATTACAAGACACGGAGGTAACATGACTAAGAAACCGTCTGGTAAATGCCCTCTTTGTGGCGGAAATAAGAAACAAGGAAAAACTACATTCACTGTTGATTTGGGATTCGGTATTGTAATTGTAGGAGATGTGCCTGCAACTGTATGTTCTCAATGCGGAGCGGATTGGATTGAAGATGCTGCTTCATCCCGGTGATGCGGGAATCAAGGACGGCGCCCTAGTTGATTTCTTCTTTGAAATTGCTGCGACTCCGGGACTTTTCCTCGGCCGCCTGGTCAATGACACGGCCGGTGATTGGTACCGGGGCGGCCGGGCCGTAGCCAGGGGCGTGTATTTCATCAAAGTGGTGGCGCCGGGGATCAATGAGATCCGCAAGGTGCTGGTCGTCAAGTAGAGCAGGAAGCAACGTTATCCATGTTACCGATCATACCGCAAAGTTTACCCTCAAGAATCTCCCTGATCGGCTTCATGGGCTCCGGCAAATCCACCGTCGGCCGGCTCCTGGCTGAAAGGATCGGGTACTTGTTCCTGGACCTGGATTAGATAATAGAAAATAAGGCTGGAAACAGAAGCGCTCTACAGTCTCACCGGGCGAGATAAACTGGTGGTCGCCACTGGGGGAGGAACTCCCATCCGAAAGGAAAACCGGACCTTTTTTCAAAAGGAATCGTTTACTGTCTACCTGGAAGTCTCCTTTGAGGAGTTCCTGAAGCGCACCGGAGAAGACGATGCCCGTCCCCTCCTCAAATTGCCCCGGAAAGAACTAGAAGCCATCTATGAAAACCGCCTTCCGGTATATCGGACCCTGGGGCGCCTGATCAAGACCTGCGGCAAAAGCCAGGAAAATATTACTGAAGAGATCATGTCACTTTTGGGTACGGGCTGATAGACGGGAGTTTTGGAGAATTTCAAGCTATTTCTTTTTTCGTAAAAATCTCATGATCAGCTATTTTGCGCTTTTGATTGGGACCTTGATGGAGAAGAAGGTCAAAGAACTATTTCCTGAAGCTTATGATAAATACGACAAAGCGGTGAAGAAAATAATAAGAACTGGGGAAGAGCCATTAACGATGATGACGCTGTTTGAAGAGTTAGATAATGTACGATGAAGATGAAAAAGAAAGTCGATATTTCGCATGAAAGATGAATGTAGATACAACGTGAACGAAATGAAATTTATAATTTCTTTTGTGGTATAGAATTAGTTTTTGGAAATGTCAAACCTGGGTTATATCTGAGGTACCCAAATCATTTTGCACCTGGGAAGGGAAGGATACATAGCAGGAAACTGATTATAATTTTATTAGAACACTCCGGCGGCAATCAATATTGAAAGTACGACTGTAATTGAAGAGATAACAAGCGGAGTATACTTTAAGAAGTGATAGGAGAATGAGTAAGGAACGAAAACTCTATCCTCCGGTTCTAAAATGGACTGCTTGTCCCGCTTATTATTATTTCTGTCGGTAATAACAACACTGTCAGAACCCCGCTCCGGATCAATACCTCCGGCTAAATTGATATAGTACTGGGAGGTCTTTTCCGGCACATACGGATATCGGCCCGGGTCGTGTACACCGCCTGTCACCATTACAAAAAACTGTCTGAAAGGGATAATAATATGATCATACGGCATAAGCTCAATGTCTTGAGACGGATCATAGTCATACAATAGTTTTTCTAAGTTTACAGGGATAACTTTTCCATTGCCATCTCTACTAATAAAAGAGTTCGGAAGATCGGCTGCCGGATATATCAGATTCCTCTGCGGCCATAATATATTATATGCCGTGTCTCCTTCCTTAAATGTAACCGTTACTTTATTATATACCGTGTCTCCTTCCTTAGATGTAACCGTTACTTTATTGGAGGATTCAGGTTGGGCCTCCTCTCCTTCCTTCGATTCAATGTCACTGCTAATAGCCCCTTCCAGGTATACTACCGGCAGTCTTGCGGTCTTTTGCGGAACAAAGATGGTGTCCAAATCTTTAAGTTCCAACTCCTGGTCATACCCCAGACTCAGATCTAAGGTAAAACTCTCGGCAATTTTATCGCTTTCTGTAACGAGCCTCTCCAGTATGATCCGTGATTTATTGGCAAGTACTGTAAACCCATCCCCATAAAACTCAATCAAATCTTTTAATCCTTCAGCGGGCAAAAGCTGATATTTCTCCGGCCTCCTGACCTCCCCTGTTATCTCAACTTCTCTCTCTCTTTTGGAAACCACAATAGTATCGCCGGGCTTGATATAGGGGTCCTGTTCTTTTTCTCCGAAACGCTGGGCCATGAACAGGTCATATTTTCTGCCTGCGCCTTCCCTGGATGTTATTTCCATATCTCTAATGGAGGAATATGGGGTAAGCCGGCCATCAATAACCTGACTAAGTCGTGTAAGACCCCAGGCCGTTATATAATCAGCCTTCTGCACCTCTCCTTTCATATATACCTGGAATCGACCGTTCGATAAAATCGTGATGGAAGGCGTACTGTCCGGATATGCTTGGGTAACTCTGTATTCTACAATTTTTTTAAAATCTGTAAAGCTAATATTTTCAGCCTTAGTTTTTCCAAAGACATTAAGGTTAATGGTAAAATCACTTTCTACAATAACTTCATGAGAAACGGGAGCATTTGCAGTTAAATAGGACAGTTTATATATATCCCCGGGTGTAACCGGATAGTCTTCTGCTGACATAGAAAGGAGTAACATGTTTCTGTCGCTAAGCAAAGGGAGTAAGCCACTCTCAGGAGAGATACTTTCATCGACTTGTGCTGATGATTCTTCTGAAAAACTTATCTGAATTAAGAGTAAAAAAATCAGAAAGTAGATGGGAAATCTTTTCATTCCTTGATTCCCTTTAGCCTTTTCAGTTTTTCAGGATCATTTTTGATATTTTTAGCTGCGTTTAGAATAAAAGCAGTAATTATGCTCAAGAAAAATGCCACAAATACGGTTACTATGCATATCATCGACCTACTCGGGCCTGATTTTTTATCCGGTATTTCCGCCAATTCCAGGATCTGAAAAATAGGCTCTTCTGCCTCCACGGAAAGCTTGGTAATCTCATACTGTTGGGTCAAAATTTCATAGATTTTTTCCTGGACAATAAGGTCTCTTGTTAGATGAGCAAACTCCAGGGCCAATTCCGGCAATTCTTTTTTGGGAGGCATGACCCTTTCGTAGCTTGAGAAACCGTGCTCCACTTCTTTTATCATGCGAAGCAGGCTGTCCCGCTCGGCTTTTAGTCTTTTAATCGCGAGATCTTCGATTTTACTGAAATCGGAATAGGTCTTAATTTCCATTTCCTTTAGGATCATTTGGGAGCGCAATTCAGCCAGGATGGTAACCTGTTCTACAGCGAGCTCCTCAACGGTCAATACTCCGTGTTTTTCTTGAAAATCCTGGATCAGGGCTTCCAATCTGGACATTTCCGCTGAAACATCGGCTAGTTTGCCTTCAAGCAGGTTCTTTCTGGTGATATTCCTGTTTCCCCCAATTGTGGAAAAGCGCTGGTCGAGAAGCTCCACCATACGGTTAACTACTTGTGCTGCAAAGACAGGATCGTAGTCCTCAAAACTAATGGTTATGGTATTTGTTTTATCATCATAATCAAACTTGGAGTTTTTCAATAGTTTATTGCGCGAATCTGCTTTGAAATGCTCCTTGATCTTATATCTTTCGATTACATTATATTCCTCAATGATCTTATCAAGTATTGATTTGCCCTTAAGCAGCTTTATAGCCAATTCCCCATAACTCGGGCCAGGAGAGACGCCGGCTAAACTTGCCAATGAACCTAAGCCGGAAGAAGATACTATTGAGGACAACCCACCCTTTTCTTGATCCTGTACCAAAACCAGGGCTTGACCCCGGTACTGGTTCGGCAGGGGGCTTTTTTCAGGTGGGAGAGAAAGGGAGAGAATCGAGAATCCTAAGACCGCAAGAGCGGATATAAGGGTTGTAATAATTATTAATAGCTTGTATTTAAAGAGTACACCAAATAACGATAATAAATCTATTTCATCCTCTTCATAATAGTCTGTCTCTTTTTCAGCCATGACTGCATATTAATAAATTATGGTTTATAATGTAAAGGTGCTTTCGTATAAATATCTATAGCTACATAACTTCACCCAAACTTTAATCTGAATTAAAAGACTATAGGCAGGAATTTCAAGGCCTTATATAGGTTTGTTTGGTCATCTGGTCTGTTTTGTGTGTTTGGTTAAGGCGTAATGAAAAATGGCTGATTTTTGAGTCTGTAAATATTGAAGTCTTTTTGGTCAAAGGTAATGATATTATGTATCCCTGTATCCATTGCAAGGCATACAATTGTGGCATCAGCGAAATCCATGAGCAGATCTGAGTACTTTTTGATTATTTTTTTGCTTTTCTCAGACTCTCAACACTGGAGGGAATTACTTCAACAACTGATTCAATAACAAAATCAATGGATGCTGTTTGAGCTTTTACCGAAAAGTTTAAAAGGTAAAGAACTTCCGTCAAAACAGCTTCGGTGGAATATAGTTTTCCAGAATAATTCTTGAGCCATTGCACACAAATATCATGCTTTGATTCAATTCAGTCTATCAACGCAACCCAGGGGCCGGTATTTAAAATGGCATTCATTTGCCGTCGCGGTCTTTTATTTTCTTTAGCAGGTGGTTGCGATGACGCTGCCCGAGATCAGGAACTCCACTCTCAACAATACCTAAAAGATGTTTAACATTTTCTTATGGTTTTACTGCATTATCACTGTATTCTTCTATAAATATTTTTATGGCCATCCTGGTTATATCTGATTTCGTAAGACCCTTTTTTTTGCGATATGCTCAATCCAGCTCATCTGTTCGTCAGGAATTCTTATTGTAAGTTGCATTACC
This sequence comes from Planctomycetota bacterium, assembly GCA_019456255.1. Taxonomy (GTDB): domain Bacteria; phylum Planctomycetota; class Phycisphaerae; order Sedimentisphaerales; family Anaerobacaceae; genus VRUG01. Next base: position 509 of record VRUG01000067.1, on the reverse strand, counting down.
CACTACCCTATATAGATATTATGATTGCAATGTAGTCTTTTTGATTCTCTAGGTCAATAAGCAGAACATTATGTTATGCTGCGGTAAAGCCCCTATTAAAACATACTCGTGAAAGTGCTCTAACAGTTGCCCATGAACATAGCAAGGAGCATTAATCTTTGTTGCGCAACAACTCAGCGTTGTTTTGATCAATTCATTAACAGCATCCTTTTAATTGATGAGAAGACACTGAAGAAACGCAGGGCAAAGTATAATTAAGTATTCAAGGAAGGGATGCGTGTAGATCCGCCATAGGCGGATGAACCCGATCAACCAAAAAGAAGATGAATAAAAAAACAAAGCAAGCCAAAAAACCTGTTGAATCGCCTAACAGATTATAAGAATGAAGTATTGGCTTTTATGTATGATTTCACCGTTCCATTTGATAATAACCTTGTTTTATGCTCAGGATATCATAATCCTCAGGATTCAGGTAAATCCTTAGCAGAAAGCACGAATCATGGATTTGC
>VRUG01000066.1 GCA_019456255.1 Planctomycetota bacterium | reverse complement strand
GCCAAATACATTTGTCATCCGCGAAAAATGTGATAAATTAGGAGACTAATGACATGCAGCCCGATGAAATAAACCAAATATACTTTGCTCAACGCTATATAGGCGATAAGCTGAAAGCCTGAGCAAACAGGGTGCCCGGATTGATGCCTATAATTGGGAATGGGGACCAGGCGGATAGGCCAGGACGTCGGTGGACTTGAGAGAGAGGCTGCGTGCGCATTTCAAGAGCCGGGGGCTGATTCATCAAGCAGTCTCCTCATTGAACACGTCATCGTAACACGATTTTTAAGCCAACCCCTAGCACCGTCTAGAGGGTCTTCAAGGTTAAGCGCAACCATTGATTTGAGACCCTCCGGTCATGTCAATAGGTAGGAGCCTTATGATAGCCAAGAGTCATCGAAGCAGGTAAATCTGTTGACACTCCGCTTTAGCGGTAATATAATCGCGGCAAAAAGCAGTTCTTTACATCCTGTGCGGGGGGTGGAACATGGCCGCTGTAACGGTTAGCATCATAAACCTGAAGGGTGGCGTAGGTAAGAGCACTTTGGCAATGATTTTAGGAGAGTTCTTGGTCTTTAGATACGGCAAGCGTGTCCTTCTTGTTGATATGGATGCTCAAGGAAACCTTAGCTACTGTATGGTACCTGCAGCCCATATAGAGACACAAGCTGGGCAGGGGAGAACTATCTACCACATCTTGAAACTGGCTCTAAAAGGTCAATAGACAGACGTAGGTCAATTTATTACTCAGCCTCCTTTAGTGGTATCTAACGTTGCAAGATCAAGCGCAAAGAATTACCGTGGTAAAATTGATATGGTCTTGTCCATCCCGGCTGTTGCAGAATTGGATGAAGAGCTCCTGAAACTTTGGGAGGCCGGAGAACCTATACCCGATAGACTCAGAATGAGTCTTGCTGAGTCGCTTGTACCCGCGAGCGAAATGTACGACTATATCCTTATTGATTGTCCGCCTGGACTTTCTCTCTTTTCATCTACAGCCCTTATGGCTAGTGATTACTATTTTACTCCGATAATTCCTGAACCATTGTCACTCCAAGGTGTCGTCATCGTTCAGAATAGGACCGCAGAACTTAATGAACGGTATGGACATAGAATTCAATTCAAAGGTGTGATACCGAATATTGTCAAACACTACAGAAACACACACCAGCGTATAGCAGAAATGATCTACTCTACTGAGCAGGACCGTTATCAACCTTTCCGTTTCTGGCTACCTGACAGTGAGAGACTACGGAAAGTGGGGGAGTTTGACCCAGACCTACCGGGAACTTGGGCTGGTGGTATGGCAGCAAAGTTTGCGAGTCTCTCAGAAAAGTACGCTCTGTCTTACAGGCTCACTAATCCCGCTACAGGGGTACTCAGTTGTCAGGAAATAGAGGGCTCTCGATACAGGTTGGAAGACCGCATATGCAATCTAGTTGAGGAGTTCCAAGAAAGATGCCAATGAAGCGAGCCAACAGGAAGTCCCGTACCGGGAAGGTGCATCTTTTCGACGTCATCCTAGCCAAGTACCGTACTGACCCCGAAGGCTTTTTTGCTTATCTACCAGACGTAGCTAAAGCACTGGATTCTATATCTCCGTCGCATTATTCTTCTCATAGTCCTTTTGGGTTAACAGAGAATGAGCGCGCCCATAGATTGCAAGCGTTAGGAAACATACTGGAAAATATAAAGAAGCGCGAGATCACGCGTGAGGAAGCAACTCGAGCATTGGAGCACTGCGCTATTCTTATAAAGGATGATAGCTTGCCCCAGGAGATAAGTTATAAAACTCTCTTGCGACTCTTACGCTTTGCCTTAGGTAGGCCTATTAGTGCGATCAAGGGAGGCGCTGTGATCGCTATTCAACAAGATCGGCCAGATAAGGTCGTGCATCATATTTCATTGATAAGGGGTATCGTCCTTGACCTAAGCAACGACATGCGTCTGCTATCCATCACCCTAAATCCTCAAAAGGCAAAGGAGCGCCGTAGGGCTATGCGTTTTATTAGCTTAGTTGAAGATGGCTTCTTTGGTTTACAGCAGCACTCCGATTCTTACACAAAGAGGGGACATCATGCCACTTCCTGAACGCGTTATCATAGATGGCTCTACCTTTTGTGCTCTCCTAACGGTACCTGATGCGAATCACCAGTTAGCTGTATATACATATGAGAGGCTGATCGACCGAGAACAGGAACTTTGGACTACATCTTACGTTCTGATAGAGAGTCTATCTTTCGCGCGTAAGCGTCTTGGCTTTGAAGCCACGCGTGTCTTCGCAGAGTCCATCCGAGATATCGTACATATATTCTGGATAGAAAGCATCGTTTATGAAGAGGCTTGGGAGCAGCTAATGCACATCCAATCTACAGGCCTGAGTCTTGTAGATTGGTTGACTGCCGTAATTGCAAAACGCCTGCGAGCTTATGTATTCACATTTAACAAGCGTTTTGCTGAGTTAGGCATGGCTGTCCTACCGCGCTAATGAGTTATTAGGCGAAGTGCCCGACTACTTTCATATTCGCTTCATCAATTCTGAGGTAATAATCTGCCCGTTATCTTACCCCGATATTATATTTACAACCTCGATAAAGCTTTCTATACTGCTGTAGGCGGTATTTGTGAAATAACGTTGGTTAAATAATGCCATAGTTATGCGAAATATGTCGGTAAATTTCAAATAGAAAATCTACGGCCTATTCGTAGGGTGCTATATTGTTGTAGATTGAAATGGCGAGTTTGAATAATTTATATAACCTGCCTTATTTCAAATGCATGAATTGCTATGAAATAATTCCATGGACTCGGCAAACAAAACTTTACTGTTCTGATCTCTGCAAAGCAGAAGCAAATTATGTTCGCTATTCACGTAATTGCAAAAAAGATGGAAGAATAAACAGACATGATATACAGGAAACGCTTAGAATTAGATTTGCTCATATCGCAAGTGGTGGTTATCCTGAAAAAGAGCGACGCATACCACAAGAAATCCGTGAAATGGTTATTACTCGTGACAAGCGCCATTGTAGGATATGCGGTAAGCCCGGTACTAGTATCGATCATATATATGGTGACAGTAATGATCTCGATAATCTTCAGCTACTCTGCCTTGATTGCCATAATAAAAAAACCATATCAAATATTGTTCAGCTTAAACCAGGTGATGAACGTTATTTTGATGTCATGGGAAAAAAGGTACAACTAGATTTACGAATAGACTCAGAAGAACCATTATATGAATGTGATGATGAAGAAAATTGGCGCACAATTTATCGACAAGTTATTCTTGACCGTAAACAAACATTCTATAAATCTTTATTTCCTATAATTGAAGCATTTATAAAACAGAAATTAGGTAAACGTAAAATTGCAGAACAACTTAATAGGCAAAATGTACCTGCCTTCAGTGGCCATGGTAAATGGGATAGGCATACGGTTAAAACAATTATTGATTTAATAAATTCAAGTTAAAGGGTGGCCTAACTTTTTTCCACTTATCTTTCAGCATTTCCTCCCAGAGGGAAGGTTTCTTATTGCGAATTACTAATCAAAGAGATAAAATAAATAATAGGGAGTGTTTTTAGAGGATGTAAGTCCCATGAGAAAAAGTCTCTGTTTTCTGCTTCTCATCTTCTTTTGTTCCCTGGCTGGCTATGCCCAAAATCCCATCCAGGGGATTCTTGCAGATACCCTCCACAGTTTTGCTTCGGACCGCCCCAGCCCGGTGGTGGTAAGCGTGGGGAACTTTACCTATGCGGACAAAGAGATCGGAAGCCGTTTCTCCCGCTATCTTGAAGAAAACTTAAGCGCTGTCTTGAGCCGGAGTCCCGGTTTCGAACTGTTTGCCCGAGACCGGCTTGAAGAAATCCTAGAGACCCTGGAACTGAGCTTGAGCAATCTGTTCGATCAAAGCACCGTCCCGCAGGTGGGAAAGCTGAAAGCAATCCAGGCAATCTTCAGCGGAAGGTTCTTTGAGGAGGGAGCGGAGGTCAGGGTATTTCTTGAGCTGGTGGAGATTGAAAGCGGAACCCTGGTCAAAAAGGCGAGCTTCGGGCTTCCCAGATCGGCGATTCCCGCCTCGGTATCGGTTCTGCCGGACAACTACAACGATGCGCTGTTTGTGATCGAAGAGCTTGCCGAGGTGCAGAATGCGGATAACCGGGATTTCGTGGTCAAGGCCTGGACCCCGCGAGGGGAAGGCGGAGTCTACCGGGACGGGGAGCAACTTGTGATCCGTTTCTATGCCAACCGGGACTGCTTCATCAAGGTCTATCATGTCGATGTGAACAAGAACATGAAGCACATCTTCCCGAACCGGTTTTATCCGAACAACTGGATTCGGGGCCGAAGGCTTTACAAAATCCCGGACAGCTCCTATCCGTTCACCTTTGAGCTTACGGCCCCTTATGGGACGGAGTTCATCAAGGTGATCGCCTCCACGGTTCAGTTTGACGATATCGAGGAGTCCTTCCAGCAGCTCGGTAGCGCTTCCGGTGAGCTTGTCAGCCGGGGTTTGAGTGTGAAGGCCAGGGCCGAGCAGGTCACGGAGGCGCTTACCAGCTATACGATTATCGAATAAAAGGAGCTCAAGGACCATGAAGAGAAGAACAGCGATATTGATCCTTTGTTTCCTGTCGGTCTCTTTTTTGTTATTCGCTCAAGAGTCTGAGCGGCGGACCGCCCTGGTGATCGGCAATTCGGATTACAGGAGTTCTCCATTGAAGAACCCGGTCAATGACGCCCGCGATCTATCGCAGGCACTCGGCGAGTTGGGTTTTGCAGTGACTACGAAACTAAACAGCTCGCATAAGGAGATATTTGAGGCGGTCCGGGATTTCGGCAAAGAGCTTGCCCGCGGCGGTGTAGGGCTGTTTTTCTATGCCGGGCATGCCGTGGAGGTGGGAGGGACAAATTACCTGATCCCCTTGGATGCCGACATTCAGGCGGAGGATGAGGTGCGGTTTGCCTCGATCGATGCCGGGCTGGTGTTGAGCAAGATGGAGAGCGCCGGGAACAGCACCAATATCTTGATTCTCGATGCTTGCCGGGACAATCCCTTTAAGAAGAGCTTTCGCTCCTCCAGCCGGGGCCTTGCGGTTGTGCAAGCGCCCCGGGGCTCTCTGGTGATCTATGCCACGGCGCCGGGCTCGGTAGCGGCCGACGGTAAGGGCAGGAACGGAATATTTACCGGATCTCTCTTACATCACATTAAAGTGCCGGGTATCGAGGTAAGGGAGATGCTCACCAGGGTAAGAAGGGAGGTGATGGCGGCTACCGGAGGTGAACAGATTCCCTGGGACTCCTCCTCGCTTACGGCCGGCTTTTACTTTGCCGGCACGCTGTATCTTGATGGAAGCGAGCAGGTGCGGATTCCGGCCGAAGGTATTGCCCGAGTTACGGACCTGGAGACAAGCCGCCACCGTTTGGAGATGCGCTACGACGACGGAGAGAAGGAAACAAAAAGGGTAATGGTGGTGAAAGACAGGGCTGTCCAGGTGGCTTTCACCTATATAGAGCGTCCCAAGGTTCCTGTGGGCTTTGTGCTGTTGGAAGCCGGGACTTTCCGCATGGGCTCCACAGGCGGAGAGAGCGATGAAAAGCCGGTGCACACGGTACGGATAAGCAGGCATTTCTACATGAGTAAGTATGAGGTGACGGTTGGGGGGTTCCGGCGCTTTGTGAACGACACCGGATATAAAACCACTGCCGATAGGGAAGGCGGAGTCTGGATCTGGACGGGAAGTGAATGGGAAAATAAGGCCGATGCAAATTGGCGCAATCCATACTTTAACCAAGGTGAAGACAATCCTGTGGTCTGTGTGAGCTGGTACGATGCGGTGGAATACTGCAATTGGCTGAGCGGAAAAGAAGGGCTTACCCCGGCCTACCGGATAAAAGGGGAGGAGGTCCAGTGGAACGTTTTGGCCAACGGCTATCGGCTTCCTACCGAGGCGGAGTGGGAGTATGCGGCCCGGGGAGGAAACCGAAGCAGAGGCTATACCTATGCCGGAGCGACTCAGCGGGGGATGTAGGCTGGTATGAGGACAATTCAGGAGGAAAGACCCATGAAGTGGGTCGGAAGAGGCCGAACGAGCTGGGGCTGTACGATATGAGCGGGAACGTATGGGAGTGGTGCTGGGATTGGTATGGAGATTATAGTTCTTCTTCGCAGACCGATCCCCGGGGCCCTTCTTCGGGGTTCTGACCGTGTTCTTCGGGGGGGGTGGCTGGGCCCGCGTCGCGCGGCTCCTGCGGGCAGCCCTTCGCTACCGCGGCGGCCCGTCGGCGGGGGTGTCCTTCCTGGGGTTCCGCCCGGTGAGGACGGTTGAATGAGCTTGTTACAAAGAACAAGTTAGATGTCTGGACGCCTGTTCAATATAGAGTAGTAACTTTTTGCCGGTTATCTTGTTTCAAAATTCTGTTTCGTTTAAAATACCGTAACATATGCGTTGAGGTGGAGACGGAAGTGTAAAAGAGTGGTGTATTGAAATGAAATAAATCCCCGAGTCAGGGGGATTTTTATCGAGAAAATAAAGATGCTTCACAATAAAAAAAAGTGTATATTTGGTGAAAATGCATTAAACTTACTCTTGAAGGGTAATTATGCCATTCCCATCCGTACAAAGGGTACAATATGCAAAGAACCCTTTAGAAGAAGTAATATGTCAATTTCGATTCCCCCCAATACTTAAAATAGATACTGAGCTTCCAGCTGAGTTCCAAGATGCAATTAGAGAAGCTTATCCTGAATACAGTGAGACTTCTGAACTTAAGTTTGAGATGCCTTCGGGAGTACCAGATCAAATACCAGCTGAAATGTTACGGCAAGCCATACAATCATCCGCAACAAAAAGCTATCAATTCTTAACAGAAGAAAAGGATTGGAAGGTAAATCTAACTCGTACCTTTATTGCATTGACTACAACAAAGTATCAGAGATGGGAACAATTCAAAGAAAGACTGATCGGACCATTTAAAGCACTCTTGAGTACTTATTCTCCTTCGAATTTTGCTCGTATTGGACTGAGGTATATCAACGTAATTCGGAGGTCTAAACTCGGCCTCGATGATGTACCATGGGCCGAGTTGTTAACAGAATATATTGCAGGTATTATTGGTTCTGCAGAAATAGCGCCACGAATACAAGGCAGTGAATCATCCAGTGAAATAATGCTTTCAGATGAGCAAAGTATAGTAAGAATTGTCACTAAATTTGTTACGGCCAAGAATGATAAGGAAGTGTGTTTCATGATTGATAGTGACTTCTATAGGGCTGTTAAGACACCTATCGATAGAGCTCTTGATCACTTAGATTTCCTCAATGGAAAGGCTTCAGGACTCATTCGATGGGCGATAAAAGATAAACTTTACCAAGCAATGGAGCCTTCGCCATTATGAATTTGAAAGACTGTCAAACCAATTCGACAAAGAAAACTCAAGCTACATCGAGCGCTACATACTCTATTCCTGTTAATATAGAAATAGAGCATGAGACATTTGGCGCTGTTCAATTTCCCAAGTATATTTCAACGGGTCCGTCGTCTCGACCAACTAGAGATGCCTGGGGAAAATTAGCTTCCGTATCAGATAAGGAGGTTGCGGCGTCAGCCGAACGGCTTATGCTTGATATTCAGTCCATTATCGATACATTTCATAAATCTGGAATCGAAACCTCAACAATGCCGACTCTTCAAGTATTTAGCCCAGATGATGGATCAGTACTACTTGAATGGTCAACTGACATTTTTAAAGTTGGGCTAACTGTAGAACCAAAAGCAGATGATTCTGGGTGGTATTTCGTGTCAAGCAAGGCACTTGGGGAGATTGCTGCATCAGGATTCGTTTCTGAAATTAATACGAAACGACTCGTACCTTGGCTCATTTCATTAGTCATCAATAACGCGTGACGACTAGAGATAGCTTTCCCCAGAATTGCATCAAGGGTATATCGATACGAGAAGGGATTACCGAAGAGGGGAAGGCAGCGACTCCTCTTTACTATTTCAAAAACGATAATCTCAGATTGGATGGCTGGATAGAACAGTCTATAAACTGGCAAGATAATGAGGAAGTAATCGCGTTTACTCTTTCTCAAAGACGTAAGGATGATTCTATTCAATTCGCGTATGGCGTAGCAATTCTGCCAACAGATGAACTAGAACGATTGAAAAATCTACCAACAGTAACACCAACTCTATCGTATGAAAGAGCCGTTCTTCCTACTAATCCCTATCATGGAAACATACTTCTTCGTAGCGACGTACCGAAACACCGCATGATACAGATTGCTGCAAGCCTTGCTCTGGTTTCTGAAGTAATCCAAACTAATGCGATTAATACTTCGTAACTACTATTGGTTAATATCTCTCTAATATGTACTTCGCCGACCTTGAATTCACTCCTGCTTACTCTGGTAAAGAGGTAATTCTTTGAAGCTTATCTTACCGCCCTTCCTTTTAAGTCTATCCTCCCACTTCTGAGTACCAAAATCGTCTATCATTTCTTCTTCTAATAAAACCTTTGTATAGCGCTTCCCATGAATATGCGCTACCAATCGGTATAAACCCAATTTGCTATCTTCTAGGTCCCAATCAATAGTTATTGGAGTATTAGGATCTTGGGGTAATTTTTTGGAAATAGTTAATAATGAATTGTTGGGCACGCTGGATCTTGGATATTTTGTCTAGTGTGCATTTTGTAAGCTCCTTTTTTTGATAATATTTTTAACCATCCCCCAAATAGTAGAACACAATCTTAAAACTCAAGAGTACCATCAGGCAGCATGTTTTGGGGTACCGATTTGCCCGCTTCTCTGAGTTTCAAGATTTCACATTTCTGAGGTCCGGTAGAACAATAGAGATTTTTTAGTGTCCTATTAATAGAGCTATCTTCTGATTTATTG
>VRUG01000007.1 GCA_019456255.1 Planctomycetota bacterium | reverse complement strand
TGGAAAAATGATACTTTATCACCTTTGGAGAATGCGAAATGAACATGCTAAATTCGCTTAGATGCAAAATGTTGAGTTCCGGAGGCGTTTCGTCTTAAGGAGGAGATATTATTGATACGCGGTGGCGGGGGCAATCAGATATATGAGAAATGTGTTAGTAATTCGGCGAGTATTCTTGCGGGAATAGAAAATGGGCTAAAAGCAAGTGAGCTTGAAAGCAATTATGGAAGTCTTGGTATAGAGTGTCCATTTTTGATAGATGGGATATGTGTGTTTTATAGCAAGCGTCCGACGGCTTGCCGTGAGCATATAGTGACAGGGTCAGCTGGATTTTGTGATGGCAGTGGTGGTGAGCCCAAGGTGGCAGATATGCCGGTAAGTGTTCTGGAGTGTCTTGGTGAGTTGGCTTCGGAGTTGGAGGGTAGTGACTTAGAGGCGGTGATATTGCCTTTTATGTTTGCATGGGCCGATGACAATAAAGGACGTGATGAACAGAGATGGCCTGTGGAGATGATGGTTGAGAAGTTTGTGGGGATTTTAGAAGCTAAGGCAGATGAATGTTTAGTTGAATCAGTTTGTTTGAGTGTGTAGGTGGTGGGTTATCCGTAAGTTTTTCCTTTTTGGTCGACGTAGATGGTTCCTTTCGCTTTTTTGATGATATCAGTTGCGGCAGAGAGGTCCGACAATTGGGGCACTTTAAAGAGAGTGTGACATTTTTCGCATCTTATCCTTTTGTCTATGGTGTCATCTTTTAGTTTCCATTTGCTGCTGCATTTTGGACATTGGGCAATAATCTGCATTTTAGGTATCCGCTTACTAACCATATTATAGAAAATCGGTACGCTAATAATTGTATCGTTGTAATGGGGTTTTGCTAATAAATTTTTGTTTGTCCTATAATATTGTTTGAAAGAGAGAAAGGCTTATGGTTGTGAGGTGGAGTGAGTTTTAGGCGGTTTAGGGGGGTGATTTTGCTTGATTATCAGGTAAGAATTTGATAGTATGTGGGTGTTGTAGGGGGTTTTTAAGTAATGCGAAAGACAATATCAAGCAGAATAATCAGCACGGGTCCCTTTGTCGAGCGTCGTTTTCGAAAGGGGGATTCATCGAGTAACCGATGCCGGAGGTTCGAAGATTTTCGCCCGCTGAACCCTCATTTACGTCATAGGTCAAATCTTTGCAGCTATTCGGTGAGCGATTTTCGTGTTATTGAAGGCATGACTATCGATTTTTACGCCTAATAAGCCTCTTTTAGGGGGAGTTCATACCAGGTTTTTGAGGTAATTTCTTAGGAGGTGTCTGCATTGTGAGATGATTAATGTTGCTGCTAAAATAGTGATTAATGTATTGAGTGGTGCCTGGTAAATAGCAGAGGCTAAAGCGGTTCCAGCAGCAGGGGGGTGTATGAAATCCAGGGCGACCATTAGGAAGATAGCAATTCCGACGGCGAGGGGCCATTCGATATAGTATGGAAAGTTTGTGAAATAGAAGATGCTTCCTGCGATCAATCCGAGTAAGTGACTTGTGATTACATTTTTTGGTTTTGCAGAATCGGTGTTTGGCATTGCAAAAACAATAAAAGCTGTCCCTCCGATAGCAGAGATAAGTACCATTTTATCTTCTCCGAGAGCAAGGGCAAGTATGAGCAGCGTTATTGCAGCCAGTAGGCTTTGGAGGAGATAATTTTTCCAGAGTGTTTTGAAGCGGTCCTTAATTTTTTCGTTTAATTCATTATCCATGATTTGGGCTTTTACATTTTTTTAGTAAAAAAAATGGCGAGGTATGATGGATAGCTTTTGGGGCCCAGCCATGCATATTCCTCGCCGAGTTCACTCCATTTAGGCACCTACATCGGCCATCCTTGGCCAGCCATTATTATTTAAAAATTAAATTCCCAAGTCAATGATATTTTGTGCAGCAGCCCTGACGTTTTCCATCGTATCGAGATTTCCTGATTCCAGTAGTTGCTGGGCCTGCTGTACAGCGTTTTCATCTTCCAGAGGTACTTGTGCCGCCTTTTCAATTAAGGAAGCATAGTCCACCTGCAGGGAGCTATCTGCCTGATTTGTGGAAGAAGTCTTGTTGGGCTCATTTTGTTTCGGCAAAGAGCTTGCAAGAATGTCCTGAATATTGATATTATTTATTTTGTCAATCATATTTGCTCCTGACTGTTACTCTAACATAGTTTTCGCAAGGTTTTTATAAAACTTTATATATTTTTTAAATTTTCATGGTTTTCTCTAAAGTTTATTTTATTTTCGGACGAGAGCAGTTTTCCTTAGAAGGTTATTATTTTACAAATTTAAGGGTTTCGGCAATCTCATAAGTAATAAATTTCACGAATTTAATAGGGCTAACATTTATCAGTTTATGTTCTTCGAGTGCAGCAGAATCAGGCCTCATTTTTCTCTTAAAGTATTTTTTTATTCTATATTCGGTGTTATTATCGGCGGTATCCCAAACTTGCTCGACGGCCCATAGCAGTTTACCGTCAGCCAGGTCGATAAGCTTAAGGCGAATTCCGATGCTCATGTGCGGGTAAGGGGAATAATTGGTAATGGTTCCAACTATGATGGCGTCGCATTTTAGAGTTTTTCGAATAGCGTAAAGCTGGTTGATGTCGTATTTATCATTGCTTGATTTTAGCTGTAAGCTTTTCCATTTTGGGTCATTTTTTGCAATAACTTCCAGACTGAATGCCTGCATTTTTTGCACTGCCTGAAAAAGCGATTTGGTGACATCTGTAGAGATTTGTGGATAAGCAGACATATTGTCCAATTCGACAATCACCACTTTTCCGATTTTCGAAAAGTTTTTTTCTGAATTTATATAGTAGAAGTTAGGGTTTTGTGTATAGTTTAAATCGGCACATCCTGAAGTGAGTATTATTGGCATTAGGGCGGCGCAATACAGGATGACACGTTTTTGTTTTTTGAGTATAGCCATTATTTTGCTGGTCATTTTTTCTGCTTTCAAGTTGTTACTGTGTTTGAATATTTTTTATTATTTTATCATCTTTAGATATAGTAAGCGGGTCAGGGTTTTGAGTTTCCGCCACTTCATTTTTTATTTCTCCTCCGAGGATTTTCAGCAGTTTTAATAATGTTTCTAATTGTGCCCTATCTGCTTCTCTCATTTCCTGTCGGAATCCGATGATGTCTGTTTTCCATCCATTGAGTTCTATTCTCATTTCGATTAAGAGGTCATTCGCCTGTTCTAATTCTTTTTGGGTTTGAGTCAGTTGTGCCCTGGAATTGTTAAGTTGGTCCTTTATGCTATTGTTTTCTCTATTAAGCATATCATTTTCATTTTTCAGTTTTGTGGTTTCTTCGGAAAGTGTCGCATATTTTTTGGACAGTTCTATGGCAGACTCGACAGCGGTTGGTCCACTTAGGGCAGCTTCATCAAATCTTTTTCCCATGGATTCATTTGGTGTATCGTTTTGTTGCATACCAGACAAATCAACAGGGAAGATTCTTACAGGCAGTACGTATTCTGCGCAACCTGAGGAGATGGTCAGGATAATTAAGAGCAGTCCTAAGTTTAAGTTTATTATGTTTTTATATTTCATTTTTCATATCTTCCAATTTTGTATGTATTGCGTTTATTAGTTATTAGCGATTCCGCATTGTAAATAGGTTTTTGTTCCGCATGAGCAGGTAAATTCGATAACGACCGAATCGGGCGAATTTTCCACAATAATAGCTTTTGGTTTTGCCCCTGTATTTGTTTGGTTCGGTTGCTTCTGGGGCTGGGAAGGTGCATTTTGGGTAATATCAATTTGGACTTGCCCTTTTAGTTCAACGTCAGTATTTTTCAGTATTTGTCCGGTAGTATTTTCCATATTTGAATAATCTCTTTCAGTTATAAAATTTATTAATTTTCAAATCTAAGCACAAAAGTCAATCGAATGTTTGTCGTCTTTGTTATTGGTACTGTTGTCTGGATTTTGTTCGATATTTTGCTCATTTAGTTCTTCTTCTATCATTTCGTGTTGTTTTTCCTCTTTTTGTTTTTGCTTTTTTCTTTCTTTGCCTTTGTTTTCTCTATCTGTCGGTTTTGTAATTCTGATATTATTCATACTTTCTACGGGTTTTATTGTAGTGTAACCGCTATTTTCCATTTTTCCATTGCCTTAATTTGATTGATAAATTGAATAAAGCACTGGCGTGCAACTGACTTACTCTTGGTTCCGTAATGTTTAGTACCTTGCCTATTTGTTTCATCGTCAGTTGCTGTTGGTAATAAAAAATAATGACGTGTCTCTGTTTTTCGTTTAGTTTTAATATAGCCTTTGTCAATTCGTCGAGAAGTTCGTTTTTTTCTATATTTTCTTCTGGTGTTTTTACAGAAGTAGCCGGCAGGAGATTTCCCAGTGAAGGCATATCTTCCTTTGAGTTGTCAATGGAGACGAATTTTTTTGCTCTCGCGGTTTCATATATATTATATAGCGCGTTCATTGATATCCCGAGTTTTTGTGCCAGCAGTTCGTCAGATGGTGTTGCGCCGGTTTTTTCGGTGATTTCCTTGCTTAGCTGAAGTGCTTCTCTAATTTTCTTTTCTACAGAGATGGGCACAAAAGACCATCCTCTGAGTTCGTCGATTACAGCTCCTCTTACCCTGATGTATGCATAAGTTTTGAATTCCGCTTTGTAAGAAGGGTCAAAATCACGGGCAGCTTTTACGAGTCCTATTGTTCCGGCAGAAACGAGGTCCTCGTATGAGAGGGGGGGCTTTAGATAGCTGACGGCCTTTTGGACTATTTTGTGAATCATTGGGATGTATTGTGTAATCTGTTCGTCAGTGACTCCGCTTTTTCGTTGTCTGGAGTACGCCTGCTGAGCGGCAGTTTTCAAGTACGCGTCACTTTGTTCAAGCTTCATCTGTTGTTGCGAATTATTTTTAGTTTGCGTCGTCACTAGTTTGTTCCTCTTGTAGTGTCTTATTAATTTTGTCATCAATTATTGCATCAATTATAATGGCATTTAGAATTTTGACAGCCAGGGTTGCCGCAGCAAAAGCGATAGTTGCACCGAGTAGAGCTCTTTTGCAGGCGGTAAATGGTGATAGGCCGTTAATCCAGCAGACAAAGCTTAATCCGAAGAAAGCAATCACTGCAATATTCATAGCTATGTTGCGAACATTAAATGGCATAATTGTAATATCCTTTCTATTTCGATATTATTTGTTACGGCACAGAGACAAGTTGCTGTTCGTTTTGTTGTAATTGTTCATTGTTTTGCATCGCGACAGTTTCAACAGGTGTAATGTCAGCACCGAGAATAATTTCATCGTATGCTATAATCGGCAGCGGCGGCACAGTTCTTGCGAGCATTATTTCAAGAGGGGAGCGTAGTCTTGAATCACAGAGCAGCACGGGATTTTCTACAGCTTTATCCATAGCATTTTTCCACGCTTGAGCAATATTTTTGCTTAGTTCCATAGTTATCTCTGTAGGCAGCGCCAGTGAAAGCAGGTCTCCATCCTGCTGTAAATTTGAAATCATTTGATGTTCAAGAGCCGGTTCGAGTGTTATGGCAGCGATTTTTCCGAAAGGGTCCTTGTATTTTTCAGTGATAGTTCTGCTTAGATGTTTTCTTACCATTTCAGTTAAGATGATGGGATTTTTAGTTTTTGAAGCATGCTCTCCGAGTGCTTCAAGTATAGCAGTTAAATCTCTAATAGGGATTTGGCTTGCGAGTAGATTTTTAAGAATTCTCTGTAGTAGTCCGATAGGCACAAGTTCAGTAGTGACTTCACCGACGAGTGAAGGCTGAGATTTTCTTAACCTATCGACAAGCTGCTGTACGTCTTCGCGTGTTAAAAGTTCATTGGCGTGTTTTTTTAGCGTTTCGGAAAGGTGTGTGATGAAAACCGATTCAGGGTCGATAACGGTGTATCCTTCTATTTCGGCATCTTCTCTTGCTCTTGTAGTGATCCACATAGCCGGCAGCCCGTATACGGGTTCGGTGGTTTCTTTTGCCCCTGCGAGTTGTAGTTTATTTCTGACATTTCCTGAATCCATAGCGAGGAGCATGTTTGGCTCAAGTTTTCCTTTTGCAATTGGGTGGTCCCCGAGTCTGATTTCATAAGCGGTAGGTTCGATATTGATATTGTCCTTTAGTCTGACCAGAGGCATGATGATGCCCAGTTCCTGTGCAAATCTTCTTCTTAGTGCTCCGATTCTGTCGAAGATAGTGCTGTTTTTTTTCGGGTCCACCATGCCTATTAGCCTGACCCCGATTTGGACGGAGATCCTATCGATATCAAGTAGGTCCTCGACGGGTTTTTTATCACCTTTTTCCTGTGTTGAAACCTTTTCTGTTTTTTTCTCTCCTGTTTTTTTGCCTTTCGCGATGTAGCTACCGATAAGAGCGAGTGCAATTGCCAGGATAATAAAAGGCATAGCTGGCAATCCCGGAACAAATGCCATAGCACCGATAATGCATGCGGCGATAATGAGAGGCTCTGAAGTTTTGAAGAGTTGCTTTCCGAGGTCCTGTCCTATACTGTTTTCAGATGAGATTTTTGTGATAAGAAAACCGGAGCTGATAGAGATAATAATTGAAGGAATCTGACTGACAAGTCCGTCACCTATCGATAGTATCGAATATGTTTTAATAGCGGCAGCAATTGTCATACCTCTTCCATATCCCATAGCGATACCACCGATGAGGTTGATGGCGGTAATCATGAGTCCAGCTTTTACATCGCCTCTAATAAATTTACTGGCACCATCCATGGCTCCGTAGAATTCCGCTTCTTTTGTAATTTTAAGCCTTCGCTCGTTTGCCTCTTGTTCGGTGATAGTTCCTGCGTTTAGGTCGGCGTCGATAGCCATTTGCTTACCTGGCATTGCGTCGAGAGTGAACCTTGCCGAGACTTCAGCGATTCTCTCAGCACCTTTTGTGATGACGATAAATTGGATAACAACAAGTATTAAGAACATTACGATACCGACGACAAAGCTTCCGCCAGCAACAAATTCACCGAATGTTTGTATGACTCTTCCTGCGTCTCCATGGAGCAGTATTAGTCTTGTTGAAGCAACATTAAGCGAGAGCCTAAAGAGTGTTATAAAAAGCAGCATAGAAGGGAAAGTTGAAAGTTCAAGCGTTTCTTTTGATAATAGGGTAATGATTAGTACGGCGATGGCTAAAGAGAGGCTGCATGCGAGCATCAAGTCCATGATTATAGTAGGCAGTGGGATTAGGAGCGTAATGAAAATCATCACCATAGCTGAAACCAGAACGATGTTGCTGCATGATGACTTGCCTTTTCCGGTTAAATCTGATGGGTTTAATTTATCAGAAGGTGCCATTATAAATATTTCTCCACATTACACTTTTGTTGCGTTTTCAATTAAGCTTCAGCGTTTTCTTCATTAGTGTTTCCAAGTCCTGATATCTGCTCTATTCTGATAGCGAACTGTCCATCGACGACAACGACTTTTCCCGCAGCAAACTTGGTGCCTTTTAGATAGAGGTCGGCAGGTGCTTCGATAGGTTTGTCAAGTTCGAGAACTGACCCTGGAGCAAGCTGCAAAAGTCTTCTGATGGGAATTTTGGTTTCCCCGATAGAAGCCATAACCGGAATGTTCATATCGAGCAGGATATCAATACTGCCCTGTTCACCTGTGTCTCCGGTTTGTTCTACATCAGTAAGTTCAGCCGATTGCGCTTGCGTCTTATCATCAGTTTGTGCTTCTTCGGTTTGCTGCTCTTTTTCATCTACTGCTGTATCTGCCATGTTCTTACTTCCTTTTAATTATTAAATTGTTAATATAATTTCATTTTTTACTAAGCACTTTGGCATTTTTCTGTAATCACCACAGCGTATTTTCCATTACATTTTGCGGGCTTACCCCTGAAAACAGTTTTGCCCTCAACTATCACTTCCAGCGTGTCATCTATTTCTTTCCCGAGCATTAATATATCATTTGGCTGAAGGTTCATAATCTGGTCAAAGGTGAACATGGTTGAAGCCAACCTTGTAGTGACTGGTACCGGCATTTGCTGTAAATTTTCTATTATTGCTTCGGAGATGTCGTCTGGTGAGAAGTGTTGGTCCGACATATCGGTTTTTCCTACGAGTGAGGCCAATTTGCTCGATAGTATCAGTATATACACTTGAGAAGGGTTTCCTGAGTCAGTTTTTTCTATGTTTAGTTCTATTTTCAGTAGTTCCTCGGAGTCCTGCAGTTTAATTGGCAAATTTCCCTTCACAATAGTCTCGTCCTTGATGAATTGATAACCGCCATGTGCCGAAGAAAGAGCTTTGGTCATTTCATTCAAGATGTCCAAGAGAAGAGTTTCTTCCAGTTGCGACAAATCTCTTTCTTCGGTGCTTGGTTCGGAATCCCCGAGCAGTTGCGTAGCCCAGTCGATAGCAGTTTTGACAGGCATTACAATGACTCCGGCATGCGGGTCCTGCTCGGTTCCGAAGGCCAAACAACAATTACTTTTTTGTTCATCTGAATCAGCGTTTTGAAATTTACTTGCAAAGTGTTGTGTATTAGAATTAACCGAGGCATTGAAATCGGTATTGTAAAGTTTCGAGAAGTTTTTCGCGAGAGCATCGGCGAAATCGTTGGTGAACTGTTCAATTACTTTCATATGTTCATCGCTGAAGTATCGAGGTTGATTCCAGTCGTAATCAGTTGTTTCGATGTTTGAATTATCTTCAGCAGGCTGGGGGCCTAATGTAGTGATAATCTGCTGTAATTTTTGTTTGCTCAATTTATTAGCCATAGTGTCACTCATTGAATAGGGAATTCCTTTAGCAGGATTTTTTTAATCATTGGTTTTGAATCAGGGAAAAGCTGTTCGTTAAAGGCATCGAGTATATTTGACTGTATTCTTCTTAAGTTGCTTGCCCCGGTAGCATCTTCAAGCGTTAGGCCAGAGAGATAGATTGTTAGCCAGTTAATTATTACAGGTTTTTTTTCATCGAAGAGTTCGGTACCCTTCTTTTGGTCGAGCGTGGCGTCGAGTTCGAGTACCAGAACTGCCCGGATGTATCTTGTTGCTCCAGGTACGTCGAGATTAGCGACGACAGGGTCGAGTTGGTGATACCATGTTTTTTGAGGTGTTTTGGCAGTGAGGTCATTTTTCGGTGCTTTTGCAGTTTTGGCTTGTTCAGCGGTTTCAGCCGGAGCAGAGGAACCAGCAAGTAATCTACCGAGCACGAATCCTGAGCCTCCAAGAGCGATTATGATGACGGCTATAATGGCCCATGTAAGAATTCCGGGTCCTTTTTTTGCAGCGTTACCTTCTGGTTTTTGTTCTGCGTCGCCGTCTGCTTTTGCCTCCGGCTCATCTTTTTTAACCTCTTCTTTTTTTACTTCTTCATCCGCCATTTTTCTATATTCCTCAATATTTTTAAGAACATCTTTTATGCTGGTTGTAGAGTTTGCTGTTTACGGTATCGTTTTATTTTGTCCCTTAAAGTTCTGTCACTGATGCCCAGTACCTTAGCTGCTTTTGTCTGGTTGCCTTGAGTGTGTCTGAGTGTGTCGAGGATTGCCTGTTGTTCGAGTTGCGATAGTGCGATTCCGCCGAGATCAGAGGCAGGTACTTGCGTGTCTGAGATTTTGAACGGAGTTTCTTGTGGTAATGGCATAAGTTCATCAAAGAGCCATGAGACATCAGCTAATGATAGAGTTTCTCCGACACCGAGAATAAGTGATGTTATGACAACATTTCTTAATTGTCTGATGTTTCCGGGCCAATGGAAATTTTTGAAAATGTTCATCATATCAGGGTCAAGCCTGGTGATTTTCCGTTGTGCCTGTCTTGCATGGAGATTAACAAAGTGCCAGAGGAGGTCTTCGAAGTCATCTTTTCTGTCTTTTAAAGGCGGGATGATTAATCTGATGCCGCTTAATCTGTAGTAAAGATCCTCTCTGAATCTTCTTTCAGCGACTTCCTGGAGCAGGTTTTTGTTTGTAGTGCTGATAATTCGTACGTTTACACTTACATTACTGTTTCCTCCGACTCTTTCGAAATCCTGCTGTTCGATTGCTCTTAGTAGTTTAGCCTGGAATTTCAAAGACGTTTCAGTTATTTCGTCAAGCAGCAGAGTTCCGCCGTGCGCCAACTCGAAACGTCCTTTTCTTTGCGAGTAAGCTCCAGTGAATGCACCTCTTTCGTGTCCGAACAATTCACTTTCAAGCAGTGTGTCACTTAATGCTGCACAATTTAGTTTTATGTATGGTCCCTGAGCTCTTTTACTGTTATGATGAATAAGATAAGAGATGAGTTCCTTTCCAGTTCCGCTTTGTCCGCTGATAAGTACAGAAAAGGAAGTTGGCGCCACTTTTTTTGCAAGATTTACGACTTGATTTAGCTTTGGGCTTTTGCCTACGATTCTGTACAGTGTTTGTGTTGCCTGTTCTGCGGAATCACAGCTTTGTATATTGTGATTTGGCAGTAAAGTGTCGAGTATGTTTTCGATTTTTTCTGTATCTAAGGGTTTTACAAGGAAGTCAATATATCCTGCATGAATTGCTTTGACAGTAACATCTGCAATTTCCTGTTGATTCTTCATTTTTTTATTGGCAGGTTCAGCAATTAAAATCATTGGCATTTCAGGAGAGTCAGCTCTTACTTTTTGTATTAGTTCCAAGCTGTTACTCATATTTTTTATTTTCGAGGTTGAGAAGATGAGGTCGCAATCATTTTTGTCGAGGAAATCGAAAGCGGCCTTGTTGTCGTCTGCGATAATACCCCGGACTCCTTTTTTAGCCATGATTTTAAGCATAAACTGGGCTAATTGTGGGTCATTATCAACAATCAGGACATTTGCAATGTTGTCTCTTTCGTTGCTTTTGTTAGAGTTTCTTGTCAGGTTTTCGGTCACGTTGGGGTTGTCCTTTCCGTTTAAAAGCTAAAATTTATTTTCTATAATCAGATTTTCAGGTTTTTCCCGCATATGCCATTTAAGCAATTGGCTTTGTGCTTTTGCGACATCGACCCACATCGAACCGGGGTATTGTGCTATGAGTTGTTTATACATTTTTGCAGCAGTTTGCGGGTCATGTTTGCGAGAGCAGTTTCCAATTTGTAATAAGATCCATGATATTTTTTCATTAATGTCAGGTTCGTCAGTTTTTTCCTTCTCAAGTGCCTGAATGTAACATTTTGCAGCTTGTTTTGGGTGTCCGCTTTGAAAGAGTATCTCCGCAAGTTCAAAAGGGTTTTCAATCAGTTCCGGGTTTTGTGAAAGGTTTTCGAGGATTTTTAAAGTTTCCTCGGTAATTATTTCAGATTGCGGCTTGGTTTTGATGTTCTCTTCGAAGAATTGAGTATCTGGAAGCGTTACTTTTGCCACAGTTTTTTGAGGTAATTTTATTTTCTCGACAGGTTCGTTGTCGACTGGTTTATCGGTTTCTTTAGGTGTTTGGAATTCAATAGCTTTGATGTCATTGAGTATCTGTTGAAGGTCTCTTTTTGTTTTATTTTCTTTTTCATCTTCGATATGGCTTATTCTGGTTCGCCATAGTTTTTTTTCAGTTTCAGAACTTGGTTTATTTATTGCGTCCAGCGCTTTTTTTGAAGCGTTGTCATTGATTTTGGCAGCAAAGTTAAGGGCGGCATTATCACTTAGTTTATTTTTTGCCTTTATGTTTTCCATTGAGTTGTCAGCAGGTATAGGTGTGTTAAGGGAATTTACATCTTTTGGTGCTGGAGGGTTGTATTCAAGCAATATATTAATGGGGTCGAGTTGTTCTGATAGTATTTTAGCGTTTGCGGATATTGTCGGGATGCAGAGTAATAGAGAGATAAGTAGTATTGCGCCCTTGCCAAAGTTATATCTTAGTGCAGAGCATTCTTTATAGTTTGAATTAAAACTTTGAATCAAATTTGTAATTTTTGATTTCATTTCCACTTTCCCAAAAGTGCTAATACAGCTTTGTCGTAATCTTTTTGATTTCTGTAAATTTCAGCAAGTATGTTTAAGGCTTCCAGCTTTATTTGCGGCGAAGGCTGTAAGTCGAGGACTTGCAGGCAAACAGAATAAGCCTGTGCGTCACGATTTAGCTTGAGGCAGACATTTGCAAGTGTGAGAGCAATTTCATTAGCTATTGGTCCCGGTTCAATAACCGCGAGGATTTCGGTTGAATTTTTGTGTGCCCGTTCCAGGTCGCCCCTTGCGAGATAGCAGTTTGTCAGTTCGAGAGAGGTTCTTGCTTTTAGAAGGGGGTCCGAGATGTATTCAAGTTTGTCACCGATTAATACGATAGCTTTTTCTGCAAGTCCAATCGTTCTTAGTATTTTACTTTTCAATAGCAGAATCTCAATAGATTCTTTACTTGAAAACTGCCATAAGTTAATGGCCTCTAAAACTTCTATTGCCTCTACAAATTGGTCGAGCTTTGTATACCCTTTCACCAGTTGAGATACTGTTTCGACATATTGTTCTCTTGAGAGTTTTCCTTTTAGTGCATATTTAAAAGATTTACATGCCTGTGGTAGTTTTCCTAATTTCATATATGTTTTTCCCAGTAGGAAATAGGCAGCGAAGTAATCTCTATTTGTTCTGGTTTTATCCGGGCAGTTTTCGATGTATCTGATAATCCATTTTGCCGCAAGCTGATAATCATGTGCGTCGTAGTAGCATCTTCCTGTCCCAAGAGCAGCTAGCATCTGCGATTTAGTTGAAAAGCTTAAGTTGTAGACTTTTCTATAAAGTCTGGCGGCTTCTTCCTTTAGTCCTGCCTTTTCAGTTGAGTCAGCGAGGTATAAACATGCCTGGTCAGTAATTTGAGCGTCGGGGTATTGTTCTATTAACTGTTTCAAATCTTTTCTGGCGCCGGCATAGTCATGTAAATTTGTTTTTAGTTTGCTTGAATGCAGCAGGGCATAAGGTGCCAGTTGGTTTTGTGCGAATCGATTAGCAACTAATTTATATTCAGCGATTGCAGTAGTTATCTGATCCCTTTGTCCCTGTAGCAGTCCGAGTGCGAAGTGTGCATTTGGGATTCTTTTATTATCCTGTGATGCGAGCAGGAATTTTTGCCATAATATAACAGCTTCATCGCTTAGCAAAGCGGTTTGTTGAGAGACGGAAGAGTAATTTTCGGGGTCGAGGATGCTTATGGTTTTTTCGTCTTCTATCTGAGCAGAGAGTCCCGCACATCCAGCGGCAATGCTTATAAGCTGAGCAGGTGTTGTTGCCCTTGCATATAGGCTTATCATTCTCTTTTTAACATTGTCAGCGTTTGCTCCGAAGCCCCAGTTGATGTCAAGATTGGTATTTGCAGCAAATCTGGAGAGCAGTTCCTCTATTGAAGCCCCATGGCAAGTGACAATCCAGCTTGGTGTCTGATTATCAATACCGAAGCTGGTACGTTTTTCTACTTGCGGGCTAAGTAATGCTTTACTGAGAGTTCCCATTCCGGAATTGAGGGTGGCCTGGAGTTGCTCTTCAGTTATATTTGCGAAAGGGTCTATTTGCAGGTTCTTAGTCCACATGGTTGCTGGAATATCTTTGTCCGAATCTGCAAGTGAAAGTACATTTTTTGTGATAGCTTCAGCGATGAGGAAGTGACAGTCACGGCGTAGAGATATGACCCAGGGCTCATCTACATCAATGACATCGATAAGTGCAAGTGCCTGATATCCTCTTGTTCTTGCCTTTAGATATTGTTTTTTCTGGATGCTGACGAGTCCGAGATAGTAATTTGCAGCGACTCTTATCACAGGGGAACGGCTTCTAAAGATAGTCTTCAGTATAGAGCTGGCTTTTTCAATATCATCGATATTTTGCATGCACTGGGCCATTCTCAGTTGCAGAAAGTCTTTTGTTAATCTGTTTTTGTTGGCTTTTGGAAGTATTTCGGCAAGTTTTTTGTAGGCAGCGTAAGCCATGATGTAATCTTTGTTTAGATAGAGATTTTGTGCAACTTTCAGAGATAGAGGCAGCGTTTCGGGGAATTGCGGTTCTGGTTTTTGTATTTGCTGCGTTATAGTTGGTTGGATTTGAGGTTGATATTGTTGTGTGGTTTGGTGTTGGTGTTGTGGTTTAATCTGCGCAATAGGTTGGATATTCTCATCCGAAGGTATTGAGGCTGGTTGAAGCAGGACACATGCCATCATTGCTACGATTAGGATGATACAGGCTAATATGGCTTTTTGTAAGATAGAAAAACGATTGTATTTATGTAATAGAGAGTTTCTTGCAGCTTTTGCGTGCATTGACTTATAGAAAGCTTCGTCTCCAGCGAAGAGGTCCTGTTCGGAAGGTTGCTCAATTACATTTCCGACGAACAGTTCGTCATCGGGCGGAATCTGAGCAAAATTGTCGTCTGGCATATTTTCTTGTTCTTCGGTCGCCATATTTTTCAACCTTATTATCCAAACCTTAGGTAACCGTCGCGAGACGGCAGTGGTTAGTGAATGCGCATTTCACAACCTTAGTAAGGTAGTAGCAATAGCTGTGCCAGAGTAACTGAGGGTCTTTAAGAGCGGCGTTTTTGTGTATTATTTGGCTAAAAACGAGTTTTTTAGGGGTGCGGCAATTTTTTAGAGGGTATGATGAGTGTCAGAAATTTATACGGATAGATAGTTTTTCAGACATTGGTGATTTCAATTAAAAATGGTTTTGCTATGGATTGGTTGATGTTGGATTGCTATTTAGCAATGGTTACGGGCTGATCGAATTGGACTTCGAGGGGTTGGGTTGGATTGAAGGGGTCTTTTTCGATATTGTATTGTTTGACTTTTGCGTAAAGGGTGGCTCTGTTGATTCCGAGTAGGCTTGCTGCACGTGTTTTTTGCCATCCTGTTTGCTGAAGTGCTCTTGCGATGAGTTCTTTTTCAGCTTTTGCCAGTGAGAAGTCACTTACATTGTTTGAAATTGAGTTTTGGTTATGGTTTTCAATTTCTTCGGTATCGATGATTATACTGCTAAGTCCAATTTTATCTGTAGTTTCGAGGATGATTGCTCTTTCGATGGTATTAAATAGTTCACGTACATTTCCGGGCCAATTATGTTTTTGCAGTTTTTCGAGTGCCATATTAGTAATAGACTTAATCTTGCCAGTCTTTTCCGGGCAGATGGTCGAATTTTTAATGAAGTATTCCGCCAGCAGGGGGATGTCATCGGTTCTTGCTGGAGATTTTAGGGGCGTTAGCTTGATGGGGAAGATGTTAAGTCTATAATAGAGGTCCTGCCTGAATTTCTTTGCGTCCACTTCATGTTTTAGCATTCTATTACTTGAAGCGATAATAGTTGCTTTACAGGTGATATTTTTTATACCTCCGACTTTTCTGAATTCTTTTTCCTGTAGAACTCTCAGGAGTTTTGCCTGCAGGTCGAGCGGCATTTCGCTGATTTCATCGAGGAAGAGTGTACCGTTTCCAGCCAATTCGAGCAGTCCGGTTTTTTCTCTGTCAGCGCCGGTGAAAGAGCCTTTAACATGGCCGAAAAGCTCACTTTCGAGTAGATTAGCGGTCAGAGCGGCACAATTGATGGCGACAAATTTTTCTTTTGGGCATCTCAGGAGATGCAGCGCTTTTGCGGTGAGTTCCTTTCCTGTTCCTGTTTCTCCTACGATCAGGATGGGGCTGCATTTACTCTTTGCGACGATCTTAATCATCTTGAGTGTGTTTTTTGTTGCCTGGCTTTTTCCTACGATAGGTATTTGTGCGGCAAAATCTTCAGCGAAGAAGCTATTGTCGGTGGTTTCTTCGTTTTTGCCGGCATTATTTATCTGATTGACAATTTGCTTTAGTCTGTGGTGGTCTTTTTTGCCATTAATGTAATCGTGTACACCGATTTGCATGAATTCAGCTGCAGTAGCAGAGTTGTTTTCGTCTTCACCAACTATAATAACGTGTAAATTTGCAGTTTGACTGGAAGCGCCAAGGAATTGTCTGATATGTTCAGGTGTGAATTGGTGGTCAAATATGACTAAGTCAGGTTCGACATGTTGGATGATGTCCAAAGCTTCGATCAGGTCGTCTGCGACAAATATTTCCTGTCCAACCTGTCTTGCAAGTTTCTGAACATCTGCATCCCTGCTTGCAACAACAATCCTGCGTAAACCCATATTTTTCCGCCATGATAGTAATCCCCCCGGAATACTTTCATAAATTAAAAAAAGATAACATTACAAATTAAATCCGAACCTTACACAACGTAGTTAGGTGGTTAATCGTCCGAAATGGTTTTATAACTTTAATTTTTTATAGGACTTACCAATAATGTCACGGTCTCTTTAAGTTTTAGTGTGTTAATATTGGACGGAGTGTTATCGGACATTGCAATAGAGGTAGTGCAAACAGTCCGAGCGGTTGATTTGGAGGCAGTATTCTTATAGGACGTATAAAATAACGAATTGCGATGGTAGTGACATAATATTTTTATAGGACGTTATATTTTTTTAATAAAGCGAATAAATTTGAAGTTTTTTCAAATCTAATTAAATCTTCATGCAATAACGGCAAAATCTTCTGGTGTTTAGGAAGAATCATCCACTGCGAGGGTTAAAGTCAGCAGATATTTGTCCCTTGTTTTTTGTTTTTCCAATTTTATTATTTTTATAACTACTTATTTTTGCGGTAGTTACGGGCATGTTTCAACAGAGTGGTTTTCGTATTGGCACGTTAGTTGCGATAGAGAGTGCATATGTAAGTTTTATTCTGATAATTAAAACTTTGAAATAAAGGGATAAGTAAATGGCAGCAATAGCACCAACAGTAGCAACAGCAAGCGATATTCAGATGGATTATATGAAGCTTTTAGTTACACAGCTTCAAAATCAAAATCCCCTTGAGCCTATGAATAATAATGAGATGGCAGCTCAATTGTCACAGTTTTCTTCGCTTCAACAGTTAGAGAATATGAATACGAGTTTTTCCAATGTTCTTGCGACAACTGAGAAGACTTATGCCAATTCACTTATTGGCAAAGAGATTTCCTTTGCGGTGGAGAATGCGGATGGGACAGACGGGTTAGCATCCGGTGTGGTTGAGATGGTCCTCAATGATCCCAGTGGTGCGATATCATTATTAGTAGGTACTCATACGGTTGGCATGGAAGAGGTTTTGTCAGTTAAAAATCAGGCAGGCTAAGGACTTTTAAATATAAGGAGCTTAGGAAATGAGTTTTGCATTAAGCGCAGGCGTGACAGGATTGCAGGCCCATCAGAAGATGTTGGATGTAGCAGGTAACAACTTGGCTAATGTTAATACGACAGGTTTTAAGGCGAGTAGAGTAATTTTTTCCGAGCTTTTGAGTGAGACGTTACAAAAGGCCTCTCAGCCGACCGATACGGTCGGTGGTACCAACCCTCAGCAGATGGGTAGTGGTGTTGGTGTAGCAGGTATTTCGCCTGATATGGCCCAGGGCAGCTTCTTAAGTACTGGTATTGCGCTTGACCTTGCAATTGAAGGTGAGGGTTACTTTGTATTGAATGATGGTTCTAAGGATGTCTACACTCGTGCAGGTGCATTTGCAGTTGATGAAAACAAGATTCTTGTAGACCCGGCAACTGGCTATAAGGTTCAGCGAATGGGTGAGGTTGGTCAAGATGATGGTTTTCAGTTAAGTGGTGTCTCAGATATTAGTGTTCCTTATGGTATTAACATGCCAGCCAAAGCGACAACATCGGTGTCTGTAGTAGGTAACCTGAGTGCAAATTCGACGTTTGATACCACCCAGGGTAATGTGTTAACCTCTAATATTGCATTTACCACCAGTAGCGGTACGGCAGCGACATCAGCAACTTTAATCTCTGCCCTTGACCAGTACAGTGGTACAGCCGGTGGTACGGCAGCGACAATAAAGGTTACCGGCTATCAGCCTGATGGTACGGAGGTAACAGATGCAACCGGTTTGACTATAACACCTGGGACGACAACAGTAGGTGATTTATTAACTTATATAGATACCAAGCTTAATGGTGGCGCCACTGATGTTACGGCAAGTATATCGAACGGCAAGATAGTGGTGACAGATGACACAGCGGGTTATAGTCAAACAGATTTAGCATTAGCGTATACCGCATCAAGCACAGGCAGTGACGCTTTGACTTCGCCGGAATATTTTGAGATACTAACAGTAGGCGGAGAAGAGGTCAAGAGCATTAATATTAAGGTTTTTGATTCGCTGGGCAACGACCACGTTCTTAGCGGTGCTTTTGTGAGGACAGGCACCGCAAACCAGTGGGACATGGTTTTGACATCGATTACCGGTGATGTCAATTCGATAACGAACGATAATCGTAGAATCAAAGGTATAACGTTTAATTCTACAACAGGCGTTTATTCAGGTATAACCGGTTCGGACCCCTCTAATTTTATAGTGGGCTTTGACCATGACCCATCCAATCCACAAACAATAACATTATCGATGGGTACTGCAGGCCAGTGGAATGGTTTGGGTCAGCAAGCCGGTGCCTCAACGGCGGTGGCGACAAGCCAGGATGGTTATGAGGCAGGTAGCCTTTCGACGGTATCGGTGAACAAGGAAGGAATTGTAATTGGTGCGTTCTCGAATGGTATTAAGAAGAATATCGCAATGATTCAGGTAGCGTTGTTCCAGAATACGACAGGTCTTGAAAGTGTCGGCAGCGGCTATAAGATTTCGTCAGCGAACTCAGGTACAGCAGTTGCAAAACAGGCATCGACAGGTGGTGCCGGTTCGATTCGCGGTGGATCATTAGAGAAATCCAATGCAGATGTTGCAACTGAGTTCATAAACATGATTCAAGCGCAGAATGGTTTTCAGGCCAATGCACGAACTATCAGGGTGGCAAATGACATCCTGAGAGAACTAACAAGTCTGATTCGCTAGTAAGTTCTAAGATTTTCTGATAACTGAATAACATAATAAACACTTTGATAACATGATAAAGATATTTTTGACAACCAGATATGTTGATTTTCTCGTTGCGTCTTTGACTCCGGCTCAGAGGTGGCAGGGGGCAAAGAGATTAAGGGCGGATGTAGATGTAGTCCGCTGGTTTGTCTTGATAGGGGGTAGTGCCTTAGTAATTTTAAGTATCCTGTTTCTTATCATCACAGTTCTTCGTTATATAGAGAGTCACAAGTTTAGCAAAGAATTGTTTGGTGAATATTGCACTCGCAGAGGCTTAAGTACTCGTGAGTGTCAACTTCTTTTTCGTATAGCGAATTTAGCCGGTCTCAAGCGTAGTGGCGCAATATTTACGATGAGCCGCGCCTTTGACCGTCAGATAGACAAGCTGATAGATGAGAGTCTTTCGGTTCACGGAGAAGATGTGAGTAAGCAGTTGCGTATTGAGCTATCCATCTTGCGAGAGAAGCTTGGTTTTAAAATTCGGTCATCGTCATCCATAGGTTCATCGGCAAGTAAAAGCAAGAAGATGAGCAGCAGGAATATTCCTATAGATAAGAAGTTTTTGATGCGTTCATTAGCAAAGCCTGAACTTGGTGAGATAGAGGCAGATATTGTTAAAAGCAGCAGTATGGAACTTGAGATTAAAGTTGGTGACGGAGCAGAGAGTAAAGTTGGTGAAAAATGGTGTGTTCGATGTAATTTTGGTGCATCGATATGGGAATTTGATACAGCAGTTGTTAGCTGTAACGGCAGTAATTGGAGTTTGCGTCACAGCAATAATATTCGTTTTATAAATCGCAGGACATTCCCTCGTGTTCCCGTGAACAGGCCAGCTTTTATTACACGTTTTCCTTTCATCTATGCTCATAGCAAGGATTTTAAACGTGTGGTTGGCGACAATGATACTGAGAGGGAATTACCGGTATCTGTTGAGTTCATGAAGCCTGAATTCTCCTCTGCAGTTATTACAGAGTTAGCCGGTCCTGGTTTGAAAATAGATACGTCATTGGACCTGAAAGTCGGCGAAAAGGTTCTTGTAATATTTAACCTTGAAGAAAAGCAGATTCGTCGAACGGTCCTCAAGTCTGAGGGGGAATTGACAAAAAAAGACCAGGGCGAAGACAAATATAGGAAAGTGATAACTGTGATAACACAGGTAGTTAGAGATATTGCAGAGGTTCGCTTTGTTAGAAAAGTAGAGAACGGTTTTTCTGTTGCATTGGAACTGACAGGTTTGACTGATTCTGATGTTAATGAACTGGTTCGTGTTACGAATGCAAGTGCTATAAAATCCAATGATGAGAAG
Organism: Planctomycetota bacterium; assembly: GCA_019456255.1. Lineage (GTDB taxonomy): Bacteria > Planctomycetota > Phycisphaerae > Sedimentisphaerales > Anaerobacaceae > VRUG01. Next base: position 109,348 of record VRUG01000007.1, on the reverse strand, counting down.
AAAGACGTTTCTGATAACGAGGAAAATAAAAAGGACAAAGAGAGCGGCGTTGTAGAAAAAAAGGTCGCACAAGAGGTATAAGATGTCAGATATGATAACACAAATAGGTTCGAAGTTGACAGATTTGGCTACAGAATTTAATGTAGTTGCGCACAATCTGTCTAATTCGAATACGATAGGTTTTAAGCGTAGAGTCAACTCCTTTGCCAGGTCCCTTGCCGTACAAGGTGTAGGTATGCAGGCAGCTAATGGTGATGAAATCAATTTAAGAACAACCTATGACTTTACGCAGGGGAATATGCGTATCACCGGACGTTCTTTAGATTTCGCGTTACACGGCAAAGGTTTCTTTATGTTAGAGACGCCAGAAGGTCCACTTTATACTCGAAATGGAGCTTTTGCTTTGGATGAAAATGGTCAGATAGTGGATTCTTCAGGGCGAATAGTGGCAGGTGAGTCAGGGGCGATTTCTGTGCCGAATACAATAAGTATTTTAGATTTAAAGGTTGGAACTGACGGCAATATTCTCGCAAATGGAGCAGCGATCGGCAAGTTTAAGCTTGTGGATTTCAAGGAAAATGAGGAGGACCTCATGGCAGTAGGTGCAAGCTGTTTCAAAGCTCCGGAAGGAGTTGTTGGTGAGGAGGCTGAAAAGCTTATAGTTAAGCAAGGCTTCCAGGAGCAATCTAACGTTAAATTAGTTGAAGAGCTTGTAGATATGATAATGGTGTCACGGCTTTACGAAGCTAATATGAAGTTTATCGCAGTTAAGCGAGATGTTTCTAAGAGCCTAATGAGTGTAGCGAATAGTTAATTAGAAAGTTTACCTTAGTATTAAGGAGAAAGAATTATGTTAAGGGCATTTTCAACATCAGCGACCGGTATGGAAGCACAGCAGATGATGGTAGACGTAACAGCTAATAACCTTGCCAATATCAATACGACAGGCTTTAAGCGTAGCCAGATTGATTTTCAGGACCTGCTTTATATAACGATGCGTCAGGCAGGCTCCGAAGTAGTAGCTGGCCTGAAGAGTCCTACAGGTATTGAAGTAGGCAGTGGAGTTCGAGCTGCTGCGACGGTAAAGATTTTTACAATGGGTGAGCTTCAGAATACGGGCAACTCGTTAGATATAGCGATTACAGGCGATGGTTTTTTGCAGGTAGACATGCCTGACGGCAGTACCAAGTATACTCGGGACGGTGCACTTCTACAAGGCTCAGCAGGTGAGTTGTTGACCTCAACAGGGTATCCTATTTCGCCAGCGATTACTATACCTGCTGGCTCAACAAACATAACAATTGGAACAGACGGTAGTGTAAATGTGACCTCATCATCTGGCACTCAAAGTGTTGTCGGCACTATTCAGTTGGCGCGTTTTCAGAATCCATCCGGTCTTGAAAGCATGGGTGATAATCTTTTGTCGGAGACTGACGCGAGCGGTACACCAACAACAGGAACAGCAAGCCAGGATGGTTTTGGTTCAATCCAGTCAAGGTTTTTGGAGAAGTCGAATGTTCAGATGATTACTGAGCTTGTGAATTTGATAACAGCTCAACGAGCGTATGAAGTTAGTTCACGTTCAATAAGAGCAGCAGACGAGATGCTGCGAAAAGCGATTCAGATAGCAAGATTCTAATATGAGAGATAATCATGAATAGCAAAAAATTGTGTATCATTTTGATTGGCAGTCTGTTTGTTTCAGCAATATCAGCGGCTGAGAAGGCAGGGAAAGATCCATTGTTGCGAATCTATCTTCCCCGCAAGGTGACGGTAGCAGACAATACCCCGAAGTTGGGTGAAGTTGGGATAATTCACGGTTCAGATGAATTAGTAGTAACTGCCAGCGCAATAAGTCTTGGCAAAATCTCAATGAAGGACCAGAAGCTGATTGTTGACAGGCGTTTGATATTGAGTCGATTAGCCAGCAATGGAATCGCAGCATCTGATGTGATGTTGACAGGTGCACACAAGGTCGCAATTCGACAGGATTATAAGTCAATTGGAAAGCCGGAGTTGATTGAAGTTGCACGAGCATTTTTAAAGAAGAACTTTACAGATAATTCTGTATGTCAGTTTAATCCGCTTGGTTCACCTGAAGAATTTATAATGCTCGGAGGGGTAGGTGACTTGCGATTTTCACCTCGTTTGGCAACAAGCGGGATAAGGAACCAAGTGAAAGTTCAGATAGTAATATTCGGTGATGGTCAGCAGATAGGAGTGCGTGAGGTGACATTTAAATTAAAATATAATTGCCGCAGAGCAGTAGCGTTAGTTGATATTGCTCGCGGTGCAGTAATAAGTAAAGAGAATGTTAAAATAGAAGAAGCATTATCAAATTATCCGGAATCAGCGAATTGGAGCCCACCCTATGGTCTAATCGCACGGCGTCGATTGTCTACCAATATGGTTATTCATGCCAGCATGGTCGGACCAGTCAAGCCGCATATATTACTCAAACGGAATCAAAGTGTTGTTATCAGAATTGATCGGGGTGGGCTCTTCGTTACAGTTAGAGGCGTATCGATGCAGCCAGGCAGTGCAGGCGAGTATATCAAGATTCGTAATGTAGATTCACAAAGAATTATAATGGCAAAAGTAAATGAAGATGGAACAGTTGAACCTGTATTTTAAAGGAGAAACGATGGTTAAGAGAACGATTTTTATAGTTGTGTTATTAGCGACAGTTTGTTTTGTCAATTGCAGCTATGCAGGTTCGATATGGGCCAAACGAAGCAGGGACATGCGAAAGTTATATGTTGATGATGTTGCGCGTCAGATAGGTGACATTTTGACGATAACGATTGACGAAGACAGCGAGGTTGAAAAAAAGACAAGTAGAGATAATGAAAAGACAACAGATCGTTCAACCACTTTTACCGGCGAGTTGGGAATTGTGACGAAGCACAAGGGCCTTTTTCAAAGGATACCCGGTTTTACTATGGGCAGTGAATCCAGCAATACGCTTGGTGGCTCAGCTGATTATAAGGATGAACGCACCTTTACCGACAGCATTACGGTGGTAGTTATCGACATTTTGCCGAATGGCAACCTGGTAGTGTTGGGTACGCGTGACCGCAATATCGTTGGTGATATACAGGTTGTGGAAGTAAGCGGAATAGTTAGGCCAAGCGACATAGCATTTGATAATACAGTTGCGAGTGAGCAGGTTGCCAATTTCCGTATAGTTGTAAAGAATGGAGGTCCATCTGAGTTATATAATGAGCAAGGGTGGTTAGGAAATATTTTTGACATTATTTGGCCATTCTAATGTAAGTTCGGTAAGAGCTTAAAAGTTTTTAAAGGAAAAAAGTTATGAGAACGCGTTTAACAGTCATTTTGATGATTCTGTTAAGTGTGGCTGGCATTTGTAATGGCCAGCGAATTAAAGATATCGTTGATATTCAGGGTGTTCGCGGCAACCCTCTTACCGGTGTTGGTTTGGTAATAGGGTTGTCAGATACAGGCGACAGTACCTTGCCATCGCAACAAATGCTTACGAACATATTGCGAGATTCAGGTTTGGTATTCTCCCCGACCGACCTTTCAGGAGGCAATATAGCAATTGTGATGGTGACAGCGGAACTTGGCCCATTTGCTCGTGAGGGTTCAGGTATTGATGTTTTGGTGTCATCGATAGGCGATGCTAAAAGCCTTTTGGGCGGTATATTGCTGCCGACTCCCCTGAAAGGTCTTGATGGTCAGGTATATGCAATATCTCAGGGCCCTATATCGATAGCAGGTTGGTCGGTGTCAGGTGATAAGGCGTCGATGAGTAAGAACCATCAGACGGTTGCGCGGATACCTAATGGGGCAATAGTTGAGCGTGCAGAGATAGCGAGATTCGTAGAGAGTGTTTCAGGTCACAGATATATCACTCTTAATCTTAGGAATGTAGATTTTTCAACGGCAGAACAAATCGGTATATCAGTTAATCGTTTTTATCCTGACAGTTCTTTAGTAGTTGATGCAGGTACTATTAGGGTTCAGATTCCTGATAGCATTGATGATGGGGGGATAGCAAGGTTTATAGACGAGATTACTCAGCCTGAAGTTAAGGTTGATGTGCCAGCAGTTGTAATAGTTAATGAACGTACAGGTACGATAGTAGTTGGAGAAAAGGTTGGCATATCTTCTGTTGCGATTTCGCAGGGCAGTTTGATCATAAAGATTAAAGAGCAGGATCTGGTATCTCAGCCTACGGCAATGTTCTCTGATGCTGGTTCTACGCAAGTTACTCAGGACACAATGTTAGAGGTTAGTGAGTCTGATGGAGTTTTGATACCAGTTCTCAAGACGGTAACAGTGTCTGATTTGGCTAAGGCGTTGAATGCCATAGGTGCAACACCGACCGACATCATAGCGATATTCAGTGCATTGAAGAAAGCAGGCGCTCTTCAGGCCAAACTGGAAATAATGTAAGGCCTGGAAATAGAGATATAAAGATGGAGTGTTATTATGGATAGTTCTGAAATGATATTGACAGGCTCAGTGGAAGCGCCAATGTTGCTTGACCAGCAGTTGAATGTCAAGGTAAGTATGGCCGACGACGAGCAGAAAAAGCAATTTGCAAAAGACTTTGAGTCGGTCTTTCTTGATAGGTTATTTAGTGAGATGAAGAAGACAATCGTAGACTGGTCAGGTGAGAAGAATGATACCGACAAGCAGGTGGAAGGGATATTCTGGTCGTATCTTGCTCGAGGCGTTGCAGGGGAAGGCGGTTTGGGTTTGTCTAAGGATATCTACAATTTTTTGACAAGAGATGAGAATACGGATATGACAACAGAGACATTGGATAAAAGTATATGAAAGCAATAACTCTTGAGATAGAGAATAAAATTAATGATTTGTTAGGTGTTCTTGACACGGACATCAAGCATGTTCAAAAGAGTCTGTCATGGCTGAACGAATTACGCGGTCTGATTATTAAGCGTGACGAGAAGGCAATGGGCGAGCTTATAGGAAACATCCAGAAGGGATCGGGCGGTTATGTTTCTAATGAATCGAAACGCAACTCAATTCGTGAAGCATTAGCCCAGGCTTTAGGCATTGAAGTAAAGGACATGACTCTTACCAATCTTGAAAGTATGCTTGAAGAGAGTAGTCGTATTAAGGTGAGCCATCGCAAGGAGAAATTAAAAACATTAGTTGAGAAACTTAGTATAGAGCACTTAAGAACTTCGATGCTCTTGTCGGATTGTTCACGGTTTAACAGTTTGCTGCTTAAAAGCGTTTTGAATCTTGGCAATAGCGAGGAGGCAGTTACTTATAGTTCGAGTGGTGCTACGAAACGTCATAATGAAAATGTTTTAATGAATTTAGAGTTTTAAAGAAAGAATTAACGGGTCCCAAAGATGGCAGATTATTCGATAGGAATAACAGGTCTACAAGCGGCACAGAACGCGTTGAGTATAATAGGCAATAACATAGCGAATGCTACAACCGATGGCTATCATCGCCAGCGAGTGGAATTAAGTCCTGCATTTGCAAGCCAGATAGGTGATACTCTTGTTGGGGGCGGAGTAACCATTAGTAGTGTGACCCGTTTGGTGGATAATCTGCTTGAGAGCGAGCTTTTGAAACAGGAATCGATATTAGCATCTGTTTCACAGGAATTCAGCACATTGCGTACAATCGAGAATGTATTAGGTGAGCTTGGCAGTGAAACTTCAGGTTTGAATCTTGCGATTGACCGGTTCTTTAATGCCTTGCAGGACCTTTCCTCTCATCCCGGTGAGACAATTTGGCAAAATCAGGTTGTTAGGGAGGCAGAGGCATTGTCAATCCAATTCAGTACGTTGGGCGATTTTCTGACGAACCTTGAAAGCCAGTTTAAATTAGAGACAGATAATCTTATTGAGAGTGTCAATGCGCTTGCTACGAATATAGCAACACTAAACGGGAACATAAAAGATATTGAGGTTGGTGGCGGACAAGTGAATAATCTTCGTGACAAGCGTGACGCATATCTGACAGATTTGTCCAAATTAGTCAGAATCCAAACCATGGAGAGAGATTACGGTGTTGTTGATGTAACAGTTGCAGGTATACCGTTAGTGACTACATCAACAACAGTTGCGATGGAAGCCGGCTATGATGATGATGGTAACCTTGGAATTTCAATTGCAAATTCGTTTAATTACATCACTTCGCTGGATGGTGGTCGGATTGGCGGATTGCTATCATTAAAAAATACTCTCGTATCGAACATTCACACTGATTTGGATTCATTAGCGGCAACATTAGTAGATGAAGTGAATAAATATCATGTTCAGGGTGTAGGTTCATTTGGTTCATTTTCGACATTGACCGGTGAGGCGATGGCAAGCGAGAGCCTGTCAGATTATACAAATGTTAGTGATGGCAGTATATTTATCCGTGTTACAAATACGAGCAGCGGAGCGATAACCCATAATGAAGTGACGATAGATAAATCATCTGACACATTAAGTACAGTAGCGGCAGCGATTGCTCTTATAGACGGAGTGGATGCATTGGTAGCGTCATCGCAGTTGTCGATAACAGCGGATGCGAATTATAAGTTTGATTTTATCCCTGCGGTTCTTTCATCGCCCTCGAGCAGTACTTTTGCGGACGGCACACCTCCTACTGTTACGGTATCTGGTATTTATACAGGCACGACGAACCAGACCTTTAGCCTTACAGTTTCTACTACAGGCACTAAAGCTGTTGGCAATGACACAATACAAATAGTAGTGAAAGACGGTGGTGGCAGTACCGTTAAGACGGTGAATGTCGGGAGCGGTTATGCAGCTGGCGATAGTATTGACATTGGCAATGGTCTTAAGATAGCACTTACTACGGGCAATTTGACGGATGCAGATGTTTTTACGATAAAGGCTTATGGTGATACCGACACCGCTGATTTATTGTCAACGTTAGGTCTTAATACATTTTTCACTGGAAGTGACGCCAGTACCATGGCTGTTTCTAGTACTGTAAGTTCTGACCCGTCGCGAATAGCGACGTCACTTGGCGCAGATATGACGGACAATGCCAATGCATCTCGACTGTTTGGATTGAATGAGGAGACTTTTAGTGATTTGGGTTCGCTGAAGCCCGGGGATTTTTATCGTAAAATGGTTACAGATATTGGTCAGCAGGTATCGCTTAAGGCGATGCGAGAAGATAATCTCGATGCTGTAGTTGCCAATCTTCTGAATCAGCAAGCTGAGGTAAGCGGTGTTGATATTAACGAAGAAGCTGCCCAAATGCTGATTTACGAACAGATGTTTCAGGCGATGGCAAAATATATGCGTATGGTACAGTCGACAATGGAAAGTCTTATGGAAATAGTATAAGGATTTTAGATTTGGGGTTTAATAATGAGCGGAACACTTGGCAATGTATATAATAATGTGGCATCTGCGTTAAATTTACATGCAGAAGCGATGTCTGAGTTGCAGGAGCAGGCGGCGACAGGTTCCCGTATAAACCGCGTCTCAGATGACCCATCGACGTCTTACCGAGTATTGAGTTTGAATTCACAGGGGAGGTCTTTAGAGAATTATCTGGACAATACTATAGAGGCGTCAGGCACATTAGAGCTTTCTATGTCAATCGTTCAGTCTATGATATCAGAAATTACCGGGAAGAAGGTTTCTATAAGCCAGGTAATAAGCGGTACATATGGAACTAGCGGTCGTACTAGGCTTGCAGATGAGATAAATGAAACATTGGAGCATCTGATTTCCTTAGCAAACACTCGGCATTTGGGTCAGTACCTCTATAGCGGCAATTCTACGACCACCTCGCCTTATGTAGTAACACGTGTTGCAGGTGAGATTACAAATGTGACGTATCAAGGTAGTAGCGAGAACCGCACTATAGAAGTTGCTTCTGGAGTTAAATCATCAGCTTTTTATGTGGGTGACACACTATTTAGGTCAGATAGCCGCAGCGATCCTACTTTTTTAGGCGATACAGGCGCTGTCGCAGGGAGCGGGACATCAAATATCAAAGGCGAAGTCTGGTTAACAGTGACGCACAATGGAACCAATTACGAGCTTTCAATTGATGGCGGTACAACTAAGACGACGGTTCCATTAGCAGGTGACGTGAGCAATATGGCAGTGGTTGATGCGAGTGGGGAAAGTATTTTATATGTCGATGCATCAGCGATAAGCAGTACAGGGATGGACCTTGTAAGAGTTTCCGGTACTTATGATGTGTTTAATTCGCTTGTAAGTATTCGTGATATGCTTAGGAACGCTGATGGTTTTTCAGAATCTCGAATGACAGAGTTACAAAATAAGGCGATTGAGACGTTGGAAGAGGTAAGGAGCCATTTGGTTAATCAGTCAGTATCGATGGGTTCAAGAATCGGTTTTTTGGAGAATATCAAAGATACACTGGAAAATATGAATTTTAATACCGAGAATGAGGCAACTTTGTTACAGCAAGCAGATATAACGCAAATAGCAATAGACCTCGCTCGGCGTGAAGTTCTTTATCAAATGTCGCTGTCTGTGGCGGGTAGATTGATGTCCATGTCGCTTTTGGATTTTATATAGCGGCAGGTAGTTAGAATAATTAAATTTTGTATTCATAAGATGGATATTTGCGCGACAGAGGTGTTTGATATTTATACAAATTTTATGAAATATGAGGCTAAGCGGCATAAAAATAGGGTTTTTGAGAATAGGCACGGTATTTGCGTTAATAGTTTTGCAATTGAGATTACTTGGCCTACGTCTGTAGTTTTTTTGACGAGGCAGATGAGAGATTAAAGATATGAGCAAGGAGTAAAGTAAATGGCAAATGACAATGGTTTAAACGATTATCAGAGAGGATTGGAACTTGCAGAGGCTGGCAGGCATCAAGAGGCCCTTGATTGTCTTGAACGGTATCTTCAGCATGACCCTAATAATGCAGAGGCTCGCAATGATGTTGGTGCGATACTTCATTGTCTTGGCCGGTCGGAAGAGGCAATAGAGCATTTTGTTAAGGCCAGAAGACTTCAGAGTAACTCAGCAGAGATATTGTGGAATCTGGCAGAAGCTTACCTTGCTGTCGGAAATGCCAAAGAGACTATAGAGCTTTTAGATACCATGGAGGAATTGGGTATCCTTAATGCAGATGTACTTAACCGTGCGGCAACGGTATTTCTTAATCAGGGTAATAAATCCGATGCTGCTGAGATGCTGATTCGTTCATTAAATATATGGTCCGACCAGGAGGTTCTTAAGCCGATGCTTAAGGTGATTCATCAAAAGCGTCCCAAGATATCATTTTTCTGCGGAGGTGACGGGGATACTTTTTTAAAGGAGATTCTGGAATTTACCGAGCAGCGTTTTGAAGTCAGGGTATTTGAAAGTCAGACTGAAGATGAGTTGTTTGAGCTGATGCAGTGGAGTGACATATCCTGGTTTGAGTGGTGCAGTAATCTGGCTGTTATTGGGTCAAATAGACCTAAGGTTTGCGAGACTATTGTCAGGCTCCATCGCTATGAGGCGTATGAACAGTGGCCCGAACAGGTGAACTGGGGCAATGTTGATGTATTGGTGACAGTCGGTAACAGCGTCGCTAAAGAAGCATTGTTAAAGAAAGTACCGAGTCTTGAGACTCAGACCTCCGTGGTGACCATTCCCAATGGTGTTAATCTTAACAAGTTTAAATTTTCAGACCGCCAGAAGGGTAAGAACATTGCGTTTTTAGGTAACCTTCGCATGGTTAAAAATCCCGGTCTGATGCTTCTTTGTATGCAAAAGCTCAATTACATTGACCCTGAGTATCGTCTATTTTTTGGAGGAGAGTTCCAGGATGGTACGGTTGAGCAGTATATGAGGCACATGGTTGATGTTCTTGACTTGAGTGACGTTGTATTCTTTGATGGCTGGCAGGAGGATGTCAGCAGTTGGTTTGCGGATAAGCATTATATTGTCTGTACGAGTATGATTGAAAGCCAGGGCATGGGAATACTTGAGGGTATGTCTCTTGGATTGAAGCCTGTTGTTCATAATTTCCCCGGTGCGAATGAAATTTATCCTTCGGAATATCTGTTTAATATCGCGGAGGAATTTTGTGACCACATTCTTTCGGAACGTTATACGCCTCGCAGATACAGGAAATTTGTTGAAGATAGATATGCACTGAAAGCTCAGTTGAGCAAGATAAACAACATTTTTATCCAGTTTGAATCTAAAATAGATTCTCAGCAATCAACAGAGTCAAGTATTCCGATAAGTACTGCCCCGAGTATTTCGGCGGGTGTTACGCCCAGCTTTAACACTACAGTTCTGTAATTGGATGCAATTGTCATCTGGAGAGTATTGGATGATTCTGGAATGGAAGGATCCCGCACGGAAAATATTGAGCCACAAGTTAGTTTGTTGATACCAACGTACAATAGGCGTCAGTATTTGCCTATTGCGCTGGCAAGTGCTGTCGACCAGAATTATAGCAATCTTGAAATTATTGTAATCAGGGACGGGGGAGAGGACGTAAGCGATGTTGTTAATTCGTTTGAAGATGAGAGAATTATTTTTATCAATAGGGAAGAAAACAGGGGGATTCCATTTACGCTTAATGAGGGTTTGAGGCGGGCAGGTGGTAAATATATTTGCTACCTTGGAGACGATGACCTTCTTTATCCTAATCATGTGAGTACTTTGTCCAAGGCATTGGAAAGTCATCGTGACTGTGGTGTGGCGTATAGTGACTTGTATCGTGTCAGCTGTAGTATTGAGCACGACCGGAGCAGAAAAATATTAAGTAAGGTCGTAGATGTCAGCAGGGACTTTGACCGGTTCGTAATGCTTTACTTCAATCATACGCTTCATGTTAGCCTGATGCATCGCAGGGATCTTATCGAGAAAACAGGTTTTTATAATGAAGCGATTAATGTTCTGGTAGATTGGGATTTGACACGCCGAATGGCTTTTTTCACAGACTTTTATCATGTTCATGAGATAACCGGAGAATATTATGCTCCTGTTGGTGATTGTGACCGTGTCTCTATTCAGAAACGTAAGGACAAGAAGAAATATTTAAAAAATGCAATGACGATACGTACGACCAGACCCGCCAAGCCTTGGCCAAAGGTTATGGATGTGTCGATAATTTTGTCAACCGATTGCTTGAATGAAGATGTCGGCAAGACATTAGGGAGTATATGGGCCAGTACATTCTATCCGTATGAGGTTTATTTGCCTTTACTTGCCTCTGAGATATCCATGCTAAACACGGAGATGCCCGGTGTTATAAGTGTGGCAGTAGATGGGCAAAATTCAATGGCTCAGCGTATAGATGCGGCATTGTCGCAGTGCGGCGGTGACATGGTTGCGATAGTTCCCAGTGGTTTTGCGATTAAGGAATTTTGGCTTGAAGATTCGCTTTTTGCATTGATTAATAGTTCGGCAGAGCGCGGGGGATTTGAGCTTGAAGGTTCAACTGCTGAGCGGTGGGCAGTGGTAGTTAGAAAGGAAGATTTGATATCAGCCCGCGAAAATTTTGCGGACTTGTCGTTGCGTGAATCGCTGCAAGCGGCAGGTATTAAGATAAGAAGAGTCAGGCCTGAGGAGCTGCCATTTCAATTTGACCAGTTACTTAGTCAGGCAAAGTCGGCGGGGAATTGTGGAGACTATTCTAAAGCTGGCGAGATGCTTGAGTATATAGCAGAAAATTATCAGAACAGATTTTACATATATGCAAAAGCAGCTGAGGCATTTTATAAAGCTGGTAAGTATGAAAAGGCGGGCGAAATCAGTGGTCGGATTAATATGGAGATGCCGACAGTTGATACTCTTTTGGTGGAAGGTAAAGCGGCCCGAGAGAGAAAGGATTTTAATTCGGCAATAAAGGCACTGAAACATGCCGAACAGATACTTGAAGGAACGAATTGCTATGGACATTACACAAGACAATATTGTTGAACAGGAAAACGCGACACAGCATTATGAAGTGTTGATGGAATTGGGCGACTGTCATACATCAGTCGGCAATCATGACGAGGCGAAGAAGTGTTACGAGAAAGCGGCATCTCTAAGTCCTGATGCACCAGAGCCTTACGTTGGTCTTGGCGTGATTGCTTATCAGGAGGATTGCCTGGAAGATTCCGAGATAGCCTTTAGGGTTGCCTGTCGCCTTGATGGGAAATGTTCTAAGGGTTATGGGGGTTTGGCAATGATCGCACAGCAGCGCCAAGATTACGACCAGGCTTTCGATATGTATTTGAAGTGTCTTGAACTGGATACAGATAATCTTATAGCGTTGTTAGGGCTGTTTCAGGTTTCATGTCAAACGGGTTCATTTTCGAAAGTGATTCATTATCTTGAGGTATATCTTGATATGCATCCGGGTGATTCATCAGTGCAGTTTTCTCTTGCAGCACTTTATCTGCGTGATGGGCGATTCATAGAGTCTAAAAAAGTGTTAATGGATATTTTGGCATTGGAGCCGTTAAACAAAGAAGCAAGTGACCTTTTGGAGGAGGTGGAACACAATTTAGCTCAAAAACGACAGGAGGTTGTTCTTTAATGGATACAAAAAAGCAGACAGTTCCAGATAGAAAGTTACTCGATGATTTGGGAGTATTATTGGAGCGGCAAATAAATTTTGCCCATCAGGGTAATTTAAGCGGTGTCGAATTATTGAGTATTCAAACAGAGAGTCTGGTTGAGGAAGTCGAGAGACTTGGGCTCTTGAAGTCGGAGGAGTTTAAAGAAGAGTATGAAGGTTTATCTGAGTTGTATCAGGAGTTGTGCTTAACTCTTACTTTGGATAAAGAAGAAACATTGCGAGAGTTAAACGACGCTCGCAAGGCAAAGAAGACAGTTCAGGCTTACCATAGTAATATTTAATTTATTTTAAAAACCTGCATTTCCCCGTTGTATATCCATACACATATTTTCGAAACCACCCTCGAAAGTCTTGATATTGGCCTAAAAAAGCGTATTTAGGTAACTGGTATGACATTTGCTCTTATTGGGATAAGGTGCAGACCGTGCGCGGGGAGTGTACGGATTTAGAAATTGAAAACAGGTTATTTTGAGCAGAATGACAGAGAATTGTTTTAGGGATTATTGCGTAAATGCTTGAATCAGGAAATATCAGGAAGATATGTTTTGCAGGTGACACAGCTGTCGGAGGGCCGATAGCGATAGGGCCATCTTTGAAGGATATTTTGAAGTCTCATGATATAGCAGTATTGAATTTCGAAGGGGCGTTTTCAAAGTTAGGTCAGCCTTTATCCAAGGCGGGGTCGCATATATTGCTGGAAGAGAAATATTTTGCTCCATTAGCGGAATGTTTTAATGTAGCTACTCTTGCAAACAATCATGTGATGGATTATCAGGCTGAGGGGCTTGGAGCCACAATTGAAGGGTGTGAAAAGGCGGGTATCCAAACGGTGGGGGCAGGGTTTAATTTGAAAGAGACATTTGCGCCGCTTGATATAGGAAATTGTAGAATTATTTCGGTAGCCGAGCATGAATTTGGCGGAGCCGAGGAAAATAAAGCAGGTATTGCTACAGTTGATAGACTATCTGAAATTTATAAAGCAATTAAAGATGGATGTGAATTAGGTAAGCAGGTTTTTATAGTTTCTCATGGCGGATCAGAGTTGATATCTATTCCTCCGCCTTACTTAAGGGAACGTTATAAGTTATGGATAGATTATGGCGCTTGCGGAGTAATTGGTAATCATCCTCATGTGGTGCAGGGTTATGAATTATATAAAGGCAGGCCGATATTCTATTCGCTGGGTAACTTTGTTTTCATAAAAGATGATTCATTTGATGATTTGCCTAATGCACAATGGTCGATTGTTGTTAGCCTTGATGTCTCGACGGGCAACATCCAGATAATTCCCGTTAAATCCGACGGCGGGATGGTAGATGTCATTAAAGATAAGAGTAGCTATACACAGGAGTTAGCAAGGCTTTGTGATTTACTTAAGCCTGAAAACTATTTGGATCTATACCAAGAGACCGCAGCAGAACTTTATAAGATACGGTACCCCGGTTTGCCTTGCGATTGCGTTCATAGTGCCCAGGTACTGCTGCATTATTTGCGTTGCGATGCTCATCGTTCAATGATTGAAAGCGGTCTGGTTGGAATGATTGATGAGCTTGATAACAATGTTTCATCTGTTTCCGGCAAACAGATTGATAATTTTGATTCGAGGGATAGGGAGACAAAAGCTGATAGAGCGAAAGTGACAATGTCATCATTGGGTCATGACGGTCGATTTGCGAATCAGATATTCCAGTATGCGTTCTTAAGAGACTATGCGCGCAAGCATGATCTTGACTATGAGACATCCGGCTGGGTAGGGCAGCATCTTTTTGGTCATAAGGACAATCCTGTTTCTGCAGAGCTGCCTCAAGTAAAAGAGAAAACTCCTTTTGCGGAAGGAACTTTCGATATAAATTCAGGCCAACGCCTTAGTAATGTTGATATCGGCGGTTACTTTCAATACGACATTAGCTGGGCGCAGCAAGAAATTGGTTTTTTCCGGTCCTTGTTTAGGCCTGTAGGTTTAGTTAAGAGTGAGATGGAAAAAGGTTTGGCAAAACTGCGATCTAAAGGTAAGACGATAGTTGGATTGCACTTGCGAAGGGGTGATTTTGGTTATGAGTATTTTTTCATTGCTCCGAGCCGATGGTATCTTGAGTGGCTTGAACAGATATGGGATGAACTTGATGAGCCGGTTTTGTTCATAGCAAGTGATGAACCTGGAAAAGTTGTTGGTGACTTTTCTAAATATAATCCGGTGACGAGTCAGGATTTAGGAATAGAGTTGCCGCAGGCATCTTTCTATCCGGATTTCTATTTTCTGAGCCAATGTGATGTAATGGCGATTTCTAATAGTTCCTTTTCTTTTGCTGCGAGTTTGTTAAATGAGCGGTGTGGGGCATTTTATCGTCCTCATTTGCCGTCACGGCAGCTTGTCAGCTATGACCCGTTGAGGAGTCAATCGACGTTGTTTCATGATAAGGTAAGACCGGAAGATGATGAATGTTCCAGGGATTCAAACAGTAATGCTGTTTTGAAAAAGAATGATTTGGTGACATTGAAAACAATGGATGGTATGGCGATGGATTTCCCCGTTCTTCCAAGTGATAGTTCGTTGGTCAAAGAAATACCTGATGGTCATGCAGATATTATCGAAGACGTTCATAGATGGAGTAATCCGAGGCTTGCATATTTGGCGTCAGCTGACCAGTGGCTTGGCTTTAAGGCATTTTTTGAAAAAAATGATGTAATGCAGTGCGACGTTTTTTATTGTGCAATTGGTGGTTTGGGAGGACTGAATTTACTCGGCTATTTGAATCAGGTTAAGAAAATAGTTTTCTATGATGTTAATGCGTTCGCAGCGCTGGTGTGTGACCTTCAGCTTCAATTGATAAGACATTGCCGTAGTGTTGATGAGTATATTTCTTTGATTTATCAGCGTCCTTTTGAGAGTGCGAAATATAACTTTGAAAATCAGAGGGATTTTTTGCAATTGCCTATCGAGAGCGAATACGCGCAAAAGCTTGAACAGATTCTAAGTGGTCAGGCTTACAACACATATAACTATTATTATCTGCCGTTGATAAGTCAGTCACCTTGTTCGGTGTATGATGGTGCGACGGTGCATTGTACTGATTTGCTCCCATTTTTTGAATCTGGAACAGTAAGGGACCCTTTAGTATCGGGGCCTTTAAGTAATAGGAGTGTAAATATTAATACATTTTATGTTGGCAAGGGTTGGCTTGGCAGTGACGAGACTTTTTTAGCGGTTAGAAAGCGTTTGGCAGAGTCGGAGATTGAGATTCGTATAGGTGATGCCAGCGAGATAAAGCCTGAAGGGCAGTTTCCCGGGATATATATAACGAATATTTTTAATACAGGCAGAGAGGATGGATATAAGCAATTTGCCAATATGTTTAAATGGATTGTAGGGTACGATGACCATACGGACTTCGAGGTGCAGTATTTTCCGAACCATAACGGTCTTGAGGGGATGGCTGAATATGACCGGAGAATAGGCGTTGGTGACGGCAATCCTCATGCTACGTGCTGCCGGGCGATTGATAATGTTATTGATTTGAATTCAAATGAATTTCTCGAAGTTATTGAGCCTCATCCCATAGAGGGAATGAATTATGGTTTTCGGTTTTACAGGGGGCAAAAGCGAATTTCCGTTGAGGACTATCTAAAGACAAAGGTCGATAGCGAAGAGATAATTGGTGTTCATATTTTACTTGGCGGCGGTACGTCACGGCAGCGTTGGCGGGAGGTGTGCCGGAAAGCTGTTACCGAATCGAAGCGGTATGTGATGATCTTCGAACACCGGGGCGAGTGTAGAGACTGGCCTGAAAGAGATGTACATAGTGACAATCTTTTGGGGCACCGCAAGCTTGACCAGTTTATCTATTCGCTGGACCATCGATGGAAGAAGTTCGGCATGCCTAATGTGAAAGGCGACATTAATGACATTAGGAACGTAATGTATTTCCTGGATAAAAGCGGTCAATGTAATTTTGACGGATATGAGAAACATCAGGTGAAAGAATCGGTTAATAAGCTACTTGAAGTTGTAAGTGAGCGTCAACTTATGAAAGGATAAGCAAGTATGTCCTATCGATTTTTGATAGTCAATACGGATTACGGGCATTTTCTTGATGGATTGTATCAGAACAATCCAGAGTTGGCTGATAAGTCCTACGAAGAACAATATGCCGCCCGCAAGCGGACTTTATTTGGAATGAATGATTTTTATTCGACTAACTTACAAAAGCTTGGACATGAAGCCGTTGATGTTATCTGCAATAATCCATATTTACAATGTGCCTGGGCGATAGAGAAAGGTTTATTGTCACCTGATAGTACGAAGAAAAACCAGTTTTTTTCAGATAAGTTGCTAATAGCTTTGTTTACTGCGCGCGTGAAGATGTATAAGCCGGATGTGATAATAAATTTGGCAATGGAGTCAATTACAAGTGAAGTTTTAAAACCTTTGAAGAAAGAGGTTCCATTAATAATCGGACAGCATGCAGCGACAATCACTCCGAGTATGTCAGACCTTAGTGTGTATGATTTGATTGTTTCATCTTTGCCGAACTATGTTGAACATTTTAAAAGCCTTGGTAAGAAAAGTGCTTATTTTAAACTTGGTTTTGAATCTACAGTGTTGGATCGGGTTCGGATACCATGTGAAAAGTCGATAGATATAAGTTTTGTGGGGAGTTTTTCCGGGGTACATGCTATTGATAAAGATGTATTTAATTATCTTGCTGGGCATGGATTCAATATGTCTTTATATGGATACAATGATAGTGCTTTGTCGGCAGAGGCAAGGAGATTTTTCCATGGTCCGGTTTATGGCCGTGACATGTATCAGGTGTACGCCAATTCTAAGATAGTTATTAATAGACATGCTCTTTCTTATGCAGGTGAGTATGCGAACAACATGCGGCTTTACGAATCGACAGGGATGGGGGCAATGCTAATAACCGATGCCAGAAGGAACCTTGGTGAGATTTTTGAAGTCGGCAATGAGGTAGCTGCTTATCAGTCACCTGAACAATGTGCTAAACTTGTGAAGCATTATTTGGAGCATGAGGACCAGAGGCAGCGGATAGCGAAGAAAGGTCAACAGAGAACGCTATCGGAACATAGCTATTCTCATCGGATGGAAGAATTGGTTGAGATTGTTGATAGGCATCTTGGCAAATCAAAAACTTGTATTGAGCCTGTTAGCAGGAAGTTTGGCCTTGACAGGGGAACGCCGATTGACCGGTATTATATTGAGAAGTTTTTGTCTGAGAATCGAGAAAGTATTCGCGGGCGGGTGCTTGAGATAGCCGGCAATGCATATACATGTAAGTTTGGCAGCAGTGTGACACAGAGCGAGATATTAAATACTACTAAAACTCCTGCGACGACAATAGTTGGAGATTTAACAAAAGCTGAAACGATACCGGAATCGGCGTTTGACTGCATAATTTTGACGCAGACGGTTCAGTTTATTTACGATTTGAAGACAGCTTTGCGAAACGCTGTCAGGGCATTAAAGCCTGGGGGGACACTGTTATTGACAGCTTCCGGTATAAGTCAGATTTCACGTTATGACATGGATAGGTGGGGAGAGTATTGGCGATTTACTGATAAATGTTTGAAGAGGCTCTTATCAGAATATGTACCGGAGCAGGCAGTAAGCGTTGAGGTGTGGGGCAATGTTGCGGTAGCAAAAGCATATCTTGATGGTTTGTCGGTTGAGGAACTTGATAAGCAGACGCTGGAACATAGGGACAACGACTATCAGGTTATCTTGACGGTGCGGGTTTGCAAGCCGGCAGTTCAGCAAATAAAAACATTTGATACAGTGATATTGCCGATACAGGAACCGATATTAAAAAATCCGTTAGTTTTGTTGTATCATCGTGTAGCTGACGACCCACTTGATTCGCAATTATTAACTGTGAGTCCGAATAATTTTGAAGGTCAGCTAAGAGAATTGAAGGAGAAATATAGAGTCATTCCATTATTTGAACTTATAGAGGAAGTTCGCAAGGGGCAGCAGAATACAGATACGGTAGCTATCACATTTGATGATGGTTATCTGGACAATTTAACTAATGGGTTGCCCTTGCTTGAAAAGTATCAGCTGCCTGCAACTATTTTTGTGACTTCGGAGATGGTTGGAAGCGATGGTGAGTTTTGGTGGGACGCAATGGAGAGGATTTTCCTTACGGGCAGGAAGCTGCCTGGAGAATTGAGCATACAAGGTTCTCAGGAAGTTTTTAGCTGGCCTTTGAATACGGAACAGGAGCGACTGAAGGGATATGATGAGCTTTGCGAATTACTTCGAGGGGTACCTGTTGTAAAGATAAGTGAAATAATCGATAAGTTATTTTTGTGGGCAGGTATAACAGGTCCTGGTCGCATGAGCCATAGGGTAGTAGATAGTGACCAGCTTAGGCGATTGGCAGATTCGAGTTTGATAGAGATAGGCTCTCACAGTTTAAGTCATACATATTTGCGTATATTGTCACCGCAGGAACAGCGACGCGAGATTAGTGAATCCAAATGTCAGCTCGAATCTACAATTAATAAACCTGTTAGGCTGATATCTTATCCATATGGTGCCAAGGCTTCGTTTACAGATGAAACCAAGCGTATTACTGCCCAGGCTGGTTATAAGGCAGGTTTTGCTAATATTCGGGGAAGTGTCACTGCAGAAGTTGACATGTATGCAGTTCCGAGAAGGCGGGTGCGGAATTGGGAACCGGATGTATTTGCGCGGTGGTTAAGCAGCGAGGACGAGGGTAAGGATAATCTTGAAATTGAAACTATTTCTGACAGAGCTGATAAAATTGCCAGCTATCAGAGAAGCTGCAAACCAGAATTGTTAAGACCGATGCGGCAGACTTAAAGGATTGAAATGCGAGTTGATAGAAAAAAAGAAGCATTATCAATAGTTCATATAAATACTCATGACGTGGCAGGCGGTGCGTCTAAAGTGGCGTGGCGGCTTGCAGAATCGCAACGCGTATTGGGTCATGACTCGACGATGCTTGTTGGTAAGAAGCTTAGCCATTCACAGCTTAGTTTTTCTTTTCCGGTTGAAGCTGATACTTTAATTCTGAATAAGTGCAGGCAAGCAGGGCAATGGGATTATGAGTTTCATGGAAGTCATAAATTAGTTGATAACAAGCTGATACGTTCGGCGGATATTCTGCATTTTCATAATATGCATGGCGGTTATTTCAATCCCTTTTCCATCTCGGCGCTGAGCCAATTAAGGCCGACGGTATGGACGCTTCATGATATGCATTCAATTACAGGTCACTGTGCGCATTCGTTTAACTGTGAGAAGTGGCAGAGTGGTTGCGGCGATTGTCCTTTTTTGAATGTAACGTATCCGCTTGTGGTTGATACTTCTGCGCAGTTGTTACAAGATAAGAAATTAATCTATGACCATTCATATCTGCAAATAGTTACACCGTCACTTTGGCTGAAAAACAAAGTTGAAAAAAGCGTTCTTGGTAATCATCCTGTTGAGTTGATTTATAATGGGATAGATACAACTACTTTTAGTCCCTGCGACAAAAATGAATCAAGGAAAAGTTTTGGCATTGAAGCAGATGCGTTTGTAATTGGTTCGGTAGCTCATGGCGGAGCGTTGCAAAATCAATGGAAAGGCGGGTATTACAGTAAAGCAGTGATGGATATATTGCATGACAAGTTAGATAAATTAGTTTTTGTTAATATTGGTTCGAATCAGAAAAGCGAAGATAGCCGCGTTATTAATATACCTCATATAAGCAGTGAAAGTGAATTAGCTCAGGCTTATTCAGCCCTTGATGTGTTTTTGTATACGCCCATAGCTGACAATTGTCCCCTTGTAGTAATTGAAGCGCTTGCTTGCGGTGTGCCGGTCGTGACATTTAATGTAGGGGGTGTGCCGGAGTTGGTTCGTGATGGCTATAATGGTTATGTTTTGGGTTTTAGGGATGTTTCCGGGTTGGCACAATCGCTTATAAAGCTGGCAAAAGATGCAGGGCAGCGCGGAGAATTTAGTCGCAATGCCCGACAATGGGCGACTTCAAAGTTTGAACATAACCTGGTATCACAGCAGTACTTAAGCTTGTATCAACGTTGGCTCGAGCAGAGCCGGGGCAGGCCCGGAGAGGTGAAGCTGTTTCCAATTGAGAAGGTCCCGAAGGTTGTCCAGAGCAAGGCATTTCTCGAGGCAGAAGAGGCCAAGAAAGCTTATACGAATTTATTAAATGAGCCTAATATGGAATCCACAGCAGAGCAAAATGATATCGTTGAATCAAAATGTGATGTGAGTATTGTGCTTTGCACTAAAAATCGAGCACAGCTGCTTGATGAAATGTTGGGAAGTTTAAAAGCTGCTGCAAAGGGAGTGTCTTACGAGGTTATTGTTGTAGAAGGTGGTTCTACTGATGATACTTTGGATGTATTGAGTAGGCATGGTGTAACGCAGATATATGATGAAGCACAATGTTTAGGTCAGGGCAGGCATTCCTGGCCTCAATTATATAATTTCGGATTTTCAAAAACGCGTGGTAAGTGGGGGATGTTTGCCAGCGATGATATTATTTTTAGTAAAGATTGTATAAGTAATGCGGTTGAATGCCTGAATAGACAAAATGATAAAATTGCAGGCGGTATTTTCTTCTTTAAAAATATAAATGAAAGCCCCACCGAAGAAGAGTTTGGCTGTGGTAAATATTTTATCGGCATG
Source organism: Planctomycetota bacterium (assembly GCA_019456255.1). Lineage (GTDB taxonomy): Bacteria > Planctomycetota > Phycisphaerae > Sedimentisphaerales > Anaerobacaceae > VRUG01. The sequence continues at coordinate 88,125 of VRUG01000007.1, read as the reverse complement.
GGCAATGAATTCAGGATATTGATGAATTATGGCCTGGTGAGAATGGATGATTTCAGAGAGGTATCAGGGCTTGAAGAGGGTTATGAGTTTTATTATGCAGATAGTGACTTATGCTGCAAGTTTTACGCTGCGGGCAAGCAGTTAATACCATTGCCGGAAAGTTCTGTTGTTCACAATAATGTTCTTGATACGCTTAAAGAATCAAACGAGAAAAGTGGTGAGCATGACCATGCTCTATATTGCCAGAGATGGGGCAAACTTGCCAGTAATAAGTATCCAAGGCCTGGGCGGCTTGTATGGCAGCCACGGTTGGTTGGTATGTTTAAACTGCCGGAGGAGTTGGAAAATATTGATGACCAGATTCAACATTTTTGGCAGGGGCTTGCATATTTACAGCGCAATAAATTCAAAGATGCTTTGGGTAAATTTTTAGAAGCATTTGAGAATGGTTTTAACCATTGGAAAGTATTGTGGTGTGTAGCGAGAGCAGCTTATGGTTGTGGTCAGCTTGCGTGTGCGCAAAAGGCATGTGAGACTGTGCTTGAGTCGGTTCCAAAATTTAAAAAAGCGAAGGAGTTTTTGACCCAGATATCTGAAGCTCGTTTATCCAAAGCTAAAGCGAAAGCTTTTCCAGCTTCTACCAATAGGATAGCTGTACCCACATTGAGTGTGCGTGAATTTGAAAGTCGAATCAATCCTTTAACCAAACAAAATCATGATTCTATATTGCAGTGGGCACAAAATTGTGAGAAGAATTCTGAGCAGTTTGAATCAGCGGAACTTTTTCTGCAATCGGATAACCCCATTGTTCGGCAGGGGTATAATCTGGTTAATGAAGTTAAAAGTGAGTTTGCGAATAAGTATAAGCATTTGGAGCAGCTAAGAATTCTGGTTCATGTTCCGTCTTTAACGGCGTCGCCCGGAGGATATTCGTTGTTTGGAAATCTTGTGCAGGGGCTTGAATTTATAGGAGTGCAGGTGCAGGTGCTTGGATGGAATGAGAGAATTGAAGAGTATCTTGAACAGTTTAAGCCTACAGTATTCATAACAAGTGACAGCGATAGTTATTTGTCCAGAATTAACTGGGATGTCATAAAGAGATATCGAGATTCGAATACACTCAAGATAGGTTTGACAGCGTCGCCTGAAGCTGATACGAATTTGTTGGAAAAAAGGTTTGAGTGGGCAAAAGACCACGAGGTGGGGTTTTATTATAACTTCCGCAACTTAAAGCACTTAGAGGGGTGCGGCGAATATGACGCATTTTATGAACACGGCTATAAAATATTTAGTGTTGAGTTTGCAACCAACCCTTTGATTCATTATCCGGTGCCAGGTATTGAGCCGGATTTAAATTACGTATTTCTTGCGTCAATCAATCTCCCGAAGTGGCAGAGGTATCTTGCATATCTACCGGAAATATTGCAGAGGTATTCGGGCTTTTTGGATGGTCCGGGATGGCCTTTCATCAGAAGCCAGGCGGTCGGATTAAATAAGGACCGTTATCTTTATGCTCGAGCAAAAGTTGGATTGAATCTCCATCTCGATGAACAGATAGCCGATGCAGGTGAAGTAAATGAACGAACTTATATTTTGGCAGCGTGCGGGGTTCCACAGCTTGTAGACGCCCCAAAACTTTTGCCGGACAGATTTGACAAGAGAGGTTTATATGTCGCTGAAAATCCTAAAGAATACTTTAAGCTTTTTGAATATATACTTGCAAATGTAAATGAGGCAAAGCAAAGGGCGTTAATTGCACAGCGGGAAGTATTTGCAAAACATACATGGTTCCATCGGGCAGAAGGGTTTGTTTTGGACCTGGTTGAGAATTGTTTTAGTGATGCACAAAAGCAATTGCCGAAACGAGCAGCTTTTATTTCTGAGGTTCGTAATATATCAAGTGAAACAAAAATTAAAACAGGCGGATTGATATTCAGCAAAGACAGGGCTATGCAGCTTCAGGCGACGATAGAGTCATTTTTAGCAAATTGCAAAGATAGTGATAATATACAGTTGAGCGTATTGTATAAGGCATCTAACGAGTTGTATAAGAGGCAATACGATAAGTTGAAGGCAGATTATAAGAATGTAAAATTTGTTGAAGAAACTGATTTTAGGAAACAGGTTATCAGTTTGGTAAACAGATATGAGCATGTATTATTTTTAGTTGACGACAATTTGTTTGTCAGAAGTTTTGATCTTTCGGAAATAGTCAGACATTTGAACCGCAATAATGATGCGATGGGGTTTTCATTAAGATTGGGCAGGAATACAACTTATTGTTATGCTCATGATGCCAAACAGAGTTTGCCGATTTTCGAACAGGCAGGCGGCGGGGTGTTGGGGTATGATTGGGAAGAGGGGAGTTTTGATTTTGGTTATCCGCTTGAATTATCGAGTTCGGTTTACAGAAGCAAAGACATTATGGTGTTGCTATCGAGATTAGAATTCGAGAATCCAAATATGTTTGAGGTATCAATAGCATCTAACGCAGATGTATTTAGTCAGACGAGAAGTAAGATACTTTGCTTTGAGCAATCGGTGACATTTTGTAATCCGGTGAATATGGTACAGACTTCCTACGGTGACAACCGTGCGGGAAGTGATATGGAATATTCGACAGAGACTCTGGCGAAGAAATTTGACGATGGTATGCGGGTGGATATTGAGAAGTATAGCGATTTTGTTCCAAACGCCTGTCATCAGGAGGTGCCGTTATACTTTAAGCCCGATGAAACAGTACTGGCGGCAAAGATGGGTAGTTCGCCAGAGGTTGATACAGCTAAGTTTCGCATAATCAATGAGTTAGACGCTGAGCCGAAGTTTACAGTTCTCATGAGTAATTACAATAAGGGGCAGTTTATTGGCCAGGCAATTGAGTCGGTTTTGAGTCAGACTTTTAAGGATTTGGAACTGATAATCATTGATGATTGTTCGAGTGATAACTCACTAGAGGTTATCAGGAGATACTTAAGTGACAGCAGGATAAAGTTATTCGAGCATAAGCAAAGGCGCGGTGTGATAGGGGCGATGAGGACGGCAATTAAGAATTTGCGGTCGGAGTATTTTGGGATACTGGACAGTGACGATTGTCTGACAGCTGGCGCAGTTGAGACGATGTATGGATGGCATGAGAAGCTTCCAGATACGGGGTTTATATATTCGCAGTTCGCATTTTGTGATGGAGACCTTGTGCCCCAAAGAGAAGGTTTCTGTGCAGAGCTGGAACCGGGCATGACCAATCTCGATGAATATGTTGCGAGTCATTTCAGGACATTCAAGTTGAGTGACTATTTTAAGACTTCCGGTTTTGATGAGAGCGCATTGTATATGGAGGATATCGATCTTGTCTACAAGATGGAGGAGGTAACAAAGTTAAAATTTGTAAATGAATGTCTGTATTTATATAGAGAGTTGCAGGGCACGCAAAGCCATTCCAAAGACAAGCTTAATATAGCTATCATGTCGCGGGCGAAATCAAAAATAAACGCGGTAAGGCGAAGGAGTGAAGCTTTATCAGGGTCAGTCGATGGTCAGGATTTTAAAAAGCGTTTCAGTGAGGCTATCGAGGACTTGAATGAAAAATACGAGGATGTCACTCAGTATTTTGTGATATTAAGGCAGTTATATGAAAAAGGATTTTTCAATAATTTAAAATTACCTGATCATGTTAAATCTTTGGCAATTGAGGATGTATTGCTATGGTTTGCGGTAAATGTAAATGTGAGATTTGACAGGCTTTTTAAGGCTATCGGCGTTGGCAAGGTAACAATTAAAGAGAAGCCTTTGATTTCGATTGTTATGGTGGTGTATAACGGTGAGAGATTTATTTCAGAGGCGATTGATTCGGTTTTGGCGCAGAGCTATAAGAATTTCGAATTAATAATTGTAGATGACGGGAGCTTTGATGGTACTAAAGAGATAATTACGAACTATTGCGATGACAGGATAAGATGTTTTTATCTTTCACATAAGGGTTGTGGATCAGCGAGGAACAAAGCTATTGTCGAATCGAAGGGTGAATATGTTTTATTTGTTGACTCTGATGATTTTATTGCATCGGATTATGTCGAGAAGATAGTTGGATATGCTGAAATGTATCCGGAGAGAGACTATTTTTATCCATCTGAGTTTATTATTGTAGATGGATTAGGTAACACAACAGGCGACAAGTGGAAATATCCGGATGTGCCAAACAGCAGGGCATTGCCGAATTTTCTATTAGAGAATGGATATGTACCGATACCCAATCCTGGCAGCCTGAGAAGAAGGTCGTTATTTAATGAAATAGGGTTGTTCGATGAATTGGAAACGGTAGAAGACTTTGTGTTTTTATGCAGGAATGCGTTGTCGATGAGTTATAAAAGAGTTGGTATTGATTTGAAGTATTATTACAGATGTCTTGATTCAGGTGTTTCTCGAAAGTTTAAAGCAAGGGACCAGATAACAGCTAACATTCTTGATGAGATAGTTTCGATTTATCCCCCGGAATTGCTTTGCCCAAAGATAGTGGGCATAGCTGACACTAATGTGAAGATGCGGGAGTATTATAAATATCTGGCAGCGACGTTTGATAAACACTCTCAAGGTTTTCATCTGGTGAAACACGGCGAGTATTTCGCAAAGTACAGAGATAAGTATCGGGAGAAAATTTCAGAAATTGACAAGGTTGTGAAAGTTGTTAGTTCCGGGAAAGCGAGTGATTTAAGAGCCTGATTTTTGACAAATAAAATAGCTAAGTAAGTGTTAAATAAGTAGTTAAGAAAAATTGGTTTTGTTCGATAATGGTTGGTGGATAGTGTATTAACAGATGTGCTATCGACGTTATCAGTATTAAGAGAGGTGAAAAGATATGGCGACTATGCGATTGCCGGGGCTTTTGTCTGGCATTGACACGGCTAAGATAGTAGAGCAGTTGATGATGTTGCAGCGGCGGACACTGATGACATGGGAAACCCGCAAGAGCCTCTGGGAGGAAAAGCAGACGGCTCTTAGTGATATAGAGGGTAAGCTTACCAGTTTGCGAACGACGCTTCGTGCACTTTCCGATGCCAGTGAACTAAAAGCATATTCGGTTAGCAGCAGTGACAAGGATTTCGTAACAGCCGAAGCGACTAATGATGCATTTGAAAGCAGTCACAATATTGTGGTAAATAGGCTGGCTACTGCTGAGCGATGGGTTCACACTACGGGTAAGGAATATGCTGAGGATTATGTTGGCGAGGGCACCTTTATATATTCATATAATCATCTTGAAACAAACATAACAACTACTGCTACCACAACGTTAGAAGAGTTGGTCGGTCTAATCAACAATGATGCGGACAATCCCGGTGTTACAGCCAGCCTGTTAAATTTTAATGATGCTTATCATCTGGTACTTAGCGGCAAAGACGCTGGCGGTGATTACGGGATATCGGTAAATACGGGCAGCACGGAGGTTTGGACGGCAGGTACTGAGCTTACAAAAAGCAGTGATAACGCGACATTGAGGACTCTGATAACCGACCTCGACCAGTTTGGTGGAACTCTCGGAGCTGGAACACCAACTATTACGATAGCCGGAGACGACCATGACGGCAACGCAATAACACCAGTTGACTTAGTGATTACAAGTAATACAAAAATTAGTCATATCATCGGTGAAATTAATGATGCTTTCGATGGGGTAGCTAAGGCTACCCTGGTCAACGGTAAAATTGTTTTGACAGATGATACTGACGGTGCAAGCGGCCTTTCAGTTACTTTGACGTACAATGCTAATGGCTCTGCAGCCACATTTACACCTCCGGTTATGGCACGTTCAACAACAGGCGATGCAGTAACAGCTGACCTTGCAGGTTTTGCAGAAGCCAACTTTAGCAAAACACAATCAGCTCTGGATAGCGAAATAAGGGTTGACGGCTATCCTTTTCCCCAGGCAGGTATTGCTGAGGTGCAGACCCTCAGCAAGGTCACGTCGACAAGTGGTGGTACGTTTACATTGACCTATAATGGAGAAACGACCACGGCGCTTGCCCATGACGCCACCACAGATACCATTGAAAATGCGCTTGAGGCCCTGTCAAACATCGATGCTGGTGATATAACGGTAAGTGGGTTGAGGTTGAACCAAGCTGGCGATATGACATTTACATTTCTGGATAATGCTGGAGATGTCAATATGCTCACGCTTGATTCCAGTGCTCTGACCCCGAGCGAGTCTTCGAATTATACAATGACCGAAACGACAAAAGGTAACAACTACGGTTGGATACGGAGAAGCTCTAATACCATAGACGATGTTATCAGCGGTATCACTTTGCATTTGCACGATGTAACAGGTTCAAGCGGTGAAGATATAACTTTGACAAGAGATATAGATTCGCTCAAAGACAAGATAAATCTGATGGTTACCAAATACAATTCAACAGTGGAGTATGTTAAAGAGAAGACTGGTTATAATGAACATTTGGCGACAGCTGGCATTTTGATGGGCGATTATGTTGTTTCTACTCTGCAATACAAACTTCGCGAACCTTTGATTGAACGGACGAAAGGTTTTATTGAGGATATTGACGAATATTTGATGCCTGTACAATTGGGGCTTGAACTAGATAGAGACGGTGTGTTGAGTTTTAATGAGAATACATTTGATGAGGCGGTGGCAAATGATTATATGGGTGTTCTTGCAATCTTAGGTGCGGATAAGTCAGGCAGCAGTACGAGTAATACGGTAGGGTTTTATGGTGCCAGTAATTCTTATACGACAGCAGGTGAGTATGATGTTCAGGTAACAGTAAGCGGCGGGGTAGTGACTAGCGCACAGATAAGGCTTTCAAGTGAATCGACTTATCGTAATATGATAATAGGGGGCTCGATTATTACTGGTATAAGCAGCTATGATACCAATGGCGACCCCGATTATGCTGAGCATAGTTTACAACTTAATGTTGACTTGAGCGTCGATGGTGACTATACAGCGACGGTTCGTGTCAAGCAGGGCTTTACAGGCAAAATCGAGGACCAAATTGACAAGATGCTTAAAGCAACGGTTGGAACTTTAATAATCAACCAGGATCGTGTTGAAGACCAGATAGACATATTTGAAGATAAGATTGAACTTGAAGAATACCGTTTGATCAAAGCGGAGGATAGATTAGTCGCCCGATTTGCCAGACTGGAGAAGACGCTGGTATTATTGCAGAACCAGATGGCTGCGGCTAGTATACTGGGTATGTAAGAGGGGGTTGGTATTCGAAGGATATTAGATTGCGGCGAGTAGAAGCTGCCGGGGGTTGAGGATTTGACATCTATAAGTATTCAAAAGCTCATGGAAATTGATTAATGATGAACTTACAATTTTACTATCTGGCCCAAAAAGAAGTGCCGCCTGGGAGCAGCATGCTATTTTGTCCCAGGCAGCAGGTAACATAATGTTTGGTGCGTACACTATTAAATGGTCAAATTGATTTGCTAAATTCTTGAGTACCTCTTTTGGATTTGTACCGTTATCTTTGCCGCTTTCGGTTAGTTTCTGCATTGGCAGTGCGTAAAGATTTTCAATGCAGGTTGCAATCGGAGTGGTTTGTATTTTTTGGGTTTCGATATCAAAAACCTGTGATATGGATTTTCTTTTCAGGTCGAGGTCAATCAGCAGGCATTTTTTATTCTTTTTTGCCAGATGAATCGCGATATTGATAGGTATGGTCACGGGAAGTTCTTCAAGGCAGTCGGCAGCTAATATGATAGTTTTTATATTTTCTTCCGCTTTGCTTTCTATCAATTGCGCGATTGTATCGTAAGTGTTGTTGTCTATGATTTCCTCATGAAGCCATATATTCAAATCTTTTTCACTTGTTTTATCAGCTAAATCTTCTGAGTCATCAAACCACTGTGCATCTTTGATATTGGTTTTGTCACTATTTAATTGCTCGTCAATAATCCGGGACTTGTGTGGTGAGGTGCTATTCAAGCTATCGGTTGTTGAGATTTTATTTTGGGGGGACTTAACTTCATTAGTGACCACTTTGGCTTTTTTAATTGGTTTGGGATTCGAGAATTCTTCATGGTCTTGTGAATTAACGGTTCTTTGAACGAGAAAGCTTGAAGCTATAGCGGTTAGCAGGGTGGATATTTGCGCTAACATCGCAATTGCGATAGCTAAGATGATATATGTTTTTAGTGACAGCCCAACCGAGTGGCCAACGGTTCCGACTATCATTGAAATAGCGATGTTTACAATTAATATGATGATTTCAATAACAGTGGCGCATAGCATGAATTTGCCGGCACCAGCCATGGCGATAAAGAAAGCAGCTTCTATTGAGTTTTTCTCTCGTAGTTTCTGGGCCTGTTCATTGTCGATAGTTCCGCAGTTAAAGTCGTTTTCGATGTTCAGTTTTTGGGCTGGGGCGATGTTAGTGGTAAAATCGCCAGCCAAACGGCAAATTGATTTAACAGATTTATAAATAACCACGAAGCAGACAGGGGCTGATATTATAAAAAGGACAAGTGCAAATAAGGTGTTCTCTTTTAAGAATGAAGATGCAAAGAAATTGATAATTATACCCGGATTTCCTTGTGAAAAGATCAATTTGACAGTTCCGATACTTAATGCGGTTCTCATCGCTACAATAAGAATAATTAGTAAAGGCAGGGAAGTCACTTGCGTGGCAGAGTTGGCCGAGAGTGTGATTATCAACAGTGCCGCTGTTAGCGAAAGACTGAATATCAGGCATACATCAAGAATATTAGCAGACAATGGAAATAAAAGCCCGGCGATGATTGCAAAGGTGCAGGCTATACAAAGAAAATCATTGCGTCCAGCAATTCTTGAACCTGGGACTCTATTTGAATTTAATTCGTAACACACTGACATTTTTAGTTTTCCATTAATTCCTTTTTATACCTTTTGCCGCAATCTGTAAATCATGGCCAGTACCTCGGCTACAGCGACGTATAACAGTTCCGGAATTGGCCCTCCAGATTTAACGCTTCCGTATATGGTTCTGGTCAGTTCTGGTCTTCGTATGATAGGCACGCCATAGGCACGTGCGACTTCTCTAATTTTTTCCGCTACATGGTCAGCACCTTTAGCGAGCATTATTGGTGCTTCCATAGTTTTCGCGTCATATTTCAATGCGACGGCATAATGTGTTGGATTAACAAGTATGACATCAGCTTTCGGTACTTCCTGCATTATACGTTTTACAACCATTGCGTACTGAGCAGACCGTTGCCGTTTTTTAGCTGTTGGGTCACCCTCTGTTTGTTTTTGCTCTTCTTTTACTTCCTGCTTTGTCATCATTAGGTCTTTGGTATATTTCCATTTTTGAAAAATTACATCACCGACTCCTAAGACGAACAGTGCGAGGCAGACGCGAATCATCAGGCCTAAAATTAGTTTTGAGATAATCGTAAGTATTTGGAATGACCATACCCATCGAAGCGGTGCAAAGCTGTCGAGTTTTCCCTTTATATAAACCCAGATAATTATTGCGACAAAAGTAAATTTTAATATTGAAAGTAAAAGCCGCACACCTGACTGAATATTTATGAGTTTTTTAAAACCGCTGACAGGATTAATCATATCAAATTTTAATTTTAGTGCATTGTTCGCAATATTAAGGCCATTGCCAACGAAGGCAGTAGCTGCTATAGCTGCGACACAAAGTGCAATCATTATTGGCGCCATAATAAGTGTTGAGCCAACGATTTTTGCATTTAGGAAATTTACGAATACTTTGGTATTTGTAAAAACAGCAGTGTCAGCGGCCATACCGGTTCTAATCTGGTTTGTAAACCATTGCATCATATTCGGGGCCAGAAAAGTAATCATTGTGATCAGTACGAGTATTGATACGAAAGAGAGGAATTCCTGACTTTGAGGTATTTGGCCATCGTTTCTGGTCTTACTTATTACGCGGCCAGTTGGTTTTTGTGTTCTTTCCTGAGCGGAATCCGGCATTTAAAGTACCTGTCAATAAGTTATAACTTTTATATTTTCTTTGTGTCACAATGGCAGCAGTTTGCCCATCCAGTCTGTAAACTCACCAATAAAATCAGTTATTAAAGGCAAAAATAAAATAACCATTATAAAGCCTAGCGCAACACGCATCGACATGCTGATGAAAAGTATATTCATTTCCGGGGCAATGCGTGCTAAGACAGCCAGTGCTACCATTAAAATAAGAAATGCTGCCATGATAGGAGCAGCTATTCTAAGTCCTGCTATCAACAACATAGAACTGGCTTTAGTTACCCCTAAGGTTAAAGTAGCGATAGTTGGCATAGTTCCGGCAGGGAAGGCCTGGTAGCTTTTGGAAATAATTAGTAAGAATAAATGATGTCCATTGGCACTTAAAAACATAAGTATAAATAATATTTCCAGAAGCACTCCAAGAGGTTGGCCTTGTTCTCCTGTTAGTGGATTTAGGGTTTGTGCCATAGCCAAACCCATTTGGCGTTCGATAATTCGTCCACCTAAACTGACAGCTGTAAATATGAGGACAACTATCAGGCCTAAAGCAAGTCCGTAGATAGCTTCATTGCTCAGTAATAAAATGACTTTTAGTATTGGTGCATTTTTTGTACTTATAGGTGCGGGCATTATTGTTGCAAAGAAAATCGACAACAAGATTGTCATAGCGGCTTTAGTTCTAACCGGTATAGTTTTCCAGCTAAAGATAGGCGCTACTAAAAAAAATGCTGATATCCTTGTCAATACCATTACAAAACTGAGAAGTTTTTCGATTATCAGGTCCATAGATTAGTGTCCTATATTCTGGATATAGCTGAAAATTTCATTTGTGAACCTGAGCAATATCTCAAGCATCCATCCGCCGAAAATTAAGGTAACAGCGCCGACGGCTAAGAGTTTGGGGACAATGGTCAAGGTCATATCACGTATTGACGTAACAGTCTGGAACAAGGTTATGAAAATACCGACGACCATGCAGGTCAGTAGAATCGGAGCAGAGACAATCAGAGCAGTTTCGAGCATATGCCTTCCGAGATAGAGGACAAAACTGGTATCCATATCTAATCCTTAAAATAATCTGCTATATCACTTAAAACTCATGCTAAGACTTTTTGCGAGTAGTCCCCATCCATCGACGAGGATAAATAAAATAAGTTTAAAAGGAAGTGATATCATAATTGGCGGCAGCATCATCATGCCTGCACTTAACAGAACACTCGCTATGACCAGGTCAATTAGCAGGAATGGGATAAATAACAGGCAGCCTATTTCAAATGCGGTTCTAAATTCGCTTATTATAAATGCCGGTACAATGATATGTAGTCCGAGTTCACCTGGGCTTTTAGGCTTGGGAATTTTTGCCATTTGTACAAAGATAGTAAGGTCTGCTTCTCTGGTTTGGCGAAGCATAAATCCCTTAATGCTGTCACCGGCCTTGATTCCGGCGTTCTGAAAATCAATTTCATCCGCAAGATATGGCTGGATAGAGTTTTCGTTTATCCTGCTGAAAGTTGGAGCCATCGTATAAAGTGTCAGAAATAAAGCTAAGCCCATGATAGCAATATTTGGAGGTATAGTTTGGGTGCCCAAAGCGCGACGAACAAAGGAAAGTACTATGACGATTCTCGTAAAGGAAGTCATCATTACCATCAGACTTGGCAGTATTGCCAGACCTGTAAATATGATTACCAGTTTGATAGGTGTTGACCAGTCTTTGCCCTCTGTTGCATCTGTGGCTGCTTTATCGATAATTGTCATCAGGTCGCCGACACTTGGGACAGCTCTGCTGACAGCATCGTTAGCTGAGATCCCTTCTTCCTGACCGAAAGCTGAGTGTGTAAATAATAGAAAAATCGAAACTAAAAATAAGATTTTGATAATTTTCGTAACCATTTTCATTCCAATTAATTTTCCTGTAACGAATCAGACATAGCATCAGTTACATCGTCTAACTTAGTGATGTTTTCTGCGGTGCTTGCTATCAAAAGATGTTTGTCACCGATTTTAACCAGGTGCAATGCTTTACGTGTTCCGAAATTTAGAGTCTCAACAATTTTAATTTTTTTGCCAGACAGGTTTGTTATTTTTGGAAGAAACTTCTTTGAGACATAAACAGCAGCTATGCCTAAAACAATGACGAACACAACTGCCGTCATTGATTTGTAAAACAGCTCTGTTGTGCCGGCACCTTTACTTGAGCCAAGGCCTAAATTAGGGTCATTTGAAGAAAATAGAGTAGAGTTTTGGAAATTTGTTTTCTCAGGCTCTATCTGAACTGATTCAGCGCGGCATAGAGTGCCCGCTATGCAAAAAGCAATAGCGAGTAAAGCCGCGACGACTTTTTTCCTGTTTTTTAGCACTTTAATATTCACCAAACATTTAATAGTTACCATAAGTGTTAGAGCAAAAAGCGTGCCTAAATAGGAAAATAGCCCTAAATGGACGATTAAAGGGTTTTTGGTGGACAGGTTGAGCAAAAGATGTCGTAAAATCTGACAAAATGAAATATTACCGCGACACAAAAAGCGGTCTTAGCTGATTAGGGAAACTCACTGGTCCTGTCTTAGAATGGCAATTAGGATATGTGAGCCTTCATATATAGGGGTGTCTGCTTTGACCCAGTCTCCGCCGCTTGCAGCACCCCAGGAATAAACGGGCCAGTGGAGTTTTTGGTCAATGATATTTGAGAGGAAAGCTTCGACGGCTTGCGCCCGAAGAGCCGAAGTAATCCATTGTTTTTCCCATCCTTTTTCATTTGCTGCCAGACCAAGCACATACAATTTTATAGCACCTGCCTCGGTATTTTGCTTTAAGTCTTCTACAAATTGAGTTAGGAACTGTTTTGAAGATTCATTTAGGCTTGTCTGGCCTGGTGGGAATCTAATATTGGTGACAGAAAAATCAGTTTTCTTTGAAACTATTTCAGAAGGGCGTGTTTCTACGGCGCGGTCTACCTTTTTAAATATTCTTCGAATATCTTCTTCCATTGCGTCAATTGTTCTGCCATGCTCTTTTTCGTCAGGACTCTTAATAGCATATTTTATTTTGGTACTGCCGAAGTCGGCAGTTGTTGCTTTGCCCAAAAGGGCTCCGAGCCCGAAATTTCTTATAGATTGCGCAAAGGAGTCACGCCCCTTGTTCTCCATTTCAGGGTCCAGTACCTGTGCCAGGCTCAAAAGCATTACAAAAAAAGTCAGAAGCAATGTCACCATGTCAGAGAATGTAACAATATATGCCGGGACTTTTGGACCGTTGCTTTCTTGTACTTTTCGTGGCTTAGGTCTCAATTGCAAATACTCCGTTCCAAAAGGACAATCTCAAGATTTCGCTCATCGCTTGCTTGCGTGTTAGCGATAGTGCTTGTTGCAGATATACTGAATTTTGCTTTGTCAACATTATGTTTATCTACAAGGTGGTTCATAACTACCCATGCTCGATGGAGTCCATAGCGTTTACCAGTTTCGTCATCCATGCCCTGAGCGTTTTCGCTGATGACTATTTTGTTGGGCATTTCTTTTAGGTATAGCGCTACGGTGGAAAGTATTTTTTGGCCTTTAGCGGTCATGACTGAACCTCTACCCCAGAAAATATCTTTTGATGGTACGGAAAAAACTTTTTTTCTGCGAAAGTCTTCAAAGTCAGATTCTTTTTTGGAACCTTTTTTGTCTCCGGTAATTAACGTGGCCTTTTCGCTTCCTTGTTTGATTTTTTTGCCCTGTTGAAGTAAAGTAGTCTTCATAAATGAGGCCTTATCTTTGATTTTTTTCTTGGTAATAGTAGACATTTCGGCTGAGAAGATGACTTCTAATTTTTTGAAGACCTGTTCATCAAAAGAGGAGAAGCTTAAAAGCAGGACAAAAAAAGTAAGTAGGAGCGTCATACAGTCACTAAAAGTGACCATCCATTCCGGCGCACCTTGTTCCACCTCAGGCTCAGGCTGTCTTCTTGGGCGTCCCATTTAGATATTAGCCTTAATTTCTTCTCTCCTGCCTTGCGAGACAAAGGCCTGCATTTTTTCACGTACAATGGTTGGGTTTTCACCTTGTGCAATAGAGCAGACACCCTCTGTAATCATTTCCATTGCAGTGGTTTCAGCCTTTGAGTAAATGCCAAGTTTGCCAGCCAGAGGTATGAAGAGAAGATTTGCAGCGAAGGCGCCATAAAAAGTGGTGAGTAACGCAACGGCCATTCCAGCACCGATTGATTCCGGAGACGAAAGATTTCTCAGCATTTGCACCAGGCCTATAAGAGTACCTATCATTCCAAAGGCAGGAGCCGATGCGCCCATAAACTCCAGAATTTTTTTGCCGGTTGAATGACGCTCCTGAAGATATTGGATTTCTAATGCCATCATGTCACGAATGTTATCGCTTTCCTGGCCGTCAACAAGCATCTGCAGACCCTTGATTAAAAACAGGTCGCTAACTTTGTGGATTTCTTCTTCCAAAGCTAAAGCGCCATCGCGTCTGTTAATAGCAGCATAATTTACCATTTGTTGTATCAGTTCTGTCTGAGAAGGTATTTTGGTAATAATAGTTTTCTTTACGATTGAAAATATGCTCAGGAATTGAGGCAGGGAGAAATGAATAAGTGTAGCACATAACATACCGCCCATTGTTATTGCCAAAGAGGGTACATGAAGAAACATCCTAGCGCCTCCGCCAGCGATAATCGAGCCGATTATAACTACAAGACCAAATAATATGCCTACAATTGTTGCGATATCCATAGTGTTATTCTTTCACAATTATTTGTTTTAATTTCCTGCATAAGAACGCGGCAAGTTCAGGTTCTGTTGTAGACATCTGTGCTAAAAGTTTAGCTTTTGCTCTTTCGCTCATATAATAAAGAATTTTAACCGCATCATTTTCGCTGTCAGTTTGAGTCAGGCTAATGTTAGCAAGTATTTTTCCTGCTGCTTCGGCTTCCATTTTGTCATAAGTGGCAGCGATGGAAACGAGATTGTTCTTTTCAGTTCTTGCAATTTCAATCCTGCTTTTGTCTAATTTGTCACGTTCGTTTTTGATAGTGATGATGGTTGAAGCAAGTTCAACGCGCAGGTTGTTCAGTTCGTTGATGTCATTTTTCAGCATACCCTGAGCAGTCTCTATCCTTTTCTCTCTGGTTTTGAGAGATTTTAGCCTGCTGTCGTATTCATGTATTTTTTCGCGTACCTCATAAACAAGATTTTTAAGCTGCTTCTCTGTCATAGCTTTTTTCATATTACCTGTGGTACCAGGGGAAGCATCAGCTATAGTTGATGGCGTTAATTTGAACATATCCTCCTGGCTAACAGCGGCCTGCGAGACAGCAGTTTCCGGAGTTTCTACAGTTGGCTTAGTAAGCCATGCAATGGCAAATGCGGCGGCAAAACTTAATAATCCTGCCCCAGCTGCTATAATGATTAGTTTCTTGCTCACTTTTTATCTCCTTATTGGCTTTGTAGGTTATTATTAGTTAAACGACTTAGCTTTTTCTTTATGCATTATTTTTCGTGCAAATCGCATAGTAGTTTTTTCGTCATCCTGTGCCTGTTCGAGTTTTTCCTGTTCCTTTATGAATTGTATTTTTGCTTCATCTCTCAATTTCTCTAAACCTTTCCTGAATTTTCTGACTTTTATAACTTCAGCAATTTTGTTTTTTTTCAACATCTCAAGTTCGATTATTTTAAAATCAAGTTTTTTGATGAGTTCATCATTTGTTGTAGATGATTTCAAAAAGAATTCCTGGATACCCATGCGTTTTGTCGGATTTACTTTTGTTATATTTTCTATTAACTCCCTTAATATTATTTTCTGTTTCAATAATTCGCTTCGAGTTTGCGCCAGTTTTTCAGTAATTTCGAGCAATTCACCTTTTTTTTTCTGCGCTTCCTTTGTTTTTATGTCAAGAACTCTTTGTAGTCGCCACGCAAACCGTTTCATTTATATTCTAATTTTTAACTTTAAGGTTAATACCCAATAATTCATCCCATGATTGGGTAATAGTAGTTAGTTGTTTTTCAGTTTCTTCGTAATCTGTTCGCTCTCTGATTTGCTGGATAAGAAAACTTGAGATTTTGTCTATTAAAGCAATCGCACCATCGATACGTCGGTTACTTCCCGGAGAAAATGCCCCGATATTTATTAAGTCTTCAGCGTCAATATAGGTTGCGTATATTTCCTTTAGTTTTAGTGCCGCGATTCTATGTTCTTCGGAGACAACGGCAGGCATTAGCCGGCTTACACTTGCCAGGATATCTACAGCAGGGAAGTGACCTCTGTCGGCCAATTTCCTCGACAATACTATATGCCCGTCGAGCAGGCTTCTTGCACTGTCTGCGACGGGGTCGGTCAGGTCATCATTTTCAACCAGTACGGTCAAGATACCGGTAATACTTCCATTTTCCGAACATCCAAGACGTTCAATGAGTCTTGGCATCAGTGAAAAAACACTTGGGCAATAGCCTTTAGCGGCAGGCGGTTCACCGGCAGCCAGGCCTATTTCACGTTGTGCTTGGGCAAATCTTGTTAGCGAGTCCATCATAAACAAAACGTCTTTACCTTTGTCTCTGAAGTATTCTGCGATAGTTACCGCGACAAAAGCAGCTTTCACACGCTGAATAGGAGGTGCGTCCGAGGCAGCAACTATTACTACACTGTGTGCCAGACCTTCCGGACCAAGGTTGTTTTCAAGGAACTCACGAACTTCCCTGCCTCGCTCGCCTATTAATGCTACAATGTTGACAGAAGCATCACTTGAGTTAGCGATATCTCCGAGAAGGACACTTTTGCCGACACCGCTGCCGGCGAAGATGCCGATTCTCTGTCCACGTCCACAGGTCAGCAACCCATCAATCGACCTTATACCTAATGCCAATGGTTCAGTAATTCTTTTTCTTGTCAATGCGGGGGGGCTGCTCGCGTCGAGATGCTTTTTGTCTGTTCCTGTTAACGGGCCTTTGTTGTCGATGGGTTCGCCTAGGCCGTTAACTACTCTGCCAAGTATATTATCGCTCAAAGTAATGTACCGGGGCATGCTATGAGCAGTGACCGCGTCGCCGGGCGATATACCTTCAATATGCTCGAGCGGTAAAAGTATAAGATGGTGGTGCTGAAAGGCAACGACTTCAGCTAACACCATTTTGCCGTCACGAAGGTGAATATTGCATAGTTCACCTAATCCCAGAACAGGGCCTGTCGATTCTACTGTAAGACCTGTAACTCTTACGATAGAGCCTTGACAGTTTAATAAATTAACAGCGTTTAGTGCCGAATGTAACTTATCAAAGTCTATCAAGCTGTCATTAGAGGCCCCGACATTATTTTGTTGAACCTTTGGTTTTGTGATTTTATCTGTATCCATAAATTATCCGGCATTCGTTAGAGCTTTTGCGATTTGTTTCAGATTTTCGTCAATAGATGACCCGACGGAGCCTTTAGGTGTTTCAAGCAGACATTCTGCACGGCCTATATTGGCATCGGCAATAAATTTAAGGTCTGACAATGCAGCATCTTTCTGAATAATATTTTGACATTGTTCAAGGTCCTGTGGATTCAAATGCACAACTAAATCCTGATGAGCGGGAGCTTTGCTTAGAGCTTCTTTAATAATAGATTCAACTTCATAGTCACCATCCTGAACTTTTTGCACCAGGATTTTTCTTGCGATTTCGACAGAAAGCTTAGCAATCTCTTCTTTATGATTAGTAACCATTTCATTATAAAACTGATTTAGTTTATCAACCGTGGTTTGAAGCGCGGTATAAGATTGCAAGAAGTCATTCTTCTGGGCCTCTAAATTCTGCGTCAAATTATTTTCAGATGATTGTAAGCCAGGGGCCGTCTGGTTTTGTGCAGGGGATTGAGCTGTCAAGCCGCCAGTATAATTCTCTAAAACGCTGATAGAGTTAATTAACTTATCAAGGCTGATTGTTAGTGTTTCCGGCATTATATTATTCCCCTATAAAGGTAAGTTTACCTTTGTTATTCATTTTTATTAATACCGCGACAACTTCATTTCTGGCATCTTTAATTTCTTCATTTTTAGGAGCAGTCATAAGCAATATTTCTTCATCAATCATTGCTGCTGCAGATTCAGAAATGTTGTTTCTTATTTTTTCATTGATCGCTTGGTCAGCATTAGTCAATGCAAGTGCCAATTTCTCTGCATCTATATTTTCAAGTCCTTCCTGTAGAGGCCTGTCATCAATTAATGTGATGTCGGCCCAAAGTACCATAAGATTATTTACGGCTTCGGCGGCACTGGCATCTTTATCTTTTATTGCGCCGAGTAAGCTGTCTCTAAGTTCTTTTCCAAGAGTTCGAAGAATGACTGCTACTTTTCTTAACGCCAGTTCAGATTTGGCTTGAACAGCTCGGTCTTTAGTTGCAATAGAATCATGTTTTCTGAGTATGCTTTGGATTTGTGTTTGTATATTTTCGGTTTTGCTCTGGCCTATAGTGCTTCGCAGCATCTCCTTTAGGAAGGTGTTTATTTCAAACTCCTGCTGCATCTGAAGTGACTGGCAAAAGTCCTGAGCGACTTTTAATTGTTCCTTCTTATTGCGGCAACTATCGGCGTCAAGACATGCTAATTCGACTGCCAGATCCTGAACGGTATCTGGTTCAACACCTTTAAGTAATTCGCAAGCCGATATGGGGTCGAGGCTCATTAGAAGCATTGCAGCTTTTTGTTTACCAGTTAGTGCCATTAAGCATTATCCCTTTTCACTGCCAAATATTGAAGAATTAGTGTTTGCGGCATTGTTCTATTCTCTCACAAGTCTAAGTGTGCCTTCCTCATTAGCTTCCCGTAGCGGCTGAACAACCTCTTCTCTGGCGTCAAGAACTTCTTTCTCAAGCGGTTCCTGCATCAGGGAAGCTTCTTCGTCAACCATAGCAACCATTCGCTCGGATATGTTTGAGCGTATCTTTTGTGCAATTTCTTCATCTGCCCCGTGAAGTGCCATTGCTAATTTGCCTGCCTCAACGGTTCGAATCGATTCTTGCAGGGACCTGTCGGCTATCGTCGGAATATCTTCCCAGGTTACCATCAAATTCTTTACCGTCTTGCCGGTTTCATCATTATTATCGGTTATCTCGTTAAGCAATTGGTCACGCAGTTCTTTCTCAAGCCCACTTAGCATAAGAGCAATTTTTCGCAGATTTTGGTCCTGCTGTCCTGGTTTTGCGATGATGACGGTCTCTACTCCTTCAAGGCTTTCCAGCTTTTTGGTTACTATACCTGCAATCCGGTGCTTTACTACGTGTCCAATCGGTTCAGGATTTGTCATTTTGCACACGGCTTTGAGACGAGCCTCCTCGTCCAAAAGTACCAGCACCTCCTGACCTTTAGTAGGAGTCAGCTCCGATAGTATCACAGCAATTGTCTGCGGGTGTTCACCCTCCAACGCAAGAACCAATTCGTCCGTGCTGGCCGAACAAATGCCCTTAAACAGCTCTTTTTGTTTTGACGCTTTTTTAATATGAGATTGAATTTTCTCTGCTTGCTCTTTCCCAAGAGCTTTAACGAGCATGTCGCTGAAAAAACCTTTCATACTAAATGTCGGAGCCTGTTTCTTTTGAACTGAGTTAAAGAATTCCCGGACTACCTTCTCCTGTTCCTTTTTATGGCTCTGCTCTTCTGGGTCGATTTGCACAATTTCCATAGCGATGTCTTGAACCTCTTCGGGGTCAATATCCTTGAGCAGCTCAGCAGCAGTCGTGGCATCAAGACTCATCAACAGAATTGCAGCTTTTTGTCTACCGGTTAGTGCCATTAAGTATTACCCCTTTTCATTGACCCATGATGTAAATAGCTGCTTTGCCTGCTCCGGGTTACTCTGCATGACACCTGATATTTGTTTTCGCAGCATTGAAGAATCAGTGGCAGCGGCAGGCAGCATGCCGGCAGAATCAGCAGCACCAGGCAGTTTAGGTGTTATGACTTCGGCATCAACCTTCTTCTTTGCTCCGCTAAATACCTTTAGTACAAGAAATGCGCACATTGCCATAATTCCCATAGAAGCATTTTTGACAATTCCCATTAAATCCAAGCCGCTGCTTTCCTCTTCACCGATAAATGCCCGGGAAGGGCGGCTGAATCTTGCCTCTACAACTGTCAGTGAATCCAGTTTTTCAGTATCAAGCCCAAGTGCACTTTTGATAAGTTTTTCGACCTGTGAAATTTCCATAACCTTCGCGACTTGTCCACTTTCGATATCAGATGCATTTGCGTCAGCAGGCATGAGGTCAACAACAGCTGCTACGGTTAAAGATTTTATTTCACCCGGTAAAACAACTTCTTTTCTTATAGTTTTTCCGACAACCAATTCCGTTGTAATTGTTTCGCCTTTTTCTAAGCTGCCCGGTATTGATTGGCCGTCACCGGATGTTGTACTGGCACCTGTTATCGAATCACTTGTGATTTCTTCTTTAGTTGGCACTCCCTTTGGGTCATATGTTTCAGTGATAACATCAGAGCTTGTCATATCGATAACAGCACTTACCTTTACCGATGCTCGGCCGGCACCTAAGACAGTAGCGAGCATATCTTCGACTTTACTTGACAAATTGTTTTCTACTCTCTCCCTATAATCCTGAACGGTGTTTGCACCGCTGGTCAAAGTCTGGTCAGAACCGCTTGAGAGCAGATTGCCCTGACTGTCTATTACAGTGACATTTTGTGCGTTTAGGCCTTCAACGCTTCCAGCAACAAGGTGTGTGATTGCAGCTATATTTAAAGTAGCGATCCGATAGCCTGCTCTTAGCCGAAGGACAATAGCTGCACTTTTTTCCGACCCCTGAGATGTGAACAAAGATTGCTCAGCGCTCACTATGTGTACGCGCGCATGAGCAATGCCGTCAATCATTTGAATGCTTTTTGCCAGTTCTTCCTGCAGAGCCCGCTTTAAATTAACATTCTGTACGAATGGGCTGATGCCGATTTTTTCATTATCGAATAATCTGTAACCACCCTGATCACCTACAGGCAGTCCTTCTTTTGCCATATCCAGTCGGAGCTGATAGACCTTTTCCTTGGGTACATAGATACTTTTGCCAGCGTTTCTAAGTTCATAGGGAACATTTTTTTCACTGATTTTATCAGAAATTTTTGAAGCCTCTTCAGGTGCAAGGTCCTGGTAAAGTAATCTAAAATCAGGTTTTTGGGCCCAATTCATAAGAAGGGTACCGCCGATAGCGAATGTCATAACAATAGAAATTAATAAAGCACGCTGAACCAGACTCACCTTTTGCCAAACAGCGGCTAATTTTTGAAAAAAATTCATTTAATCGGTCCCGTTAATTATTTATTCAAGCGATTTTATACCTGCATATTCATTGTTTGTTTATAGGCTTCAATTAATTTATTTCTAACGCCGACAAGAACTTTGAAGCTTATATCTGCCTTTGCCATAGCAGAGACAACCGAAGTAATATCTTCATTTTTACCTGTTAATAAATCTTTTATTGAGAGATTTGCGTTTTGCTGCAGGTCATCGACATTTGAAATCTGTTTGCCGATAGATTTAATGGACTCAGAGAAGTTTTTTTGTCCGATACCCGTTGCAGTTTCATTTGCTTTGTTGAGGCCTAAATTGGCCGGCGATGATAATGAGTTAATGCTATTTATGCTTATCATTTTCGTTATCCTTTCTTTAACGGAGTAATTCAAGAACAGAGTTCACCATTTTCTGGTAGCGTTTTAATATAGCTGTATTAGCCTGGTATGCCCGCGTTGCCATAGTTAAATTCATCATTTCAATTGGCAAACTGACATTAGGCATGGAAACATTTCCTTCGCTATCTGCGTTTGGATGACCAGGTTTTTGTATTTTAATAAAAGGACTCATGTCAGGAGCAGCTCTTTCAAGGATTACACCGCCTATACCATCTGAGTCTGTTTTAAAAATGGCTTCTACCCTTCGGTAGGGCTGACCCGTGCCGTTATCTGTTGTCTGGGCGTTAGCAACGTTTGATGAAATGAGTTTAATATTCTCATCCTGTGCCCGTATGCCCGAAATGGCAATATCTATAGGGCCGAAAGTTCCGCTAACCTGCATTTGTTTTTATTCCTTTCAAAATTATTTGACGCTTATAGCCATCTCGATCTGTTTGTATTTTTTACCAAGCAACATTACAAAAGCTTTGTGACGTAGGGTATTTTTTACCATCTCGCCAACTTCAAATTCCAAGTTGACATCATTGCCATTCAACTGAACCGGCGTTTTTTTGGGGTTGTAGAATTGAGCTTCGAGATTATCAAAATCGACAGCGCCTGAGGAATCCATTGCTTTGGTAAGTAATTCCTTGAAATTGATGTCAAATCTGCGGTATCCCGGTGTACGTAGGTTTGCGATATTGCTGGCTATAGCTTTTTGCCTCAAGCCTTCAGCTTTTATGCCAGCATCAATAAAATCAATTACATTCACTGTTTTCGACATTTTTTTCTCCTAAAAACCCGGCGCACACATCTTGTGCACCCAAGAGTATAAGCAATAATCATGCCAAGTCGCAAAATAACGGCGTTTTTCCCATGACAATCGTTGATTTTGAGTCAAAAACGCCATTTTAGTGTTGCGGGCATGTCTTCTGCATTGTAAAAAAGCGTTAAATTTCTATACAAAGGCTGTATGTTTTTACACCCGTAACCAGCAAAATGGAGGCTGGATTTCCCGGGCAGGGGCGGAAAATCTTTCCTCTCAGATGGAATATGTTGCCGTTAGAGGGCGAATAATGCAGACTGTCTAAAAACGGAATTCTTTTTTAATTCTTGTATCTGCTTTGTATGCAAGGAGTTAGAGGTGGAAGCTCAGTCATGGCAAGATATTGGCACAGTTGTTGCTTAAATGTTTTTTACGATGGAAAATAGTTTGTCCACAACTCTGTTCGTAGATAATGTTGGTATCAGCCAGCGTGCGCCTGTAAACCCGGTCAATGCAGGTTCCAATCAGCCCTCGACCAACGCAGTTGACAGACCTGATTGGGATAATGAGCCTGTAAGTCCTGGAACTGAGGGAGTTTCGGGCAGTCAAAATACCTCGGTAAATGAGCCGTCTCAGAATTTTGATAATACTCTCGATCAAAAGATAGCTGAGCAGCAGGCCCAGGACGCGCAGACTCAAGCTCCCGCTGATACACAAAGCGAAGCTCCCGCTGATACGCAAAGCGAAGCTCCCGCTGATACGCAAAGCGAAGCTCCCGCCGAGACGCCAAATCAAGCTTCTGATGTGCCTGACAAGCCAAAAGACGTGGTGGACCAGTGGAAGGAGGATTTTTCCGAAACGGTTGAAGAAAGTAAGGATGCTGCCGCAAGCAAAATGGAGCAAGGTGCAGGCCATGAACTTGCCCAATTACTTGCCGAAGCCAAGGGAGAAAATGCTGCTGCCGTTCCCGTTACTGCTTTGGGGGTAAAAGTAGATGAAACTAAAACGCCAAAAGAGACAGAAACCGGGCAGCTCGGAATAAAAATTGGTTTACCGGCCAAATCAGAGGGTGAGATTGGTCTTAAAGAAGTTTTACCGGTAGGGGCTGAGACACAACAAAAAGGGCAGGAAACAGCTTTAGCTGATACGGCCAGCCAGACTCCAAATGGCGAAACTCAATCCGTAGGGGGCGAAACTCAATCCGTAGGAGGTGAAACTCAATCCGTAGGAGGCGAAACTCAATCCGTAGGAGGCGAAACTCGATCTGCTGAAGTTATAAATACAGTGATGCAAAGCACAAATGAAACGGTAGTCTCTAAAAACAGCCCCGTCAATGCAGAAAACTCAGCATCTGAAACTGTTGGTAACACTACCCCAAAGGGTACGGTTGGTGAGCAAGTACCAGTTGCAGATAAGCTGGGTGTTGGTGAACAGCCGGTAGAACAGAAAAATACGGTATTCGATAATGTTATTGCTGTTGCAGCAGATAAAAACAGTTCACCGGAACAGCCTGTAGATTTACAGCAAAATATGCCTGCCGATCCGGGCAGTCAGGTAGTTAAAAATAACAAACCCAGTGAAGGTAAAGCGAGTACAGAGCAGCAACAGGACGGCCAGCCATTATCAGAATCGTCCAGCGAAGAAAGTAAGGGCCAGGCGAGCGGTCTTGCCGGTGAGCCTATTGCCGGGAATGTCAAGGCAGAAGAAATTCAGGTGATAACAGATTCAAGCTCAGGTAATAACACCACCAATTCAGATTCGAATAATGGCTCACAATCAAGTTCGGGTGAATTTGCTCAAATAATTGCAGGCGGTAATAGCCCGCTATCAGTTACAAGCCAGACAGCATCGACTGCTCAAACCGCAAAGGCAAATACTAATGTTGCATCCCAGGATTTGTCAGCAGGGATTAAAGAGCAGGTACAGGAATCAATAAGCAGCACCCTGAAACAGGGTGATAACCAGATAACCATCCACCTCAACCCGCCTGAACTCGGAAGAGTATCGATTAAATTCCAGGAGCAGGACGGACAACTCACAGGCTTACTGGAAGTGGACAAAGCACAAACCCGCTATGAGATTGAACATTCCCTTCCCGAAATAATCCGAAACCTTACAGACTCGGGAGTTCAAATTAGGCGTGTTGAGGTGGTTTTAAATGAACAGTCGAACCAGCAGTCGTTTAAAGAGCCGTCATTAATGACAACTGAGCAGGAAGGGCAGGGCCAGGCAGGGTACCAAGGTTCAACTGACAGCACAAGTAGGGACAATAATGGGGATTGGTCCGGAACTTATGAGCAGTTGAGGAGTGGTGAATTATACAGCGGTTCTAATAAAGCTAATTGGCAGGTTAGTGAAGATTTCATCAATATGCTGGTATAGATTTACTCTGCGCAGAGTTCAACGCGATGGTATAAATTTAAGAAAACACTCAAAGGTTAACCATTCTGCTTTTAGTTTTTTGCCGAGCAGTTTCTATTGATTTTAAGAGGCCCTGTTTGAATTTGCTTATTGGAAAACGTTCGGCAACAGTCACTCGCGCTTGCTGTCCCATTTTCGCAGCTAACTCTCTATCGTTTAAAAGTATTTTTGCATATTTGTTTAGTTCATCTGGGTCGTCACTTAAAAAACCATTCACCCCGTGTTCGATAGGGGAGCTGCGGTGGTGGTTTCCCAGGATGGGCATGCCGGTAGCCATAGCTTCCATGACAGCCATGTTGAAACCGTCTTCGAGATTCGGGGCAGCAGTATGAATAAAGAAGCGGTGAGATTGCAGTGTTCTTTTTAGGTCGTCCCAATTTTCAGCAGCAGTGGAATCTGGTATGGCAGGATTGTGCCCCAGCAGTTTTACGGGAATATCAGAAAAAGCTTTTTCGTGGAGGTCCCACAAAAGAATTTTCTTTCTGTTCTCAATAAAATTACAAATTCTAAGCCCCGATGCATCTTGGCCTGAGTATGGCAAATAATCATTTACATCGACACCGCAATTTACCACATCGTCAGTGATTTGCCATGACTTTGCTTTCAGGTCAGTGCCTGCAACAGCATGGCCTCCGAGCAATGTCAAATATTCCTGCAAAGTATTTCTCATTTCCGTAGATTCTACCGTGCCTGTTTCTTCAGATATTCTTCCTTCAAGAGTTGAATGCAGAACAATAAGCCGCGGCTCATGGCGGTGCTTGACATCAAGTAAATCAGTCAGGTTATGAGTTATTATACAGTAGTAATTTGTTTTTGAATTTTGTGCCTCTTCCAAAGTAAGCAAGTTGGAATTGGTCGGGACAGGCCTCATCTTTTGGTCCCAGGTTTTCTGATAGCGACCCTTTAGCCCAATGATTATATCGAGTTTATATCCCAGTGAATCGAGTTGATAGACCCATGGTTCGTGACAGTTGAATACAAGCAACACCTTCTCGTTAGATTGTTGTTTTTCACTCATATATTTTTGAAGTATAATAACCTGGGTTGATGTGAGCAACTACCTTTTTTATATATTCTTAATGCTTAGTGTGTGGGGCTGTATTACTTAAGCATATAAGTCCGATTTAAATAATTTTAGTGTCATATACACTATATTTTTTTATTTTTTTACCACTGCTCCGTGTCAGAAACAGCACTATCAGTATCATCAGTTAAGATTTTACAGGTCGGGACATATATGCGTTATTACAGCTTAATAAAACACTTAAGTCATTTTAGGAGGAGTCGATAATTGGCAATGGAAGCGATGGAAGCGTTTTTCCGAAGAAGTGTTCTTTGCATATTAAAATATTGTGACGATAAACAAGGCTTGACAGGGCCGGAAAATTGTTAGGAACTTTTTTAAGGAGTTAAAAACATGGCTTTAGTAATAAAGAACAACCTTATGGCAGAAAACGCCGCTCGACACTTGAGTAAAAGCTACGATAGCTTATCCAAGTCAGTCGAAAGGCTCTCGTCCGGCCTGCGTATTAACAGTGCTAAGGACGACGCAGCTGGCTTGGCTGTACGTGAGTTAATGCGTGCAGACATCGCAGTGCTGCAGCAGGGTTCTCGTAATGCTCAGGATGGCATTAGTTTGCTACAGACGATGGAAGGTGCGTTGGCTACGATCGACGATATCCTCATTCGTATGCAGCAGCTAGCTGAACAAGCAGCTACGGGTTCCTATTCGAGTTCGCAGCGTGCAATTATGCACAACGAATTCAGCGAAATGCGTCAAGAGGTCGACCGTATTGCAACAGCGACCAAGTTTAATGACATTTCGATGCTTGATGATACCGCTACGGTATCCATCCACTTTGGTGAGTTGACCTCAGATAAGATCGACATTTCTGGTAGTATCATGACCAGCGCTTCAGCAGGTCTTAATCTGACCGGTCTGGGAATTGATGCAACAGGCTGTGCAAAGACAGCTTTGGGCAGACTTGAGAGCGCGATTAACACCAAAGACACCGCCCGTGCGAAATTCGGTTATAAGATGAACCGACTTTCAGGTACATCGGACGTGCTTAACATTCAGGCAGAGAACCTGCTATCTGCAGAGTCTCGTATTTCAGACGTAGACGTTGCAACCGAGATGGCACAAATGACACGTAACCAGGTGTTAGCACAAGCTGGTATTTCCATGTTAGCACAAGCTAACACAATGCCTCAGATGGCATTGCAACT
Organism: Planctomycetota bacterium; assembly: GCA_019456255.1. Lineage (GTDB taxonomy): Bacteria > Planctomycetota > Phycisphaerae > Sedimentisphaerales > Anaerobacaceae > VRUG01. The sequence continues at coordinate 61,108 of VRUG01000007.1, read as the reverse complement.
GCTCAGATAATTATTATCTGAGATATAGAATCTCAGGGGAGATGGCTAATAATAGTCATCTCCCCATAAATTAAAGTTCCTGTCAGTCTGCTAAATTTTCAAGTAAATTAACAAGTCAATAACCAGGTGTAGAAATACCTGTTATATAAGGGAGTTGAATAATGAACGGAGTCTCAGCATACCATGAAACCTCAGTTGGTACTCAAAGCAAAGGTCGTATTATAGTTATGCTCTATGATGGTGCGATTAAGTTCTTGAGACTGGCAATCAGGGAAATAGAATCAGGCAATTTAATGGAGAAGGGCCAGTATATCAATAGAGCTCTGGATATTGTTAATGAGCTCAATTCAGTCCTGAATATGGAAGCTGGTGATGAAGTCGCGACAAACCTGCGTAAGCTTTACTTATTTATGGCTCGCCATCTGTCTCAGGCTAATATTAAAGGTGATGCACAGATGATTCGGGAAGTAATCTCCTTGATGGAAGAGTTGAATCAAAGCTGGAAAGCAATAACAGACTAATAATCTGGTACATTTAAACAAACATGACAACGTAATGGCAGGCTTTTGATAAGTCTGTCATTTTTTTTGCTTAATTGGGCGGGGCTATTGTTCCTATAAAAATCTATTTTAAACGATAGATATTTGCCGATGGTATATGATAAGGATGTGTGCAGTAAGACTTGGGCAAGGATATTGCCCGTGAGCCTGTCTTTTTAGTAGTATTAAGACAATTTTTTAGTTAACGCATTAATAAGATATAGTTAAAGCCTTAAAAATGAGCGAACCTAAGATTTGTAAAAAACCGGTTATGTCACAAGGCAGGATTAAGAACCTTGTCATGGAAGAGGGAAATTTACGAATTCAGAACTTATGCGGTGACTTACCTGAGCCTCTTATAAGAGCTAATGAAGCAGCCAGTATTGGCCAGACGGATAAAGCACGCCAAATATTACATGAGCAATGCAGGGGAGAAATTGAAGAATTATTAAATAACGATTCCTCAAGAACAGATATCATGTTGATAGTTGCGATGATATTTCGCCAGGTCGGTCGGATAAATATGGCTAAACAGTTATTTGAAAAAATTATATCTCAGGAACCACACGGTCTAATCTACAATGAACTTGGACAAACCTGCGAACATATTGGTAGTGTATCTGAGTCGATACAGCATTATCGAAAAGCGGTCCAGCTTAGCCCTGAGTACGGACAGTTGTGGGTTAATCTTGCCAGAGCATTGATAGAAACAGGCCAAGCCAAAGAAGGGCTCGCAATGTTCAGGAAAGCTGTCGAATCTGACCCAGACAATGCTGCTATTCATTCAAATCTCCTGTTTTACCTGCACCATCTTCCGGATATTAATTCTGAAATTCTTTTTGAAGAGCATTTGCAATGGTCTCGCAAACATATCCCAGAGCAGTTGACAAAGAAAGCTTATAAAAATAGTCGAGTCAATGACCGTAAACTTCGTATTGGTTATATCTCACCCAATTTTGGTTCACATCCTGTAACACATTTTTTTGAACCGCTTCTTGATGGTCATAATAGAGAAGCTGTTGAACTTTATGGCTATGGTAATGTCATGGTTCACACCCATATTACAGAACGTCTTAAAAATAAATTTGGTTATTACCGAAATATTCGCGGCATGGATAATGAATCGATTGTCGAGATGATTGAAAATGACAGAATAGATATTCTTGTGGACTTGTCGGGGCATACAGCTGACAATAGTCTTATGGTTATGGGTCATAAACCAGCTCCAATTCAGGTGGCTTATCTGGGGTATATTTACACTACTGGTATGTCGGCAATTGATTATCGTTTAACCGATGAGTTGACTGAGAGTTCTGATTCGCAAAACTACTGCACAGAGGAATCTGTATTTTTGCCGAATGGTTTTTATTGCTATCAGCCTTTAGATGAAGCTGGGCCTGTTGGTCCTTTGCCTGCTTCGAAGAATGGTTATATTACATTCGGTGTTTTAGGCAGCAGCATAAAGATAAATCCTGTAATGATTGAGCTTTGGGCCAAGATACTCCATGCTGTAAAAAACAGTCGCCTCTTTTTTAAATTTACCGGCGGCAATGATAATCAGGTGCAGGAGTATTATTTTGAGCAGTTCGAGAAATTTGGAATTGATAGGGACCGGATTGAGATTACAGGCTGGGTCTGTTATACAGATTATTTGGAGCAATATAATAATATTGATATTGTTCTGGATACCTATCCTAAAAACGGTGCTACGACAACATGTGAGGCTTTATGGATGGGCGTACCGGTCGTTTCTTTAGTTGGCAAGCTTCCGTTTTCCCGAACAAGGCCTGAGTATACTTAGTCGTTTGGAACTGAGTGAACTTGCGGCAGTGAACAAAAAAGAGTATGTGGCAAAGGCCGTTTCGCTGGCCTCCGAGCAGCAATATCTTGCAGAAATGAGGAGTTCGCTGCGGCAGCGCATGGCTGATAGTGTGTTGTGCGATTCAAAAAGATTGGCATTGGAAGTCGAACAAGCCTACAGGAAAATGTGGTATAGATGGCTTGAGTCAAGTTGAGTAGTTGAAAAACGAATAAGGATTTGTTAAGGTTTAATCGTGACTAAATTAAAGCGTTACATGGATGTTATGCCCGAGCCCCTTGCTGAGGCCAAATTCGCTGTTGAGAGCCGACAGCTTGAAAGGGCGGCTGAAATATTGGCTGACAAGGCCGAAAAAACTGTCAGTCAGATTTTCGAAGCTGACCCTACCAGGACGGATTTAGTATTTGAAATTGCAGAGCTTTTACTGCAGACCAAAAATGTAGAACAGGCAGAAAATTGGTATAAGAAAATCCTCGCCAAAGGTCCTGACGCCGCAGCATACAATAAGCTGGGGCGCCTTTGTGAATATATGGGCAGACTCTGGGAAGCGGTTACGTATCAAAGAAAGGCTTTGGAGGTCCAGCCGGATAGAGGCGAACTTTTTGCAAATCTTGGCAGATTGCTGATTTGTACAGGGGAGGTTAAGGAAGGGGTGACTTTTCTCCAGCGGGCAGCGGAAAAACTACCTCAAAATGCGCAAATCCACTCGATATTACTTTTCCATTTGCATCAATTGTCGACTTTTGAACCGGAAAGACTTTTTGCCGAGCATAAAAAATGGGGCCAAACATTTGCACCTCTAAAACGCGCTAAAACTTCCCACTCAAATGACCGTAATCCTGACAGGAGGCTTCGTGTTGGATATATTTCACCTGATTTCCGCAGAACCTCAGTGGCGTATTTTTTTGAATCACTTCTTGATGGGCATGATGGGCAGGTAGTTGAAACTTATGGATATGGTAATGTAGAGTTTCCAGATTCCGTCACTGAACGTTTGCAGGGCAAATTTAATTGCTATCATAATATTTATGGAATCGATGATAAGCAGGTTGTTGAATTAATTGAAAGTGACGAGATAGATATTCTGGTAGATTTGGCAGGGCATACAGGTAACAATCGGCTTCTCGTTATGTCATACAAGCCTGCCCCGATTCAGGTGACATGGCTTGGTTATCCCGATACAACCGGAGTCGAAGCAATTGATTATCGTCTGACCGATGTATTGGCCGACCCTGCCAAATTGCAGAAGTACTATACCGAGAAGTTGGTTTGTTTGCCGGATGGATTTTTGTGTTACAGGCCCGCTGATTTTGCTTCTGCGGTTGCACCATTGCCAGCTGAGAAAAATGGGTTTATAACTTTCGGCTCATTCAATAATAACTGTAAGATGAATAAGGTTGTTATAGGGCTTTGGGCCAAAATTCTAAAAGAAACTCAAAATTCACGACTGTTGCTCAAGTTCAAAGGAGGCAACGATGAGCAAATTCGTCAGCGTTATCATCAGCAATTTAGAGAACTTGGAATTGAAAAAGAAAAGGTGTTGATTTACGGTTGGGGACGCCCGGATGAGCATCTAAAGTTATATGACCATGTTGATATCGCGTTAGATACATATCCTTATAATGGCACGACGACCACATGTGAGGCTCTGTGGATGGGAGTTCCGGTAGTTTCACTGGTTGGGCAATATCACGCATCGAGAGTTGGGCTTAGCATACTTAGCCGAGTGGGTCTGGAATTTTTTGCTGCATCGAATCCCGAAGAGTATGTAAGTAAAACTATTGCGTTGGCATCGAACATCCAATCGCTTGCGCAGATTCGCACTTCCATGCGGGCAAGAATTGCAAATAGCGGCCTATGCTACGCTAAAGGCTTCGCACGTAATTTAGAAGCGGCATATCGCAAGATGTGGCATCGGTGGACCGAAACAGAGTAGTATATTGAGTTAAAACAGCAATATAGATTATGGAAAATATAAGTAGTGACATTTTATTTGTTAAAGAACAGCTTGGAAAAGCAGAAGCTGCCCTTGGCATAGGCAGAAAAGATAACGCATCTAAAATTCTAAATGACTATCTTATCGGGGCGATATACCAGATTTTTGAAAAAGATACTTCTAATAAGGAGTTGGTTTACGAACTTGCGAAACTTTTAGTCAAAGTAAGAAGAGAAATTAGAGCTGTGCAATGTTACATGACAATACTTGAAAAAGAATCCGATGCTGTAACTTTGAATAAGCTTGGAAATTTGTATCAGTACATGGGGCGATTGACCGATGCGTTAGAATATCAAAAGAAAGCAGTAGAGGCTGAATCCCACAGGCCTGAACTTTGGGCGAATCTTGCACGCGTCTTAATGGAGACGGGGCAAATACAAAATGGAATAGATTTATTGCGAAAAGCGATAGACCATATGCCTGAAAATGCCCACGCGCATTCCAATTTGCTGTTCCGTTTGCACCAATTGCCCCAGCTTGACCCGAAGATGCTTTATGATGAACATAAGAAATGGGCCCAAAAATATGCGCCTATTAGCTTGGCAAAGTCATCGCATGGTAACAATCCTGACCCTGACCGAAAATTGAAGGTTGGATATATTTCTCCGGACTTTCGCATGCATCCAGTGGCATTTTTCTTTGAGCCTCTCCTGGATGGCCATAACAGGGATGCCGTTGAAGTTTATGGGTATGGTAATGTTGCTTATCCCGATACTGTCACCGAGAGGTTTAAATCCAAGTTTGATAATTACCGTGACATATACCAGATTGATGATAAGCAAGTTGTGAATCTAATCGAAGAGGACCAGATAGATATCCTCGTGGATCTTGCAGGTCATACAAGTGACAACCGATTAGGTGTTATGGCCTGTAAACCTGCGCCGGTGCAGGTGACATATCTTGGATACTCTGATACGACGGGAATGGAGGCGATTGACTATCGTATGACCGATAGCATTACCAATCCGCCGCAGTCACAACAATATTACAGTGAGAAGCTGGTTTGTTTGCCGGGTGTTTTCAGTTGTTACAGGCCTTTGGATTTCGCGCCGTCATTGACACCGCTTCCAGCATCGCAAAAGGGCCATGTGACTTTTGCATCATTTAATAACAGCTGTAAGATTCATCTGCCGACGGTTGAGCTTTGGGCAAAAATTTTAAAAGCAAATGATAACTCGCGCATGATAATAAGATTTAAAGGCGGTGACGACGAAGGTGTAAAACAGCATTGGGCGAATCAATTTGAACAGCTGGGAATCTTGCAAAATAGGGTTGATGTAGGCGGATGGAAAAGTCTTGCTGACCATTTAGAAATTTATAGTGAAGTTGATATTATTTTAGATACTTATCCGTTTAACGGCCATACAAATACCTGTGAGGCACTTTGGATGGGCGTGCCCACGATTTCACTGATTGGCCAGTGTCATGTTTCACGCTTTGGACTAAGTATGCTCAGTTGTGTGGGATTAGAGTTTTTTGCCGCATCTACAGGCGATGAATATGTCAAGAAAGCTATTGTACTCGCGCAAAATCTTGAGGCACTTTCTATTCTGCGAAGGACGATGCGAGGTAGAATCTCTGCCAGCGGGCTTTGTTATTCGAAGGGCTTTGGCAGAAAAGTTGAGGCTGCTTACAGGAAAATGTGGCATCAGTGGTGTCAGTCGAAAGGTGTTGATATTTCTAAAGAACATATTGAATTAGGTGTTTAAATGGGTTTAGTTTTTGTAACAAATCAAAAGTGGGCAAGTTCACTCATCAGAGGAAAGCAGGTTGCCGAACGACTAAATGTTCCATTCAATCCGGACCACCTGTCCTTAAGTGATACAGCTATACTTGTCAAGACATGGTTTGAAAGAGCTGAAAGAATTAAAAATGTCTATTTAGATATAGGTGATAGTGAGAGTTTTTTGCAGTTTGGCCAGCAGTATCCGGATATTCATATTATCGCGATCACCAATTTAGCAAAGGAATATATTTCACAAAAGCTTGATAATGATATAGTAGTTATACCGGAACATCATTGCAACTTTGAGGGTATTGTAAGAAACAGAGAGGCTGTTATGACGGCAGGGTATGTCGGAAGTAAATATAATTTTACAATGAACATCAATGATTTAACGGAGAGATTAAAAGCTGTTGGAATAAATTTCATTTATTTGTTTGTTGATGATGTTTCACTTGGCAGGGAAGATATTTGCAATTTCTATAAACAGATTGACATACAAATAACATTCAGGAATATTGAAACGGTCAGTAATATACCATCTGAGTTGAAGAATCCCTTAAAACTGACCAATGCGGGTTCGTTTAAGATACCAACTGTGGGTTACCCTGAACCTAATTATGTTCGAGAGATGGATGGTTGTTTTATTCCAGCCGAGAATCTCGACAAGATTGTCGAAGCGTGTTTGGCTTTGAAAGAAGACGAAGATATGTATAAAAAATACTCTGAGCTTGCATTTACAAGGGCAAGGCATTATCACATTGATAGAATAATTAAGTTGTATAAGGTTTTGGAACACCGACCTGCTGTTGCTGGCAAATAGGTTGGTTTATTTTATGTTTTATTATTTTGTGATGTTGAAAGAATAGTAATGAGAATATTTTATTTATGTCCGGATTGCAGTTTCCCGTCAGGCGGGATAAAGAGACTTTATACCCATGTGGAAATATTGCGACAGGGAGGCTATGACGCATACATTAAGCACTCTGCCAAAGACTTTAAGCCTGGCTGGTTTGAAAGTGACGTGCCGGTAGTTTATGATGCTGATTCGCCTGAGTTTGGTTCTTCGGATGTGATTGTCGTCCCGGAAGGTTTTCCGAATATCATGAAAAAGTTTCATCCCTTCTCGGTCAAGAAAGTTGCTATATCGCTTAGTTTTGCATATATCTTTGACTCGATGCCGTCCGGGGAAAACTGGAAAGATTATGGAATTAACTGGGTCATGGCCAACAATAAGAGTATGGCTGACTTTATCGGGTGGAGTATGGACATTGAGAACATTCATGTGATTAATTCATCTATTGACCACGATTTATTCGGATATAATTCTGATATAAAACAAGATCAGGTTGCGTATCTAAAAAGAAAAGACATGCTTTCTCCAATGATAGAGAAGATAATGAAATCAAAAGCCAAGTCTTTGGGCGACATGAATTTTACCGCTATTGAACACCTTGATATTACGCAGTACGCACAGGTTCTCAAGGAATCGAAAATATATTTAACTACTTCAACATCCGAAGGGTTCCCTCGTCCTATCTTAGAAGCTATGGCTTGCGGTTGTTTGTGTGTCGGTTTCGACGGGATAGGCGGCAAGGATTTTATTATTGGTTCAGGTGAGAAGCAAAACTTTATACTGGCTGAAAGTATGAATGTTGTTGACTTATCAAAGAAACTTGCCGAGCTGATAGAGCAGGTTCAAACCGGTGACGACCGCGTCGAGTCTATTCGCCAAAATGCACTATCGACGGCGGCAGGGTTCACAGCTGAGTTTGAAAAGCAAAGTGTCTTGAAGTTCTGGAAGGCTTTCGTCGAAGCTGAAAAATTAATCACTTATTAGTAAAATTGTCACGTCTTTGTTATTTCTCCTGAAAATACATGCAGACAAGGTCGGTTAGCATTCCTAAAGCTCTAATTGACAAGTCTTTAGGGTGCGACAAAAGTGTTGCAATGGCCGGTAAAGATGGTATAATCTGTTGGATTTTAATTATTTCAGGGAGTTAGATGTATGGCGAAGGTACTGCTTGAAAACGTAACTAAGATATTTGATGGCGACGTCATAGCTGTCGATAAGGTGAACCTGGAAATAAATGACCGTGAGTTTATGGTTATTGTAGGGCCAAGCGGCTGCGGAAAAACCACAACACTGCGCATGATAGCTGGACTCGAAGATGTTACAGAGGGGAAAGTCTCGATTGGAGACAACGTCGTAAATGATGTGCTGCCAAAGGACCGTAACATTGCCATGGTATTTCAAAACTACGCTCTCTACCCGCACATGACAGTATTTCAAAATATGGCATTCGGGTTGAAGCTTCGTAAGTTCCCGAAAGCAGAAATAAAAAAGCGTGTTGAAGATGCAGCAGAACTTTTAGGGATAGGGGAACTGCTTAAACGTAAGCCAAAAGCGCTTTCAGGGGGCCAGCGCCAAAGGGTCGCGGTTGGTCGAGCGATTGTTCGAAATCCAGCAGCGTTTTTGTTTGACGAACCGTTAAGCAACCTCGATGCAAAATTACGAGTTACGATGCGGGCAGAATTAAAATCACTGCACCATCGTTTGAAAACGACATCGATTTATGTCACCCACGACCAGGCAGAAGCTATGACACTTGGCGACAGGATATGCGTAATGTATAAGGGTCTTGTTCAGCAGGTCGATACTCCGCTTGAAGTTTATAATAAGCCGGTAAATAGATTTGTAGCTGGTTTCCTGGGTACACCTCCGATGAATTTATTTGATGGACAGTTGGAATTGAAAAATGGTGACATGTATTTTGTCAATTCAGCTTTTCAAGTAAAATGCTCTCAATCAGTTAAACAGAAGCTATCTGAATATAGCGGGAAAAATGTTGTACTTGGCGTTAGACCTGAGAACATAACAATGACCCCGCCTCAGGGACAAACTGAAAATATTATCGAATCTACAGTTGAGGTGATTGAACCTCTTGGCGATAGAGTTGAGGTTTATTTCAGTACCAAAAATAATGACCGGTTCATCGCGAGTATTGACCCTGATATTCCGGTAAAGATAGAGGATAAAATGAACGTTTATATAAACGCTGATAAGTTCGACCTATTTGAACCGGGCGATACCGGGAAAAATTTAACTTTAGCGTAAGAAAACGAAAATTGAGATTTCGGGCAGGCAGGCATGAAGATCATGAAATTGCCTGCCTCTTTTATTATGCGATATTGTATGTTACGGCCGATTTGAAGCCAAATTAAGTCCTTGCCAATTAAGGGGTAACGGCTTATCATATTTGGCTAAAACAGCGGTAATTTTATTAGCAGATGAGAAGGTAAGATGCCTATATTCGAATATAAATGCAGTACTTGCAACAAGATATCAGAGTTTCTGGAACAGCCGGGCAAAAAAGTCAAACATAGCTGCCCGCATTGCGGCGGCAAGAATTTGGCTAAACAGATCTCGACTTTTGCGCCAATGGTCAAAGAGGGACAATCAAAGAAATGTCACGGATGCACAGATAATGCATGTCCCCACGCGGGCTTGTAGGCCCTTAGGAGTTTGTGTAAATGAGTGAGAAAAAAAGCGGTTATGATTTCAACGCGATAGAGCTCAAATGGCAGCAGTACTGGAATGATAACAAAACATTCAAAGCTGCCGACTGCGATACTGCTAAGCCTAAATATTATGTGCTGGATATGTTTCCATACCCGTCCGGCCAGGGACTCCATGTTGGTCATCCAGAAGGATATACCGCTACTGATATAGTCGCACGCTATAAAAGAAATAAAGGTTTTAATGTTTTGCATCCGATGGGCTGGGACGCCTTTGGTTTGCCCGCAGAGCAGTATGCCGTCCAGACAGGTACGCATCCAGCAGAAACTACTAAAAATAATATTGATAATATGCGAAGACAGATCAAGGCACTTGGCTTTAGTTACGACTGGGACAGGGAAGTCAACACAACTGACACAAATTATTATAAGTGGACGCAATGGATCTTCCTGAAATTGTTTAACAGTTACTTTGACCAGACCGAGCAAAAGGCAAAGCCGATAGAAAAATTACCAATACCAAAGGGTCTAAGCGAAGACGAAAAGCAAAAGTATATTGACGATAATCGATTGGCGTATGAAGCCGAGGTTGCTGTCAACTGGTGCCCGGAGCTTGGAACGGTACTGGCAAATGAAGAGGTCATAGGCGGTCTTAGCGAAAGAGGGAGCCATCCGGTAGTTAGAAAGCCGATGCGTCAGTGGATGCTGAGAATAACAAAATACGCCGAAAGGCTGATTGATGATTTAGCTGAGGTTGACTGGACCGAATCAATAAAGAAACTGCAGATCGACTGGGTCGGCAAAAGCATAGGAGCAGAAGTAAATTTCAAAGTTGACGGTTTCGATGAGGACATCTGGGTTTTCACTACCAGACCCGATACTTTATTCGGTGCAACTTATATGGTCATGTCGCCGGAACATTCGCTGGTTGATAAGATAACCGCCGATGACAAAAAACAGGAAATTGAAACATACCGGCAAGAAGCTGCTCGTAAAAGCGACCTGGACAGAACCGATCTGGCCAAGGAAAAAAGCGGCGTCTTTACAGGTGCCTATGCGATAAATCCTGTTAATGAGGAAAAAATCCCTATCTGGATAAGTGACTATGTTTTGATAAGCTATGGTACCGGTGCGATAATGTCGGTACCTGCTCATGACGAACGTGACTTTGAGTTTGCGAAAAAATTTGACCTGCCGATTATTCCCGTTGTTGATCCTGATAGAAATGAACTGTGGGATTATGCCCGCCGCATGGGAAAATTTGCAAGTGAAGATGTAGGCCAGATTAATGTAAAAATGTCAAATAAGGGAAAAGAAAAGTGGCTTGATAACGTAGTCCATGAAATAATTCAGGGGCGTGCGTGTTATCCTGGCAAGGGAATCGCTATTAACTCAAAGCAATTCAGTGGTTTATCGACTGCCGAGTTCAAGGAACAAATAGCCAGCTGGCTAAGCGAAAGAGGATTAGGCGAAAAGGCGATCAATTATAAACTCCGTGACTGGTTGTTCAGCAGACAGCGCTATTGGGGCGAGCCTTTCCCGCTTCTGCATACAGAAGACGGCAGAATAGTCGCGCTGTCCGAGGACGACCTGCCTCTGCAATTGCCGCAGGTTGATAACTATAAGCCTACCGGTTCAGGTGAGCCGCCGCTATCGAATGCAGTAGATTGGCTTGACGTGACATTGGCAGATGGTACTAAATGCAGACGTGAAACCAACACGATGCCGCAATGGGCGGGCAGTTGCTGGTATTACCTGCGGTATATCGACCCGGATAACAGCGAAAAAGCATGGGACTCGGAAAAAGAAAAGTACTGGATGAATGTAGATTTATATATCGGCGGAGCGGAACATGCCGTGCTGCATCTTTTGTATTCGAGGTTCTGGCACAAGGTGCTTTATGATTTAGGATATGTCAGCACCAAAGAGCCTTTCAAAAAACTCATCAATCAGGGAATGATTTTGGGCGAAGACGGTCAGAAGATGAGCAAGTCACGAGGCAACGTCGTCAATCCTGACCATGTTATCGCTGACTATGGCGCAGATTCGATGAGGCTTTACGAGATGTTTATGGGGCCCTTAGAAGCGTCAAAGCCGTGGAACATACATGGAGTCGAGGGCGTCTATCGATTCCTCCTAAAAGCCTGGAAAATGACCATTGACGAAGAGACTGGCAAATTGGATTCAGCGGTTCAGAAAACAGAAATTGGCGAAGAGACCTTGAAGCTGTTGCACCAGACCATCAAAAAAGTCGGCGGTGACATCGAAGCTTTCAGATTTAATACCGCGATAAGCGCAATGATGATTTTCGTAAATCATCTAAGCAAACAAAAAGTCAGACCCGTATCGGCTATTGAGCAGTTCACAAAGATACTCGCTCCTTTTGCACCGCATATTGCAGAAGAGATGTGGCAAAAGCTTGGGCATAACGAAACCCTTGTGTATGAACCATGGCCCGAATATGACGAAGAACTTGTAAAAGAAAAAGAGGTTGAGTTGGCAGTACAGGTGCTTGGCAAGATAAAAGACAGGATCGTAGTAGCTGCAGACGCCGACGAAGAGCAAATCAAAGAAAAAGCACTTGCCAGTGAGAAAGTGACAGTAGCTATGGATGGCAGGGAGCCAAAAAAGATTATTGTGATTAAGTCCAGGCTGGTAAATATTATTGTTTAATCTATCGGCAGTTTACCAATGAATATGGAAATCGAAGCAAAACTTAAAGTAGATTCGTTAAGCGAAATAGCTGAAAGGCTGGCGACCGAAGATGCTGAATTTGTAACAAAATACAAGCAGGTAGACAGTTATTTTGATTTACCCGAACATGTTCTCCGTAAAAGCGACAGGGGCCTTAGGCTTCGCCGTCAAGTTACTGAGCAAGATGAAAAAATAATTTTGACCTATAAGGGCAAAAAACAAGAACACAAATTTAAAAAGAGAGAAGAGATAGAAGTCGAAGTTAGTGACGCAGATTCAGCCGAAAAAATTGTTCAGGCGATTGGTTTCGAGAAGATTGTGACAGTTGAGAAAGAAAGAACGATTTGGAGGCTTAACAGTTGCGAAGTTTGTCTCGACGAAGTGACTCTGTTAGGAAGTTTCGTCGAAATAGAAGGGCCTGACCAACAGAAAATAGAAGAGGTTCAAAAACGGTTAGGGCTGGACGGGTCGCCTCATGTTGTTAAGAGTTATTCCAATATGGTGTGGAAAAAACTCCACCAGCCACATTAAGTTTGGTTATATCTATGAAACCCAAAGATGGTTACATCGCGTATATCGAAAACCCCAAATCCGGCGCGAGCGGCAGTAAGGTTATCAGCCGACAGTTTGAGCAATATCTGGCTAAAAGGGGTTTTGAAGTCAGGGTCAATCTGACAAGGTCGCTGGCCGATGCATGCAGGCTCGCCACCGATGCCGCAGTGGATTATAATTGCAGTATGGTAGTTGCTGCCGGTGGTGACGGCACTGTTCGCGAAATTGCCCATGGGCTCGAAGGAAGCGAAAAGCCATTACTGATAATTCCGTGCGGAACAGAAAATCTGCTTGCAAATGAATTAGGTTTCGATGAGAAAATAAGTACACTAATAAGAACGTTCGATGCGGGCTTTACCAGACCGTTAGATTTAGGTAGTATAAATAATAGGTGTTTTACTTCTATAACAGGTTTTGGCTTTGATGGAGAAATAGTAAAGCGTGTCAGCGAGCAGCGCCAGGGACATATAGACCACTTTGATTATGCCTGGCCTATCTGGAGGACTTTCTGGAATTATAAATTCGAATCGATGCGGGTTGAAGTTGATGATGAGGAAATCTTTGATGGGCCAGGACTGGTTTTTGTCGGTAATATTTCGAGATATGCGATAGGCCTGGAGATATTACATGATGCCGATTTCGGTGATGGCCTGCTGGACATCTGTATTTATAAATGTGCTTCACAGATTCATTTGATAAAACATTCATTGATGACAATTGTGAAAAAACATTCTAAATGCAGGGATGTTATTTATCAGCAGGGTAAAAATATAAAAATAACTTCGCCGAATAAAAATATAAGAACAGAGATGGACGGGGACCCGGGTCCGGAGCTTCCGGTTGAGATAAAGATAATACCGCAGGCGGTGAATGTAATGGTTCCTGAAATCGCTAAGCCGGCGGGAATGAGGACGCGAATAATCAGGGCCATTGGATAAGAAAAATAATTTGAGATGGGATTTATAATATGACTACGAAAAGTTTCAAAATCGGCGAAGCAGATTCAAAGAGCGGTTTAGCAGAAGTGTCCAGGCCTGTTGTAATTGGATTGGATGCGCCTCTTTTTGTGATTGCAGGGCCTTGCGTTATTGAAAGCGAGGATATCTGTATTGATATCGCTGGCAGACTTGCCGAGATAGCTGACAAAACGGATTTAGGCATTATCTTCAAAGCAAGTTTCGACAAGGCAAATCGCAGCAGCATATCCAGTTATCGAGGTCCGGGACTTGAAAAGGGCCTGGAAATTCTCGCAAAGGTTCGCAGCCAAACCGGATTAGCGGTTATGACCGATGTTCATGAGCCATCGCAAGCCAAACCTGTCGCCGAAGTTGTAGATTGTTTGCAGGTGCCGGCTTTTATGTGCAGGCAGACAGATTTGCTTTGCGCCTGTGCCAACACCGGCAGGGCGGTGAACGTAAAAAAAGGGCAGTTTGTCTCACCGGACGAGATGAAAAATGTGGTTGAGAAAGTCCGTAGCTGTGATAACGATAAAATAATGTTGACCGAACGCGGTACATTCTTTGGTTATAATCGGCTTGTAAATGATATGACCGCAATACAGACAATGAAGAAGCTGGGTTGTCCGGTCGTTTTTGATGCGACACACAGCACCCAACAACCCGGCGGACTTGGTAAATCCAGTGCCGGAAACCCTGAGATGGCTCCGGTATTGGCCAAGGCAGCCGTCGCAGCCGGCGCCAATGGACTTTTTATTGAAGTCCATACCAAACCCGAAAAAGCTAAATCGGATGCCGCCTGTATCATGCCCATAGAATGGCTACAGGATTTAATAAATGACTGTAAACAAATTTCCCAAATCGTACGTGGATAGCGAACTTGGATAAAGAAAGAAAATACATATTTGGACCGGTGCCTTCGAGAAGATTGGGACTTAGTCTGGGGGTTGACATTGTACCTTATAAGGTCTGCACACTTGACTGCGTATATTGTCAGGTCGGCGAAACCACCGAGTTGACCATTGAGCGCAAAGAGTATGTCGAAGTCGAAACGGTCCTGGCCCAACTAAAGAAAAGATTAGCAGATTCGGTAAAGGCTGACTATATCACCATCAGCGGCTCAGGTGAACCGACCTTGAATAGCAAGTTGGGGCAGATTATCGAACAGATAAAAAAGATTACCGATATACCCGTTGCTGTCTTGACTAACGGGACATTATTAACAGACCCGGCAGTTCGCCAGGATTGTGCTAAAGCTGATGTGGTGCTGCCGTCTTTAGATGCAGCTGATGAGCAGGCGTTTGAGAAAGTCAACCATCCCCACAAAAATCTAAACGCGCAAAGTTTGATTGATGGATTGTGCAAATTTAGGGAACAGTTTTCAGGACAGATATGGCTTGAAGTGTTTTTGGTCGAGGATTTAAATACCGATACTGAGCAAATTGCCAAAATCGCCGAAGCGATAAAGCGTATCCGTCCTGATAAGGTTCAGCTTAACACAGCTGTAAGACCGACGAGCCAAAAGGATGTCAAGAGGATAGACAAGCAAAAACTGGAGGCTATTGCGGCGCAGTTGGGCCAAAGCTGTGAGATTATAGCCGATTTTTCATCAGCCCAACCACCCAGGCACGCCCCAAAGCAGGACCAGCAGATGCAAACCTCTGAAATTGATTTGGATGCAGTCCTCTCCATGCTGGAACGCAGACCTTGTTCGCTGGACGACATTTGTTCGGGGCTCAATATCGCAAAGGACCAAGCCCTGCATTATATAGACCAACTGCAGAAACAGGGGGTTATTGGCTCGGCGGAGAAAGACGGAACCACTTTCTTCCTAGCCGACCATTAGGGGCGATTTAGCTGTCCTGACTAAAAGTCATAAATTTATGCTCAATTCCACATATTTAGCCCAATTATGTAAAGACGAACGTCTTATTGGCCGATAAAAGCGTTGTAGGGGCTTGGAAAAGGAGATTCTTACGGAATTTACCAGAAAATTTCTATTTTAAGCTTCAGTAAAATATTTTTAGACCGATAAAGAGTATAAGCATTCGATTTACCGAATGAAATGCTGTTTTGAGACTTTTTATTGAGTATGGCTTATCTAAATTTATGGAAGAAACAAAGAGACAACTGGTTTTAAATAAAGGCGCCGAAAAGTTCATTTTTCGTTATGCAAGCGGCAATGAGGATGAACTGCTCGATGCTCTTGTTGACCAGGCAAGAGATAAGCAAACAAATTTCGATTGGTTTGATGCAGCGGTACTAAGCTTCAAATTGACTCAATCGCTCATCGGACAGGCGGATGAACTTTTAAGCGAAAATACGGATACGCAGATTCATGCGGATTAGATAAGAGAATTAACTTAGCTGATAAGTTGGAAAGTAAGTAGGTGAAAATATGGATGATAGTACAATTGTACAGGATTTTTTAAATTATCTAAATCTTGAAAAACGATTCTCCGAACATACTGCCAAGTGTTATGGTGCTGACTTAAGACAGTTCGGTGGTTTTTTGTTAGGTGGTCATCCGGAAGGGCAGCCAGCTTCCTCGCAACAGACTGAAGGTGGAGTCGGGACTGCTACGGCAACACAAACCAGCGCTAAGATTGACCAGTTGCTTCTCGCTGTGGATGTTAATACAGTCAGGTCATATCTGGCACACCTAAACGAGCAGCAGTATTCCAAATCAACTGTAGCCCGCAAGCTTGCAACCTTGCGAAGCTTTTATAAATTCCTCGTAAAGAGAAACCAAATTAGTTCCAATCCTGTTACCGTAGTTAGAACGCCAAAACAGGAAAAGAAACTGCCTCAGTTCCTTGAATACGAGCAGGTGAAAATATTGCTGGAAACGCCGCCTCTGGATAACTGGCTTGGTGCCAGAGACAGGGCGATTTTAGAAACGCTTTACAGTACCGGAATAAGAGTTAGCGAACTTGTGGGATTAAATATGGATGACGTTGACTTCCTGGGTGAAGTTATACACGTTCGAGGCAAAGGCAAAAAGGAGAGAATCTCTCCAATAGGCACTTCTGCTTTGCGGGTTATTCAGCATTATATGGAATTTAGAAACAAAAGGGCACAGAGTAACAGTAATTTCGACGCCAAAGTTTTGTTTGTAAATAAGCATGGCCAAAGGCTTAGCACCAGAAGTGTTCGCCGTAAGATGGACAAGTACCTTAAAATAGCAGGGCTTCCGTCATCTATCAGCCCGCACACCTTGCGTCACAGCTTTGCAACACATATGCTCAATAACGGTGCCGATTTAAGAAGTGTTCAGGAACTGCTTGGACATCAGTCTTTGTCAACAACACAGGTTTATACGCATTTGACAACGAAGAAGCTTAAAGATGTTTATGAAAACGCACATCCAAGAGAGACAGAACCTTCGGAGAATTAATATTAATAGCAGATAACTAAGCGATTTGAAAGCCGGATATTATGTCCGGCTTTTTTTTATGTAAATGCTGCTGAGACTAATTATTATTGTCACCAATATATTCAGGAACAATCTCTTTTATTCTCTCAACAATCTTGTCATGATCCTGTGTTTGGGATATTTCCACAAGCCTTTCTATGCTGGCGAGGAGTTTCCCTCTATCCATTGGAATGTTTTTCCAGATTCCAATTTTGGAATGTCTTGTAGGCTGCATATCTTCGCCTTTGATTGAAAGTTCCTCAAAGAGCTTCTCGCCGGGGCGCTGGCCTGTGAAAACAATCTCGATATCCTCTCCGGGCCTAAAACCGCTAAGGGTAATAAGCTCAGTAGCAAGGTCTACAATCTTAACAGACTCACCCATGTCGAGTACGAAAACTTCTCCACCTTTACCCATCGAGGCGGCCTGGAGTACAAGTTGACTCGCTTCAGGTATAGTCATGAAGTATCTTTTCATTTCCGGATGAGTTACAGTTACAGGCCCGCCGTTAGCTATTTGCTTTTTGAAAATAGGAACGACAGAGCCGTTTGAACCAAGAACGTTACCAAAACGCACAGTAACAAAGTCTGTTTCACTTATTTCGTTTAGCCCCTGAATATACATTTCTGCTACACGCTTTGAAGAGCCCATAATTGAAGTAGGATTAACCGCTTTATCCGTACTTATCATAACGAAACTATTAGCATTGTGTTTGTCCGAGGCATCTGCAATGGTCCTGGTTCCAACAATATTATTTTTGACTGCTTCGCCAGGATTGGTTTCCATCAAGGGGACATGCTTGTGAGCAGCTGCGTGAATAACTACTTTTGGCTTATATCGGTTAAAAATTTCATCGACACGGACTTTATCCGTGATGTCGCAAATAATTGCCTTTTTATTTACCGCTGCAAAGTCTTTATTAAGTTCACGCTCAATATGAAAAAGAGGATTTTCCGCCTGTTCAACAAGCAATAGAAGCTTAGGGTTAAAGTTGCAAACCTGCCTGCTCATTTCAGAACCAATTGAACCGCCGGCACCGGTGACAAGAATTATTTTATCTTTGACAAATGTTTCTATTAAGGGCAAATCAAGCCGAACGGTTTCTCTGCCGAGAAGGTCATTGATATCAACATCGCGAATTTGTGATACACGAAATTTCCCGGAAGCTATATCAGTAATCGACGGCACTGTTCGGAATCGGATTTTCGTACCTTCGCATACCTGAATGACATGTCTTAGTTGCTGGTGCGTTGCAGAAGGAATGGCGATAGCTATTTCCTCAATATTCCTTTCTTCGCAAATTTGTGGCAACTGTTCTACAAGGCCAAGTATCGGTAAACCATGAATGCTGGTTCCCTGTTTGACTTGTTCATCATCGACAAAGCCAATAACTTCGTATTCCGTGACGGCCATACGATGAATTTCTCTAAGTAATGCCTCTCCGGCATTGCCTGCACCGACTATGAGAAATCGTTTCAATCTTCCGCTTTCAACACTGCGGAACTCTTCATAGTACAGTCGAATTAACATACGCAAACCTGCAAGTAATAAGACTGTGGTAGCCATATCAAGCAAAAATATACTTTGAGCCACATCGGCGATACTTTGAAGGTGTTGGCGGACTGGAGCAACATTTAGCACAACTGCGAACCATAAAGTTACAATTATTAATGTGCTCAAAACCGAAGAACTTGTGATGCCGGTAAGATCCGATATACTTACATATCGCCACCATCCGCGATATTGTTTGAAGAAACCGAAGACAATAAGTTTGATAATAACAAAACCTATTAACATGCGAGGATATTGTTCGAAAAACCACCCGTCAGTGAAACGCATATTTTTGGCCAGCAGGAAAGAAAGCAGCAATGATAGTGCAAAAACAAAGGCGTGCGCAAGTATGATCAAAAGTTTGCGGTATCGCAACAGCAGTGTTGGCCGTACCTCCACTTCGCCAGAATCGGTGCTGTCATCAGTTGCTGCTACGTTTGTATCCTGATCCGGTATTTGTTCTGGCATTATAAATCGTCTCACTATAATTATACGCAACTCTAATTCTATCAATAGCTTAAGAACGTGTCAAGACTTAGTATACTAATATAAATGCCGTATATAATCCGGATAGATGGATGATGAGCCCAGATAAATTTTTACTATACAAAGCTATTATTGGGATTATTCGGGCTTGGTTTCGCCCGCATCAAGGTTGTTTTTAATATCGTCCAGATTTATATAAATGTCCCCCAGAGCGGTATTATCGACTCTTTTTCGCAGAGCTGCGTAGATTATCGTATTGGCAGAGAAATAAAAGCTTATTACAAAGGAAACAAGCAGGCCAACAATTGCCAACAAGCTTAAGTGTATCAAAAAGGCAGAGACTGATTGTGACCAGCTGGCCGCGGTCCCAGACAATCCGAAATCCATAAAACTGGGCTCGGGCCAAATCGCATTGAGTTTATTAATGTCACTATCGCTATTGACCCAAATACCGAGTTGTAAAAAGCTATGGCTAAGCCAGGTCAACAGAAATGCAAAGAAACGAACAAAGAGATAGCAAATAGCGCCATAGACAGCTGCCAATGCCGTATAAAAGCCCATTCGCCAGGGTCTGGCGTATACATAACTAAAGGAACGGCTTATCGCGTCAAAGGAGTCCGAACCGTCATAGGCCACAGCAGGAAACATTAAATTAAAACCGGCAACGGCACCTATGGTGATAACAGCAATAAAAGTCCCTATAGTTAAGATGATTGGAAATGATATTGCGATTACTAATTCGCCTATTGCAGGGATGTTGCCTATTACCCCTATGAGGAATATGACTGAGCCAAGTGCAATGATTATTGCGATTGGCACTAAAGGTGCCGCAAAAAAACTTGTAAATTTCTTCGTACTAAAACGCAAAGATTCAACCAGACCCGGCTTTTCGTTACGTGCGAATTGTAATGCCGTACTTCGGCAAATAGCACCACCGACAATAGAAATCACTACAAGTTTTATCGCTATGAAAATTATAGAATAGATGGGGTGGTGTCTCATTAACCATATCATTGCTTTTGAATAGTCGGCAAGATGCGAAGCAATAGCGGTAAAGTTAAAGGCGAACATCGAATTTAATATGTCCTGAAATTTTCCTGTTGCGAATTGCCAAAACGTTGTATATACGCCCTGATTCAGACCAATTTCCTTGTTTGTCTTAATAAATTGCGGCAATTGGTCAGGGGTTGACAAATAAACCTGCAATTCGGTATTGCCATTATTGGCCACAACAACAGTATTGCTGACATCCATTACTTTGCCTGCGAAGGCAATAATAATTAAACCAAGAAAGGCAATTATCAATTTGCTAGGCCCGATAGCCAGGCGAAATGTTTGAAATATTTTCGGGAAAAGAAAATTGTCCAGAATTTGTGTACTTTCTTTTTCGCTATCCATTTTGCATCCTTTCAAAAGGTTGCGATTTTAGTGGTTTCAAGAAAGAACGAATACAACGGTATATATAACTTATTACAGCCGGATTTCAATAGATTTTATGATATTTTTACACCTTTTGTTCAAACTCATTTTCGCTGCTGTCAGAGGTCGAAATTATTTTATAGTTTGAATCTAACCAGGACCCTAAATCGACAAGCTTACAGCGAAGAGAGCAAAATGGAAAAAATTCCCCTTTTTTAAGTTTTTCCTGAGGTAATGACGTGATAACCTTATTGCAGATCGGACATCTGTGTTTCATGATTAAGATACAAATTTGAGATTAATTTATTCTTCTTCCGTTTCGTATACCAGTCCCTCTTCCAGCATTCTGGCATGTTCAACAGAATATCTTGCCCATGGCTGAGCTTCAAGCCGGGCTTTTTGGATTGATTTACCGGTACCTTCGCAGATACCGTAAGTTTTGTCCTGAATACGCAAAAGTGCGTCATCGATTGCATGCAATAATTTTCTCTCGCTATCCATCAGACCCAAAGCGAACTCCTGCTCGTAATTATCCGAACCAAGGTCGGCCATATGAATCGGCATGCTTGACAGGTCTCCGCTTGAATCAAGCCTTGATTTCTTAAGAATCTCATCCTCCATCTCAGTTACGTTGCCAACAATCTCCTCGCGTTTTACCAGGAGCATTTGCTCGAAGTGTTTAATTTCAGCAACGGTCAAAGATTCTTTCTTTTTCCGAGTTGTGCTTGTTTTTTTCTTTGTTGTTTTTTTACTTTTCTTCGCCACTTGTCTATCTCACCTTTCCTGTTGCTAAACTAACTCTTTGTCAACCTAAAGAATACGTCATTATAACATATTAAATTATGTTATATAATTAGTTTTATGCAAAATTTTAATTACAAACTATAGGAGTATAGTGACGCGGGGTAAACCATTCGAGCTTGATTGCGTAAGTGCTTTATTTGCAAAGGGTTACGGCAACGGGCTGGCAGCGGGTATTGATGGAATTTGTCAAGGAATTATTGGATAACCTGATTATCTTTTGCAAATTTGCCCAATGGGAGGAAAAAATTCTCCTTTCCAACGGTGCCGTAAAATGTTTTGACGTCGAAAACCTTCTCGATTTGTTCGGGCAAAAAGACATCTTTAACCTTGCCAATATGATAACTTCCATCGGCGCTGATGAGCAAAGCAGTATCGGCATATTGACTTGCAAGATTAATGTCATGTGTTACGGTGATAATGGTTTTGCCTTTTTCAATTTGAGCGTTTTTTAAAAGGTCGTATATGTCGACCTGATGTTTCAAATCCAGAAAACTAGTAGGTTCATCCAGAAGCAAAATGGGTGTATCTTGCGCGAAGGCTCTTGCGATAAATACACACTGCCTTTCACCGCCGCTTAAATTTGTTAGAGGCCTTGACGAAAATTGAGCGGTGTCAGTTAACTCCAGTGCCTCGGTGACAATCTCTCTGTCAGCTTTGCTTTCAAATCCCAGTTGACCGTAATAAGTTGTCCTTGCCATCATAACCGATTGGGCTACGGTAAATCCGAATATAGGTACAAATTCCTGTCTTACGACAGCTATCTTTTGGGCTAAAGTTTTAGTGCTGTAGGACTCTATCGGCTTGTCATTAATTGTTATTTTACCGGTCTTGGGCTTCAGTGTTCCGGATAGCAGGTTAAGCAGCGTACTTTTGCCGGCTCCATTGGGGCCTGCTATTGCCAAAAATGAGCCTTGCTCGATCTCAAAGCTAAGCTTCTTTAAAAGCTCGGTTTCGGTATAAGCAAAGGATAAGTTATTGACTCCAATCATGCTCATTTGTTCACCCAGCCTATCTTACGAGTATATTTAACAAGCAAAAACAAAAAGAATGGCCCGCCTATAATAGCAGTTACAACCCCTACAGGCAGCTGCGCAGGAGCGACTATAACACGTGCCAGAGTATCAGCGACAACAAGAAATCCTGCACCGAAGATAGCACTTAGCGGCAATAACTGGCGATGGTCAGGGCCGAACACTAACCGGATAGCATGCGGGATGATAAGCCCTACAAAACCTATCAGCCCGCTCAGACTAACCGCGATAGCGGTAATAGAAGCTGCGATTGCAAAGGCGATTGTTTGAGTTTTAGCAGTGCTTATACCCATACTTTTTGCATCTTCTTCACCAAAGCTGATAGCGTTTAGTGCCGGTGACAAGTAAAACAGTGCTACAATCCCTGCTAAAACGAGACCGCCGCTAAACCAAAGTATTTCAAATTTTTCTTCCGACATATTTCCCATCAGCCAGAAAATTGTTGCCTGTACCTGTTCGCTTTTTGCAACGGAGGTTAAAAACATTATCATAGCTGAAAAGAATGAGTTAACCACGACGCCTGCCAGCAGCAATCCGGTGACACTTGATTTTCCTGTCACTCGACCTATGGACCACACCAGCCAAACCGTACCGATTGCACCTACAAAAGCAAACACCGCAATAGGTGAGCGTCCCCAAAGTGTCCAGCTAAAACCGCTGACAATCGCAATGATTGCCCCTAACCCGGCACCGCTTGAGATGCCGAGTATATACGGGTCGGCAAGAGGATTTCGCAAAAGTGCCTGGAAAATTACACCCGAACATGCCAACGCCGCCCCTACTATCGCAGCAAGAATAATACGAGGCAAGCGAATATGCACAAATATTTCATAATCAGAATTGATATCCCCTGAACTGTCGAAAGACGCGAATACCTGCTTAAAAGATATATCTTTACTGCCTACCAGCGAGCATAGAAGCATCACGACTGCCAGCAATATAAGCCCCAGCACGAGCCGATAAACTAACTTTTTAACTGTTAAAAGTTCCAGCATCTTAATTCTCAAAAAGCTCAGGATTTAAACACCGAGCCACAGCCTCTATTCCCTCATAAAGCCGAGGACCAAGCTGAGACAAAGTGTCATCATCGACAACATATATTCGTTTATTCTTCACCGCTGATATATTTGTATATTTGTTCCAGTATTCTATAGCATTGTCACGCAGTTGTGCCACATTTTTTTGCCCCATTGTCGGCTCAATTATTACATCAACATCTGACACTATAATCTGTTCGCCCCCAATAGGAGGATATTGCTGCACGGTTTTGCCGATAGCATTTTCACCGCCAGCAATTTCTATCATCTCATTAATAAACGTGTCCCTGCCTGCAACACGCAAAGGCGTTCGCTGGACAACATAAAGCACTTTTAATTTTTTCTTATTTTGAACCATATTTGAGATGTGGTCAATATCATTTTTAATGTCAGCCATTAAAAGGCCAGCCTGGTGCTGCCTGCGAGTAGCCAAGCCCATGGCATCAATCGCGACGAAAAGGTCGTCTACTTTCTTAATTTTAAGCGTCAAGGTTCTGTAGCCGATGCGATTTAGCCTTGGAGCCAGAGTCTTTTGCTGCTCTGTCGCCAGGGTGACAACCAAGTCCGGCTTAGCTGCTATTATCGCTTCGATGTCCGGATACCAAAACGTCCCTATTTTCGGTTTTTCTTTAGCTTTGGGAGGGTAATTGCTGTAAAGACTAACGCCGACAATTTCCTTTTCCAATCCCAAAGCAAAAAGTATCTCCGTTATATTTGGAGCTGTCGCAACAATTCTTTGGACATTATTAGGCACCGGGGCATTAGGGGCATCTTGCTCGGGTGCGAAATCGAACATCGTAAAACCGGCGGCAAACCAGCACGCTAATATTAATAATAACCATGACCACTTATTCATTATGTTCTCTTGAATTGCTTTTCCAGTTCGGTTATAGAAAACTTTATCGCAGTTGGTCTTCCGTGCGGGCATCGGCTTGAATTTTCGGCCTTACCTTTATCTTCGAGCAGTTGTTCGATCTCTTTTTCACTTAAAGGCTGACCCGCCTTGATAGCGGCCTTACATGCAGCCATATTTATGACCTCATCAAGCAGCCCCTGCGGTTCAACATCAGTGTCACTATGGCTGATAATTCCAATCAAGTCACGGATAAAATCCACGGGATTTACTTTCCCCAGCAGCGTTGGAAATGCCTGACATGCATAGGTCTTCGGACCGAAAGGCGCCAACTCAATACCAAGTTTTTCGGTCAGTTCGGTATTGCTGTTAATTATTTGTGCTTCAGCGTCGGTTAGCTCGAATGTTTCCGGTATCAGTAATTTCTGCGATTCCAGCTTACCGCCCGAAATTCTCGCCTGCAGGTCCTCATACATTATGCGTTCATGAAGTGCGTGCTGGTCAATTATCGAAAATCCTTCATCAGTTTGAACGATTATGAAACTGTCATGTATTTGTATCGCCTTTAATCGTTCATGATAAATCGCCGGCTCAATAGCAGCTCCGATTGTCGCAGTCTGTGTCGACCGGGATTGGAAACTCAGCTTATGCTGGCTCTGGGATGGACGATACTTCCTGAAGAAGTCACTCATCGCGTCATTAATTTCAGCACTTCTCGGCGATTTGCTTTGGAATTGTGAAATTGGAATTTTAGCCTCGACATCGAGGTCCGTCCCTAAAAGCTTTTCTCTTAGGCAGCCTAAAATCTGAGAGTGAACTAAATTAGAATTATAAAAACGCACCTCAATTTTTGTTGGGTGTACATTGACGTCAAAATCTTCAGGTGACATTTCAATAAACAAAAAAGTGACAGGGTATCTATTCGGTTCGAGATGCCCACGGTAAGCTTCTTTGATTGCGTGCGCGATAAATTTGTCACGAATGAATCTGCCGTTAAGAAATATATACTGAAACTTATTATTTGTCTTTGAGATTTCCGGCATGCCCATCATCGCAAAAACGTTCAACCCTTTTTCTTCGGATTTAGTTTCAATCAGGTTTTCCGCAATTTCCGAAGAGAACAGCTCAGTTATACGCTGGCAAAGAGACTTCCCTGATGGTAAGCGGTATATCTCTCTGCCGTTATGAATTAATGTCAAATCCAGATTCGCGTTTGCCAGTGCAATGCGGGTGAACTGTTCTGATATATGCCCAAATTCGGTATTCGCGGTTTTGAGAAATTTCCGTCTCGCCGGCAGCTTATAGAAAAGGTCCCTGACCTGTATCGTCGTGCCGTAATCAGCACTGCAGGGGCCTATATCTGTTCTATCGCCGCAGTCAATTTCTATGCAGTTGCCGTTCTCACAACCTTGCTGCCTGCTGACGGTTTTGACATGGGCTATCGAGGCGATACTTGCCAGAGCTTCTCCTCTGAATCCGAGCGTCGATATCGTATGCAGGTCCGAGCTTGTTTTGATCTTACTGGTAGCGTGGGGCTCGAACGCATTGGTCAAATCTTCGGTGTCCATGCCTAAGCCGTCATCGGTCACAGAGATTAGTTTTCTGCCCCCATCTTCGATAGAGACGGTTATTCTCGTCGCGCCCGAGTCAATGCTGTTCTCAATTAGTTCCTTGACCACGCTGGCAGGCCTCTCGATCACCTCGCCTGCGGCAATCATATTTATCATATTCTGGTCAAGGACGACTATTTGTCCCATTGTTATCTCCCCACTCCCATAAAAAACCTCCTGGTCAATTATCAGTTTTCAATCAGACTTTGGCCTGTCATTTCTTTTGGCTTCTCAAGGCAAATCATTTTGCTTTTGCGATTTTTAGTGCTTGTTTGGCTGAAATGCGGCAGGCTTTACCGTTGCGGTTTATAATAACATATTGGCCAAGCAAGGCTTTTTGCTGTAATTCTTCCCGCACGGCCTTTCTAAGACATCTGCCGGCTTCTATCGCCATTTTATGAGTTTCTTTTGTAACCATTGGCACACCCTACAATTCTTTCATATATATCATTATTTAAAATCTTCTGCCCATTTTTGTCCTGTTCAGAGACAAGAACCGGTTTAGGTCCGGAGTTGTCATAACAAAGTATTCTATCACAAAGCGGAATATAAATCTTTATCAAATTATTCATTACACGAGGGAAACGACGGTAAATTGTATCATCGGGTATGTTATGTCCGCCATGTTTCACTCGCTCACGAATTCGATTCTTGGAGAAATCAGCATCAGGAATCCATAAGAAAAATAAAACCGACTGCCAGCCGTCTTGTCTGAGTTTTTTCAGCAGACTAATTTGGGTTCGGCCTGACAATGTTGTCTCAAAAGCAAAATCAACTCGCTTGTCGATATTTGCATGTATCTCACGAAGAAAAAGGCGGCCAGCTTCATATTGAGCCGATAACGAGTCAAAAGGCGAAAGACCAGAAGCAATAAGGTCAGCATTGACAAAGTTGAGGCAATCCGCTATTTGTGGCAGATAGCGTAATGCGAATGTAGTTTTTCCTGCACCGTTTGGACCTGCAATAATAAAACAAGTTGGTTTTTGTTTTTTTCTTGTCATAATTTAATGTGCAATTAGACTTTGCCCGGTCATTTCTTTTGGCTTCTCAAGTCCCATCATATCCAGTAGTGTAGGCCCGACGTCAGCCAATCTGCCGCCTTGCCTCAACTTCCTGCCCTTATATCTTTCATCAAATACGATCAAAGGCACATCGCCGATAGTATGAGCGGTATGCGGTTTGTCCGGACTTGAATCTATCATTTTTTCAAAGTTACCGTGGTCGGCAGTGATTATGGCTGCTCCGCCCAGACTTTTGACCTTGTCAAGAATCCTGCCCACACACTCATCGACCACCTGGGCCGCCTTAACCGCCGCCTCTAAAAAACCCGTATGACCAACCATATCAGGATTCGCTAAGTTCATCACCATTACATCATATGCTTTGGAATCCAGTTTTTCGAGGAATATATCAGTAACCTCATAGGCACTCATTTCAGGCTTTAAATCATATGTTCTAACCTTAGGCGAGGGAACGATTTGCCTCTCTTCACCTTCAAAAGGTTCTTCAGTGTAATCGTTAAAAAAGAACGTAACATGTGCATATTTCTCGGTCTCTGCGCAGCGAAATTGTTTCAACCCCAGAGAGCTCCAGTAGGCAGCTAAAATATTTTTCATTTTTGCCAGCTTGGGAAACGCAACCACAGCTGGTATCGTAGCGGCATATTCGGTCATACAGACAAAATGAATATCAGGAAAAGTAGTTCTTGGGAATTCCTTAAAATCCGGTTCTACAAACGCTCTCGATATCTCACGAGGCCGGTCACCTCGGAAATTAAAGAAGATGACAGCGTCTCCATCGTCAATAGTCGCAAGCGGCATCCCGTCTTCGTTTACAATACAGGTAGGCTCGATAAATTCATCGGTGACATCTTTTGCGTAACTTTGCTTTACCGCTTCGGGGGCACTTTTTGCTTTGAGTCCTTTACCCAGCCTCATGCACTCAAAGGCTACCTGCACACGTTCCCATCGGCTGTCGCGGTCCATCGCATAAAATCGTCCCATGACGCTCGCTATTTTTCCGACTCCGATTTCTTTTGCCTTTTGCTCGACTTGGTCTATGTACCCAGCTCCGCTGTCCGGCGGAGAATCTCTGCCGTCCATAAAAGCGTGAAGGAAAATATCCTCTACATCATTTCTTTTCGCAAGTTCGAGCAAGCCATAAAGGTGGTCCAATCTTGAATGCACACCAATGTCACTGCAAAGACCCATCAGATGTATCTTGCCATTGCTGTTTTTGACATATTCTATAAGCTTAAGAAATTCGGGATTTTTAAAAAATGACCCGTCCTTAATAGCGTGACTTAACCTGACAGATTCCTGTGGGACAATTCTGCCGGCACCGATATTTTGATGTCCAACCTCACTATTACCCATGGTCCCGTCTGGAAGTCCGACGTCCTCTCCGCTGGTATGGATGAGGCAATTCGGATAATCAGACATCAGCATATCATCGGTAGGCGTGTTGGCCTTGCGGATGGAATTATACTCATCTTCCCCCTTATCGGGGTTATAGCCCCAACCGTCGCGTATTATCAACACAAATGGGCCGTCAAGTGATGTCTGTTTTGCCATATAAAAAACCTCTTAAAAATGTGAACAATGATTTTTATCTGCGATGAAATCCAGATTAACCAGACATCGTATAATTTCGGGCTAAATATGTCAAACATTTAGCAAAAACTGCTGAAAAAACACCCGCTACATATTGCTAAAAGGCGTTGACGCCAGAAGTTACTGTGGTATAATTACCGAACTTGACTGAGAGCGTATATACGTACTGTGAAAAGGATGTCCGATTCAGAAAGGTTAATAGCAATGTCCAACTTAAGGGGTTCTTATCTTAAGACCCAAATATTTCTGATAAGTATAGCTCTATTAATCATTACAGGCTGTACGCCCACTCAGGATGCGGTCGACCTCTATGTTGATGCCGTCAGGCTGGTAGAGGCCGAGGATAATGAAAAAGCTATCAAAAAATTAGAAACCTCCCTGGAATTATATGAACGCTTCTCCCTGGCACATTCAATGCTTGGCGATATTTATTATGACATGAAGGATTATAATAAAAGTGCCAGGTACTATGAAAAGGCGACCAGATTAAATCCATGGTCATTCAGGGACTATTTTAGCCTGGGCGAAGTCTACTATGTGATGAAAGAACCTCAAAAGGCAGCAAATGCTTATGTAAATGCCTGTGAGATTAAACCTGACCATCTACAGGCGCATATCAATGCAGCGAAGAGTTATTATGAAATTAAAGACATTGACAGTGCCATGCAATATATTGAGCAGGCAGAAAATATTTATCCCGGAGCAAGTGAAGTTCAAAAAATCCTCGGCGATATTTTCGAATTCCAAAAGAACCATGAACAGGCTATTCGGGCATACAAGAGAGCACTGGAAATTGACAGTAACAATCCGGATATTATGCTTGCACTTGCAGTTGCGTATTTAAGAGACAACAGAACAAACAGCGCTAAGGAACTGCTAATCTCGGTGATGCAGGCTCAGCCTGAAAATAATGCCGCTTTGCAGTATCTAGGGTACTGTCATCTTCAACTTAAGGAAATTGACGAATCTATTCAAAGTTATAGCAGGGCCATTGCCATTGATAGTAGAGATTGGCAGGCTTATAGAGGCCTTGGCGTTGCCTATATGCTGATAGCCATTAATGACCAGGACGACGTTGCCAAAGCAAAAGCACTGAATCAGTGGCGACGTTCTCTGGAGATAGAACCTGACCAGCCTCGACGTGAAAGGCTACATAAGCTAATTGAAAAATATACTGAATAATTACAAATCATTAAACGTGACTGAATCTAAAAAACAACAAACAGCTACTCACTCGGACCCATGCCATGGTTTTTTCAAAAAGCATCTCTCCGCGATTCCTGCACGTCATATTCAGCTTATATTTTGGCCTATTGTGATTGCCGGTGTCATCCTCGACCTGTGGAGCAAAAAGGCCGTGTTCCAATGGCTTGAGCAAAAGGCATTCTATAGAGTTTCAATCATTGACGGTTTACTGCAGATAGTACGTGCAGAAAATGCAGGGGCCGCTTTTGGGATTGCAAGCGGGCAACGACATTTTCTGGTAGCAGTCTCAATCATTGCCTTGATAGCTATTCTTGCAATTTTTTTCTTTACCAGAATAGAGCATAAAATTATTTACATTGCCTTGGCGCTCTTTACCGCAGGGGTATGCGGAAATCTTTATGACAGGATTTATCACAACGGGCTGGTCAGGGATTTTATTGATGTCTATTATGGTCAACACCATTGGCCCGCTTTTAATGTCGCCGATAGCATGCTTTGCATCGGCATGGGGATTATGATTATTTTGAGTTTTGTCAGCGGCAAGCCCGCTCAAAAACCTCCTCAGCAACAAAAATAGGGGCGTTGCAAGCCACACCCAGAGCTATTGCATCCGAGGGGCGAGAATCAATCGTTATTATTTGCCCGTCCAAACTTAGATGTATATTCGCAAAGAAAGTATGATTCTGCAAATCAGTTATAACTATTTTCGCTATACTCGCGCCGAGACCTTCAATTACCCCAGCCAGCAGATCATGAGTCATCGGACGTGGAGGCTTGATACCTTTCAATCGGCGGTCAATCGCGAATATCTCGACTATTCCAATTACTACAGGAAAACTTCTCTCGCCATTTTTTTCCTTGATGACAATTACCTGCTGGTCGGATGATTCGTTAATAATAATGCGCGACAATTCCGCTTCGATATCCATTTTAACACCGCCTTTTTAACTGGCCAGCTGTGAAAGATTATCTTCGATAGCCTTCAATTGCTCTGTCAGCTCTGTTAATTTATTCCGGGCCTGCTCGACAACTTCAGCCTTTGCCTTATTGACGAAATTTTCATTGGCAAGTTTGGCTTCAACGCCTTTTTTTGCATTCTCAATCTGCTGCTTTTGTTTTTCCAGCCTTTTCTTCTCAGCTTCAATATCAATCGCGTCGTGGAGATAAACCTGCATCTGCTCTACCACCATTGCCGCTGATTTTTCAGGCTTCTCAAGATTTTGCGCCGCTGTAAATTCTTCGAGATTTGCCAGTTGACATACAAGCTCAGAATTTTCGTCGAGAATTTTCGAAATCTCCTGCGAGGAATTTATCGAAACAATCAATTTTTCACCCGGCTTTTTGTTGTACTTACTTCTAAGGTCACGGATTGTTCTAATAGCGGTCTGAACGACGGTGATTTGCTTTTCGATATCTTCATTTCGCAGCGACTTGTTATCTCCAGGCCAGACAGCAGATACCAATGCCTCGGAACCGTTTATTTCCGCTACCCCCTTAAGCCCTCTAACAGGTGCAATAGCGTTTAGGTTTTGAAAAATACCCTCAGTAATGAACGGCACAAACGGATGCAGCAGACGCAATATCTGGTCAAGAACAAACGCTAAAACATTCTGAGCGATTGGTTTTTGCTGCTCATCCCGCATCCTCGGTTTGGCCCATTCAAGATACCAGTCGCAGAAATCATTCCAGAAAAATCTGTAAGCCTGCGTTAAAGGTTCAGAAAATTTGAACTCGTTTAAAGCCTTCGTCACATCGGAGCTGGTCTCGCTAAGCCTCGACAGTATCCATTTATCGGCAATCGTCATTTTCTTGATGTCGAACTTTTTCGGGTCGGTGCCCTCAAGATTCATCATCGCAAACCGCGACGCGTTCCAAAGCTTATTACAGAAATTCCTGCCCAGATCGAACTTGGGAGATGTATTTACTTCTCGCCCGTCCGGCAGGGTCATCGCTTCGACAGGCATTCTTACATCCTGAGTGTCGGTAGTCATGCTCGCAAGTGTAAACCGCATAGCGTCTGTGCCGTGACTGTCGATAACTACCAGAGGATCGATACCGTTGCCAAGACTCTTCGACATCTTTCGCCCCTGACCATCCTGTATCATCGCATGGATAAACACATCTTTAAATGGAATCTTCCCGACGCAGTATTGACCCATCATAACCATACGCGAAACCCATAGCGTTATAATCTCACGAGCGGTACAAAGCACATCGCCGGGATAGAACCTCTCAAGCTCAGCCGTCTCATCGGGCCAACCCATAGTACTAAAGGGCCACAACGCTGAACTAAACCACGTATCCAATACATCTTCGTCACGGACGTAGCCGGCTTTTTCCAGAATCTTAACTGCTTTGGTGTCCTTAGATTCGCTGACACAAGCGTAAAGTTTTTCCTGATATGTTTGAGTAGATATTCTCTTTTCCTGTTCCAGTGTTTTGAGTTTGTCATCCAGACTGGCATTCTCTTCGCCGCAAACCCATATCGGAATTTGATGTCCCCACCAAAGTTGTCTGCTGATAGGCCAGTCGCGAAGATTTTCAAGCCACCCTTGATATGTCTTTGCGTAACGCTCAGGGATGAATCGAAGCTTGCCGTCAAGCAGGGGCTTAAGGGCCAGACCCGCCAATGAATTCACCGGAACATCGGTTCTTTCTATCAGGCCGGTACCAAATTTTTCACCCAAATGTTCAATCGGTTTTTTCACTGCGACATACCATTGGTCAGATAGATAAGGCTCAATTGCAACGTGACTGCGATAGCTGTGACCTATTTCGTGGGCATATTCTCGGACGTCCTCAAGCAGTTTTTCCTGGCGGAACCACTCGACGATAGCCTCTCTCGCCTCGTAGCGGTCCATTCCAAGCAAAAACTCCGCATCCGTACCAACTGCGTCCTCCCAGCCGAACTTGTCGCTTATAGACCCGTCAGGGGCCATAACATTGATGAAAACATAATTACGAGCATCTTCAACGCAATCTTTAGGCATAACTACCGCTGCGATTTCTTCAATATGGCGTTCGCCGATTGCATAGTCGTCCGGGTCATGAGCAGGCGTGACTTTCAAAAAGCCGGTTGAGAATTTCGCCTTGTCATCCTCACTGTCCGGGTCAGGCAAAACGACATGCTCGTCAGCGATGATTGGAATTATCCGACCGACTATCGGCAGGCGAACCTTTTTACCGACAAGTTCTTTGGCTCGCGGGTCAGATGGATTCATCGCGATAGCGGTATCGCCAAGCATAGTTTCCGGACGAGTTGTCGCCACCGTGATATGCTCGATTTGCTCACCGTCGATTTCTATCGGCTCGACAAGAGGATATTGAAGATACCAGAAATGTCCCTGAACCATCTCATGCTCGACCTCGTCATCGGCTAATACTGTCTGAGTTGCAGGGTCCCAGTTCACAAGACGCTTGCCGCGATAAATTAAACCATCCTTAAAGAGCCTGAAAAAATTCGTCCGAACCGCTTTCGCGCACACATCATCCATTGTAAAACGTATCCGCTCCCAGTCACACGAACAACCCATCGCTTTGAGCTGAGCAATGATCTGGGCCTCATATTCATCCTTCCACGCCTGAACACGCCCGACAAATTCTTCACGACCTTTTTCCCCTTCGGCCTCCATTTTCTTGTAGTCTACCAGTGCTGGTTTTCCCTCGGCGCGAAGTCTTTTATCAACAACGGTTTGCGTAGCGATACCTGCGTGGTCGGTGCCCGGCATCCATAAAGTTTCAAATTGCTGCATTCTGTGAAAACGAATCATTATGTCCTGCAAGGTATTATTAAGTGCGTGACCAAGGTGAAGCGGGGCGGTCACATTAGGAGGCGGAATCACAATGGTATAAGCCTTCTTGGACTCCCCCTTATCAGATGAGGCCTCTGCGTGAAAATGATTACCCTTGACCCAGATACTATCTGCCTGCTTTTCTATGGTCTTAGGGTCGTAAATTTTTGAAATCTCTTCCGCCATATTGAATCCCTGATTTTGACATAAAAAAATTCCGGCAAATACTGATAAATGCCGGAATTCGATTTTAATAAAACAACTCAGCAATGTAAAGCAAACAATTCAATGCCGATGACAGCTTAGTCAATATTCATCGTCATCAAAAATTCTGCGTTCGTGCGGCATTTGGCAAGCCTGCTCTTGAGAAGCTCCATCGCTTCAACAGGATTCAAATCGCTAAGAACACGTCGGATGCGATAGACAAGCTCAAGTTCTTTCTTGTCCAGCAGCAACTCCTCGCGTCGCGTGCCGCTCTTGCTGATATCAATCGCAGGCCAGGTTCGTCTTTCAACTAACTTGCGGTCAAGATGCAGTTCCATGTTTCCGGTAGCTTTGAACTCTTCGAAGATCACCTCATCCATCTTCGAACCGGTATCAACCAGCGCGGTTGCGAAAATGCTTAACGAACCGCCTTCCTCGATATTTCTCGCCGCACCAAAGAACCTTTTCGGCATCTGCATTGCACCGGCATCCACACCACCGGTAAGAATCTTGCCTGAGTGAGGCATCTCGGTATTGTAAGCACGAGCAAGACGCGTTATCGAGTCGAGCAGAATAACAACATCTTCGCCGTATTCGACAAGCCTCTTGGCCTTTTCAATTACAACTTCAGCTACCTG
This sequence comes from Planctomycetota bacterium, assembly GCA_019456255.1. Classification (GTDB taxonomy): domain Bacteria; phylum Planctomycetota; class Phycisphaerae; order Sedimentisphaerales; family Anaerobacaceae; genus VRUG01. The sequence continues at coordinate 26,655 of VRUG01000007.1, read as the reverse complement.
ACAGTGACGCGAAGCAGGCTCATCAAAAGTCGAACTTATCACCTCGACATCATCTGCCGTCTTACGCTGCATCTCGGTCACTTCTTCGGGACGCTCATCAATCAAAAGCACTATCAATCTTACTTCAGGATAATTGGTGCTGATGGCATTTGCCATTTTCTGAAGCAAAACAGTCTTACCGGTTCGAGGCGGCGCAACAATCAATCCACGCTGCCCCTTACCAACCGGAGTCGCCATATCAATGATACGCATATTTATTTCTTCAGGTGTTGTTTCAAGTATTAGTCTTTCTTCCGGGTGCAGCGGCGTAAGGTCACTAAACACAATCTTTTCTGAGAGCTTATCAGGGTCCTCAAAATTGATGGCTTCAACGCGAAGTAGGGCGAAGTATTTCTCAGATTCTTTCGGAGGCCTGATTTGACCGGATACCACATTACCAGTACGAAGACCAAAACGCCTGATTTGAGACGGAGAAACATAAATGTCATCCGGGCTCGATAAATAATTGTACTGAGTACTTCTCAAAAAGCCGTAACCGTCAGGAAGTACCTCAAGGACACCTTCACCGTACATAAGACCGTTTTGACGGATACGTTCCTTAAGGATTCGGAAAATCAGGTCCTGCTTTTTGAGAGCAACGTATTCCTTGATATTTTCCTTTTTCGCTATATCGTGAAGTTCAGAAACCGTTAGTTTCTGCAAATCAGTCAGATAGAGGTCACCTTTTTTGATTCGCTCATATTTCTGATGAGTCGATTCTTCCTCTGACAGCTTCTTGTCGCCTTCATTGTTTTTGTTGGCTATAGCTGTTGTTGCCTCTGTCTTGTCATCATTTGGCGCAGATGCATCTGCCTCTTTTTTCTTTGTGTACTTCTTCTTGGCGGGGGCTTTTCCGTTTTTGTCGCCGGCTTTAGCCATAATCACTCCTTCTTTGAATTACAAAATGTTCACGGTTTATTTAACAACCTTATTGTTGGAATTAATAGGATTTGAATCTCAACAGCAGATTTATAATTTACTATATTAAAACAGATATTATTTACGAAACACTTTCAAGCTAAGCCAAAATTATTAACCGCCCAGAATTTCAGAGAAAATTTTAATGACTTGTTTGACTAATGCCTCGCAGTCGGAACTATTACTAATGGTATTCTCGGCGATACCAGCCTTGATGTCCAGAGAAATCTGAAAATTTTCTCGCATTTTAAGCTTATTTTTATCAAAAAGCCCCATTTTTTGGGCTCTATCACCCCTGATTTTTTCCTCACAATCGACGAAAATCAGCCTGTCACAACGCTTTTCAAACCCAGCTTCAACCAAAAGAGGCATATCCACAACGATTGCCTTAACCTCATCTTGGCTGTTATACTGCTCTATTAGCTGCTCTGTGCGCTCTAAAACAGGGGGGTGGACGATGTCGTTTAGCTTTGACAGCTTTTCAGCGTCACTAAAAACAATCTCAGCCAACTTCGCTCTATCTATCTCCCCAGCCTCATCTAATATATCGGGCCCGAAAGATTCAACCACCCGCTGCTTTATGTCATCTTCACCGAAAAGTTCATGGGCGATCTTGTCAGCATCGATGACCTTACAGCCTAACTTGCCAAATTCAGCTGCAACGGTACTCTTACCAGACGCGATTCCGCCAAGAATGCCTATTATGGGTTTTTTTGCACGATTCTCCACAGCCGACAAGTCTAACCATAAATCGCGCAATGGTCAACCACGCATTAACAAAAACCACACTTGCTGACCTGCGCAATGCTTGATATACTGGACAAACAAAGAAATTGAGGACGCTGGCCTATGAATAAGAAAAACAAAGTACAAAATAACTCAGTGTTTGCTCGAATAAAGCGAAGTAAATATCAGACATTGTATGGCATGCTGCGTTTCTTTCTACTGTATTCATTGCTTCTGTATGCCGGAACCAGGCTTTTTTTCGTTGCGGGCACCATATGTGAAGGTGGGAAAAGGTGGCTATCTTTTTTAATCGTAGGTCTAATTATATTGGCATCTTCACTGCTTAGTAAAATGTTCCAGGGTTGGTTACGCGATAAAGGGAATCGCGATAAAGGGAATAATGGGGTGCAACCATAGGGTGAAAATATAGCTGTCAAAATCACCCACTAATCACGCACTTATATAGATACGCTTTTTACGCTGTCTGCTAAGCGCTCTGTTAAGTGTCGGCAGCAAATGCTTTTTGATAACGACATCCCAGCTCATATTCTTCGCCAGATTATAGCCGTCCTCAATCATTTTCTGGGTCTCAATGTCACTCTTGCAAAGCCGTGAGCACACCTGCATCGCTACTTTTTCGCTGATATTATGCTCTATCACGTTTCGAATGTCCATGTCGATCGACTTGAGGTCGTTAGGATCAGAAGGTTTGTGGCCATTTAGTCTCGTATAGTCCGCCAGAACCACGTTCTTCGTACCCTCGGTGCCGGCTATGTCCATCACAAAACCCGCACACCCGCAAACATTAGTCACTACGCAAATACCGCCGAAAGTCAAAGGCTCAAGTTGAGCGATGCCGAACGGTTCATAAATGCTCTGACCAAATTCCACGTCACTGCCTTTGCGAATGTCCATAAACTCCATATCTTCGGGCATTCTTTTGCCGCACGTCGCCGGGTCAAAACCGAACTGGTTAACGAAAATGATTTTTATCGCTCGGCTTTGCGAATTAAACTGCTGAATAGCTGTATAAAAATCTGCCTCGCCGCCCGAAAGATCAGGTGTACCTTCACGATGAGCCACAGGCCAGTTATATCTTGACTCCATCGAATGAATGTCCTCGATACGCCTCTGAGCAACTTCAGTAGAGAGCAAAAACAGCACGCCGGTCTTGCTCTGGGTCCGAAATTCCCTCTCCATATGTTCAAGTACGCGAATGTCACGCCACAGGCCCTTACTTTTTACAAGCCTTGTCACGTGAGTAAAAATGTAATCAGGCTTAAAGCCAAGCAGCGTATTGCAATATGTCTGCATTTTCTTTTTAGAACGCTTCTTATCAGCTAAGCTGATTTGATAGGCCGGTATCCCGTTATAAACAATGTCAATATCCACTTCTTCAAATTCCGACGACAGGAAACGCAGTTCCTTAGCGGTGTAGTTGCCCACGGCGCATATCGCATCGCAATACTTCGCCGCGTCTACCAGCGGATGTTTGAAAAAGTCACTCTGGTCACCGAAAACATCATTTACATATTGCTTGTTCTCGTGCGCCTGCTTCATGACATTATAGAACATTGTATCATGGCCAAGGTCATCTTCGACTATGCGACGCATCGTAGCTACTTCGTGAGCATAGAATACACTTTTGAAATCACATGTCGGGTCAGCAATACCTGCCAGCGCCGTCGGCATACCCATAAACTCATGTGAGATTATAACTGTCGAATCAGTACCCGCGCCGATAGCTTTTAGCGCAGCGATAGCTGGCGGTGCCAATCTTACGTATTGTTCATACTCCCAAAGGTTCTCGTACAAATGACTTTGAATACCGAACTTTTCAAAAAGCTCTTTCTTGAAGTGATTTACTATATGCGGGTTCATGTTTCTTATATCAATAAGCAAAACTTCAGGCGAACTGCTTACCCCGGTCTCTTCATCGGTAAATGTACGCCTGCCGTAGACAAAACCAACATTGTATTGATGCTCGATATTCCTAAAGGCCTCGCGATAGCCCGTATTCAATAGACCATCCATGGACGAATACAGCACCTCGCCATTTTTACCTAACCGGTCTGAGACATTACCATCTGTCGAGAATAGCGGACTGATGAGAATCGAACGGTCAACCGCCTCACAGTAAGAACTGCTCGTGAAAAAACCCTGCAAAACAGCACCTATTCCGCCGATTTTGCCCACTGCTTCATGCGTTACGTGAACGATTGTTTTCTCGTTGGCCATGATGTCTTTCCTCCTTCTGGGTCATGCAAATTCAAAGTTACCTGTTAGCATCTACGCAAAGTATAGAAAACAGTTGCGTTAACGCCAAATGAGGGATGTTTACAATTTTGATGTTTTTAGACGACCGAAAAAAGGACTATAAAAACGCCGCCAAAGACGCTTTTTTAGGACATCTTTCAGGATACCTAGGAAATGTTACTGCGTAACGTCCGTATAAGCCCGGAAAGTACCTGGGGTTTGATATCAGCCAATTCGGGTTCGGGAATTTCGCTTAGTCCGATTCTGTCGAGAATTTTTACCGCCTGCGTTTTGTGAGGAGTTATAAAATTCATTGTTTGCTCAGCTTCGGCCAATTGACTGTCGGCCATCTGACGAAGGCAAAGAATAACGTCTTTCATCAGGCCCTTCCCGCTCACTTCTGCCGGCTGGACCTGCTTCGTAGCGGCTCCTTCTTCTGGTGCTTCACGCTCAAGTAATATATCAAATTCAAGTTTGTGAGTTTCATCGAGTAGCTGTTTTTTACGCTGCTCTTCGTTTTCATCAATGGGCATCAGTGTAAGTTCTTCATCAGTACTTGTGCCGGGGACATATACCTTGTTGTGACACGAAGGGCACTTACCCCATTTGCCGCCAGCGCTGTCAGGAGCCTCGATCTTCTTTCCGCAATGTTCACAATGCAATTGTATGCTCATATTGCCGCCTCAGAAAAAAGCTTATTATTTTTCAGTTTTATATTCAGCAACTACATCCGTAGTTATTCCGCCTCGAGGAGTAAATCGCGAAGTCACCTTCATACGCCGAGGCTTGCACGCACCAGACAAGTCATCAAGTATATCATTAGTCAGCGCCTCATAGAAGATGCCTTCGTTGCGATAACTTTGCATATAAAGCTTTAAACCCTTAAGCTCGATGCACAATTTATCGGGACAATATTCGATAATGACCTCACCAAAGTCAGGCTGACCGGTTTTGGGACAGACGCTGGTAAACTCCGGGCATCGGATTGTAATGCTGTAATCTCTCCCGGGACGGGGATTCTCGAATAACTCTAATTCAGGCTTTTTTCCCATTTTGTTGAACCTCATCAAAAAATCAGCTAAACTATAATATAATAGATAACACTGTTTTTGACAAGAGTTGACAAAATGACTGAAAAAAATAAAAAAGCCGTTGTTTTGCTTAGTGGCGGCCTCGATTCTGCCACTATACTGGCAATCGCGACCGATCTGGGCTTCCAATGCCATGCACTGACATTTAGTTATGGCCAAAGACACAGCAGGGAGACCAAATCCGCCGAAAAAGTGGCTAAATCGCTCGGTGCGGCAGAGCATAGAATTGTAAATATTGATTTGGCGGCCTTTGGAGGCTCTGCTCTGACAGATTCAGGTATCGACGTCCCCAAAGATAGCCCCGATTTGGACCAGACAGAAAAAATCCCGTCAACCTATGTACCCGCTCGAAATACCATTTTTTTAAGTTATGCCCTCGCCTGGGCGGAGGTACTGGGTGCTTTCGACATCTTCATAGGCGTAAATTCAACCGATTATAGCGGCTACCCAGATTGCCGGGCAGAATTTATAGAAGCCTTCGAGAAAACCGCAAACCTCGCCACCGCCGCTGCAATTGAAAAAAAGGGTAAATATAAGGTCCATACCCCCATCATACTAATGACCAAAGCACAAATTATTCAAGCTGGAACTAAATTAGCCGTAGATTATTCCTTAACTCACAGCTGTTATGACCCGAATAAAGAGGGTAGCAGTTGCGGTAGATGTGACTCATGCAGATTAAGATTAAGGGGGTTTGCTCAAGCCGGAATAAATGACCCGATTGAGTATGTCAAATGAAAGTAAATGAGATTTTCAAGTCTTTACAGGGAGAAGGATTTCTAGCAGGGGTACCAAGTGTATTTGTTCGACTGGCAGGGTGTCCGTTACGTTGTAAATGGTGCGACACAAAATACGCATGGAACGAAGATGCAGGAACCGACCACAGCACCGACGATATCCTGCGGACCATAAAACTCCATGACTGCAAACACATCGTGATAACCGGAGGCGAACCCATGATGGATACCGACCTGCCGCAACTATTACAAAAATTAAAAACCCACGGTAAACATGTCACTATAGAAACATCCGGTATTGCTTTTATGTCCGATTTGGAATGTGACCTGATGAGTATCAGCCCGAAGTTAAGCAACTCGCTGCCCGATGACCCGAAACTTGCATCGGCCCATAAAGATTTCAGTCTCGACATCGCTATCCTTGGCGAGCTGATAGATAACTACGACTATCAACTGAAATTTGTCGTCGATTCACACAGTAACCTGGAAGAAATTCAACGGACACTGGAAAAAATTGAAAATGTAGATTTGAAAAAAGTAATGCTGATGCCACAGGCAGCAACAAAGGACCAGCTTCGTGAAAAGTCTGACATGGTCGCTGACCTTTGCGAAAAAACCGGATTTGCATTTGGCCCGCGCCTCCACATCATGCTCTGGGGCAATCAAAAGGGCAGATAAGAGCAATTGGATTTAATTCCTGCGTCTTGTCATTCCCGCGAAAGCGGGAATCCAATGGTTTGTATTTACCGGAGGCTGGCTTTTACAGGCATGGCAAAGCGATTGATAATTTATTAAAAATCGCATTTTCTTAGTCCAATTAGTATAATATAATAATAGCGAACTCACCTAACCCCGGCACACCCCTTTTCACCTAATATTTACGCCTTACAAAAAGTACTTGCCAAAATAATGCTTTGTCCCTAAAATACCCCTTTGCTTGCCCGGGTGGCGGAATAGGCAGACGCGCTAGCTTGAGGGGCTAGTCCACTTAGGTGGGTGGAGGTTCGACTCCTCTCCCGGGCATTTACACCTTTCTGGTTATTAATCTTATGGTTAAAGGAGTCTTCGATGAATAGAGTTTGCAAAGTATTGGTTTGTGTTGCTGTTTTAGCTGCTATCGTATTGTCAGGATGCACCGAAAGCTTAAAAGTAGAAAAGAAAAGCTACAACGGCATCAAGCAAAACCCCTCCGACCTGTTACTCGGCGTCACACATGCGATGTCTTATTCAGAATATAGGCAAGGTCAGCATCCCGATGTCGGAAAAGGAGCAAGCTATCCAAGCAAAGAAGAAATCCTCGAAGATCTCGATATCTTAACACGCAATTCAAATTTCACCTTGATTCGACTTTATAATTCAGGCGAAAGTACCGAAAGAATCTTAAAGATTATCAAAGAAAACAATATCGACGTCAAAGTCATGCTTGGTGCATGGCTCGGTGCCGAAGTAAGTAACCATGAACATTGTTCGTGGCTCCATGAACCCATCCCGCAGGATTATCTCGATATGGTGACAGGCTGGAACAAAACAGAGATTCTAAATACCATCCGCCTGGCAAACCAATATCCGGATATTGTTGTCGCCGTAAATGTAGGCAATGAGGCTCTTATCGTCTGGACCGACCATTTGGTCCCAATAGAGTCCATGATAGCTTATGTCAGGCAGGTCAAAGCAGGAATCAAACAGCCGGTAACCGTCGCGGACAATTACGGATGGTGGATTGGTAATGGCCATATGTTAGAAAAAGAAGTCGACTTTGTCATGGTCCATCTCTATCCGCTTTGGGAGGGTAAGGACATTGACCAGGGCATGAGCTATACCATCGACGGTATTACTAAAGTCAGAGAGAAACTGCCAAACAGCAAAATCGTCATCGGTGAAATAGGATGGACAACTATAGGCTCGGAATTTGGCGAAAAGGCAAATGAAGAAAATCAGAAACGTTTTTATAACGAACTGTACGAATGGACAACTAAGATGAATATCACCACTTTCTGGTTCTCTGCCTTCGATGAAGACTGGAAGGGCGACCCGGGCAATCAAAATGCCGCTGAAAAGCATTGGGGTGTATTCACTATCGACAGAAAACCTAAGCTTGTAATGCAGGAAATGTATCCCGATTTGGTACCAGCTAAGAAAAAGTAAAAAGAAACAAAAAAACTTGGCACCTTAGACTGATAAAAATTCACATTTCAAGGCCATAATGCCCTTACCATGCCTGTAGCCACGGTTTAAGCCTTATTGTCTTGAATCTAAAGACCTTTTTTAATACAATAAACACATCATTACGGGGACGATAATTAAAGTTTTTCAGTGATACTTTATAGATAAGAGGGCGGGCTAATGAATCACAAAATTAGAAAAATCGCAGTGACTTGCAGTTTGGCAGCCATAATCCTGATTGCAGGATGCGAAACTCAAACTCTTACCTATGAAAATAATAGCCCGGTTTTATTCGACCGCATATTCACGCAACAGGCACATATCAGCAAGGCATCGGCATACGAAATGGGAGATGAACTAATTATCGCTGGCAAAGTAAAACGAAATCCATACAACTGCTGCGAGGCAACACGGGGACATGTTGATATGGCAATACTTACACCAGATGGGGACATTGTCGAAAGTATCGCTGCATTATATTCGCCGCGCAATATACCAAAAGCCAGAACAAGGTCATCAAAATTTTCGGTGAAACTGCCTTATAAACTGCCCGAAGGTTACACCGTCAGACTGACCTATCATGATAGCCTGGAAAATATGGGCCACCCAGTGTATGCCGAAAACACATTTAGATGTGAACATAATAAAGCACTACCGGAAGCCAAAAGTTTGCTTTAAAAGCGAAAACACTATCACATGACATTCACCTTAACCGCATAGCGGATGTCGTATTCGCCCCCGAAAAGCAATTCACGTGACAGGATTTCATAGTCGCTGCCTTCAAAACCACTGGCTTCGAGCCATTGTTCAAGCCATAATATTCGCTTTTGCTCGGCTTGCGCATCATCCAAAGGCCAAAGAGGCATGCGGTTTACTTGTTTAACTTTGCAGACCTTGCTGCCGGGCGCACAGCCCAACCCGCGAGCACCGGTTGACGCGCTGTATAGAAAGTATTGAGAATCATCGGAACCTTTAGTTGCTTCCAGACGGGTAAAGTGTTTGCGATTTGCAGAATCACATCCGCACAGAAAAAAAAGTATCGATAACAGTACTCCAGCTATACAACGAGACGGGGTTCTTATCATTTTCTATTCCTCATTTCTTTAAAACGTAATATTACTTTCTCCAATTGCCAAATTTACGCACCCGTTAAGCTTAAAATAAAGAGGCTAAAGATGGACCCTTGCTGAGATGACCAGAACGCACCTTGGATACAATGGGGCACTTTTGGCGTGGGGCAACAATACTTATAGGAAGTGTAACATACAATTAGAGCACTTTAATATTTTCTGTTCGCATTTAGCCCGCCATGAGGATGAGGCTGGCAAAGAAGATTGCACAGCAATATTGAAATATTGTGAGTAAATCTGATGCCGCCAGCCGAAGCCGCAATAGACATAAAGCGAACACGAAAAATTAAATTGCTATAGATAGTGACTTTATGGCTATTGCCGTCGAAAGCTGCCATGGCCTTGCGTTGGTTCAAGAGCCGATAACACTCCCACTGCTCGGTGTTCGCGTAGTTATTCCTGTAAAAAAAGAAAACAGTCCTAAAAGACGTAAATGACTTGCCCTATTTGGAACCGGAACTCCCCAAACGAATACCAATATCAAGAGAATCTTTCTGCTCAGGCCTAAATTCTACGGCGCCGCCATCATCTTTACGATTGGGCCCGACGCTGTAGGTGACATAACTTTCCGAGTCCAAAGCGTAAAGCAGTGCCTTGCCGCTAAATGGGTCTATTGGGATGCTCTTGACATAATAGGGCGATAGAGAATCCAGAGATGCAGGTAATTTGCCAAGAGAACGACGATAACGTTCAATAGCAATATTTAAAATGCTGCATCGAACGGCAACAAGGGACCGCGCAGTTATTGTCGAAGAAAGCTTGGCACGTTGAAACAATATATCAGGTTTACCACCTGACTGCGACATATGCTCTTCTACGACATCCAGAATCGCTGGCCAGGGCTTACGGCAGGCAGGTATCAGAACAGAGGTATTTGAAAGGAATTGGGTCGTATCTTTGCGTAATCGCATAAGGGTCAGAATAGATCGTGGAACTGGTATCTGTTCCGGAAAATCAGGAAGGTCATCATCAATTAACCGAGCAACTGTTTGCTTGGGAATTATATTCTTAACCGCTTTTAGGCGGTACACTCGTTCTGTGAAAAACATTCTTTCCAAACTATTTTCAGGAATTGCTTCGGATACTGCCTTCTGTAGTTTTAACAGAGATTGCTCGGACGGCTTGGTATGTTCCAATAATAGGTATATGTCATTACATACCAGAGTAACATATTCCATCTTGGCTATGTACGGAAGTATTGCGGGGTCTGTCTTAAATATACGGGTTAGCTTTAAAGTGCTTATAGCAGAATTCACCGCTGCGTCACCATCGTTATTTAAAATTAAATTTAATGTACGCAGAGACAAAAGAAGAACTGCGGACTCTATGTTTTGTATGTGAGACCGGTAAACTTTAATCCCATGTTTGATACCTATATCAAATTGGTGCAGTTCAAGCCCTGCCCCAGTATCAAATGTTTCCAACGCAGGCTGAAAAACGCCCAGAACACGTCTGGCTTTTTTGTGCAAATCTTCCGGGAATTGTTGGTCTGGTAAAGAGGCCACACCTCTGCGATAGATAGAATTGAATTGTTGCAGGCCATCCAGGTTGTCCGGACTTATACTCAGCAACGGCCCCTGATAGTAAATAGAGGCATCCTGACCCGAAATACTTGGCTTGAACTCAGATTCTAAATCAGAAAAAATAAGAGGCTCACCTGCCTGGCTAACCTTAGTAATTTCTAAGCTAAGCCTCTTGCCGATAAAATAATTTGCCGACATCACTGAGACAATCACCAGCACTACCGCAACTATTAACACAAGCAGAATACGACACCACCGCGGAAAACCTTTTTTGGTTTCTAAATGCTCATTCATAAGTACTATCTCCCTAAAAATACTATTGCTATCTTGGCATTTCATTCATATTACTGGATAAATATCACGTTAAACCAAGCCGTTCAGCTTCTTCGTAAAGACCATAGTTCTTCATCTTTTTAAATAATGTCGTTCGATTTATCTGTAATGCCTTGGCTGTCGCCTGTCTGTTCCAGTGGTTGGTCTCCAATGCCTGACGAATTATCCTTTTCTCAGGCTCTGCCATGGATTCTTTTAGACTCAAAGAACTATAAACAGGCTGACCTAAACTCGGGGACTGCGTAATGGTAACCGGCAAGTCCTCAATCCCGATATGCTTGTCTTTACTCAACAAAACCCCACGTTCGATTACGTTTTCCAATTCACGAATATTGCCAGGCCATGAATAACGCTCCAAGTATTCAATTGCTTCTTCTGTGATGTCAAGTTTCTCCCGCTTATGCTGCAAACAATATATCTGTATAAAATATTTCGCGAGCAAGCTCACATCACCAACTCTATCACATAACGGAGGAAGATTTATTGTCACTACATTTATGCGATAATATAAATCTTCTCTGAATTGACCTTGTTTCACTAACTCCTGAAGATTTTGATTGGACGCAAGTATCACGCGAGTATCAATCGAAATCGTCTTGTTGCTGCCAACAGGTTCAAATTGCCTGTCCTGTAGAACCCGTAAAAGCTTCACCTGAAGCCCTGCAGAGGCATTCGCAATTTCATCAAGAAAAATTGTCCCGCCATCAGCCGCCAGAAACTTGCCCTCTTTATTATTTATAGCACCGGTAAAAGAACCCCTCATGTGACCGAAAAGTTCGCTTTCAAGTAGCGTCTCCGGCAACGCCCCGCAACTAACTTCAACAAAAGCTTTATTGCTTCGACTCGAACGATGATGGATAGCGCGGGCAAGCATACTTTTGCCCGTACCAGAAGGCCCTGTCATCAGTATTGTGGTATTGCTGTCGGAAACCGCATCCACAAGGTCGAATATTTTTGCCATTTTGTAATCATGACTGAGGATATTTTCAAGCCTGTATTTCTGTTCAAGCTGTAAACGAAGACTCTCATTTTCACTCATAAGCGATTGTTGCTTAATGGCTCGTTCAACCGCCAGCCTCAATTCATCATCTATTATAGGCTTGGTAAGATAATCATACGCGCCACGCTTGATAGCTTTAACCGCACTTTCGATTGTGCCATACCCCGTTATCACAATAACTACCGTCTGAGGATAGTCCTCGCGAATCGTATCAAGCAAATCCAGACCATTACCGTCAGGCAGATTCACATCCGTAATCACAAGACTGTAATTCTTGTCCTTCAACTCTGCCAATGCAGACTTCAACGTTTGAACACCAGTACTTTCAAATCCCTCAAGCGACAAAAACTCTGTCAGGGAATCCAATATGATTTTGTCATCGTCTATTACAAGGATGTTGTTGTCTCTCATAGCTGTCCTTAAAAATTTTATAAATTAGTTGCCGTTGGTAAATATACTGTGAAAATACTGCCTCCTTGGGGTGCGTTTTCTGCTGTTATGCGCCCGTGATATCTCTCAATTATGTCCTTACAAATCGCAAGCCCAAGCCCGGTACCTTTGCCCATATCCTTGGTTGTAAAAAATGGCTCAAAGATAGCTTCAATGTTCTCTGACGCAAATCCTGTCCCGGTATCTTTTATCTCTATAACGGCGATATTATTTTCCTGCAAGCTCGTCGAAATAGTAATTTGACCGCCGTCAGGCATCGAATCTATGGCATTTTTTATAAGATTACAGAATACCTGGAATAGATTTCCGCCTTTAACTTTAGGCCTCTCCGGCGAATAATTTCGCTCAATTACAATTTTTAATGCCTTGATACCTGCTTCCATGGTCTTAATCGCATCGTCAATTAGCTGCTCTATTTCAGACTGTTCCAAAGAATAATAGGTCCCGCGAGAAAATTCCAGCAATTCACTTACTATTTGAATCATACGCATAAGGCCTTCTCGGCAATGAAGGAGATACTCTTTGGGTTTATCAAGTTCCTCGTGCTCGATGGTGCGAATAGCCAAATTTAGATAACGCAGTATCCCGTCCATCGGGTTGTTTAGCTCGTGAGTTACTTTCGAGACCAGCTTACCTATTGTGGCGAGCCTTTCCGTATCTGCCAACTGCTTTTCTAAATTCACGTTTTTTGTTATATCCTCAAGCAGCAAAATCCCACCAGATTCAAAAGGCTTACACCGGATTCGCAGCCAGCCTGTCTTGCCATTGGAGACACAATTCACGTTATTGAAAGTTTCAGCTTCCTGGGTTTTCAAAACCGATTTCAAACGCATCGTCCAGTCCCCCATATCCTTACAGCATCCAGAAAGAGAGCCGTCAATACTATCGCCCACAGAGATTAACTCGCCGGCCTTCACATTGCTTTTGGTGATCTTCAGAGCAGAATCGAAAATGACTACACCGCTCGCAATAGAATTGAAAATTGTTTCCCCAAGAGGTGAAAAATCGCTGGACTTGCCTAAATTCAAGTTTGAGGTGAGGATTTCACGTTGCTCTTCGCCCTTTGCCATAGCATAAATGGTAAACCTCACTATCAGTATTGTCAAGCACTAATGTTGCAAAAAAACAACACCTTTGCGCTTTATCGAAACGAAAGAGATAGGCCAGCTTAATTAACACCTAAACTACTATAAAATAAGCAACTAAAGTACTTTAGTAGTATCGGAAACACGTTTTTTGCGTTGCAATTAAACAACACGGCCATCAGGGCAATATTGTTTTGCCCATGAAATTCTGAATTTACATACCTAACTTTTTAATTATAAAGGGGTTGTAAAAGTTAAAATGGGCTAGTCGCCACAGCCTTACATTGGTATGAGTTTTGCACATAGGTGAGATGGAGATGGTAGCGAACTGTGAAAATGGAAGATGTGATGGATAACTCAGAACGGCGTAAAGCCAAAAGGCTTTCCGCAAAATTTAATCTCTCTTGCAGTAAAATGGGGGCGACCTCAGAACAAAATTGCAGCGGAAGAACCGTTAATGTAAGCCCGGGGGGGTTGTATTTCGAAACTGCCGCCGAAGTAATGTTCGATGTGGGAAATCTCATAAAAATCGAATTGGCTATACCGCCTACTTCCGGTGAACTTGAGCTTGGAGGAAGAATCTCTGTCTTAGGCAAGGTAGTAAGAACATGTGATGTCGAAGTTGAAGCGATATCGATATTGAGTCCAAACAAACACGGTGTAGCTTTGGAATTTTGCCATTCACCCAGACTTGCTACATAAAAAGATTACTCAGGCCAAACGCCCTCAAAGACACTAACCGCAGGACCGGTCATATAAACGCAATTGTCCTGCTCGGACCAATTCAACTCAAGATCGCCACCCGGCAGATGTGCCAAGCAGGATCGCTGACCGCGATTTGTCAGCACTGCCGCCACACAACACGCGCAAGCACCCGTCCCGCAGGCAAGAGTAATACCGCTGCCACGCTCCCATGTCCGCATTTTGAACTCACCAGGCCCCACCATCTCAACAAAATGAACATTTATCCGATTTGGAAAAAGACCGTCTCCTTCAATCGCAGGCCCTATTACCCCAAGCTCTACAGACTCAACATCATCGCAGAAAAAGACCGCATGAGGATTACCCATCGATACCGCAGTCATAATCAATTCCTGCCCCGCAATACTAACAGCTGCGTCAATCACATTTTCTCCGGACAAAGATACCGGAATATCTCCAGGCGCCAGTATAGGCTCACCCATATTAACGCACACCTGCTGAACTTTATCATTACCGTCAGTAACAACCCCAACCGTTAAAACACCGTTGCCGGTCTCTATTGACATCGAAATCGGCAAGGGCGACTGACCAGGAACAGTAAAGGCACCTTGGCTTTTAGCAAGACCATGCTCATAGGCATATTTGGCTACGCACCGGACACCATTGCCGCACATCTCTGCCTCGGAACCGTCAGCATTAAAAATCCGCATTTGAACATCCCCGGATTCCGAAGGCGATATTAGGATCAGACCATCGGCGCCGATACCGCTGTGGCGGTCACTAATCAGCCGAGCAAGCTCCGCCGGGTCCGCAACTTGTTCTTCAAAGCAATTGACATAAATATAGTCATTGCCGATACCATGCATTTTTGTAAATCTCATTTTACCTATCCTTAACTATTGCAACCGAGCCATCATAGCGATATGAAATGGGAAAATCAAGTCTGCAGATAGAACTAAGGCAGGGCGGGGCGGTACCTTGCTTTGAAATGCACTAAATATGTGAAAGACAGCCTACTATTACTTAATGGCGAATTCCTTCTGGCGACAGTTCATCTGGGCCTTCAAACGGTCAACAATAGATGAGTGCATCTGAGAAACACGCGATTCAGAAAGGTCAAGAGTGGCGCCGATTTCCTTCATCGTCATCTCTTCGTAGTAATAAAGCACGACTATAAGCCTCTCAGCACGAGTCAAACCTTTCGTGAGTAGGTTTTTTAAATCTCGTTTTTGGGCTTCGACTAACGGGTCCTGGCTCTTTTTGTCTTTGATTATATCGATTTCACGCATATCCTTATCGCCGTCACCATCATTAAAATTGGTGTTCAGCGAAACCAGATTGGTCGCATTAGCGTCACGCTGAAGCCGGTCGAACTCCGCCTTGTTTAGCTTCATCTTACTGGCAGTTTCCTTTTTCGTTGGTTTCCTGCCAAGATGGGTCTCAAGAGCCTGAGTCGCACGACTAAGCTGACTGGCACGGGCACGAACAAGACGAGGAACCCAGTCCATACTACGCAACTCGTCAAGGATGGACCCTCTTATACGAGGTGAACAGTAAGTTTCAAACTTAACACCACGCTCAGGGTCAAAGGCATCAATAGCATCCATCAACCCGAAATTGCCCGCACTGATAAGGTCGTCAACTTCAACCTTGTCAGGCAATTTGCTATGCAGACGCTCTGCCGTATATTTCACTATGTGCCGGTAATTTTCTATCAATAGGTTGCGATACAGGTCCCCGCCGACCTTGTGGTAATTTTCCCATATCTCCCCGATACTCATCGGCTCTTCCTTAATCGGTTTAGCCTTACTTGCCTTAGCCTTACTTACCTTGGTCTTGCTTTGCTTAACGAGCTGTTTGGTCTTCATAGGTATCCTCCATGAGATTCTATGACTTACCTAAATTTCAAAGATACTGTCTTATATTTTATAATCTTCAACTCTTGCCTCAAAAAAATACCTCTAAATATCATATAGCAAGGTCGTTTATTGTTATTAGTTATCGGTCACTAACCCAATAACTTTAGAAGAACCAGTCAACAACTTTACTAAAAAAGCCTTCCTCATTAGGCGCCGCTGCCGAACTGCGGCTCAGTTTCGCCGCTAAAGCCACCAACGATGACGTAATTTGCGATTTGGGATAAGCTAAAACTACCGGTTTCCTCAATTTGACGGCAGAACTAACACGCTCATCTTTCAATAGCACACCGGCACTGTAAACCTGGATATTTAAAAACTGCTTCACGACATTGGTGATTTGCTGATAAGTCTTCTTGCCCTCGGCGATGCTATCTGCCATATTCACAATAAGACTTATCCGACCGGAAAACCGGTTGCCGGCAAGAACCTTAATGACCGCATAGGCGTCAGTCATTGCTGTAGATTCAGGGGTTGTCACAACTAATACATGGTCAGCTGATAGACAAAAAGCTATTACCGATTTTGAAATCCCCGCAGCTGTATCGATTATCAACGCATCGGTATTATTTTGAAGTTTGGAAAACTCATTTAAAAGACGCTGACGTTGAAACTCGCTAAGGTCGGCAAACTCTTCAAAACCAGAAACACCGCAAATGACTTCCAATCCTTCCGGACCAGTGTGAATAATTTCCTCGATGCTTTTGCGGCCCTTAAGCAAATGCGAAAGGTTGTATTTGCTGTTTAAGTTCATGATGACGTCAAGATTACTTAAAGAAAAATCAGCATCGATAAGTAAAACTTTTTTGCGGGATGCTGCCATGCATATCGCCAGGTTGGCCGCAATATTCGTTTTGCCCACACCACCTTTGCCGCTCGTGATAGCTAAAACCTTACCAGGCTGCTGGCAGCTTTCCATCATCTGTTGTAAGTGAATTGCATTGTTTTCCATCGGTCCCTCGATTTTTATCGTATAATTACTCAAAAATTGACATTATTTCAGGCTTTTGTTTCATCAATTCTGCCGCTATGCGCTGGTTAAGCGAGTTCTCCAACAGTTTATTGATTTGAAACTCAAGATATTCGTTTACATCCCTCTCAAGCAGTTCTTTCGCTTCCTCGTCAATTATAGGCTTGACTTCAAAACTACCTACTGCTCCAAATTTGACGTTATCGCTGTCCTGAAGTAAAAGACGATGGCTGCGAACATGCTCGTCAACAGCGTTAGTCATTGCATACGAAAACTCATCCACTGCCAAATCATGCGGGACAAAGCCAGTCGTATGAAGGTTATTTATATTCAGGGTGATAAGCTTCTGACGAGTTTGAGTAAATTCTATTATCTTAACGAGTAATTCAGTTATATTGTCAGTTACTAATGGTGCCAGTTTCATACACAAACCTCTACGATAAATAGCTTTTTAAAAAAACGTAATAAAGACAAAAGCAGGGGGGGCAATTTAATAAAAACAAATTAGCTTTTCTCATCCTTGAGTCCTGACCACTTTCTAAATATTGTCAATCATTTGATTCAATCAAAAATCCGTTCTTAGTTAGTTGCAAATTCCGAATTGAGAATCTGTTTTATTTCACAAAGTGTTTTTGTTTTTTTAAGTTCAACTATTCTAAATAGTATCCTGAATGTTGATTCGTCGTATAAACGATGACCGCCATCGGTCCATTGAGCTTCGCGAATAAGACCCATTATCGTGTAGTTGTGAATCGTTTGCCGCGAGAAGGGGGTGTGACGAACCAATTCGCCTATGCGGTACAGCTTGGCGGGAATTTTAAAAACCTCAGTGTTTACTTCTGTTTGATTCACAAAAATCCTTCTTAAAACTATACTCAATAACAAATGTGTTTTACGTTTTGTAAAATATAAAATACATTTTATTGGAAGTCAACACTTTTTCCAATTTTTTTAATTTTTTTTCCAATTTTTTTTTCTTTTCAGAAAGATTTCGTAGACTTTCAGTAAAGGGGATAATTGCTGGCGTCATAAAATACCCCGATTTATAGGACGTTGGGCTGGATAGGATTGATTTAGTGACGGTGTAATAGGGCACCAGAACCCTTAATGTGGAAGTATATGACGCAAAAAGAGCAAGAGGTGTGAATTTGGTTATGAGTTATAGAGGTAAAAAAATGTCACCGAAAAGATGTCCCTACTACTCGACCTGTCTAACTTCATTAATAAATCCACTCGCTCATAAGATTAATTGCCTGGATATGAAGAAAATAGCCGCTGTCTGCGTTACAGATGTACCAAAAACCGTCAATGCCAGATTTGCCTCACTATATATACTCGATGAAACCAACAAAATTCTCCGTCTCCAGAAGTGTAATCATCCATATCTAATCAACAAAATAGTCTCTTTGGATCAAAATCCACCCTCGCCGATGGTTATAGCCATTAAAAGCAAAAAAGTTATGGTCATAAAAGATATTGACACATACACCGAGCCGGTCATTCGCAAAGCATCGGAAAATACCGAGAACTACCGGACAAAGTCTTGCCTCATCGTGCCTCTGATATGTGACGATATGGTAATAGGAGTCCTGAATCTGGCTGACAAAGTTGAATCAGTAGATTTTGACGAGGATGATTTGTCTGTAGCAGAGTTATTGAGCCAGTTGATCGGCACCTCCATTGGAAATGTAAAACTCTTTGAAAAAATGAGGCGGCAGGCAAAAACAGATGGATTGACCGCACTCGCAAACCACAGAACTTTTTATGAGGTACTGGAAAAAGAATTGTGGAGGTCAAAACGTTACGGCGGACAGATAGCATTGATTTTGATTGATGTTGACAACCTGAAACAGATAAACGATAACTTTGGACATCGTGCCGGCGATAAAGCTATAAAATCTATAAGCAGAATAATAAAAGGCTGCGTACGTCAAATCGATACTGCCGCAAGATATGGCGGTGATGAATTTGCCGTTATTTTACCCAACACTTCTATAGAAGAAGCCACCGTCGTCGCACAGCGTATGGTCGATGTCGTCGCAAACTCACCAATAAAGTGGAACAAGGAGCAGATAGACATGTCCGTTAGTATAGGCCTGGGACAGTATGATGCAGATACCAGCCCGGAGGACGTCACTAGCTCTTCAGATAAGGCATTGTACGTGGCAAAACAAGCGGGGAAGAATACTATTAGAATCTTTGAGCCATCAACCACTCAATGAGTTATGCAATATGGGCTAACGTCGCCACTCCGCTTTGCGGACCATTAGCGGGGGCATTTGTTGGGGTTTGATTTTCCGGCTGTTGGTACTTACACAACTCCTGCTGCTTGGATACCATTGGACATTGAACAACTTTGTCTCGTCCAGCAATACTTTCTTTTTCAATTTACCCAACATAAATAAAGATTCCTAAACTGTAAGTAGAACATATTGACTTCCTACCATTGATAAATCGGCTGATTTTGGCAGTGACTTTCTTTAAAAAAATGCCTTTTTAGAGGAATACTTCAAAAGAGGATTTAATTATCGGCCCATAAAAACTAACACCGCGACACTAAGCCGTGCTGGCGGGAGTAGGACTCGTGACAAGACAATTGTTGCCTGTCTCCTTGGCTTCATGCAAAGCCGCTCGGGCGCGTTCCAATATATTCTCCATCGTATCGTCACCGGAACCACTCCATTCGGAAAGACCGCTGCTAACGCTAACCGATTCCACTTTAGCAACAGAGATGTCACCGATTTGTTCATGAAGACGCCCAAGAAGGATTTCAGCACCGTCCATAGGAGTTTCCGGCATCAAAAGAACAAATTTGTCTTCTGCGAAGCGACCTATTACGTCTACGTTTCGCATATTATCACTTATAATCTTGCCAATCTCCTTTAGAACAATATCACCAGCTTCGTGACCGGCAGAATCATTGATTTGATTCAAACCATTAACGCAATAGAGAAGTTACGTTTATAACGAACTGCGCGGGCATGTTCGATTTTCAACATCTTATCAAGTAATACTCGCGTGCTAACATCAGTGAGAGGGTCTATCAGTGAATCCTCTTTCGCTTTTTGGTAATTTTCATAAAGCGTGGCATTGGTTATGTGAAGACCAAGAATTTCCTGTATCAAAGACGCCTTATGAAGCTGAAGTTCCTTTGATTGGGTTGCATGTTGGTTCAACTGACACATGCACAGAAAACCTTTCAACTCGACCTGGCCATTCTCATTATCACAATATTGTTTGCTGATGTGTAACGGGATAACAACTCTTGGAGCATAACCGCCGACCTTCTGGCAGGCCTCGCATATCTCTCCACAGATTATCCAGCCGTTCTGAGATAATTGGATTATTTCTTCCGGGCCGTCAAGTTCTCTTTCACTAACCGTACAACCTTTACGGTAAATATTTAATTTTGAAGAATCCCCTTCGGATAAACAAATTATCGCAGAATCCGCTTCAAAGCTCTCCGGTACTTCATTAAGCATCGTATTATAAAGGTCTTTCGTGTCAAGCCCTTTAAGCCTCACCGATAGAACCTGAAGTTGCTCTGCTGCTGCCTTCATCGCCTTATTGCTTCGGATTAGATAAGCGATGATGTCTCTGCTCGAAATCATACCGACCGCTTCGCCATCCTCAATGATGGGAAGATGGCGTATCCTGTGTTCATCCATCAGCTTTTCTGCTTGGCCAATGTCGGTATCTCTTGTGCAGGAAACCACATCAGGAGTCATAATATCTTTAACCGCAATATCATCAGCAGACAAAGATTTTGCCAGCGTCTGACCAAGAAGGTCCCGCTCTGACAAAATACCCGAAAACTTACCATCCTCGTCTAACACGATGAGGCAGCCTATATTATTCTCAGTCATTATTTGCGATGCCTCTGTCGCAGTGGAATCTTCTGTAATTGTTAAAAGTTTGCTTTCTTCTTTTACCGTATTTTCAACATCTTGGATTTTTGCCATTGTTATACCCTCAACTATTGGACTAACTTAGCTTTTATGTTTTCGTTAAAACTCGACTGCATAATCCTACAGAGGTTCATCTTCGGATATATTCTAAAAATCGGCAAAATAATGCCGTGACTTTGGGAGAATTAAATGAATTATTGACGCTAAATATGAAACTTTTGAGGTTATCGGACAACACCGTTCTGGCGCAGGTATGTATGAGCTAAAAGGCTATTTGATATATTTCCAATTCACCGTTTTTCTGTCAATCTCAAGCACCTCTACTTGGGTGATAAGCCAGCTTTTATCGTGAGCTTTTTCCAGGTTAAGCCTTATTTTGGTCAATTGATACGGTTTATAAGCGTAAATCGAGCTTTGCTCATCAAATTTTGTCAAAACCACAAGAGTCGCTGTGGCATTCGGAGACGATATTTCGACTTCCAGGCCCGTCTTTATATTTTTCGCGACCAAAGGCTCAGATAAAAGCACACTGCAATACGAAATTAAATCTATTTTCCCATTATGATATGAGTCCTGATAGTTATCGGATATAAGTGCCTCAAGAGCTTCCACCTTCTCTTCTTCCGTCGCCTTTAGCCCCGTCTTGATTACCTCGTTAATTTTTTCCAAATCGGTCGTAACAAAAAAATCCAGACCAAAAGCAGCTGCGATTATTACCAATGGCAAAATCTTTAAAAGCCTGTAATATTTATTCGGAAATGTCCCGCGAAGCATCGATATGACAAACCAAACGATGATAGCCAAGCCTGATAACGCCCACGGATACTCGAAAATATTCAACACTTCTTACGACCCTCTTAAATACTCAAACCGAACGACAAATTTATGCCATAGCGGTTAGCCCCCAAGTTTACCTTGGGGGTTTCTTTCCCATTTCTGCCCAACTTTGTCATTCCTGCGAAAGCAGGAAACCGCGTCGTTCGGTTCCCGATGTCGTCTCGGAATCCAGCATAAACTAACTTCCGACGAAGTCGGTTTCAACCATTCTGACACGAAGCGCAGCGCAGAGCCCGGCGTCTTACCGGAATTCTGGTTTCTCCGTAAGTTTCGTAAGGGACGCCTTACGGCGGAGTCCCCATGACTGCATTCGGAATTACTCAGACTCACCTGATTTGTCAAAATCGGTCAGTTTGAGGAGAGTTACCAATCTATATCCCTAAGAGCATCGGTCTTTTCATGGTTGGTCATATCGCAGGCCAAAGCCGTCAACGTAATAAAACCCTCTGCCAGAGAACTTGTGTCCGTCGGCTTATTATCCGTTTCATGCTGCTCACCGGCTAATTGAAAAACTAACTGACCCTCTTCGTTTTTCTGCTTTATATAATATTCATCAAACCCTTTATTCGATTGAGGAACAATCCTTACACCTTTAGGCTCGCCACCCGACAAATGAGGAATATTGATATTTACCACATGACCGCTTGCTACCGGCATGATTTTTTTGAGAATTTTTATGCAATGCCGGGCACCACTTTCATAATCCATATCCTCTTCACGCGAAAGACTCATCGCCACTGCCGGGATATTCAGAAATGCTCCCTCCATCGCTGCCGCTACCGTACCAGAGTAATAAACATTTATACCCGCATTGGCTCCGCTGTTAATGCCAGCTACAACCAGTTCTATAGGCTTCTCGCACAACTGCATAACCGCCAATTTCACACAGTCCGCCGGCGATCCTTCAACACTAAACCCGCTGAACTGACCATTGACATCAACCTTATTGCACACCAAAGGCTCAGCGAACGTTATACTGTGACTTGCTCCCGATTGACAACCCGCCGGCGCCACGACCATCACGTCACCTAAGCTGACTAATTCTTTATAGATAGCGCCAAGCCCCGGAGCCAATATTCCATCGTCATTTGTTAATAATATATGCATAGTAAACCAATTGTAGCCGCTTTGAATCCACCTGTCAATTGGTTAGCCCCGCCATGCCAATCGCGGGGTTATTGTTTGCTCACCTCCGGGCGGGGTTGATTTTATTCGAGGGTTATTTTTTCCCTGCAATGTTGCGGAAGATTTTTACGTTATAGTGCCCTTTGAACTCCTTGCTACTTTGAAGATTACCATCGTTCATCTATTCTGAGATGTTCACGAATAGCTTTTTTAATTTCATCAAATTGCTCACGGTGATGAAACCTCTTGTGATTGAACTCATTCCAAACACCACCTACTGAGAAGTTTGGTTTATCTCCTGAAACATGTCTCTTGATGTACTCTCTTATGAATTCTTCTAATGTATATTTTAAATGCACTGTCAAGTTTACATGAACCGTTTGAAGTAAGTCTTTAAGGTTTTCCTGTATGCTTGAAGGCATAAATGGGTTAGCTACGAAATTCCCTAGTTCCTCGGAAAATGATGCATGTTTATTTGTTATTATTATTGAATTTATAATTATTATCCCATCATTCTTTGCCTTCTCATATTCCTTCCTTTTAATCTCTAGATTTTCTTTTTCATCCTTTTCGCGATCTTGCTCAGAATCAAAAGGTTGAGATAGCGTAAAATCTTTTAGAAAGTTGTCTTCACCACACGGAATCATTGCATGCCTTTTTGATTTTAATAATTCCTCTAGTTCTTCTTGTTTAGAAAAATAAAAACCATACTTGATTAGAATCGAATGTATATTCACTGAAACTATATCTACGTAATCAAAGGCAAATATCTCTTCTTGGGAGACTACTGCCAGTAACTCTGAAAGCATAGCTGATTGCTTTTTTACCACCTCAGTTCTAATTGGTTGTAAAACTGTTGCCCGAGCTCTTCTGTATGTAAGAAACCCAATAATGGTTGCAACACCTGTAAAAACAATGGTAAATAAATCTTTGATAACGGTTACAATTTCGTTTAAAGAGGATTCTAAACTCATAGTTGAAAACTTCCTTTCTTTCTCCGCTCTTTAGCCCTTTTTTTGCCTAACTCTATTTCAAACATGGTAAACTCAGAATATCAAGCCATTGGTCTGGCCTCCTATGTTCTCGGTTCTTAATCATAAACTCAAAATCCTTGATTAATTCTTCACGATCTGTTACGCCAATGGTCGCATAACAAGCCCGTAAGGCATTCGGTAATTTGGAATTATCGATATCCTTAAGTTTCTTAAACTCTGATTGAACAATGGGGCGTGCAGCTACCCAGTAACTCATCAAATGACCTTTGTAGAAGGATAAAACATTCTTGTGCCATTCTGATAATGCTTCTTTCTTTATCACAGCTATTGAGATACCCATTTCGGAAAGAATCTTTACGTTTTGCTCTTTAAAGACTTCGACCTCTGATGGTGAATAATGTTCAGCCCAGCCCATTTTGTTACTTACTAAAGCCAGCATGATTTTTGCGCTGAATAAAGCTTGGGCGTGCATGCCATCAACAGCAGTCTCAGCGTCAGTAATAATAGCTCTAGTCTTAGCTTCGAAGCCACCTTTTCCTGCTTTGAATTCAGATATGTGCTCAAGAAAAGCAAAGAAAAGAAATAATGGTGTCAAAAAAACTGTAGAGTAGACAACATGAGGTCTGTTGAAAAAACCGCCTACAATTCCAAATGTTGCTAATAAAACGGAAACGATAACAAGTAAGTGCGACTGGTTTAGCTTTCCCATTTTTTACTTCCTTTTTAATATCTCGGTGGCCCTCTGATGGCCTTTTTTGCCTTAACTCTATTAAAAATCACGGTTTATGTGCATCTTAGGCCGTTTACTTAGCCTCTGGTCAAGCTTACTTGGCCTCATTCCAAGCCTCAAAAGAGCCATTCTAATTACTCTCTGTCGCATAGCGATCTTCAAAAACCTCATTCCACGCCGACTTTGTCGCGGAGTTAACCGACTTTGCCTTGTTCATTATATTTTGGTTGCGTTTGTCAAACGGCCTTTGGGGTCATTCCTTTTTCCAAACCATTTATAATCGCTTCAGCATCAAAAGAGGTGAGCGGCAGGGTAGTTGTCTCCCTTCCCTTGTGATAGATATCGGTTGAAGACAGGCAGGTATCAGTGCCTGTTAACAGTGGTGTGTAAATTAGTGTGAGATTAAGACTCTTGTACTTCGGATCGTCTAATTTCGATAGATATTTGGCAAATCTTGATGTGCAGCACACTACTATCACATGCGTCAGGTGATGATTTGCCAGAAAACTTTTTACGATTTCATCTATACCGTGGTGCGATCCAATTACTTTAATTTCTGCGATGTTTTTATAATTGATCAGCGTTCCAACCGAACACAAAGGCTTACACAGATGACATTGCCTCTCTACAGTTGGCTGATCTTGGGGTCGTTTTTCATTATCTACTCGTATCTTACAGCGTGGCCCCCGAGCGCAGTATGGTAAAAGAGCAAGTGTTGTTTCTGGATTGAAAGTAGTATTATCCCCAATTCTAAATACCGGTAAATTGTTCAATAGTTTAATCGCGAGACCTCTTGAAGATAAGATGTCTTTTGTTTGCTTCACAGGAGCATTAAGCTGCTCTTGCCCTATTCGGCCAAAGTATGATGTAATTCCCAGGAATAGTAGACCGCATGTTATTGTGGACCAAAAATGCATCACTGTAAAAAGATACTTATTTTCTGGCCCTATCTGCATCCTATAAGAGACCGGTATTTCATAGATGGCACCTCTTAATGTAAATTCATAGTCACCGAGATAGGTGATTAACATAAAGCAGAAATAAAAGCTTATTATATAGCTTGCTGACCGTAGTAAATGAGTGCCATATGAGACATAAAGAGCCAGCACACAGAAAATGCCAAATAATGAGAAGAAGGGACTCGCTAAGCCACCGCTGATAATACAAAGATATGTCAGAGCAAGTAACTCTACCAAAATTGAAAAGGGCGGATATTCACTTCCCTTATATTTTAAATCGATACGATTTTCAATCAACTGGGGAATTATAAAAGCCCAGCCCTCTTTTTTACTTATGTGTTTTGATGTTGGGTTAATAGATATATGAATAAAGAACCAAAAAGCTTCAAAGATAATGACACCTAATAGCAGATAGTTTACAAAGTATGTGTTGGTTGAGTACACCAACACCAGCACCAATGTGAGTGTTGCTATAGCAGATAGGCGATGAAGAAAGATTCTAACGCACAAACTATTTCGCTTCCATTTATCTAATGGTTGATAGATATTCTGATACTTGGGTGGCTTACCTGTCGTTTTATATTGAAAATAGGCGATAATGCTACGGGTAACACCAACAGCTGTGGCTACTATCAAAGTACAAATTCCAACCCAATTACCTGGATCCGATTTTTCCATCTTTATTCCTTTCAACTTTCAATTTTGCATTAATCCCCGGTGCGTAACCTCACTCATAAACCCATTTTAACCCCCACTCGTCCACATGTCCACTGCCCTTTCTTGTACTTCGTAGCTTTAGCGAAGTAGTATTATCTTGAAAAAAAGCTAAATATCTGGTATAATGACCATCGAAACAACAAAACGGGGGTTTTTAAAGTGCCGAACAACTCTATTTTAAATCAACTCCGCCAAAGGCGGCTTCAATATCGGTTACTTGTCCCCATATCCAGATTCATTTATGAATCTATGGGGAGCCCCCGTCCTCTCAACATTTTGCGCCACGGCATATAAATACTTGCGCTATAAAGAGTTAGCTCCCATAATACTCCTAAGTGAATTTCA
>VRUG01000065.1 GCA_019456255.1 Planctomycetota bacterium | reverse complement strand
GCATCCGCAAGGGCGGCAAGGTCATCCCGGTGCGCCTAACCGATCAGGCGATCTGGGTGGTGTTGGAAAAGCGGTTCAAGGCCGCGAAGATTAAGGCGTTCACCCCCATCAATGCCACCGTTTAATCAACAGGCGCCGGGGTGATGGGAGCCCGGTTGGGCGAAGCAGGGACGGCGTGGCTCGTCTCTGGGCAGTCCTTGGCGCCGGGATTGGGTGGGCTCGTTGAAAGCTTAGATGGTCCTGCTAAGTACCTTGGTCTGGTGCAATTGAACTAATTGAGGTACCAATTTCGAAAACACCGAACGTTAAATGCTAGGGGGTCTTTTCTAAGGGGGAAGACAATGTCACTGCTTCTCGAAAACCTCCAGCTGTTCAACAGGAAGGAGCGTTTTCACCTGTTGGCCACTGCGCTCCCTCTTCAGCATTCTGAGAACCTGCTTGATCCCGCTTTCGCTAAGCAGTTGGAGGGGCTTACTGGACTGACTCTGCCAGAGCGAGTGTTCTTGGCTATCGACTACCACCTTGACTGGCTTTATGCTGCGCTTCATACAGCACGGATGAGTCACCGGGCTTCTGAGCTTCGGTGGAGTTCAGCTACGCCATTGGACAACGTGTTCTCCAGAAAGGTGAATGGTCGGCAGGCAATCGCACGAAGTCCTCGGGACATCGATCTACTACTGGCTTACGATGACAACGGGCGCGTTCAAATTCTGCTGATAGAGGCCAAGTTCGACACAAGTTGGAGCAACAGCCAACTTCGTGAAAAGGCGGGCCATTTGGCAAATATCTTCGGGCCGAACGAAAACGAGTGGGAAGATCTCGCAATTCCGCACTTTCTGGTTGCCTCTCCTCGTGAGCCCCAGAGACTAGATTGGGACGTTCTTCCTAACTGGGCTAGGAAACATGAACGTTGGTGGATTAAAATCAGCGGCGCTGAAGTCAACTCCGTTTCGAGCGAATCTTTGGTGCGAGTACGATGTTGCGATGAGCGGGGTACCGACTCGATCGATGGGAAACGCTGGAAGGTTGTCTAGGCTGCCACGATCTACAAGGAGAAACTTGTGACCGTGACGCGTCCCAAGAAATCGGATTCAAGCACTCCACCGCTGTCTAAATCACGGTTCATGGCAGGGGTTCAATGCCACAAGCGGTTGTATCTCGAGCTTTATCACCGTGATTTTGCGGACCCAATTTCACCAGCTCAGCAGGCATTATTCGATCAAGGCACCGCTGTAGGCGAATTGGCTAGGACATTCGTCCCCAGGGGAGTTCTGATCGATGAGGACTATACCAGGCATGCCGCAGCGATGGAGCGTACTTCGAGTTATCTAAGTGACCAGAGCATCCCGGCGATTTACGAGGCAGCCTTTAGACACGATGATGTCAGGGTCCGAGTCGATGTACTGAAGCGCAATAAAGATGGCTCGTTCGGCATGATTGAAGTGAAATCCACGACGAAGAAAAAACCAGAACACGTATTAGACACCGCCATCCAGGCTTGGGTGCTTCGAAATACTGGAATTGACCTGTGTAGCGTCGAGCTGCTTCATCTGGACATATCGTACGTCTACCCAGGGGGTAAGTACGATCCCCATAACCTGTTCCAAGTAGCCGATTTGACAGAAGATGTTGAATCCACACTTCCAGAGATACCCGGTTTGCTACACGCGATGCGGAAACCCTTACGTGCCTCGCAATCTCCGGCGATCGCCGTCGGCGAACACTGCCACACCCCGTACGATTGTCCCTTCATTACCTATTGCTACTCCAATCAGCCGGAGCATCCCGTAACTGAATTGCAGAGGCTTGGGAAATCCACCAAGGCACAACTTGCCGCAAATGGAATCACGGATATCAATGAGATCCCTGATAACTTTAATGGGCTGTCGATACTCAATCAGCGCATTCGAAACTCGGTGTTGACTGGAAAACTGTACCTCGATAGATCGCTCGCCCCTCAGCTGAAGAACCTAGCCAGTCCCATTTACTTCATTGATTTCGAGGCGTTTAATCCTGCGATCCCGCGATACGTCAATACACATCCGTATGAAATGATTCCGTTCCAGTGGTCAGCACACCGCCTTGACCAGGATGGTTCAATTCACCACGGTGAATATCTGCATAGAGACCCGACTGATCCGAGAAGGGCCGTTCTTGAATCGCTCCTTGACTACGTTCGCGGAAATGGTGCAATCTGCGTGTACTCCAGCTTTGAAGAAACTCAACTGAAATCACTCGCGACAGCGCTCCCAGATCACGCAGTGAGCGTCCGATCTATAATTGATCGTCTCGTGGACCTGCTCCCATTGATCCGCGAACACGTATACCATCCAAAGTTTCACGGCAGCTATTCAATAAAAGCAGTCTTACCAGCGCTCGTACAAAATTATGGATACTCCGACCTCGAAATCGCCAACGGAGTATCAGCTGCACTAGCGTATGAAAAACTAACTGACCCATCCACGCCGCCTGATGACGCAAGACGAATTGGAAATCACCTGCTTAACTACTGTGCACGAGACACGGAAGCGCTACTGCGTATTTATTCCGCAATTTCAGAACCAGACGTCTTAAGTGTTTCTTCGTAACCCATTGAAAAAGAAAACTTCTCTACCCACGTAAGCTCCAATCATCTCAACCACTCCAATAAAATTTAAACTAAAAAGCCAACCTAAGAACCTCCGTAAACTCATTTGTGACTAACTTACAGTATTATAATATTGGATGACTACCAACCAAGCAATTTAACCAAATAGAATGAATCTAAACATTTGACATTGATAGCCAATCGCGTCCTCCGTCTCAACTCCCTGTACTTCGAAATGGTTAATTTCGGAAGGGGGAGCCGAATTCAAACCTAGACTTAATTGACATGGATCACTCTTTCAACAGAAGGTCTGTCGCCAAACTTCTGACTCCTAAGGATTTCTACATTGAACCAACGTTGACGGATGAAAATCACCGCAATGAGGTTCTTGATGAAGCTGTTAACATTGCAACTAACTCTCATCGATTCGCCCCACCAC
Organism: Planctomycetota bacterium; assembly: GCA_019456255.1. GTDB lineage: Bacteria > Planctomycetota > Phycisphaerae > Sedimentisphaerales > Anaerobacaceae > VRUG01. The sequence continues at coordinate 5,986 of VRUG01000065.1, read as the reverse complement.
TGAAGGTCATATCCAACGGGAACAAATACGTATACAGCGTAATCACGTTACCTGATAAGTTAGTACTTCGTAAATGCGTTAATAATATTCAAGCATCTCTGCGCATCCGTTTTAAAGCAAGACTGCAAACTGTTAAAGAATTAAAAGAATACCTCCAGGAGGGATCGAAGTATCGAATTTATCGATTAGATATCTCGTCTTTCTTCGAGTGTTGCTCTACTCGCCAAATCGCTGCATTACTAGCACCAAGCCGTGTCACAACACAGACGTCCAATCTCGTCGAGTCATTTTTGAAGGTTTTCAATAGGACGTACGGAAGCGGATTACCACGTGGAATTGAAATTAGCCCCATAATTTCCGAACTGTATCTACAAGCATTCGACACCAAACTCTCGCGCCATCAAGAGGTGTTCTATTATTCTCGATTCGTCGATGACTTTATAGTGATTACTTCGGGATCCGAAGACAAGACTCGTTTCTTAAGTTATGTTCGTCTGTCCTTACCAACGGGTCTCCACCTTAATCACAACAAGAAGCGCGTTTTTGATATTCCAAATAGAAGTACTGGCGGGCCAAACCTATCGGATTTGGTTGTCGCTAATTTCGATTATTTAGGCTATCGATTTTCAATAACTGACACAAATCTCACTGCAATCAATCCTTCTAAGCCATCCAATTTGAGGGGTCATCAATACCGAAAAGTGAAGATCGACCTTACTAGAAATAAAATCAATCGCATTAAAGAACGAATTTGTAAAACATTTTATGCATACTGCAATGATTCCAATTACGAATTGCTTTGCGATCGGATCGTATTCTTGTCGACTAACAGAAATCTAATTCATAAAAGAAGAGGTCGTAATATACTTACTGGTATTTACTATAGTAATACCGAAATCGATGCTTCGAGCAGAACCCTAGTCATGATAAATGGGTACTACCGGACAATCGTTCTCAACCCACAAGGCCGGCTGGGAACTGTTCTATTCGGGAGGCTGTCACGTGGGCAGAAGAATAGACTATTAAAAATAAGTTTCGTTCATGGCGTCCGTAGACGAATTTTTAAGCGCTTTAGCCCAGACAGACTGCAACAAATATCGAGAATTTGGTGATGAACGAAATACGACACACGAAATCAGATAAATTCCGAGCATTGCTGACAGATACGTCCAATGGTGACATCCCGCTGATATTCTCGAATGATGGGTTCTATCTAAACTGCACGGATTTCGATCGGCCTGATGGTATCAGCTTGTCTCTTATTCTTTCATCAATTTTTTCTCAGGTCCTTGATGGAGGAAATTCTCAGTCAAATCCTTTTAAATACTCGATAAAGAAAAATGAAATTGACTTAAGAACACTTTCGCTTATTCATCCGAGAGCTCAGCTTCTTTTTTGCGATTTCTACAGAAAATATGCAAATTTATTAGTATATTGCTGTTCACAAAGTCCGGCTTCGATCCGGGCACCAGAACGAATAAGAGACTCCTTTCACACTTCCACCAAGAACAACCTCCTCGCAAATGAGGTTGTCCGTCAAGGTGAAAAGGAGAGCAAGCGGCTCGCGAAGGACAGACGGCCCTTTTTCCAGTATCGCGGTTTTGGAAGATTCTACCAGTTTTTTAATAGTACAATATACCTTTCATTGGAGAAACGGTTTCCGAGTTTCTGGGAATTAGATGTCGCGAATTGCTTTGGAAGTATATACACGCATACAATATCATGGGCTATTAAGCATAAAGAATATGTTAAGTCACATATTCGTTACAACAATCAATTCTGCGCAGAATTTGATCGTCTTATGCAACGCTCGAACAACAACGAAACGAATGGAATTCCAATTGGTTCTGAAATTAGCAGAATATTTAGTGAAGTGATCTTTCAAGCTGTTGACTGCGATGTAATTGATTATTTGTACAAACATCACGCACTTCGATATGACTTGGACTATGTCTTCCTTCGATACGTCGATGACTATCTAATATTTTCAAATAATGAAAATCAATCAAAAGTAATTGCGGCCGCGATAAGCGATCAGTTAAGAAATTACAACTTGTATTTAAATGAGAACAAATTACGCAAACACCAACGACCATTCTGCACGTTGAAATCTAGTGTTATTACTCAATTGGGCCGAATATTTGAAGACCTAGAAGAAAAATTTTTCGATGTAAAGTTAGTAGACGATAAAAAGCAGTTTCAACCGAAAAAAATTCACAGGACTGATTCAGCGTTAAAATATTTCGTCGACCAAGTTAAGAGCACCTGCGAAATTAATTCATGCGGATATCCTGACGTATCTTCATATTTGATAGCTGTATTGTCGAATCGAATCTTGAAACTAATCAAAAGCTTCCAAATTGAACTCAAAAGCGGGGTTGAATTTAATGGTTTTGACTACTGCAAACTCCTGGTTGTACTTTTTAAGATCGTTTTCTTTTTCTATAAGGTAAATCCGCAGATTACGGCGTCATACAAAGTTGCGTCCACGGTGTTATTCGTTGACGATTTCCTAAGGAAAGAGGCTCTAGAATTTACTAATTATTTTAGAACGATAATTATGGAAGAAGTCGATGGCCTTGCAATTGGACCAGTTACTGAGAAAGGGAGAACCGGGGTAGTATTACTCGAAGAACTTAACATTCTGTTGGCAACAAGCAACTTCGGAGAAAATTATTTGGTATCGGAGAAAAGATTATCTACATTATTTGAAATTGAGGAACGGGCCTCATACTTTACGATCATTTCTGTTCTTTATTATATCAGAGAACGCAGGAAATATTCTAATCTGAGAATAACAATTGAAACTGAAATACGGTCACAATTATCCGATAACAATAATATCGCTACCAACTCAGAGTCGGCACATCTGTTTTTGGATTCGCTAAGTTGTCCATATTTATCTTTCGACTTGCGTAAAGACATTCTTTCAAACTATCTAACTAGGTACGAGCCTAATTGGAACCCCTCGTCGTTTGAGATTGATAATATGCTGGATGAATTGAAAGCGGTTAATTGGTTCGTGAATTGGGAGGATAGGGAATTAATAGATGTCGTTGAGCGAAGGGTGTTGGCTAGCTCCTATTAATTTGGTATTCTTTTGTTGGCACCGATAAGCCAATATTACTCCTTAGCCTTCGATGATCGGGACCCATGTCCCGTGAGAAGTCTAGAGCTAGTTCGACGACTGCAAACAGTTTTCTCGCAAAGGAGACATGTGCGTCGTTTGAGGTGTCGCCCCTAGGGGCTACACTACACACTTGATGTTGAGGTTTGTCGGTGCTATCCCATAACAAGAGTTTAAGCCGCACGATTCAAGGAGGTACAGTGTGGCTTTGAACAAATTTTACTCTTTGAACCACACTCACCCCAACCCCCACCTCCCGTGCAATTTTGCGGATGCCCTTGTCCCCCTTCCTCAGGGCCTTTCTGATTGTCTCCTCGACTTCCGTTCCCACGGTTGGCCGCCCCAGCTTCTTACCGTTCGCCTTCGCACGTTCCAATCCCGCATTGATTCGCTCTCTTATAATGGATCTTTCGAACTCGGCGAAAACACCACACATTTGGAACATGGCCCGACCAGAGGGCGTGGTTGTGTCAATTCCTTGTTGATGCAGATACAGGTCAATCCCTAGAGCGTGCAGTTCTCCCAAAAATTATAGGAGATTCTGAAGAGAGCGTCCGAGGCGATCAACCGACCAGGCAGCAACAAGATCAAACTTGCGGCGGTTCACATCCTTAAGCAGGTTATCCAAGGCTGGACGCTTATCACGGCTCTTGGCACCACTGACCGCATGATCCTTATAAGCGCCAATGAATTAACAACCATTCTTATGAAAAAAGTGATCCTGGCTGATTTGCATAAATTTTCTTTCCAGATGTCTTCTCTAAAAAATGTTGTGGGAGAACTCTTTCAACAACTTCTAGAAAAGCCTCTATAAGTATTCTCATGTGATCTAAATCACCTTCCTGAACACGCCTCCACAAACTTGGCCTATATCTTACTACTATTGAAAGGGAATAAAGAAGCACAATACAAATTGCACGGTAATCTCGTACTGATGAAAAAATTGGTTTAATTACCGCAGCATTTACAAATGGCGAACTATGAGCAGGTAGTACACCCCAAAAGCTGTCATGGCCAGGGTGGTCTATTGCACCTCTAAACTGGCGAGTCGAACCATCATATTTCAATTCAGTAATTTCAGACATTTCACCATAAAGATAAGGGATATCGTTTTTGCTAAGTCGATTTGATTCATCAATCATATGAACATAGGATCGTTGAGGTCTTTTTCCGCTCATGAATAAGGAGCCAAAGTTATTTGCTTCGTTATCGTAGGTAGGTATCGCCCAACCTGGTGGAGAGTCAAAAATATTTAGAAATAGATCACCGGTTTCAGGAATTCGAGAAAATATTTGTTCAAAAGTTAGCCACATATTAGAATTGACGTTCTTTAGATCATCAAATTTTCTTGGCTTTTTAGAAGGGATTTTATCAGTGTTTGCATTTAGATAATTAATAAACTTAGGGAAGAAACCGTTTGATATTACGCCTATAACAAGATCATCCAAGTTTTCGCTTTCTCCATCAATAGTGTACAATCCGTGACCCTGCTTTGTGCTATTTTCAATTTCACTTAGCGCTTTAGGGCCATTTGGATTTGAAAGCATCTCGGCAAATGCAAAGGACAAGCTGCCATAGTAAAGATTAAGTATTCTTTGATTTACGCTTCTATTCTCCCTAGATTGAAAGTAATCAGATGCATTTCTCAGAGCATATGCAACACCTTCTCCCTTTGCTGCCACTTCCTCATCAGAAATATCTATGCTACCCCTAACAGCCCGCTCCTTTATAAGTTTCTTCGCTAGGGTAACACTCTCCAACTGCCTTAAACGTAACCAAACTGCCCGAATTGGCTCTTCAGCAAGTAGGTTCTGATGCATTGAGATTTCCGGTGTGGGAAACTCCTCAGGTTCGTTCTCGTCTAGAAATTGACCTTCACTACTCTCCCTGTTCCACTCCAATAATAAATGATGAAATTCATCTACTGTGCTAATTGGGGTTTCAATTCCGTATGCATAGGATTCAATTTTGTAAAGCTGGCCATTGACAAAAATATGTTCAACTAATTTAGCCATATCCTTATAAACTCTATGGCTAACACCAGAAGTATATAACAAGCTTACAGTATGAGAACGATCATTCCTTTCTCCCTCAATAAGCAAATATTCTCCCGTTTCAATCGCATTAACTTTAGTTGACCACCCATGTGTTTTAAGAGGGGAAATTATTTTTCTTTCTGCATCTCGCTTTAATATCTCTAAACGGCTTTCCCAGCCAGAACTCATTAGTTTTTCTCCGAATGGTTCAAATAAAATTTTTCAAAGCCTGTGACATTATCCCGTTTTCTTACAACGAACCCATTGGTTGGCCTATTCAACCTAGCATATTCAGGCAAACCGATGGAGCATTTATCTATCATAATTTTACTTTAATCGAAGCCGCGAAAACCCGCTCAAGCTACCTTCAATTCTGCCTGTTTTTATGTCATAATAACTTATGAGAATGAAGGTTCACGTATTCTATTATAGAAGGTATTTCCGGCATGAACACAACCAACGCACTCACAATCATTGAGCAGAATCACCCTGCCTTACAGCCCTCAGCGAATCCCGTTGCCGTGTACCTTGCTTCCCTAGGCTCAGGGTCACGTAGGGCAATGAAACAGGCTCTCAGGGTCATTTCGGAGATGCTTACCGGCACAGAAACCGATATCGCTTCACTTCCCTGGTGGAACATCCAGTATCAGCACAGTCAGGCCATCCGCAGTTTGCTCATGGAGCGGTACAGTCCGGCATCCACCAACAAAATGCTCGCTGCCTTGCGGGGCGTGCTGCGGGAATCGTGGCGGCTCGGGTTCATGGATGCCGAGACTTTTCACCGGGCCATCGACATTAAGACCATCAAGGGCAACACCATACC
>VRUG01000340.1 GCA_019456255.1 Planctomycetota bacterium | reverse complement strand
TATCTTATTTATTTTTTGTCCGCCCAACGCCCCGGATGAGCTGCCGATGCGTCCGGCCGTAGGCCGGTTTGGCACGTGTTTTTGCTCTGCCTGCAAAAACCGTGACACCAGCAGCGGTCTGCTCCATCCGGATGTTCTACGGGATTATTATTCTTTTTTTTTCAAAAACCGAATACGATACAGTCTTCTAGTCAATAGAAACCATATTCAAACAAGGCTACACTATTTCCTTCGAAGCAGTATACGTCAGCGGTTTGCCTGTAGCTTTTACATACAGAGCTTCCGGGGCAATATCGAGCTCACCGTCACCCCAGACCAATGTTCCGTGTTCAAGGTGAAAATTTTTAAAGTAGTTCATATCCAGAAATAAACGAAACACATTGTTCTCATTCGGATATTCTGACAAATCCGCAATTCCGATAGATCCATCCTCAAATCGCAGTTGTATTTGATATTCTTCTATATAATTTGCTTTTTTGATCTCGAAGAACATACATGCCTACTAAGTCAGTGGATCAATTGGGAAAAGCGATTGCCTGTTCCTTGCCCGATTCCAATCTTCCAATAATTCATGCCTATGAATTCTAGCCCATTCGGTGACTAGACCAAGGGCTCTCGGAGGAAGATCACCCTCCAGTATTCGAAAATCATTTATTCCGATAACCGCCTTGTTTTCACTATAAATGACATGGAAATGTGGCGGATTGTGATCATCGAAGTACATTTGGATCAGTATACCATAGAATCGACTGATTGTGGGCATGTCAATATTCTATATTTGCTTTACCTATCCTGCAAGCTGACTATTCATGTCGATTCTTCACACGGTTTGATATATCCGTAGAACGTTGAGTTCACCTGCGTTTTGGAGCGAAACGGAAAAATGTCAGGTGGAACGATTTGATACTCATTAAGGCCCCCCCAAAAGGTGGTAAGATATAGCTACCACTAATCTATAAACCCAAGGAGGAAGCCTTATGAGATTCTACACGCAACACCA
>VRUG01000339.1 GCA_019456255.1 Planctomycetota bacterium | reverse complement strand
GTTTACTTCATCTTACTTTTTTTGTCTACTTTTTTTTCTATTTTTTTTATAATTACCCCGTTTTTTTAAGAGGATACCTATTATCTTTAAAATATTGTTTTTTAACAAGATTTTTGCAATATGGTTTCCCTACCCCCCTGCGGGGGGTAGGGGTAGTGCTGCGCTGGGATACTTCTTGGAATTTCCCTATGGTCGATCTCATGAGTGAAAAGTTCCCTGGGAACAATCTGATTTTCTAAAACCAGCTTAGGTTATTATCAGCTATCAGTCTAAAGAGCACCCCTTTCCAACCTCCGGTAGTCCGAACTCTGTCTAGCCGCAATCAATTCTGATAAAAGTGTTAACTACTTTTGGGCTATTTTGAAAGATGTCGCTGCAGGTACCCAAGATGCGGTGTCCTGGTTAAGACGGGATTAACCCGGACTTCCCTTACCGGCTGCACCCGCCTGGGCGGACCAGGGGGCTGGCTACACGATTGCTGCCGACAATAGCGTAGCCGCAGACGGCTCAAGCTATAGTGTAAGCCTCTCAGGTGGCAGCGGAAGTGCCGCCAACGGTATTAGGCAGAATCTTAGCAACATAACGCCAACCTATATTAGTTTCCGGGTTAGGGCAGTAGAGACCAACAAGAGCTGTGGCTTCTTGAACCTGGTCGGAGGTGCCAACTTCGTTTTCTACCTCACTGCCGGGAAACTTGCCGACCCTGGAGGGATAACCGCTGAGAGCTACAGTGCAGACACCTGGTATCGCATTGAGGCGAGAAACATAGACTGGGATAACTATACGTTCGATCGGTACGTCAATAGTACCAGTCCTTGGGGCTTGCAATTCAAAACTTTAAAATCCTTCATCACCAACCAAATTTAATACCTTAGTGCGTATTCTTTTAAAAACGACCTTTTACGTCTATACCGCTCAGACAAATTGAGACATTTTTTAACAGAATTCCCACCGTTCGACACGTCCCAGCAATGAACATGAAATCTTCCCTGGCACTCTTATAGAA
>VRUG01000064.1 GCA_019456255.1 Planctomycetota bacterium | reverse complement strand
GAAGGAAAAGATCGGGAAAAGGGAAGTGCTGGGAATCATTATCGTCCTGGCAGGGGCAGCTCTGATCGGCGCTTTTGCCAGGGAATCCGAACCAGCTCAAATCCTGCTAAATATCCTCTACATTTTTCTGGCTATTGTTTCTCTATTATATATCCTCTCCTTGATTACGGCCCGAAAAAAAATAAGCATCATCGGTATCTTGATCGGCGGCTTTGCCGGGGCCGTGGGAGGATTCGTGCCCCTTTTTCAGAAGATCTCCACTTCCGAGATCGGGAGAGCCGGCTCCCTGGTAGGAGAATCTTCCAGAATCGGAGAAATACTGGCCAATCCCTATGCCCTGATATGGGTACTGCTTTCAATAGTTTCCATGGCCGTGCTACAGTTTGCCTATAAGAGAGATACGGCCATCCGGATCATCCCCGCTTTTTCGGCCAATTACATCCTGGTCCCGGTTTTAGGCGGAGTGATCTGTTTTCAGGAAGAGCTTTCTTATCTCCAATGGCTTGGAGTCATCCTGATCCTGGCCGGTATGTTCTTTCTTACTGTGAAGCCGAAAAAAAAGAGGCTTGAATCTGCACCTCGGTAACTATTGAGCCGCAAAGGATTCGAACCTTTGACCCACGCCTTAAAAGTCCGTAATGGCGCCTCTTGTTTAATATGTCCCCCTATGCCGTAGCGTGTTTAAATATATACTCTGACAGGATATAAGTCAAGCGCTTTGTTTTTTAATGTGTCGCTTTATGTCGGTAATTATTTTCGTTTTTGCTACGTTTGTGCTACGGAGACCCACGCCTTAAAAAACCGTGGTCTCTGGTTATAAGGATTTTTTGTGCTACCGTAGCAATTCCCCCGCCCAGCAGCAGACCCGCCACCTCACCCTTCCCTCTCTCCGGCCCGGACTGCCTCGATATGCTCTTCAAGCGCCTTCGTCGGTATTCTGATAGCCTGGCCGATCCGACATGAAGGCAGTTTCTTTGCAGAAATCAATCTATAAACAGATATTTTATGAAGCCTGAGAATGACCGCTGCCTCCTCCACCGTCAACAATGGCTTTTTATTTATGAGCGAGGTTTCATCTTTGCTGTCAGGAGCATTAGTTTTCTGTCGCGCTTTCTTGTCTCGATGAATTACCTGAGCAGCATGGTTCTTTTGTATATGCTCCTTCGCTTTCTCCTTCTTAGGTACCGTTATTTCTTCCTCGACTAGAGAGGGTCTACCATCCTCGCTTATATATTCTTCTAGATGTTTCCTCGGGATCCTCACCGTTCGACCCAGTTTAAACACCGGCAGTTCTCCCCGACCGACCATATCCCTGACAGCAGCCACCGGGACGCCGAGTAGGCCGGCGGCTTCCTGGAAAGTGAGCAGCATCTTAACGCTTGCTATCTCCAGCTCCTCAGGGGTGAGCTGTGGGACTTCGGCCTGGTCGTCCGGGACCAGGTAGTCCACCTGGGCGGCCGCCTCCTGCTCCAGGCCTGCCAACTGCTCCTCGAGCTCATCCAGGGTGGAGGATAGGGTCTTAACGGCCTGCCTGGCTGTCTGCAGGAGCCGGCGGATCCGGTCTGTTGGTTTGTCTGGCATAGAGTATGCCTCCTTCTATCTATACGCCGTCCGGGAGTCGAACCCGGCAGGATCACCGCTTCACCGGCTGTATCACGGCGTAAGTGCCCCCGGAATCTGATCCGGGGGCCTGATAAAATTACAGCTCCATTAACCCGGCGCCTGGCTGCAGGGAGCGGGCTCCATCGGCGATAGGTGATGATCCATCTTTTCATACAACCTCTGAGCTTGCTTCATGGTAATTAGATCGGGAGAATAGCTGCCGTATTTTTCGGAAGCGGATACTTCGCAGAATTGCCGCTGCCCTTTCTTGTCGTACTGATCTAAACTGAATAGAGCCTCATGCCGCCAGTAACATGGATCATCATAGATAACGTATGAATTGTAAGCGATGAGTTTCGCTCCTTCTGCTATTACATGCGGATGCTCGCGCTTGAACTCGCTGATCTTCCAGCGATGGCCGTATTTTGCTGCTCTGCTTTTCTCCTCTTCGGTCTTTTCGATGACAGGCTGGATCGGCGCTTCCTTTTTCCCTGATTTTTTTGATGCAAGGTCCTGCAGGTAAAACCATTCACCGCGGTTGAGCTGCCATTTGCCTGGGGTATCGTGGATATTTTTCACGAGGGCGGCCAGATTAAGATAAACGACACGTTTATAATATCGGTCACCCAATCGATAGACGGTTACCACATATTCCTGGGAGCGGGCAGTTGCTATCGTTTTTCCAGGTATTACCGGATCAGGGCCCAGGTCGATGATCTTATCATTTTTGATTAGCTTCCAATGGGCCCCTGGGTGGGGCGGCTCCTTCGCGGAGCCGACGTATTCGATATTCATGGCCGTGCCCCCTCTGCCTGGCCATCGGGCGGGCATTCATTCTCTTCGGGATTGGTTATGATGTGCAGTATTTTCGAGAGAGCCCGTTTTTTATACTCTGCCAGTCCCTGTTCTTGATCCAATTCCTTTTCCCGCTGTTTAGCTGTATATGCCAGCCCATCCCACGCGGTTTTGAAACCGTCAAAGTAGTCCACGGCAAAAAAACCAAGGTTGATCATATTCAGCATTACGTGTTGAAACTTCACACATCCGTAGTATTCGTCTTGGTTGATCCTTTCGATCTTTTCGATCATGTCCAGCGGGACGCTTATGCTGATACGTTTTTTCTCATCAGTATTCATACGGCGGCCTCCTCTGGATAAGCCAAGTCCCGGACTTGCTCAATATAATCGTGGCAGTATTCCATGCTCATGCCGGCCACACAACCCATCGGATCCTGCAGGGCGCAGTCAAGATCAGTGATTAGTTCCCCAATAATGAATTCCTCGACGCGTATGCCCTTTAGCCTGGCTGTCACATCTAAAAGCTCATGAAATTGTTCGGGTACGCTCAAGGTGATCTGTACAGTCTTCATATCTGCACCTCCTGACTTACCGCCTCGGGCGATACAAGCTTACGGCGATAGGTTGTGTCAAATTGGCCGGTACCGAGAATGTAGCCCAGATCCGTCTCGAGCTCCCCGTTGATGTAGACCTTGACAGCCTTCCAGACCTCCTCATCCACGGTAATCCCGTAAAGCTCGGCGATCTTCGTAATAAGTTCCAACCCCTTTTCAGGGATTTCGATGGTTAGACGGGCAAAACCGTCTTTGGTCCGGGTCGTACCCGGCTCTTTCATAATTGATTCTTTCATTTTACAGCCTCACTGTTTTAGTTTCCGGCTCTATGGCCGGTGCAAGGTCAACGACCCTGCAGGGAGGCTGCTTTGAGTGAAGTAATAATGTAGTTTGATTTGATTTTGGTAGGATCGTTCATAGCAACCTCTAGTTTATTGCTTCTAGTTAACGAAAGCCAGGGAAACCGGACTAGAACCGGCTTTCGGGCAGATTCATGACTTCCTGCCCTATCCCCGGCCATCCCTATTATTACCCCATTAGGGTGGCCAGGTCAAACGATTTTTCCTCTTCCGATAAGCACCTCCTTTGATCAGTGATACAGTCCAGTGTAAACCATAATCCGGGAAAGTCAACACTTTTTTTTCGATTTCTGCCAAAAAAGATGCCCAAGGATCGCCGTAGCTGCATTTTTCTAGGCCGGGCGGTATATAAACACCCCGTTTTTTCCCGGTATTCAAAGAGAGGCAGGGCTTCTTCTTCCAGGGTAAGTAATTAGAAATAGCGGTTAGCCCCTGCGGGTGGGGAAGCTATGATCAGTCGAAATCCGGTTATCTTGCGTGAACCGGTTAGCCCCCGGACACGGGGAGGATACAGGATCTGCATTCAATACAGACCCCTGGTGGAGCGGGCAGCCCATGGGCGAGGGGATAGCGAACTTCGGTAAAATTACCGGGGCTTAAGCATCCGACAAAATGCCGGAAGATAGCCGGATTTCGTCTGGTTACCGTTCACCATAATGGTGAACCCCTCCCAATCTTCGCCCCAGGGCTTAAGCGCTCTTGCAAAATGCATCGAGCTTGGCGAAAATGTTTTGTCCATCAACGACAAAATGTCGTCCAACACATCTACACTTCCCGCCCGCTTCACCCTCTTATTGAAGAAGGGTATTAAAAATCATACTCTTTAATGTAGAGTATCAGCTTATGCGAGCATGTGTGATAAATTACGATCCTGAAGATTGTCCCTTAGGGCAGGATTGCAAATATTGGAGCCCGGCACTGGGCCGGTGTACGTATTCTGACCGGCAGGAGAGTAAGGGTAAGTCTGCGACCGGAAAAGTGATTTCATCTACATAGATAATACACGTCCAATAAATCCCCCCAGGCCGCACGTGGAGGGGTCTACAAGGGACTTTATATGCCAGTTTCGGAAAGCCCCCCCCCCAAAAGTAGTCCTTCTCGTTCTCGCTGCTCCTGGGTAGCCACGGCGGTTACTAAAACCTTAGTAAGCGGTGGCTCTCAAGGGGACCTGCTCCACAAATTTATGGAGCAGCCTCCACAGAAGTCACCGCCAGGGGGTCTGCATTCAATACAGACCCCTAGGAAGCGGCTTTGCATTTTACAAGGCCGCTTGTTCATTTTGAACATGCACCTGTGCATTTTGCACAGGTGTGTACTTCTAGCCCCCGGAATTAAACCAGGCCAGGCGTTGCTGTTATTTCCGTTACCAGGTAAAGTTTTAGAAGTTGCAGAAGTTGCATCTTTGAAACTTTTGAAACTGTCGTTGGATTAGGGTTTCCTAAGGTTGTATATACCTATTTTGTTCAGATTTGCATGGATATCTAGTTTGATTTTACGAATGAGATGTTCGGCATTTCGAATAAAATCATATAGTCTTCGTAAGATATCATCGGGTAGGTTAGCCAACTCTTCAATCTGATTTCCTTTGACATATTATTCAAAAACGGAGAGAGTGATAGATGATTCAAGCATGTTGAGGTCTACGAGACAATCTTGCTCAAATCCAAACTGCCCCTTCTTGAATGGCAAGCATTTGTGATGGCTTCTTTTGCCTTGATTTTGATAATGGTATGTTTGCGTCGTTGCCGTGGAAATGTAAACACAGAGGGGATTTTCAAGAATACTACTGGTACCGAGATATATAAACCAACGGTCTTTGACTTTCTGATCCTCTTGAAATGGATAGTCAAGCCATTTGAATACTGTACCTATCCGCATCTACGACTTAGCTTGCGTAGGCCACGATAAACGAGATAGGAGTTCTCTTGATGGCTCAGTGCAGTTTCTTTTTTTTCGTCTAAATTCTCACTAAATGAATCCTGATATCGAATCAAGCTGTTTTTCTTACGCTGCCATGCTTTTTTCCAGGCTTTGATTTTATGGCTCGCCTTGCATATAATCTTACTCTTAATACCTGGTTGAGCGAATATTTTCAGCAGCTCATCGATTTTTTGGATTTCGTGTTCAGATAGATAGTCCGTATCAGGCTCTTTTTTAGGTATTACGATAATTTTGTTATCTTCCAAAGGAATGAATATAAAAAGATCAGTCTCGTAATTGTAACGCTTTGAATAGATATCAAGCGGAACGGGTCCGTTTTTCATTGCCTTATATGTAAATTCATAGAGAGGTTTTCCAATAGATTCCAGACTATCAAATTCTAAAAAAGCGAGATATTTGTAGAGAAATGTCTGGTATAGGGGCTCGCCCTTCTGCTTTAGATGTTTTGAGGCAAGATAGCAGATTGTGTTTTCGATTCTTTCTTTGCGATATGCTAGCAAAGCGGCAGTCTTCCTTTAAGGCCGATCGCTCCTGAAATGATGAGCCACATGTTCGTCATCCTTTACACTACCAATAATATCGCCCTTTTCCATTTTGTCAACAACTTTTTTTCTTTCTATGGCCTTATATGGCCAATATTCTTCCTCATGATTCCCGTCCTGCGCTTGGCCCTGAACTTGATATCCCCGGCCTTGCGCATCACGTCGCGGGATTCTCCGGCCAGCCGGAGAGCATAAGCGAACTTAAGCTGCTCTTTCTGAATCCGTCGGCCGCAGGAGCAGCAGCAGGTCAGAGCTGCCGGCAGCCGCCTGTCCTCGGCACGAGGCATACAGGCTATCTGTTTCGGCTCAGTCTTGATCCGGTGGGCGCTTATTAATTTCTTTCGCACGCTTTTAATCAGTAGATCACTAACATAATTCAACCGCCGGTTCTTACCGTCTCGGTTTTTGCCCCTGATATATCCAGGGTCGGCGGTGTCACCGGCGGCCCGCTGCTCCCTGCCCCTGTTGTTACCCCGGTGTGTACGTGAGTCCCAAGTGCTGATACCAGGCTTTGAAGTGCGGTATTCAATTCCGCATAAGTTACCAGCTGTTTTGAGTTGCCATTCAAGTCGATATTCCCGGAGAGCCATCCAGGCTGATCAGGGCTTTGATCGTTTTGCCGTCGACCGTAGTGCTGTAGATAGTTGTCTCACCCTCGGCCACCTGAATGTTCAGCTCGTAATTATGAGTCGCTATTACGACCCCGTATTTCCGGGACCCTCCAAGCGGTACGAACACACCCCTCGCATTTTTAGGAGGCGCAGAATAGATACCAGGCTGTTGATACAATTCGGCTGTCAACACGTCGCCTTTTGTAGCCTCAGCCTGGACGATTACCGCATCGCCGGGAGCGTTGCCCTTGCGTGCGATCTTGGAGGATCTAATCTTGACAAGTCTGTCCATCAATCCCATGGGTACGCCTCCGGCATTTCGGTCATATATACTTCTCACAGATTTCAATAAACCTTGCGGCTGCCTGTTTCCATGTGTAGAGTGCGTGCATCCGCTCGCTCGCCTTCTTCCCGAGCTTCAATGCGCGGTCATAGCCGTGATAAATCTGCTCCATACGCTGGATAATTTGCTTCTCGTCCGGGTCCACACCAAAACTCTCAAAGCCGCCATCGAACTTCAGCCGAATCATCCTAAACTTAGTGATCGGGAAACCAACCTGCGAATCGCCATAATCACGGGGCCCGGCCCAGTGAGTCCAGATACACGGCAACCCGCTTGCCATGGCTTCGCTTAGCGTCAAGGCTCAAGCTTCGCCCCTGGATGGCAAGATGAAAGCGTGCGCCGAACGGTAGAGATCGGCGAGCTCTGACGCCAGCAGGTTGCGCGCATCCACGACCAACCCCGGTAGTTTCGGGGTTGACGCCGGCAATTTGTTGGATTCCCAGAAATAAGGTCCATGCGGCAGGCCGTTCACGCGGCGCTGCCTCTCGCTGTTTAACGCCGCCCTATAATACCGCATCTCTGGGCCGTACACTCCTGACGTCTTGATATAGAGCCGGCAGTTCCTCGGCATCCTCCCCGTCCGCAGCCAACGCGTCCACGCGAGACTGACGATATCATGTCCCTTGCGCGGGCCTGCACTGCCGACCCAGAGAAAGCGGAACGGTTCACCAGGTCCCGGTGCCTTCCGTTGGTGGAACTGAAATAAAACCGGGTCGATTCCTTCCGGGCAGATCTCGATCGGGACTGAGTAATAATGCGCGAACACGTCTCTACAGAACTTGCACGGCACCACAAAAAAGTCGGGGAGCCTTTCTTTTTCAATCACATAATCGGGATGAAGGTCCACTGTCTCATTCATCGTGAATAACAGATTCTTCTTGCCTCGGATCGGGCGGAACATATTCGGTAGGACGATGTGAACCGCTAAGCCAAAATCGTCTTTCTCATCAAAACAGAGAGTGACGCCTGCGGCAATAAGCGCTTCTTTCATCTTGGCCGCGTGAGTGGCATACCCATATGCACCGCCTATCCCTTGCACCTCATTCGCCCACAGAATTTTCAAAGCGTGTTGTCTCCTTTTGGAATCGGTCTTGCGGCAGCCCCCATTTAATCTTCACCAACTGCCGCTTGGCATGATGTATGAATATCCGCTCCATAGTGCCCCTCTGCCTGTAATATTCCGTTGATCTGGAATGCCATTTCGTGCCCCTAACCCGATAACTCCGCCTGGAAATATCTCTTACCTTGATGATCTTCTTTTTCCCTTTCCGGGTAAAAATCCCCTTCTTTCCGCCTGGGCTGGTCAAAAAGAAAAACTTTGAGCCTGCCGTGCCGATCCGCCCCATCCGGTTCATGCGCAAGGCGGGCGGAATCGGCTTTCTCCACTTGCCCCGCCGGCCGGCCAGGGTGGGGACAGGGATCCCTTGACGCTTCGCCCGTACGACTCCCCCGGTCTCCTGGATCGGCAGGTAAGGGGATTTGGTACCTACCTGTGCGTTGATCCGGTCAATCGACCGACCAGGTTTGTATTTCGATGTCCAGACTATTAATGACTTTTTCGTGTACTCGTTTCGGAGCGTAAAATCTTGCCTGATGATTTTGAGAGATCCTGCCAGGGAGCCTTTAGCCGCCGTGTTCACCGTCGCCACTATCGCCTTCGGCAACAGCTCCTTATTGACCCGGTTCATCTTGCGAGTCCAGGCTTTCACATCGGTGGTGACGGAGAACATGGTTATTTCTCCTCATTAAAAATGCTCCACGGATGAAATTTCTTTCAAAAGCCTTCTTATATCGGAATCTAGCATCTCGCCGATCTCGCGGGCGAGCTGCTGCTCATCGATTTTAGAGAGAACCTTAAGAACTGTCTTGGCTTTGCTTATTTTCTCGACGTGTCGGATAAGCATTGCTGATAGGGTGTAGGAGTGGCGCGCTGGTATGCTCATCATGTGAGATTTTATTAAAGCGAGTTTTGGGGAGAAGTATTTTTGAATACTCTCTTTGCTGAGAACATTCCCCTCCATTTCTTTAAATTTGAGCTCACGGATTTTTGATTCGTAGTACTTACAGGCTGTCAGAACCTTCTGATAATCGCTACCCTTGACTACCTGTCCCCCGCCCGTGCTACTCCCCCGGCTCTGATGGTCCTTCTCAACTCGTCGATTCTGCTCCCATGCTATGCTCTGGGAGTCCCAGTCGATCTTACCGGAGGCTGTTTTTTGTATGCGGCCCGACCCGACAGCCTTTGAAATCATTGGTTGTGAAACGCCCATGCGTCGGCCAAATTCTGTCAGGGTGATTAGTTCGGCCATTTTAATACCCTCCATGTTGGAATATCTCCAATATACTATCAGCAATAATTCACCTACTTCTGAATATACACTATAAACATGCAAAAGTGCCATATTCAGCCAGAAACAAGCTGA
>VRUG01000338.1 GCA_019456255.1 Planctomycetota bacterium | reverse complement strand
ATCTCCGACTCGATTACCCTGGCGTACAAGAGGTTTCCACTGTAACCTTTGGAGATATAGTATTGGGATAGGAGGAGCCTGGGCAGGGGTGTAGTCTTACTGTCTTGCAGGGTGTTCAGGTTGAAGGCCAGAATCTCTGTCTCGCACTGGTCGATCCTGGAGAGGCTGCGAATGATCGAATCCTTCAGTGGCGCGTCTGCAGGTATGCGGGCCTGAAAGCGCTTGATTGCAGGAACGCCGTCCAGAGTCCTGTTTTCGACGAGCAGCGAGGCTATCTTTGCCAGGTGGGATTTCCCCGATCCGAAGTAGCCGGATATCCAGACCCCTATCTCATCAGTGGAGATACGTATGGAGTCGGTATAATGCTCCAGGAAATCTTCCAGATACCTCTCGATATTCGGGGTAACCACGTAGCTGTCGATCTCAGAGGCCAGCTTTCGATCGTCAGCCCGGTCTCCCACCTTGATGACCGGATCTATGTCGTTCTCTATCGGCACTTCAAAAATGTCCTTGATCAGCATAGAAGTTTCCTCCACATTAAATGATATCCCCACGGTACATAAACTCCCTAACTTTGTTTACGAAGTTGTAGACCCGCTTTTCGATCAAAGTTCCCGGAATCAGGACCACCACCGGTGTTTTGAGGTTTGCATTTGAGCTGTTCCACAGCATGTGCATGAGTTGCTTCGGCGTGGCCGCTGGGTACAGAGCAGCGAGTCTTTTCAAAACAATTACTATTTTTCTTTCTGATCCCTTGTTATCATCAGGAGATGTTGCGGTTAGACTATCCTTTACAGCTTCGGCAACCGCGGTCACCCACATGTGGCCCAGCTCTTGTTCCGGGTTTGAACCCGGCATTGGATCTTCGATATTCTCGACAATTGTATCAACTCCCACGCTCTCAACCACGTTATGGGTGATTTCCAGCACATCGATGGTGCGAAAATCAAACTCATCCTCCAGGGATTTGCTCAGGATGCTCCATTCTTTCAGTACTGCTCTTTCCATCTCCAG
>VRUG01000337.1 GCA_019456255.1 Planctomycetota bacterium | reverse complement strand
ATCGCTTAACAGACTACAAGAATGAAGTACTGGCTTTTATGTATGATTTCACCGTTCCATTTGGTAATAATCTTGCTTTATGCTCAGGATATCATTATCCTCAGGATTCCGGTAAATCCTTAGTAGAAAGCACGAATCATGGATTTGCCGCCTGAATCCTGAGGATAATGCTCGCTTTGGTATCGTTCTGTCGGCAATACTGAAGAAAACCAAAAGGAGGTTTTCGGATGTGCCGACAGTACGAAAAAGCGGTTCAGACTGTTCTCGATTTTCTGGTTGCGCAAGGTTTTTCCAAAACTACTCGCAAGGATTTCCTTCGCACAACCAGGGAATTCCGGGGGTATCTTGAAGAAGGGCGCCTTGAATATTCCGATACGCGCGCTCAATCGTGGGTCAATACTCTGAAACAGAGTCTTCCGAGAAGGAAGTTTCTGTCCTTCCGGCGCTCCCTTGCTCTGGTGGATGATGCAGCTAGAAATGGATGCGTCACCAACGTACGGTTTTCTTATGACGATGCACCGTTTAAATACCGTGTACCAGAGTGTTACAGGCAGCTCCTTGATGCATATATCGAGCGAAGGAGGCAGGACGGCAACCAGTCATCAACATTGCAGATGGATTCCATTGCGTGCACGCGGTTTCTTTTGTACCTGCAATCGAAGAATATAACAAACGTAGCCTTTATTACTCCAGAAATCGTCAAGGATTATCACACGCAAGCTAAGCATCGGACAGCTGAAGGCAAGAACGCCTACATCCGTAAAACCCGAGGATTTATCAGGTTTCTCGCAACGAGGAAGCTGGTGCCGGAGACACTTGAGTTTGCATTTGCGACTGAAAAGGCAAGCAGAGTATCCATTGTTACCACTTTGTCCAGGGAACAGGTCAATTCCATCAGGGCCTTTGGCGAGAAGAGTCGTTCACCTTCGGAACTGAGAAGTGCTGCCATGACCATGCTAGCGCTTCGCATGGGTTTTCAGTCCGTCGATATCTGCAACCTTTGCCTATCTGATATCT
>VRUG01000336.1 GCA_019456255.1 Planctomycetota bacterium | reverse complement strand
CATGATTTATGTCTTGTTACCAGAAATATACAAGATTTTCAAAACTGTGGTATAAAAATATTGAATCCCTGGGAATAATACCGCTAGCCATTTCATTCACTCGACAGCGAACGCAGTTGCATGATTGGAGGATCTCAGAGTTTGGAAAGCATTAGTGAAAAGTTGTGTGAGACCAAAGCATACATTGTCCGTCTGGACGATGGTGATGAACCTGATCGGCGGCATGAGCACAGGATTGCTCATCTTTGGCACGATGCAAGTGTGACTCTACGCCGTATTGACCTAGACCTTGCCCACCGTTTTCTCATTCGTCATTCTGCAATCGTCAATCGACAATACACCCATCCCCCAACCCCCTACCCCTTCCCCAGCAGCTTGAGCATGATGGCGTTCTGGACGTGCATGCGGTTCTAACACACCCATTCCACCGTGTCACCGGCCTGGATCGTAATTTCCGCCGGCTGGAAGGATAATCCGTCCTGATTCACCGTTACAACGGCACTCATCAGCCGGGATAAAAAAATTAGAAAGAAAACCGGTAACAGCCTCCTTTTCATCCCTGACTCTCCCCCTATTTCAAAACGTAGTAATAGGATATTACCAACCCATTCAGCAGAATACAATAAAAAAAAGGGCACAAGCAGCTAACTGAAAGAGGGCCAGCTATCCCTTCCCCAGCAGCCGCAGCATGATGGCGTTCTGCACGTGCATGCGGTTCTCGGCCTGGTCGAAGACGATTGAGTAGGGGGCTTCCATAACCTCGCCCGAGACCTCCACGCCACGCGGCGGGTGAGTTCCGAGCCGTTAGCGGTATAAACAAAAGTATTGACATTGCTAAAAGGTCGCAATATATTCTGGTCAGACTAGTCATGGAGGGTAATATGAAGAATGTTTGGCAGTTGCAAGAAGCAAAGGCAAAATTCAGCAAAGTTATTAATGAAGCGATTCAACATGGTCCCCAAATCATAACCAAACACGGGATAGAAACTGCTTTGTTGATATCAATAAATGATTATAA
>VRUG01000335.1 GCA_019456255.1 Planctomycetota bacterium | reverse complement strand
TTTATCCACGCATTTACCGATGGCCGGGATTCGCCGCCGAATAGCAGTGCAGGTTATATAACCGATATAGAAAAAAAAGCCCGGGAGATAGGGGTGGGCACAATCGCAAGTGTAATGGGCAGATTCTATGCGATGGACCGCGACAGCCGATGGGAACGCGTGCAAAAGGCATACGAATGTCTAAGGACCGGCAAAGGCATAAAAGCATTTACCGCGGCAGAAGCCGTTGCTCAAAGTTATGAAAAAGATGTGACTGATGAATTTATCGAGCCGACCTCTATCATCAACAGCGACAACGAGCCCATAGCTATTATCGAGGACGGCGATGGTGTAATATTCTTCAACTTCCGCGGCGACAGACCTCGTGAAATCACGCGTGCATTCACTGAGCCGTACTTCAAAGAATTTGCCAGGCCAACCAAACCGGATATATATTACGTCTGCCTGACCGAGTATGATGCAACGTTACCGGCACAAGTGGCGTTTCCAAAGCCTCCGAAAATGAAAAATATCCTCGGAGCATACTGGGGTTCTCTTGGCCTGAAGCAATTTCGCTGCGCAGAGACAGAAAAATATGCACATGTTACGTTCTTTTACAACGATTACAATGAAAAGCCATTCAGAGGTGAAGACAGGCAGATAGTGCCCTCGCCGCGGGTTCGAACCTACGACTTAAAGCCGGAGATGAGCGCTTACGAGGTTGCCGAGGTTGTACTGCAAAGACTTGACTCTAACAAATATGATGTAGTGGTGATCAATTTTGCCAATCCGGATATGGTTGGCCATACAGGTATATTGGAAGTGGCAATCAAAGCGGCTGAGGTCGTCGATGAGTGTGTAGGCAGGATACTGGAAAAAGTCAAAAGTATGGGCGGCGTGGCATTAATCACCGCCGACCACGGCAACTTTGAAAAAATGTGGGACAAGGAAATTAAGCTGCCCCATACAGCCCATACCGTTGGTGACGTGCCGTTGATTGTTTTCGATGACCGATACAAAAATAAAAAACTACGAGAAGACG
>VRUG01000334.1 GCA_019456255.1 Planctomycetota bacterium | reverse complement strand
TAGTGCGGGCGCCTATAGCCCGCTCCCGAACTACCTTTTGCTTGCTCAAAAAGTAATGCCCGAATGATGCAGGAATATCTAAAACGGAGCTCATGCCGATTCAGATATTAGAAAGAGCTTTCTATACAGCAAAGGAACTGGAAAATAGAGCAATAAATAGAAAGCTGGAATAATTTTATTTTAAAAAAGGCATTTCTGCCTGGAAGATTACTGCATGTGCGATAGGTAGTGCTAAATGCTTTCTTAGAAGAACCAGAACAAAAACATTATCTTCAAAGTGGTAATGACTATCTTAGCAGTAAGAAGGTCCAATTTCTTTTAATGCTTTATCCGCTGTATCACCATGTGCTGCTAATGATGGAAATTCTAAGCATCTTGAAATATGAGTATTGTCTTATTCAGACCATTCTATTCTATAAGTATATTTTTCTATCAAATCATTCATTGGATTCCTCCATTTTTATTAAAGCTTTTTCAACTATTTTTACTTGATAAGGTTTTACCCCAGCGCTGATTTCATCCGCAACCTAAGTTTTTATAGCCAAAGTCCAATTAAATAGGTTTGGGCGCTGGACTTTATTATATTTTTTGCGCGTTCAGCGCAATAAATTAAAAGGAATAGCATGGCATGTTATGATAAAAATTACAAATTGACATTAAAGATAAAGTTATCAAAAATTAGGTTATATTTTAAATTTAATTTAGTTGGTGCTAATAGAAAATCATATATGGATTATTTTGACTAAATCTGTGAGACCAGTTATCTAATGAAAAATAAACCTTTGTAAACAATTAAAAAGAAATTTTTAAAAAGCAGAGGATTATATTTATTCCTACTCCCTGCTTTACTTTATTTCATTATCTTCAGATACGGGCCCATGTACGGCGCTCAGATAGCGTTTAAGGTTTACAGTCCCTCGCAGGGCATTCTTGGCAGCAGTTGGGTAGGGTTAAAACACTTTAAGATATTCTTCCAATCTAACTTCTTCTGGCAGATTTTAAAAAACACATTGACTCTGAAGTTT
>VRUG01000333.1 GCA_019456255.1 Planctomycetota bacterium | reverse complement strand
AAAGAAAGGGTATTGACCGCAATCAATCTGGAGGAACCTGACAGGGTACCGCTCTTCATAACCATAACTCCGCAGGTTGCAGAAAAGCTGAGTGAGCATCTGGGAATAACCACTTACACTCATCCCGATTCACCGCTCTCAGAGAACAGGATTTCCTATACGGAATTACTCACCCACCTGGGAAATGATATTGTGGGCATCGGGGCCTGCGCCCCGGAAAGCAGCCCAACCAGGGAGATGGAAGAGGGCATTCTTATCAATGAGTGGAAGATCAAGTACCGTAAGAGCGGCTATTATACTGAAATGATCGAACACCCCCTGGCCCGGGCTTATAGCGTATCTGAAATCGAGGATTTTCAGCTGCCAGACCCCCTGGCGCCGGGCAGGTTTGATCATGCCCGAATGATTGTGGAAAAATATGGCAGAGATTACGCCATCTGCGGAGATGTGGAGGCTACTATTTTCGAGACCTCCTGGTATTTAGTGGGCATGGAAAAGTTTTTTATTGATTTAGCCCTGAGAAAGCCCTATGTTTTTGCTCTTATGGACCGGGTCATGAATTACAGTTTGGGAGTAGGTAAAGAACTGGTTAAACTGGGAGCTGATATTATATGGTTGGGGGACGATTTCGGGTCTCAACAGGGAATGATTATTTCTCCGCAGCTCTGGCGGGAAGTCTTCAAAGAGAGAATGAGATTTATTATCGGAGAGTTAAAAAAGAAAAACCAGGACCTGAAGATTGCTTTTCACTGCTGCGGTTCCTATTTCCCTATAATGCAAGATTTAATTGAAGTGGGGGTGGATATTCTAAATGCACTCCAGCCTACCGCCCTGGATATGGATACGAAAAAGATCAAAGATTCTTTTGGATCTAAGGTTTCACTTTTCGGCGCTGTAGATACCCAGGGAGTTTTACCCTTCGGTTCTCTGGCAGATATAGAGAAGGAGGTTAAGAGAGTAATTACTGAAGCGGCCGGGGGCGGCGGCTATATACTGGCCGGTGCGCATAATATTCAGCCTGATACCTCTGT
>VRUG01000063.1 GCA_019456255.1 Planctomycetota bacterium | reverse complement strand
AACGCCGGGACGCAGGTGATGAAATTTCGAGGTGGTATGCCCCTATTGGGTATAACACGTGTTTTTGGCATGTATCGACTGGCGAATTCAATGGCATTGTTGGATTCACACATTCGTGGAACTGATGAAAAAACGGCGATGGGTGCAAGGGGTTTTGACAACTATACGTTTCATACCGATCTCCCGCCAGGCC
Source organism: Planctomycetota bacterium (assembly GCA_019456255.1). Taxonomy (GTDB): domain Bacteria; phylum Planctomycetota; class Phycisphaerae; order Sedimentisphaerales; family Anaerobacaceae; genus VRUG01. The sequence goes on along the minus strand of VRUG01000063.1, from coordinate 9,212 downwards.
ATACTATGGTAACAGGCCAACAGACAATAGATTGGGACCTGTTTTCAGTTGAAAACGCAAAGCTGCTTTTGGCTTGGGGGATTAACTGGATTTCGACAAAGATGCCTGATTCTCACTGGCTGACCGAAGCTCGTTTAAAAGGTACCAAGGTAATAAGCATAACGGTTGAATATTCCTCTGTTGCCTCCAAATCCGATGAAGTCCTTATAATTCGTCCGGCAACAGATACGGTGCTCGCGCTTGGAATGGCCAACGTAATTATAAAAGAAAAGCTCTATGACGCTGCATATGTTAAGAGTAGAACCGACCTGCCCTTACTGGTTAGAATGGATAACCTTAAACTTGTGCGGGCTGAAGATGCAATTGCCGGCTTTGAGCCGCCAAAGAAAAGAAGAGATACCAAAATTCTCAAGAAAGGCCAAAAGGCTGGTTCTCCCATATCATATGGCGGCGACCAGGTTATTCCAGATGAATTGCTGAAAGAGTGGGGTAGTTTTGTGGTCTGGGATAAAAACTCAAAAGATTTCGCCGCTATTACCCGTGATGATGTGGGCGACCACTTAAAAGCCACAGGGATCGATCCGGAGTTAGATGGCGAATACGAAATCGAGCTTGACGGCAAAAAGGTCAAGGTCAGAACGGTCTTTAGTCTGACAAGCCAATATCTCAGAGATACTTTTGACCTTGAATCCGTATCGAAGTTGACATGGGCTCCCAAAGAAGCGATTGAAAGTCTGGCCCGTCAGGTCGCCGAGAATGCGGGCAATACGCTTATTGCCTGCGGCATGGGGACGAATCAGTTTTTCAACGGTGATCTAAAAGACAGAGGCATTCTGCTGTTATGTGCGTTGACTAAAAATATTGGAACTCACAGCGGCAACGTAGGCAGTTATGCCGGAAATTATCGGGCGGCCTATTTCGATGGAATGGGCCAATACATCACAGAGGACCCATTTAACATACAACTCGATGAGAAAGGAAAAGTTAAACTCAAAAAATACTTCAAATACGAGTCTGCCCATTACTATAACCACATGGACAAGCCTCTGAGAGTGGGTAATAAGAACTTCACAGGCAAAACTCACATGCCCACTCCAACGAAAGCTTTGACTTTCTGCAACGCCAACTCTATCCTTGGTAATCTCAAGGGCCATTATGAGGCGGTTATCAATACTCTGCCCAATATCGAGTACATATCTGTAGCTGACTGGTGGTGGTCAACCTCGTGTGAGTATGCCGACATCGTTTGGGGAGTGGATTCATGGGGCGAATTCCAGTTTCCTGACGCGACGGCATCGGTAACGAATCCATTCCTTCAGATGTTCCCGCGGTCGGGTATGAAACGAATCCACGACACCCGCAGTGATATCGAAGTTCATGCAGGCATATCGAAAGCTCTCGGCAAACTTCTTGATGATAAACGATTTGTGGATTACTGGAAGTTTGTACATGAAGGCAGAGTTGATGTGTATCTGCAGAGGATTATGGATGCGACGTCTATGGCCAAGGGGTACGATGTAAATAAGCTTGAAGAAGATGCCAAGAAGGGTGTCCCCGCACTTTTGATGAGTAGGACATATCCGAAAATAATCGGTTGGGAACAGGCTATTGAGAGCAAGCAATGGTATAACAAAACAGGTAGAATGGAATTCTATCGTGATGAAGATGAGTTTATAGAGTACGGTGAAAACCTGCCTGTTCACCGCGAAGCCATTGATGCGACTTTCTATGAACCTAACGCTATTGTGGCAAATCCTCACCCTGCCATAAGACCGTTTGGTCCTGAGAAATATGGGATAGCTATGGATGATCGTTCCGGAGAAACGCGGCAGGTCAGAAACGTTGTTTTCTCGCCGGCTAAGCTGCTTGAATCAAAGCATCCCCTTCGTGAATTGAACGAGGGGTTCGAATATATTTACCTGACTCCAAAATACAGGCACGGTTCTCATACAATGCCTGTCGATACGGATATTATCGCTGTATGGTTTGGTCCTTTCGGTGATGCTCATCGCAGAGACAAACGTATGCCGTGGGTCGGTGAAGGATTCGTTGATATTAATCCTGATGATGCAAAGGCATTGGGGATTGAGGACGGCGATTATGTCTGGGTCGACGCCGACCCGGAAGACCGGCCATATCATGGCGAAAAGAAAGAGGGAAGTGAAGAATACCGGCTATCGAGACTAATGCTGCGGGCAAGATACTATCGTGGGATCCCGCGAACAGTAACACGTTCATGGTTTAACATGTACGGCGCAACGTATGGTTCCGTTGAAGGGCACTTAAAGAACAAGGATGGCAGAGCACAAAATCCGAGGACCGGGTATCAATCGATGTTCAGATTTGGTTCGCATCAAAGCGCTACACGAGGCTGGCTGAGACCGACATTGATGACGGATAGTTTAGTGAGAAAAGATACAATCGGGCCTGTGATCGGTAAGGGATTCGCCCCCGATGTCAATTGTCCGAACGGCGCACCGAGAGAAAGTTTTGTTAAATTCACCAAAGCCGAAGATGGCGGAATCGGAGGCAATAAGCTCTGGAGGCCTGCTAAGTTGGGCTATAGACCCTCATACGAAAGTGATGCCATGAAGAAATTTATTGATGGAGACTATGTTACATGAGTTATAAAGTACATAACTGGCAGTTAAATCGTGAGATGGATTATATCTATCCGGACAACCGACCAGACAAACAGGTTGCATGGGTTTTTGATACAAATAAGTGTATCGCCTGCCAAACCTGCACAATGGCCTGTAAGAACGCATGGACATCCGGCAAGGGGCAGGAATACATGTGGTGGAACAATGTCGAAACCAAGCCTTGGGGATTTCACCCTTTAGGCTGGGACGTTAAGCTACTTGAGAAACTCGGTACCCAGAACTGGGATGGGGATAAATACAAGGGTAAAACTATTTTCGAGGCTGCCGAACCTGGTGAGAAGATCACAGGATACGTACCGGATAAGGAGGACTTTGATTATCCCAACATAGGTGAAGATGAAGTAAGCGAATTAGTCAAACAAGGTCAATACATAAAAATCCCACATCAACCATGGATGTTCTATCTGGCGAGAATTTGCAATCACTGCACATATCCTGGATGCCTCGGTGGGTGTCCGCGTAAGGCTGTCTACAAGAGAAAGGAAGGAACGGTTCTTATCGATCAAAAAAGATGTCGCGGATATAGAGAATGTGTTCGGGCGTGTCCATATAAAAAGAGCATGTTTCGCACGCTTACAGGCAAATCGGAAAAATGTATAGCCTGTTATCCTGCCACTGAAAAAGGTGAGCAAACACAATGCGTCCAGAACTGCATCGGAAAGATCAGATTGTTCGGTTTCAAAAACCAGCCGAATAACATTGACCCGAAGAATCCTATAGATTATCTTGTCCATGTAAAGAAAATCGCTCTTCCGCTGTATCCTCAGTTTGGAACTGAGCCGAATGTTTACTATATTCCTCCGATTAACACTCCCGAATCATTTAATAAACAGTTATTCGGCCCTGGTGCCGTCAGGGCGGTTGAGATGTATAAAAACGCGATTCAGGATAAATCCCTTGTCGCCCTGTTGATGCTTTTTGGCTGTACCGGCAAAATTGTTCATTCCTTCAAGGTCCAGGGTGATATAGAGACAGGTCACTGCATCGGCTATGACGACAAGGGACATGAAATTATAAAGGTTCCCATAAAAGAGCCTATAGTCATTAGAGAAAAACATGACAGGGAAAGAAATGTCAACAGAATCAGCATTAGCTGATAATTCGGAGTTGTCAAACTTGGGTATTGATATAAAAAATGATGATCAGCGGATGCGTCAATACAAAACATTAGCGGCCGCGTTTAGTTATCCTGATGGTCCATTTTTCGGCCATTTTCCTGATTTGATGGATGATAAGCAAAGTCTGATGGTTGAATATGACAGGCTTTTCAGGGCTGGGAAAGTTTGGCTTTACGGTACTGAGTATCTGATCAAAAACGAATTCCAAAGAGCCAACCTCCTTTCTGATATCATGGGCTTTTATACGGCTTTTGGCATGGAACCGGATAAGGAAAGGCCTGACTCGATAACCTGTGAGATGGATTTTATGCACGCTCTTATTCTTAAAAGGGATCGTGCCGGTCAGTTGCCCGCCGACGACCAAGCCAAAGAAAAAACAGATGTTTGTCTTGATGCGGAAAGGAAATTCTTCATACAGCATTTGGAACCTGTGGCTGTATTGATCGCTGAGAAGATAATATCTCAATCAGAAAATTGCTTCTATGTGAATATCGCTAAAGATATGCTTGAGTTTTTGGCATCTGAGAGGGAGCATTTTGCTCTGATAGCCGCTACAGATATAAAACAACAATAAAAGAGGAAATCATAAATGAACAATAAAGTTTCTATTGCAATTGTTATCCTGCTGACATTGGGTGTTTTTACATGGTTGATTAACTACGGATGGCAGAATCGTTATGGGTCGCCTGAAACCTACGAGATAATTGCGTCTGAGGAACTCACCGTCGGCTATTACGCCGAGGATTTGGCTCTAAAGGAAACTGACGTCTTTGCTCAGATTTGGCAGAATATACCCATCTTAAAAATTGTGTTGAAACATCAAATAACTGAAAGACCTTGGCCTAAAGGTTTGACTCCTGTTGTTCAAGTGCAGGCGTTCCATAATGGAAAAGATATATATTTTAAGATGACATGGGAAGATGACCATGCCGACACTATCGCATTAATAGATACGTTTGTTGATGGTTGCGCAGTAGCTATTCCAATGGATACAGAGGCACCCCTGCGTTCTATTATGATGGGTTTTTCCAGCCCGGTTAATATCTGGCAATGGCAGGCAAACAAGGATATGCAATATTGGGAGGGTAAAACAGGTATTGAGGATCTTGATGTTGATTTTGTTTATCCTTTCGAGGAAAAAGAGATTTTCTCTGTAACTGTTCCCGAGCTTAAAAGCGCTGTCTCTGATCTGTTATCCCAGAGAATAGGTTCTATTACCCGCAAGGACAACCAAATAGTTCAGGGGAGGGGCCTCTGGCGTGATGGGAGTTGGAACGTAATTTTCAAGAGGTCACTAACGACTGACAATCAGGAGCAGGACAGCCAATTCTCAGGAGTAAAGCAGACAGTGTCATTCGCTGTCTGGGACGGTGACCAAGATGATAGAGGATCCCGTAAATCGATAAGCGAGTGGGTCAATTTACAGATCCAATCGCTTCCGTCTAAAAAACCTGCAGACGAACAAGCTTTAGATAACACCAGCAATATCAAGGTTTATAAAACATCATGGATAGAGAAACTGTGTTCGTTTTCATCAGTAAGAACCGCATATGGAGCAACTTCGCAAAACCAATCGGTCGAAACCGTAAAAGAACCGAGAGTTATTAATATTACAGCCAAACGTTTTGAGTATTCACCAAATCGAATATCTGTCAAAAAAGGTGAACTTATTACATTCCGGATGGAATCACTTGATGTGACACACGGATTATATCTTGACGGCTACGGAATAAACATCAAAGCCAGGCCCGGCCTTATTGGCAAAGCAACATTTGTAGTCGATAAGCCGGGACGATTCACATTCAGGTGTTCAGAGACCTGCGGAGAATTTCATCCTTATATGATAGGATTTCTTGAGGTTACTCCGAATACTCGCTTCAACTTATTTCTTTGGGCTATAGGTATTGCATTTGTATTAATGCTGGGCCTGGTCCTATGCAGGAACAAACAGAAAAAGGGAGTCGAAACAAATGTCGGAACAGAACAGTAATAATCAAAATGATAACGATCAAAAGATGCTTGGTATCATCCCTTTAAACTGGCGATTTGACCTGGCATCAATACCTATTATACGCTGGATGCTCAAGCAGCGATGGTTCCCTATGATTATCATTCTGGCAAATATGTTTCTGTTTATGGTGATACTCATGAGCGGTGTTATAGGAGGCTTTTCTTCCGGTAATTACAGCTTCGGTGTAATGTTTGTCTGGATACTTTGGTGGGTGGTGCTGATGATGCTGCTTGTACCAGTGTTGAGCAGAACGTGGTGCATGATCTGTCCGCTGCCGTCATTCGGGGAATGGCTGCAGAGAATGAAAATTTTCGGCGTAAATAATAAACTCGGCGGATTGAATATCAAGTGGCCCAAAAAGCTAAGCAACATGTGGATCATGAATATTCTTTTTCTTATTACAACATTTTTCAGCGGTTTTTTTACCGTTAAACCATTAGCGACTTTCTTTTTGCTGGGTGGAATCATCGTTCTTGGAATACTTCTTTCAATGGTTTTTGAGAAAAGGTCGTTTTGTTTATACGTATGTCCCGTCAGCGGTTTCCAGGGATTGTACTCAAATATGGCGATGACGGAGATAAGGGTTAAGGACCCGGCGATATGTGCCAAACACAAGAAGAAGACCTGTGTGACCGGCAACAAGAAAGGTTACGGTTGTCCATGGCTGCTGCAGCCGCACAGCTTCAAGCGAAACACATACTGCGGAATGTGTCTTGAGTGTTTTAAGACATGTCCCTTTGATAATATGGCTTTTAACATAAGGCCGCCGGGAACGGACCTGCTTGTAAACGAACAACGAGGTCTTGACGAAGCATGGAAAAACTTCATTATGCTTGCAATTGCAGTTATGTTTTACGTTGCCATGATGGGGCCATGGGGGACGCTCAAAAACTGGGTACGAGGAGAGACCTTAGCTGGATGGCTAAAGTTCATAACTTTACATACCACTTTTGGTCTTGTGGCAATTCCAGGTACGTTCTTAATTACCTCCTGGGTGTCAAAGCTCGTTAGCGGTGCCAAAGACATTGCTCTAAGAACTGTTTTTATCAATCTATCCTATTGTCTTATTCCTATGGGAATGGCGGCGTGGATAGCGTTTAGTTTTGGTTTTTTACTGCCTAATGGATCATATATTTTGCATATTCTCTCTGACCCATTTGCGCTAGGCTGGGATTTGTTTGGTACAGCTAATATCCCGTGGACACCAGTAGGGACCGGTTGGCTCGTACCGATACAATTTGCCGTGCTCTTTGGCGGCTATATCATATCAGTAGATTTTGGTTATAAGTTGTGTTTACAGACGTACGGAGATACCGCTGTAGCTAAACGTGGATTTATTCCTCTGCTTGTTTTGTTAACACTTGTTACAGTTGCGTTTGGATGGCTTTACGGAGGTTAAATATCGATGAGCATAATTAAAACAGTTATTTCCGCAATTTTGCTTTTGGTATGCACGGTTGGACCTATTGTCGCAACATTGGTTTATGAATCTTCTCGAACACGTGACCTTACGGCAGAAATTCTTGCCCGCACACCGGAGAAGGGTAATTTTTCGCCGCGATATCTTAAGGTCGCACTTGGTGAGAAGATTAAACTGAGAGTCAGAAATGTCGATACCGTTGTGCATGGTTTCGCAATTCCCGCGTTAGGTGTTGATGCCGGTGAAATAAAGGCAGGGCACTACGCAATTTTAGAGTTTACTCCTGAAAAACCCGGGAAATATGACTATTACTGCACAACATGGTGCAGTGAATTTCATCTTCAGATGAGAGGAGTATTGGAAGTAACGGCGAGATGAAAAATCAACTGTCAAGGATTTTTGCCACAATTATTGTGGTTCTCGGTCTAAGTGTCGCGTTCATTTAAATATCGATAAATATTAGCAATGTCCCTATTGTATAGTGGCTTAGGATATCAGTGTCTCATGCTGGAGACAGAGGTTCGAATCCTCTTAGGGGTATTTTAAGTTATGAAAGGTGCAATTAATAGTGCGAATAGACCTTTTTGAAAAGATACCGTTTTTAAAAAAGTGGGTCAAGCTGAGAAGTTTTCAGTTTGTTCTGGTATTTGTTAATTTAGTTCTATTCTACATGTTTTTACTCGCAGGTGTTTTTGGCTCACCTGTCGGCAATCGCAATATTATCGTTATTTTTGTATGGATCCTCTGGTGGTTTGTGCTCATAACTTTTCTTGTACCTCTTGGATCACGGGTTTGGTGCACGATGTGCCCGTTTCCGTTTTTTGGTGAATGGTTTCAGCGACGCAAGTTGATCTCAGTTGGAACTGGCAAGCCTTCCGTCGGACGTAATAAGATGCATGGCCTTCGGAAACGCTGGCCAAAATTTCTCAGCAATATCTGGCTTCAAAATATTGGCTTTCTGGCTCTGGCAACATTTAATGCTATGCTGGTTACCAGGCCTATTGTAAGTGTCATTGTTCTTGGCGGACTTTTTCTTATTGCTACAATTATTCACATGATATACAGGCAACGGACGTTTTGTATGTATCTATGCCCGGTCAGTGGTTTCCTTAGCTTATATTCCATGACTTCGATGGTGGCCCTTCGTTCCAAGAGCAAGGAAGTCTGTGGTGGGTGTAAGACCAAATCCTGTCTAACGGGTAATGAAAAGGGCTGGGGGTGTCCATGGTTTCAATATGTAGGAAAAATGGACAGAAATAATTACTGCGGTCTATGCATGGAATGCATAAAGAGTTGTCCTAACGATAATATCACTGTTTACGCCAGGCCGTTTGCGAGCGATACGACTATCAAAGGCTATGATGAAGCATGGAAGGGTTTTATCATGCTCACCCTGGCATTGGCATATTCTGTTGTTCTGTTAGGCCCGTATGGAACACTTAAAGACTGGGCAAATATCAGCGAGGTGCGTAACTGGTCAGGATTTGCGATTTATGCAACATCACTATGGCTTCTGGCGCTTGTTGTTCTGCCATCGGTTTACTATCTCACCGTCTTGGCAGGTCATCGACTGGCAAAATCCACTGTGTCAATCAAGGATATGTTTATACGGTACAGCTATGTTTTTGTACCTTTGGGTTTGCTTGCGTGGATTGCATTCAGTATTCCTTTGGTCATGGTTAACGGTTCATACATTATCGCTATTATATCTGATCCTTTCGGATGGGGATGGGACCTTTTTGGCACTGCCAATTTTCATTGGACACCGTTTTTCCCTGAATATGGTGTATTTTTACAAATATTATGCCTTATTATTGGTCTTTACTATTCCATGAAGAGAGGTTTTGAAATTGCGGTTGAGCTGCAAAAGGATTCGAAAGCTGCTTTTAAAAGTATGCTGCCTTTGAACATTTTACTTCTAATTATAACGGTATTATTTATTAAACTCTTTGTTGGATAGAATTTTCAAATGATAAAACAATTTTCTATTATGATTTTAC
>VRUG01000332.1 GCA_019456255.1 Planctomycetota bacterium | reverse complement strand
AGTTTTTATAGCCAAAGTCCAATAAAATAGGTTTGGGCGCTGGACTTTATTATATTTTTTGCGCGTTCAGCGCAAAAAAATTAAAAGGAATAGCATATCTGGGTAGGATTATTATAACGGCCAGGCGGGGAAAAGTCACTGTTAGAAATTGGATCGCCCGTTTATCCATAGTTCTCAAGAGCTCAATACAACTCAAAATGCTTAATGCTTGTATTTTTACCCTTCGTCCCAAACTTTTGAGTTTTTCTTAATATTCCCCGGTTCCGGGATTATGAGTTTTACAGTTGGACGTTTCGTATTCGCCATCTACGCTGTTTGACTACCAGCTATCAATCAGGACTCGAATTTACATGTTCGTAGTATTGAGTAAATTCATTCCCATTGGACAGGAGTCTTGAAGAGAGTTGCACCAATCCTTCATCAAAGTTCTTGTCAAAAATTTCATCGGATACTTTCTTCTCGGCCTGGAAGACGCGATATATCACTCGTAAGAGGCTGTTAATTTAAAAGTAAAATCTATATTCCTCAGTCTCTTCGCCTGGATATTCTTCTATCTTCATGAAAACAAAGGCTACTTGTCCACTGGGGTAATAGACGTACTCAAGATACTTGCCACGGAGAGAAATGACCTCGGACTTGACCACCTTCCTGAGCTGCCCTTTATAGGGATTAGAGACCAGATCTATATAGCCTAAGTTGGCATCTACAGGAAAATCGTTTGAGTTGAAGACTATCTTTGTAATTAACAATTCTTTGTCATTTATCTCATTTTCAACTTCATAATAGATTTCTCGTATTCTGTCGATGTCCTCAGTTTGAGAAAAAGAAGAAAGAATCACGACTGTAGCGAAAACGACAGAAAAGATTGTCTTGTTCAAAATAAACTCCTTTCATTAAATTAAAATTAGAGGGTACGCCCAAAATTTCAGGTAACAGAAGGCGTATTTGTGAAAGCCGTATTCTTAATTGTTGTCTATGATTCCAGGTAAAGTCCAGACCTTTTGGACAGGGGCCGGACTAAAAGGCTTTCCCC
>VRUG01000331.1 GCA_019456255.1 Planctomycetota bacterium | reverse complement strand
TGAAAGACGAGCTGTGAATCGTCTTCTCCATGGCATAGATGGCAATTTCGAATCCAATACAGGCATTTATGAACCATCAACCTGAAATAAAGGCGAATTCCCTTATAAAACAGGTCGAATCATTGTTTGATGCACCTGAAAGAGACGAATTTACGATTGCCAAACTGAAAACGGAGGCAAAACAACTTGTATCCACCGATCCATTCAATGGAAAAATACTACTTGGAAAATTGGCGGCGCTGGAACACCGGATCAATGAACTCCGCAGCCATTTTGAATCCGCGATTAAGCTCCAACCGAATAACCCGATAGGCATATCGAGTTTTGCGGCTTCGCTGGATTTTCTTGGTTTTTATTCGGAGGCAAGGGAACTGGGAGAAAAAGCGTACAAACTGGCCCAAGGTGATCCGAGATATTTAATTAATGTCATTGAAGGATCTATGCATTCCGGACGGTATCAAGATGCATTGAAATATTTAAAAAAATGGGATGCATTGGTGCCAAAAGAAAAGCATTCCATTGCGCAGCAAATCGATCAATTTGCGGAGTTCCTGATTACCAATGATATTTCCGATGATTCTGTAGAGATGTATCAACAAATCGTCAGCGATTTAATGCACGATTCGAAAATATATACATTCGCAGGCCAGACTGACATCCTGGAAGATGAGGATTCGGCTTGTTTAAGCATCATGATTAAAACGAACAAAACCATAGAAGAAATCGTTCAATTGAATATAAAACTGGCTGAAATCATTGCTCGCACGGAACTTCCGGAAAATCTTACGGATCATGTGAATTATGTATTTGTAACGCAAAATTGATTCATGGCTATTACACCTTTCGATTTTTTCCGAATTTCTGAAGATCTGATAAAAAATTCGGATGAAATATATTACAGGACATCCGCCAGCCGAGCCTATTATGGTGTTTTTCATATCTGCCAACAATAAGCAGCTCAACTTCCAGGTGAAGGATATCCCGGAGAGGGTTCACATCGAAGGGTCATAAAGAAGCTGAAAAAATATCCCGG
>VRUG01000062.1 GCA_019456255.1 Planctomycetota bacterium | reverse complement strand
GAACCGGGAACTATCGACGATCCCCAACGATTACGTGACCGTCTTCTTCGGAGTGTTCGATCAGGAGTCACATTCCTTCGGTTATGCGAGCGGAGGGCACCCACCCTTGATCCTGCACCGCCGCTCCACGGGCGAAGTGCTGAAATTGGAATCCCAGGCCACCTTCCTGGGATATTTCGATCCGGTGGAATTTTCCAGCGATACCATCAAACTGGAAAAAGGCGACCGTATTCTGTTTTATACCGATGGGCTGTTTGAGAGCAGCCCCGATGAAAAAGAGGAATTCGGGATGGAGCGGGTCATCCAACTGATCAATAAACATTCGGAAAAACCGATCCAGGAACTCATCGATATCCTGCAAAGCGAATTGACGGCCTTCATGGACGGGAAGTATTTTGACGACGATGTGACCATGGTCGGACTCGATATCCTTATCTGAGCTTCTCCAATTTCCGTTGACAAACCCACCGCCCGCCTTTAGCCTTATCGATTGTAACCAATACGTCCCCATCGTCTAGCTGGCCTAGGACACCGCCCTTTCACGGCGGCGACAGGGGTTCAAATCCCCTTGGGGATGCTTCTCCGCGGCACGCCGCGAACCTCCCGGCGCTGTTCCTGCCTCTGAGGTTGGCCGGGAACGCTTCCCTTCTCCGGGGCTTCACGAAAAGCATTTTTTGGGGAGCCTCGACCGTGATTTTGCTGACAGGCCCGGGCAGGAGCCGGGAGTCGGCTTCCCCTATTGGGCCGGTAGCTCAGTTGGTAGAGCATCTGACTTTTAATCAGCAGGTCCTCGGTTCGATTCCGAGCCGGCTCACCATTCATTTCAAGCCCTTACGTCAAATGGCGTAGGGGCTTTTTTGTTTCCCCTAACGGATAACTAACAAGTCACCTCGCTTCAAACATTCGCCTACGGGTTGACACCACCGGTACCCCAAGACACCCTTATGGAGGTGGCCATCCCACCCCTCGTATCGGTATCCCTCCTATGGAGGCCCTCCGAACGTTGACCCCGCCTTTTTCTGAACCTCTTTTTTGCGGGGCGTTAACCAGTAGCGGTTTAAGCGCATCCTTGTGCTTCGCTACATGTGAACGCCTAGAGAAGAGGTCGATCCACAAGATTTCCACCAATGGGTTCAGCCCCCAGCCTTGGCAGAACGGTGTGGGGGTGACATTTGTGCCGGAATATCGCTTTCTCCGACGTGCGTCTGGCATCAAACGAACTGACGGCGTGTGGTGTTTCGACACTTACGAAATGGAGGCGATGAGCCGGTTGCAATGCTGGAGGTGGTCAAGGAACTGGATTACGGAATCGACCTCAATCACGTTCGGTTCAAAAAATAGCGGAAACTTTTTCTCCAACTTGGTGAACGCCAAAATCACGAACTGTAAATGGAAAAAAACTGGATCGGAATTTCTCCGGTTTTGCGCCCCACCAATTAATAATGAGGAAAAAAATGGAAGCCGAAAAAATAGAAATTGCCGAGGTCAACCCGACAACTAATACCCCAGTTATTAACCACAAGAAAAAACAGGACATTAGTCAAAATAAATTGAATCATCAGGTGGAAAAGATTTTGTTGAAAAAGCCTTCTCTAGCCAGTGATGACGAATTAAGAGTTTTGTTTTCTAAATTGCAGCGGCTTGAAAAAAAGCGATCCAAGACATACTGGGAGATTGGAAAGGTCGTCGACTATATTGTCAAAGCCCGGCCCGAACAGACAGTAGCCGAAAGGAAAAACCTGTTCGATAATGAGTTGGGTTTGTCGTACCACACGGCGATGAATGCCAAGAGGGTGTATTTAGCCTATAAGAAAAGTCCTGAGGAAATCGAGGAATATGGTCTGGATACCGCTGATCGGTTGAAAGACTTCTCGAAAAAGTGGCGGCGGAGAATCTGGGAGGAGACTGGTAGTCAGGCTGCTGTGAAGGAGCACCTCCGCGAACTGGAGGAATATGGCAGGACGGTTCAAAGCACGATCAAAATTAAAAGTTCTGACAAATCCAGGAAGTTGGGCGATGGAACCCAGGGGATGTTTTTCAAAGGGTGCCTTACCCTTCGGATTAACCGGAAACCCAAGATCATCAAGGAGGTATTCAAGGCCCTGGAAAAAACAACTGGGACTCATTTTGAAATTGTTTCTGGGAAGTAAGGTTGAATTCTTAATTATCAAAGCCCCACGAAATTTTCAGTTTCATGGGGCTTTTTTTCTACCCATTCAACTCCTCGGAACCCGTACCCCTAGTACTTCGCACACCCTTCCAATCCGCCCCACCGTTAATTCCCCGCAGTCATTTTGCTCGTAAAACACGAACATATTCCACCTGGGCACCTGTTCCTCCGCTCGTTTTCATTCCTTTCGAGCGCGTGAACAAACTGCCCGACCCCTACTTCCCAGACCTGTGTCATCTATCTTGTAAAAGCCTCTTAGGAAATCGGGTTTATCGTCTCATGACCCGCATTAATCCTTTTCCTTGGAGGCTTTCCATGAAACCAAAATCTCTCATCATCAATTACGTCCGCACCTCGAAACCTTATCAGGATGGACAATCACAAAACTTCCAACTGGAAGATAATTTTCCCGTTGAAGCCGATCATGATCTTTTTGACCTGGGGGTTTCTGCCTCGATTCCTTTGGCAAGTCGTCGCCTAGGGTTCCTCGTTCATCGAATCCGTCATCAACATCCCAAAGCATCCATTCTGATCCGTGCGTCCCATGTGGATCGTATCCTCAAGGCTACGAGGATTTCCCAGATTCTGAAATTCGTGCGTTGGCTCCATCGTAATCATGCTTCCTTAGAATTCGCGTCCCCTCTGTCGGTGGTACGTGTCCGCAATCAATCTCATGCCAATCTAATGCAAGTCACATACGACCTGGTGCTTGACCGAATGCTCGAACTTGGTGAGGGCACCGGCCTCGTACGTAGACCTTATGATCTGAATTTTCCTCCGCTGAAACGCATCCTTGATCGGGCTGCTACCGACCTCCTCCGTCTCTCCCGTCACTCTAAAATCACTACTAATTCCCTAAGGCGAGTTGCCTTTGCGTGCCGTGTGTTTGGCGTCTACAACGAACTCCTTCGCCTTTATAACAACCTTGGCGATCATCGCCGTCGTGATCCGGGTGGATGGGGCAGCCATGCCGCCCATTACGACGTATTCCATGTCGTGATGGATTTGGAGCGTCGGAACCAAACCCCCGCCACGATTGCCTCCCACCTCCATGGACGATTCAAGTCGCTCCGTGGCAAATCCTTCACTCGGGGTTCCGTTCGTTCGCTTTTGTCTAGTCCCGGCTACCTCGCCTTCAAGCGATCTGTCCATCTCCCTAAGGTTCCCCGCTATGATCGCCCTGCTCCTGTTGATGGTTTTTACAAAAAACAGCGCCAAGCACTCAACATCCTGGCAGAGGGGAAAAACTTACTGTTTGTCATCAGAACAAGTTTCGGGAAAACCTTGGTGGCCATGGAGCGTCACCGTCGCCTTTCAAAACTGTTCCCGGATCACCTAACCATCTTTGTTGTACCCTACAAAGCCCTGGTCGACGATTTATGCGCTCGCCATGGTGGCATTTCACTACGGGGAAAAATGGATGACCCCACCAATGTGGCCAATCTCCGGTCGCTCCAACAGGGCACCGAGGGTGGGTTGTTGTTCATCACGCCGGACAAACTGCAACCCGGCGTTTTGGTCAACCAAACTATCATCGCTGCGATCAAACAACGGTCGTCTCGGTTCCTGGTGGTCGATGAGGTGGACTGCGTTTTGGAGGACGCGGACTTTCGCGACGCCTACCTGCATTTCAACAAAGCCGTTAAGGCCATTCAGCCCACTCAGATATTGGCTCTCACAGCCAGTGCGCCCAAGGGTTTTGTTCGCCGCTATCTCAAAAGGAACGTGATTTTGCCCACTCAAGATTGGGAAGTACTCACAGGCTCTCTCAATCGTCGCAATCTGTTTTACCAACATGCCCGCTTCGACAACATCACCGCCCGCAAAACGCATTTGGTGAAAATTGTCCGCCGCGCCCTTCGTAAGAATTGGAGGGGTGTCATCTACATCGACTCCATCAAACAGGTTGAACGTACTTATAAATTGTTGTGTGACCTCGGATTCTCGGTTGCCCGTTATCATTCCAAACGTCCCGATAAGGACAACCAACAGGTCATTCGGGATTTCCAAGATGAGCGGCACAGGATCGTGGTGGCTACTTCGGGATTCGGACGAGGATTGGATTTTCCCGTCGATTTTGTGGTGGTGGCTCATACCCCATCAAACCTGACAAGTCTGGTGCAATATTTCGGGCGAACCGGTCGAGACGGACGGCCAGCATATTGCTGGTGGCTGACCACCGACGCCGACTATTGGTTTCTTGAGCATGTTGAAGAGGGATTACAGAAATCCAAGCTGAAAAAATCCGCTAAGGACTATCTGACTTCACAGATCAAGCGTATTCAATCTGGAGTGCGAAAGGCCGACACCAGGTGCTTGCGGGGAATCCTCCTGAAGTCGCAGAACCGCAAGCGGCCAGAGGTTAGCAATCCGAATTATTGTTGTTTGAATTGCAGCCGAATGGCTGATCAGAAGGCGGTGTGAATTTATTCTTCACTCGGTCACCACCAGGATCGCCTCCACGCTGCCCTCACCGTGGTCATCCACGACCGTCGAGTAGCTAAACGACACGCCGCCCAACAAGGTTGAATCGTCCAACATCCTGGCCATGGCCGCAGCCTCACCCATCGTAAAATCAGGAGAAACAATTATCGTCAGCAGAATGGCATCTGCGTCATCGAAGGATTGTTCCTGTTCCTTGGCCATGTTCGTTGCGTCCTGTATGGCATCCAATGCCCGATTTTCTCCTTGGCCCTCACCGGATATGACCCAAGACGATCGTCCCGCCCAGAAGGCCAGGGGGCCTTGCGAGAATTCAATCCCAATCATGGTGTCATTCAGGATTGGTACAATTAGCCCCCGGCAAAACACACCCAAATATGCTGCCGTGCCTGAATGTCCGATGACCCCGATGGGCAGCAGTATGTTGCTTACACGGAGCATCTTCGGTGGCGGGTTGTTGGACAGATCGAACGAAAGACCCATGCCTCCCGCCCTTTCTATACTTTTGGCAACGGGGAGAGCGGCTCTGACTGATCCGATTTCGCTCGAATCGAAAACAACGATCCCGATCTCCGGCACCTGCTCCTGGCGCGCATTATCGGATATCGAAAACTCGCAATTGGGGCCAAACAACTGGCGGTTCAACAAAACAAACTCTTCTTTGGCCATTTCCCTTACTACCTCGGTGGCGCCCTCCCCTACCCCCACTACTTCCACCGCAATTTTCCCTTCGATCATCAATGTCGATTGGGGCACCGACTTTGTCTTATCCATCCGACGTCCGGGAAAATCCGACATTTCGATGATGTTCTCGGTCATGGTCGTTCCTCATATTGGGCATCTGCCAAAGCTGACAGTTTCTTGGAAATCCGCGCCATGGTGTCGCGGCGGATCGGCCGATCCAGGGCCGTTTCAATAATTGCTTTGCCCTCGTCATACAGCTGCCGCCGATTCCTTGTCGAAAATATAAAGTCAAAAAGCGAAAGCAGTTCCTCAAGATCGTTTTCAAAATCAGTGTTGGCGTTTCCAGCTTCGCCCGGCTCAAGATCACAAAAAATTGGTTCCCCGGTTGGCCTGACAATCGTGTTGAGCGGATTCTCGAAATCGCCGATGGCATATCCGATTCGATGCACCCAGCCGACTTTTTCGGCGATGCTGGCCAACAGTTGCAGATAATGAACCTCGCGTTGGTGTTGTCGGCCTTTGATGGTGCGCACATATTGTTCCAGCGTTGGCCCCCTTATGTGTTCCATAACCAACATCGCAGCGGGCTTCCCGTTTGTTGGGAGGTAACCCGTGTGAAAGTGGAAGTAGCGGGCGACCGAACCAGTGTCGGCCAATTGTTCGAAAAACCACGCCATGTGGCGCACTCGTTCCAGATCCTCCATTTCCTCGATGGGGTAGATTTTGATTGCTCGCCGAACTCCCGTTGGAATCTCGCTTGCCAGGTAACACTCGGCCTCGTAACCACGGCCAATTGCCCTCTTTATTTGGTAGCCTCCGATCACAGTTCCCGGCTTGATGCCGAAGGTTGGGATGATGCCGGAGCTATCAGACATGTGGGATGCCTTTCAGGGTTCGTCCACCAATTCCATTTCGAGTTGGGGTTCAAACTCCGGTGGCCGTTTTACCGTTTCGTGTTCTTTTTCCACCCGCCCCATCCGCTCTTTCAAAATGCACCGAACACCCGCCTCCAGCTTTGGATTGGCCACGTAGTGCACCTGAACGGCATTGAGCAGCGATTTATCAATCGGCGTGTCCGCCAACCATTTTTTCAGTTGAGCGTTGGTAAGCGGCTTTTCCAGCAGGAAGAACAAATGCACACACAGTCCCGGTTTGTAGGGCGAGCCGTCGGGTTGAATCAGGCCCGCGCTATTCGAGAATTGATAAATGTAACTTGCGCACTGGAACTCAGGGGGCAAATGTTCCCGTATGGCCCACTCGATGGACGCTTCCGTGTTGGGATCGCCCACCGCTGGCGGCACCTCCAGATCATCGAAATCCAACATGATCCAATTGTTGCCTCCCTTCGGTTCTTTGAATAACCGCATTTGCCGCTTGCAGTTTTGGATCAGGGACGGTCGAACTTGCCCTCGCACCAGATCATCCTCGGGATCAAGCGCGGCGGTTTGGGCGACCTCGATGTCAGGTACACCCCGAATAATGCACTTGTTGGCACCATCGGAAGCCAACTGGAGCATCAGCCACAATTCCAACAGCGAATCGAGCCGCTGTGGCATCGCATCAAAGAACAGGGCATTTCGATAATCGGACTTGGCAATCCGTCCGTCTGGCCCGATCCAATAGGATTTATTCATTGGAACGCGGGCCGTGAGAATTGTTAAGCCATAGGCCCGCTGCCTCTTACCGAATTGTTCTTTGTTGTTGGTCATGCCGCCCGCGCCAATTCAGTAGCGACCGCCAGCGCCCGCTGCTTGATGCGGCGTCCCTCGCCGTACCAAGCCGAGGCGAGGCGTGTTCCGTCACGTCCCCGGTGGTGATCCACAAACTCAGTCACGGCGTTGTAGGCGGCCCAATGTGTGCCCTGTACCAACTTGTTGTCCTGGCCTCGCCCGCCTTCAAACAGTTCAATAATGTTGTTCAAAGCGCGGGGCGGCTTCTCGGCATCATCGGGCACCTGCAAGACATCCAACACAAACTTGTGGATGTTGCTCACCTGCCGTTTGGCCAGGAACCGATACTGTTCAAGCGTGGCAGCGAACGTTCGGTTGGTGATGTTTACTACTTCCTGCACCTTGGCCATGGTCTGCTTGAGGTTGCCTGCGTGGCGGATCCGCAAAAACGGACTGGCATCGTCGGATTCGGCCATGCCCAGGGTGTTCCAACAAACGACCCTCACTGGCGTGAACCGCACGTTTACCGCCGCCTTTCCATCGTGGCTATTACTCAACAGCAGAAATTTCTCCACATCGTCCCCTTTCACCACTGTCATGGGATCGGCCCGCAACTTGGCCAGTACCCAAACCATCTGACCGTCCTTGAGCGATCCGGCTGTGTGGAATTCGGCAACCTTGGCATCGATAAACGGATCGAAGAACCGGAACGCTTCCCGGTTTTGCAGGGGCTGCCACGTCCTGCCGACAACTCCCAACACCCGTTTTTTGTCCCGGCGCACAACCGCACTGAAGCCTTGGATTTCTTCCATTTCCTTTTGCCCTCGGTGTGGCGTGAAAATTGGTTGCTTTTGGACTTTCCAGTTGAGTCCAGCCGCTTTGATGGCTTCCTCTGCGGTGGGGGGAGCGTCCAGCGCGACCCCGATCCCGTGCCAGGGGGTCTGGCCCACGTACATCATGCTTTCAACATAACCGGGCATTTTGATCTCCTATGCTTGAGTGAAATTGTTTCCGTTACGTTTCGATCCGAAACGATCTCGCCTATTTCGGCATTTCGATTTTGAATCGTTTCGCAAGTTTTGAAATGGCCTCCTTGGAGGGATTTCGAGGTACTTGCTGACCCTGTGAAATCAGTTTTATGGCGGATAAATCCGGTGGACTTACACCAATGTCTCTGCATAGAGACGCCTGTGAAATTTTCCCGTTACCCCGCGCTAATCGGGCGGTATTGCTGCTTGCGAGTGCTTCGATCTGCCTCCATAATTGCCTGTAAAAATCTGTATTTGGCTGTTTCGACGGGGTGCGAAACGTTTCGACTGTTTCGGAAACAGACCCCGAAACGTTTCCTTCGTTCCGGGATTTCGCATTTTCAACCCGAAACGGTTTTTCGTTCTTTCGACTACCGACCGAGAGAGTCCAAACGGCGAGCACCGCAGCGATTTGGAAAAGCACGGCGACCGCAATCACCCCTCCCTGAGTGACCTTGGTTAGCCACGGTCGCCGCGCCGTATTGCCGGAGTGAGCAGTAAGGATTCGCAACTGATCGGTAATGGTCTGTAAGCGGGCGGTGTCCCGCCTCAGGTCATCCCGCCAACCCCGCCGGCCCTGAGTGGCTGCCATATCCCGATAAGCTTCCAGGTTTGACATGAGAACCCGTGATTCCGATTGGAGCGATTCACGCTCCTGGTCGGCCGCTTCAACCCGCCCGGATTCTTGCAGCAGGGGCTGGGTAACCTCGTGAAGTGTACCCGCAAGCAAAAGACCCGTGGCCACAACCGCAAGGATCGTCCAAGCAAACCGCGACAATCGAGTTGAAACCGCAGCCCGGTACCAAAACCAAAGATGCAGCACCTCTAGGCCGACCGATACTCCCCAACCGGCCCGACCTAACAGGCCGTTCCAAAACAGGAGCGCATAGCCCTGGAGGAAAGCAATGCTGAGAAGCAGCACCACAACCGGCAGCCGTTCAAGGCACCAGGAGACGGTGGGCAAGGCCAGGGGTTGTTTGAAAATAGGGTTCATTGTTGCCGTAGACATAGCTGTCCCATCCTCCGGTTAGTTCCAGGAAACACCACAAAACTGTGAGTTGGGGTTGTGTTAGACGGTCAAAGTGGAACTGCTTTTGAGGAACTTTCACCCCTAAAACACCGCGATTTCCACTGATTTATCGGGAAAACGCAGATTTAGGGTAAAACCCCTCAATATTGTGCAATTATATTGGAATATTTGATTATTGTCAATTATTCCAGTTAATTGGGCGTATTTTTGCTTAATATCATAATTATATGTTATTTCCTACATATCATGACCGACCCATATGACCCGCCCTATCACTGTTACCGCCGGATCGTCCTGCTGAAATCGAAAGGACTGGTATGTGGGGCTTTCCGAGGATGCTTCGATCTGCCCACCCGGCATCCTTTGCAGCCGCCGCACAAGCAGGGCGCCGTCCATGTTCAGCGCGTA
>VRUG01000330.1 GCA_019456255.1 Planctomycetota bacterium | reverse complement strand
TCGTTCCGCTTCTGCCTGCCCAGGTAGCGGTACTCGCAGTAGAAGCGGACCCGGGTAAACTTTCCGTCCCGGAAAGGTTCGACCACCCGCACCCCGAAGGCCCGCCAGGTCTCATCCCGCTCCACCGGCTCGGCCGGAAAGGTCGGAAAACTCCTCAAAGTGGGATACCTTTCCGATTCCGGGACCAGGTAGGTTCCGTCTGCCTGAAATGAAAACTTGACCGGGACCACATCATCGATCTTTCTGGCCACGTGCCGGTCTTTGTGCTTGGTTTCTTCGAATACGAAGAAGCTGCCCTGCACCTCGGGCGTTCCGCCCTGCCCTGGCTGTACGTCGAGGATTCCCCTCACTTCCCGGTAGGATAGGCCGATAAAGCGCCCGTTCTCAAAGCGCCGCAAGTCCGCTTTCTCGGTTATCTTGAACTTATCGCCGGGAAGATACTGGACACTGAACTCTAAAGACCGAACTGCCGGCGGCGGCAAGAGGAAGAAAAGGAAGAAAAAGAGGAACCATAACCTGGCAAAAAATAAAATTTTCAGGGCCTCTCCGCTTAATATCGTGCCCATAAGTTTAACACATTTAAAGGCTTTTCTCATACTTAAAGTTCTTGCATCAGCAATTTTAAAATAAGAGTCTATACCCGGTTGGTGATCAACGATCAACGATGGAAGATTCCACTGAAAAGAGCTACCTGTAGCTATTGAGGTGACGAAAGCATCAGCGGCGGGAATGCCGGTAGCTCATTAATTGCTGGATAAAATGGAAGAGCGGCATGCTGAGATTCTTAACCGAGGCGAATACCTGGATGGAGATAAGGCATATGATGATGGCAAGCTAATTGCGAGGGTGTGGGATAGGTATGAGATTAAACCGGTGATAGATATCCGGAACATGTGGAAAGATGGGGAAGAGACAAAGGTTGTTACAGGCACATGGAATATTACCTACAACTATAAAGGGCAGGTCTACTGCGTATGTCCCAAGACAGGGATCAGGCGGGAAATGGTCTATGGCGGATTTGAGCGGGATCGAGTTACCGGTGGGGAAACATCTACAAGATGAGGCCA
>VRUG01000329.1 GCA_019456255.1 Planctomycetota bacterium | reverse complement strand
AAGGCACCGACTTGCGGGTGCGCATGCACGAAGCCGGGGTGATCACCCTGCACAAGCTGAAGGATCACGACCCGCTGGACCGCATCCAGGCCCTGAACATTCTGGAAAAGGCGCGGGCCAACCATAAGTTCCTCACCGGGCTCATTTATATCGATGAGGACGCCCCCAATCTCGCCGAGATCGAGAACCTGACCGATACCCCCCTCTCGCTGCTCAGCCAGGAGGAACTGCGCCCCTCCCGGGAGGACCTGGACGAGATCAACGCCACGTTAATGCTGTAACCGATCGCGGGAAAACTCTTTATACCTCTAGCAAAACTAATAAATCGAATTTCTAAAGATATGATGAATTGCTTCAAAGGTTGGATGATTTATCAACGGCGAAACCCCTCCCCCACACCGCTTTCGCGGTGTCTCCCCTCCCCGTACACGTGGAGGGGTGCCTCCCGGTAATGTGTCGTGGCAGTTTTCCCTCCCTGCGTGCGGGGAGGGAGGGAGCCCCGATAGGGGCGGAAGGGTGGGGTTCATCCGAGATCACAATCAAGATATTCAATCATCAAAATCATATACACCCTTTGGTTTTGTCAGAGGCTCTTAACAGGAATTCCAGCCTCCGGGTCAAACCCCCACCTCCCATGAAGAAAATCCGGGACTCCTATTTCCACAAGGCCAAGCGCGAGGGCTACGCAGCCCGGTCGGCCTACAAGCTGGAGGAGATCGACCGCAAGCGGCGCCTCCTGCGTCCCGGCATGCGCGTGCTGGACCTGGGATGCGCGCCGGGCTCCTGGCTGCAATACGCGGCGCAGCAGGTGGGGACGGAAGGACGCGTGACGGGGGTGGACCTGCAGGAGGTGACGGCCTCCCTGCCCTCCGCCGTGACGGTGCTTCAGGCGGACGTGTTCGATCTGGGCCCGGCCCAACTGGGCGGGAACGTGGAGGGTGAGGGGGAGGGATTCGACGTGATCCTCAGCGACATGGCCCCGGCCACCAGCGGCATCAAGCAGGCCGACGCCGCCCGCTCGGCGCGGCTGGCGGAGCGGGCCCTGGAACTGGCGCAGAAGTGCCTGCGGCCCGGT
>VRUG01000328.1 GCA_019456255.1 Planctomycetota bacterium | reverse complement strand
AGAGTACCATCAGAACCGGAAAAAAGGTGGAAAATAGAAGAAACCTTCCTCTTGAAATTACCTAATCTAAGCCTGCCCGATCTCAATCTCACAAGAGAAGAAATCATTCTATTAAATTATCTTATCTCTCAAGGAAGCATTTTTAGACATACCGATATTGAAAAGTATTTGTTCACTTTACAAGAAAAGCTTAAAGCTTTTCTTCCTCATAATGAACAACTTCAGCACTCACTATCAAAACTTGATGATATCTTTATTCCATCTGGAAAGCTGCTGAAGAACTATTCTGGAAAAGAAGAAATAATCGATGATCTTATTGATTCAATACTCCTTCACAAAACCTGCCTGATTATTTATCATGCCTTTTCTACGGATAAAACCAAAACCTTCTATATTCATCCGCTTAAGCTATTTGAGCATGATGGCGGCCTATATGTCTTCGTAAGAATAGTAAAACATGATTCTATCCGAATAGTTGCCATCGAAAGGATTCAAAAATTAACAGTTTTACAAGAAATCTTTGAATATCCTTCCGACTTCAATCCCGAAAAGATTCTTGATTCTGCCTTCACCATTACCTTTAGTGATCCAATTACAGCTAAGATCTGGTTTTCCCCAGACCAAGCCAAATATATAATCTAAAATCCCGCCTTTTATAGCTAGGTTATTGCTATATCGGTTCGTCCTATCGCATGATACACCAATATTTATCGTTTTAGGCCGACAAAACAGCATTTTTTTGCATTTTTTCACCGAATTCACGCTTTTTTGCGGCTATTCATGATGATTATTTCTTTTGACATTTTTTTCTACATAGCTATAATTACAGTTATGTTCTCTATCGTAAGTGCTACCAAAAAACAAACAATCCTACGTAAATAAATCGATCCAGAGGTCTTAGTAAACAACCCGCCCAAAAAGTCTGTCTCTAATTATTTATATCATAAGGAATTATAAACGATAAAAATTTGTTCAAGGTTAAAGAGTTCAAGAAGATTATCCTATGGAAACAACAAACGGTTGGATTTCAGCCCAACATACCGAGTCCGGCTCACATTGGGGGTTTGAATCTGTGACT
>VRUG01000327.1 GCA_019456255.1 Planctomycetota bacterium | reverse complement strand
GTAATGCTTAAACCAAAGGTTTGAGTAGTTTGAGTCTTGGCTTCATTCTGATACAGATCAAAGACACTCTGGAAGGAGGGTATAATTTTAAGCTTTTCTACCGGCTTGAAGGTAAAATTGGTCTTGGCTAAAAGACTGGTAAAGTCTTTAGATAAGCCGTCTAAATCCAGCTCATCGCAGAAGGTAAACTTCGACCGGAAGCCGGTGTACCATTTGATCCGGTCGGTGATCTCCCAGGCGACATCGGGATTCAGATAGAAATAGTTATAGCTGCCGGACTGGAGGAAATATTCTTTCCTGGAAACAGCGGTGTAGAGATTGGTAGTTACCTCATCGCTCCATTCTTCTTTGATACGCAAGGTTACTTTGTGCCTTTGTGAAGAGGCTTCAATTTCTTCCTCTTCCCCTTGTTCCGGCTCGATCTCCTCGCTTCCCAGCCCAGCGTCATAGTACAGGAAGAAAACGGGAAGCTTGATCTCCTGCGCCGGACAGATAAGAGGCAGGAGAATCAGAAGAGCAGCGATAACAGGGATGTGCTTTTTCATGCGCTTACTCCTTTCTGCCTTACCATCTTGCCCACAGCGTAAGAACCGAAATGATAAATTCCGTTTGCTTCCAGGAATACTCCGATAACGAGGATGATAAACCTGCCCCAGTCATAGGGCTGGATTGATAGAGTCTTCCAGAGAGCAAATAGGATCGACACAACAGCGGAGATGATCAGGGCGGTCTTCCCCTCAGCCTTTAGCCATTTCTTGATGGCCTGGGTGATGGGAACTACCATTGCAGCCAGGACAATGATCTCTGTTACTAATTCAGGTGTGAGCATACTTTACCTCCCGATTTGTTTTTAACCTGCTTATTATTGTATTGATATTCCAGGAGGATGCGAGGAAATAAGATTTATAGTATTATTCTTAAAAGGGCGCACTATGCTGATTTTGTTTTTTGCTGGAAAGTGCACAATGGCGAATTTTTTATGACCCTGGAATTCCGCACTATGGAAAAATTGGATATCGGCTAACACACCATTATACGACTTATGCTTTGCGAACTGCCTATCAACATGAGCTCTTCTGCGT
>VRUG01000326.1 GCA_019456255.1 Planctomycetota bacterium | reverse complement strand
AGAGTAATTACTGAAGCGGCCGGGGGCGGCGGCTATATACTGGCCGGTGCGCATAATATTCAGCCTGATACCTCTGTGGAGAAAGTGATAAAGCTTTTTGAGTGGACTAAAAAATACGGCCGGTACCCTGAAGAAAATGATCCTGTGTGAGTGGAGAAATAGAAAAGCACCTGTGTGCGGCTAGGTTTTATAATATTTTACAGATTTTGGCTTGCGTTTTTTGTAAACGTTTACTATAATTGTGGCACAGAAATCATGGAAACCACTATAAAGCATATTGCCCAGATCACAAAAGTCTCTTAAGCCACTGTCTCCCATGCGCTGAATAATAAGAAGGGCGTAAAGGCTGAAACCCGAAAGCTGGTGCTTTCTGCGGCTAAGAAGCTCAATTACCAGCCCAAAGCGATAGCCAGGGGGCTGGTAAAAAAAGGAGACCTATTCCGTTGGACTGGTGATTCCGGATATTACCAATCCCTTTTCCCCCGAGGTTGCGCGGGGAATTGAGGATCAGGCTAATGAGGCCGGTTACAGTATCTTTCTGTGCAATACCAACTGGGAAGATTCCCGGGAAATCCGGTCTCTACGCGTACTTACCGAAAAGAGAGTCGATGGCATCATTATTGCTCCCACCTCCAATCGATTGGATTTTCTGGAAGAGATTCTGCCCAGAGGGATACCCGTGGTCTTTGTAAGCAGTGCTGCAAAAAACAGTGAGCACAGTTCGGTGGTAATAGAATTGTTGTATAATCCGCTTGATTACTATAGAATTCCTCTCGAGATTATCTCCTGGGGAGGGGAACGTGATCAATCTAAAGAGAGCGAGGAAGTCAAACAGGCTATTAAAGATTTTGACTGGCCTGAAACGAGAAGAGTTTCTGCGTTTGGCCGTGGTTTTTGGAAAGAACATTGAGGAAGTATTCAAAGAAACACGAAAGCTGGCCCTAAGACTGGGTAGGCCGTTTGTGTTGAAGACGGCAGAAGAGAAATTGTTTTTCATTCTCTTCTACATGAAGTGTTACCCGACGTTCGACCTGGCGGGATTCATATTTAATGTAGATCGTTCTTCTTGTTGCAGGTGGGTGAA
>VRUG01000325.1 GCA_019456255.1 Planctomycetota bacterium | reverse complement strand
ATTTCTGCTCCAAGTGGCCTGGTTTGACAATAAGTTCACCGAAGGCTGAAATTATAGCGTGATGCGAGGTTCTTTCAATATCTTTAGCCAGTAGTGCCGCGGTGGCAGCGTGGAACATCGCATAATAAGCTCGACCTATAGTCCCATTGTAAAAACAACCTGAAAAAAGGTGTTCACTCTCTTTAAGAAATATCTCTGCACTTTCAAGGTGCTTTTGCACATCCTTTCTCATACAGGAATCCCTTCCCGTTTGATCATTCTGTGTATTGTAAACAGTCCTTCTCTAAAATCTTCTTCCGATATAAGAAGGAAAGTTACGAGAGTGTTTTCTTCTAAGCTCACGTCTGAACCTAATTGGCTCGTGCGTTCATGCTCTTCAAAACGACTTTTTATATCATACAGAATAATGGCGATATCGATATCACTATCCGGTGTTAATTGGTCACGTGCAGCCGAACCATACAAATAAACGCCACGGAGACGTTCACCATAAATTTCATCGAGAACTCTGCGGGTCTTAGAAGCTATCGCCAACGCTTTTTCTTTTGTTGTTACCATATAATTATCATACCTTTTTGAATGAGCCTATGCAACAAAAAAAGCCCCGTCCGAAGACAGGGCTTTTATAATCAAGTACAGTTAAGCCAGGTAACAAAAGTGCCTGACATTACACCAGCCCCGAAGGGCTGAGTTCTAGTATATCCCTAGAAAGGAGGTGATCCAGCCGCAGGTTCCCCTACGGCTACCTTGTTACGACTTAGTGCCAGTCATCAGGCTTACCGTCGGCAGCCGCACCCCAGCAAGCTGGGTTAGCAAACTGACTTCGGGTACTCCCAACTCCCATCACTTGACGGGCGGTGTGTACAAGGCTCAGGAACACATTCACCGCGTCATTGCTGATACGCGATTACTAGCGATTCCGACTTCATGTAGGCGAGTTGCCAGCCTACAATCCGAACTGGGGCGACATTTTTGCGATTTGCTCCACCTCACGGTATCGCGTCGCTCTGTTGCCGCCATTGTAGCACGTGTGAAGCCCTGGGCATAAAGGCCATGATGACTTGACGTCGTCCCCACCTTCCTCC
>VRUG01000061.1 GCA_019456255.1 Planctomycetota bacterium | reverse complement strand
CAGCTTTCGCTTGCAGTCCAGGCAGCCTATTCCAGCGGTCCGGCAGCCTTCATGGATCTCGGCAAGCTCCTCTCCCGGTGTAACCAGCTTGTGCAGAGAGTAAATATTGCATTTCTCCGGGGTGCCCGGATCCGTTCTGCGCGCCCGGGCCGGGTCCGTTTTAGCAGGGGCCAGTTTTTGCCAGATTTCCTCCCTGGTTTCAAGAAGCGCGATATAATTGCCCTTACTCTTGCTCATCTTGCTGTCGCCGTCCAGGCCCATTATCCGGGGGGTCTCGGTGAGCCTGGCTTCGCATTCCGGAAAGGTGCGGCCGTAGCGGTCGTTGAATTTACGGGCCACCACCCTGGCAAACTCAACATGCTGCACCTGGTCCTCGCCAACAGGCACAACCTCTGCCTTATAGATCAAAATATCCGAAGCCTGGAGCACCGGGTAATCCAAAAGACCGACGTTGAGATTCTGCCGATGCTGTTTTGCCTTATCCTTGAACTGGGTCATTCTTTCCAGCTCTCCCAGCGGGGTGACCGAATTGAAAATCCAGGTCAGGTCGGCATGACCGGGCACCTCAGACTGGACAAAAAGAATGGTTTTTTCCAGGTCCAGGCCGCAGGCGTAAAGACCCAGAGCCAGGTTGAAAACGTTTTCCGGCATCTCCTTGGGATCGTAGGGTATGGTAATGGCATGATAATCAACGACCGAGATATAGGGAATATACTCATACTGCATTTCCACCCAGTTCCTGATTGCTCCGAAATAATTACCGATATGAAGCAGTCCGGTGGGCTGGATGCCGGTAAAAAGAACCTTCACTACCTTCTCCTCTTCTTTATACACACTGTTTGATCAGAAACAATATATAGGCCGAACAGGCCGAAATGTCAACCTGGAAAGGAAATTGCCGCCATATCCCCGCTGAACGAGGAAATATATGACTGGCCTCATATTTTCAGACCGGCTGCAGGCGGGCCGAGAAGTGCTTCAATAATTTCGGGGTTGATAATAGCTTTAGCCCCCAGGACCTCGGCGGGGAATTGGCTCCTTGGTATATGGGGAAAGAAAGCCGCGGCATCGACAAACACCGCATGCCCGCCCACTGGTTGTCGCTCATGGCCGAAGTCCCGCTGTCGGTCAAAAGGTCGATATAGACATCATTCCTTTTGAGCCTGAAGAGATTATAATCTCCTGCTACTATATTTTTATCTCTTTCCTCGCGGCTGGGCAGCTTGATCGGCTCAACAACCTTGATGCGAAAAGGCTCAGCCGGCAAAGGCTCTCTATTCATGAAAAGGCTCCTCCCGAATCATTATCAAGTTATCACATTCCTT
The DNA here is from genome assembly GCA_019456255.1 of Planctomycetota bacterium. GTDB lineage: Bacteria > Planctomycetota > Phycisphaerae > Sedimentisphaerales > Anaerobacaceae > VRUG01. The sequence goes on along the minus strand of VRUG01000061.1, from coordinate 8,398 downwards.
TAGCCCATCGCAGTACCCCTACCCCTCCCCCTACCCCCCTGCGGGGACGAAGACGCCCCCTGCGGGTACCTTCGGTCTAAACAATTCAGTTATTTTGTTGGTATCAGATATGGGCAGGTATACAAAAGTGCCTTCTTCGTCAAATCCTCCCTCCAGGATGAGCCCATGCCAGTGAGAATTCCATCTCAAAAAGTCTCCTGCACTCTCATAGGCAATAATTGCACCGGTTTGGATAGACTTCCCTGGAACTTCATTATAATAGATTGAAGCATAGTAAAAATCAGGGCTGAAACTTCAGAAAACAACATTCTGTTATGTTTGAAAAACACTCGAAGGCACTTGGGTAAAAAACCCACTGCCTGTGCGGAAGCCTCAAGAGAACTTCTTGGGTTATTTGTTCTGAAAACAGAAGTGTTCTTACAGCAACTATTATCTCGTTCCAACCGCCTTGCTCAAGTTCAGACATCAGTTTACATTCTAATACTTCAAACCCTGAGTTCTGCATTAGTTCCTTAATCTCAGGCTTAGTGAAATAGTGCCAATAGCAAGGAGTGTCAAAATCAGATTCCTTTTCTATAAAGTCGCCTTCTTCTATTCTAAAGGTTTTACTTGATTGAATTATCCCTAGTTTTTGTTGCTTGCAGCTCACAAACCTCCCTATTGTGAAACGAAACAGAGATAATACCAGAAAGTCTTAGGACTCTAAAACATTCCTTCAGGAAAGCTAATCGGCTATGGCTCCGAGGTATGTTGCCTATCACCTGGCTCCAGAATGTAATATAGTTAAAATAGTCAGTAGGAAAATTGAGACAAATGCCATCTGTTACTCTGAAATCGATATTTTCATTTAACCTCTTCGATAGTTGATTTGCCGCTTGTATCTCTTCTTCTGAGATATCAATACCGGTAATCTCGTGTCCCATTTGGCTTAATGCGAAAGCTTCTCTTCCACTTCCGCAACCGATGTCCAATAGCCTTCCTGGGACTGCAAAATACTTTTTTGCTATTATCTTTTCCCAAACTAACAAGCCGTTTTTCGAACGAGACTTATACTTCTGTAGCTGTTCCTTTGATTCGTAATGGGTCCTTACTATATTCAATAAGGTTTTAGCAGTGGCGTATAACGAAACAGGGCTTTGCGAAGCCAAGGGCGGTTGATATTGTAGCTTTTTAATTAGGCTCTGACAACATACCGCAGCCTTAAGCATTTTGACTCTTCAAAAAAGGTGCCCTTGGTTTGGGCGGAGCGAGGAACGAGCGGATCCGCAAAGCCCAAGTTATGCGAAGGATCACGCGCTGCTATTTTCGTGATTTATCGAAAATTAGTTTTTAAAAGAAGTCTCAGCCGGAAGGCAAGAACGAGGAGCATCGAACTTTTGTTGCCGGTACCGCATGGCCTTAGAGAAGTCGGCAGCTTGGATGAGAAAACGGGCCCACCACCCTTATTCCCTTATTGGGTACCACCGTTATTGACGGGATGCTCAATCTGTTCATGCACTACCACAACCATCGACGGTACGCAGCCGGGAAGAGGAAAGGCAAGACCCCCATGGAGATTTTCACCGGTAAGACACAGGACAAGGACTGGTTGGAGTTGCTGATAGAAAAAGTGCCCTGGGAACAGTCCAGCCAACTGAAGCCGGTAGCATAGACCTACTATTGCCACTGCAGGAGAAATCCCCTCACGATTCCCCGCAGCCACAATTCCGCCCAAGGGCCATTAGTACGGACAAAAAGTGTAAACTACTTTCCGGCGTTTCTGAAGGATGCCTGCTGCTTAAATTAATCTCTGTCCCGCTCCCATTCCACGTGCTTCCGGTGCAGTGAATACCCAGTATATGAGTCCGCCTTTACGGTTTCTGCACAGCGGAACAAGTTTGAGAACAATTGCTCCCAGCAGTTGTCCGTTCTGCTCTGCGACCAGTACATGGGGCGTAAACGAAAAGAACCAACGTTGCACCAGCGGGAACGAGCGGCTCATTATATTGTGAACGACCTTCTTTTCTTCTAGTCGCATAGGGCGAACGTAGATATTCGATTCTTGCGTCTTGATAGTGTACCTTCTCCCTGTGAAGCTACGTTTTTACTGGCCAATGTCGTCTAACGAAACACGGATTGGCGAAGTCAAGCACAAATCAAGTGATCTGGTTGTTATACAAGAAACCGGCTGGAAGCACAATACACTGGCCGTTACATCAAACCTTGCTGGATTTGGGCGGAGCGAGCCGAAGGCGAGCAGAGCCGCCAACCTGTAGTTAGGCGAAGGTTCGGACATTTAAGCTGGTACACTATCTCTATATAAAATCTCAGGATCAATATCTGCAGAATTAATCCATTCTATAGAATCGAAAGAGATGCGAACAGTGTTAAAGATGTTTGGATTATTTAATTCCTTAAAAATACCTAAACTTAAATATGGTTTTACATCGAAAATTCTATTTTCATGATTTTCAAAAGTAAGTAATAGCTTAAAATTGTCGAGTGGTTTTACGTTTATAACAGAAACATACATATAAAAACCTCTTATCTTAAAGGATCAATTTTAAAAGGAATTTCTCCGTTCATAGCTAAATCCCAGTCTGCTAATAATTCTTCTTTATGTAATTCTGCCCATGCTAATACTAATTTTAGCTGCTTTGTTGGTAAATTACCTTCAATAGGACCAAAATATAAACGAATTATGATTCCAAAAAACATTGAAATTGTTGGCATTATTCTCCAATGTTTGCTTATTTTTGAATATTATATCATATTCAGTTGCCTTTTTCCCGAACTTTCGCCTAACGAAACACAGGTTGGTGAAGTCCAGCGACAAAGCAAGTGACCTGCTTTTTTACCTTTAGCAATATGGGGCAGCACAATAACCATACCGAGCCAATTAACGTGCGCTGGATCTGGGTGGAGAGGTCGAAGGCCCCGTAGCCGCCAACCCGTAGTTATACGAAGTCATTCGCGTATTTCAAAATGTGAATCTAAGCAGTCTTGTATTTGTAAACATGCCGGCACTTTCTAAAGTCTTTTTTGAGTTATGATTGTAATACCAACAGCCTGAGATTGGAATTAACTTTTTTTGGTAGCATATATATTTAAGATAAAGTATCGTACTTCGTCATAAATCATGTTTGATAAAGCCAAAATATATTTGTTGTGCTCGAATACGATCCTTTATGTTGTCAAGGAAATCACCACTTACAGCTTTTATTTTTTCAGAATCTTGTTCTGTAGCAAGCCGATAATCAACGCTATTATTCTTTTTCGCATTTGTACTTTCCCGATCTTGGAAGAAATAAGCCTGTTTTTGAATCTTTTTGTACTCATCGATTGCATGACTGAGAAAAAACTCATCACATGTAGGAACGAATGCAGATTTTAGATTATATGCCTCTTTAATCTGTTTGAATGTCTTCTGAGCGATATTTCTAAAATCTTTCGTTATGAAGAATTGCGTCATAAGTTTGTTGTTATGTATAGCAAAGAAACCAATAGGAACCTCTCCATGACATATCGTGTAGAACTGCGATTCAATTATATGATCTTCTAGAAATGAATCGATTGGTGATGACAGAGAGCTAATGTCTTCAAGATTATACTTATTTGTTTCAATATTCATTCGGTATCCTCATCGCGAATGATTTCGTATAACGCAACGAGGGTTGCCGAAGTCGCGTGGCTGGCCGAAGGCCGGGCTGGCACGTAATTTTGCTTTCCCTCACTATCCATGTTGCCTTTAGATGATGCTAATAGATCCAGCACTTTTCAAGTAGGTAAATGTGGAAAGCTCAGCACAGCAAAATCCGTGACAGCAGCGCAATTTGGGCGTAGTGAGCGAAGCCGGCAACCCTCAATTATACGAAGTTGCGCCTGGTTCACTTAAGAGCCCTATCCGATACAACATGAGCGAACGCTGTTTCACTATATTTACAATCTCCAAATATTTTCACGATGTGATTGAATCCTGATTGGATCCAGAACCTGAGTGCTGGCCAGTTTTTTAGTGAAACAACCAATTGCATTCTGTCAAACTCAATCAATTCCTTGACTTGTTCGGAAAGACACGAAACCAACTACTTTCCCAGTCCTTGCTGTTGGTGTCTCGGGTGGATCATCAACACAGCGATTCAGAAAATATTCTTCTCAGGATACCCATGGTAGCAGTTTAGGTAGCCAACTATCTCACCAGTTGCTTTGAGCCGAATGCTATGAAGGGTGGCCAGTTCCTTATTGCCCCCTGGCGGTAGATTCGCGTTGTACACGAAATCCAACATGGTCAGACACCGGTCGCCTTGATCGTCAGTCCAACTCTCATAGTATCTGCACGATTCGTAGACATTTTCTAGGTCCTCTACGTCGTTCGCCGTAGCTAAATCGACAAGTAATCTCCCTGTCTCCCAACTAAACGGTATTCGGTTTTGATTCGTCTTCCAGTAGCGTGAACCATCAGTTCTACGATTCAAATAACCTAGACTTATCAACTCGCGCCTAAGAATAGCTGGATCTCCGAAGGAGTGCCCCGTTAGTAGGATGGTATTAACATCTTTCTCGGTGTAGGCTCTTTCGAATTCAAAATGGGCCGATAGATACCGTAGAATAAGTTCCTGGCGAGACCTTCTGCTCGGCCATACTTTCACCTTTTCTTGCTGATCCAGAAACTGTTCGAAAGATTTTGTTACCATCGACCGTTCCTTTCTTGTAGTCCTAGGCGCAATTTCGGATAACGTAACGCGGGTTGGCGAAGTCCGGGGAGGAACGACGTTTTCCCAGCCTTCCCTTTTTGCACCCGTCGGCCTGCATTGCCGCCCTCCCGTTGGGGCAAGCCTGCCCTGGATTTGGGGGAAGTGAACGCAGCGAACGGAGCTGCCAACCCGTAGTTATACGCTGTGCCCGGCGCCATCTTCTTCTCGCAGCGATTTCAACAAGGCATCCACGGCCCCGTGAACGTCGGGTATTTTGTTCTTCACAGCATCCCAAACGATTTCAAGGTCCACCCCGAAGTACTGATGAATGAGTATGTCGCGCATTCCTGCGATCTTCCGCCACTCAACTTCTGAGCGTTGGTTCGTGAGTTCGGCAGGAAGCTGCTTAACGGCCTCACCTATCACCATAAGATTTCGAAGGACGGCATCCTGCGTCTTGCGGTCGTGCGCGAAATGCTCGTAGGCCATGTCTCCTATGTAGGATACAATCGCATCAACTGCTCGAAGAACTTCGGACAGGTACAGGGAATAGTCACGAGACATACTGAGCGCTAGCGAGCACGGTTGGTTTCAGCTTGGGGTGAAGGGAGTCCATCGTCAGTAGATCGATTCGGCGGCCTGAAAAAAGCCCTTCCAACAAAAACTTAAGGTCCATGAAGTTGTCAAAGCTTTTGTGTCCCTTCTGAAACTCAACCAGTATATCGATATCACTATCCTCACTTGCCAAGCCCTCCATTGTCGATCCAAACAATCCAATCCGAGCAACCCCAAATCCTTGGATTGCATCCAGGTTTTTGTGAATAATCTGAAAGGCCTCTTCTTTCGTCATGAAGTAATGATACGTTTAAGTTTGCTTCTTATCAAGGGCTAAGATTACAGCAGGCGTCGGGCATTGCGTATAACGATACTGGGCTTTGCGAAGCCAAGGGTGGTTGCTATTGTAGTTTTTTAACTATACTACGACAACCTACCGTAGCTTTAAGCATCATAACTCTTCAAAAAAAGTGCCCTTCGTTTGGGCGGAGCGAGGGACGAGCGGAGCCGCAAAGCCCAAGTTATACGCCTTGCCGCCATTTTCCATTTTTAAAGTATCTTCCTTCCAAGAATAATTAGCAAAAGCACAAGTAAGCGATTTCCCAGTGGATGACCTACTGCAACTCCCCAAACATTATTACGCCAGTGAAAAATAACTGCTGTAATAAGACCCACAAAAAACCTTCGCAAAATCATTGCTAAGCTAAAAAAATGCCAGATATCCCAGATAAGTGCACTAAGGATGATGGACCAGAAAGTACCAAACCTTTTATATATCTCTTTCTGAAAATAACCACGAAAATATAACTCTTCCGGGAACTCTATCCAACACATAGATATTATTGCCATACTATTGAGCCATTTAAATTGAAGTAGTACTGGATCGAATGAATATGCAGGACGTTGAGGAAAGCCAAGAGAAAGCAATAAGGATTCTACTGGATGGAAAAGGTATTTCCTGAGTATTAAGTACTCGATTAAATTCAATGCTCCCAATGCAATAAAGTAAAAACAGAGGCCCCGCCAATCAAATTGATAGAGTGAGAGTAAAGATCGAATACTAACAGGCTTTTCAATTTTCACAATTGTAAACAAAACAGCGATTAAAGATATACCACCAATAATCCCAGATAAAACACTTGCTAATAAAATCGATTCTATTTCTGGAAATCCTCTGTTAGTAAAAAAAGTAATTACATATCGTTTTATAAAACGTGGGTGTTCAAAAATAAGATTAATCAAGCCGGTAAAACAAATGAATCCAGAATTGTATATCCAGAAAGTACTCTTTCTTCTTTGTTTTATATTCGTGGCTTTATTCATTTGTAATTATTTAAAGCACATTATGGCGGCATGGCGTATAACGGAACGCGCATTTGTGAAGTCCAGGGAGGAACTGGGCCTACCATACTCGAGCGAATAAAGCCAATTGGTTCGCTCTCCCCCTGTTGCATAACTGCATGCCTGCCCTGGATTTGGGCGGAGCGAGTGAAGCTGTCAACCTGCAGTTATGCGAAGGTTTGCCCAAATAGAAACTGCCCCGAACTGAAGTTCTCAGTTGCACCATTTCCACTCAATCGTTTGAAAGTGCCTGTATTACTAGCATTGCTTCAGAACTATCTTTGAACGCCATTATCCTGTCTAGTTGGCTTTCCAATATCTCAGCGATCTCCCAAGTTGGTCGATTCTCGACCTGTAGCCAAATAACTTTAGGAGGTGGACCATAAAGGAAACTGAGTTGCCGAAAGTCAGTATCTTTTGAGCAAATGCAGAAGTCACGCTCTTTTGCGTAATCCCAAATCTCCCTATCTGACGTATTAGAAAGCCCAAGCGAGTTTACATGTGCCGAATCTGGAAAGCGTCTGGAGGCAACCGACGCGAGACGCCAGGAGAGATTCTGGTCAAAAAGAAGCTTCATGCCCTGACAGTGGCAAGCTTACGCTCACGGTCCGCAGCAAATTGAAGCACGGCGCGGATATCTTCTTTTTCAAGTTCTGGAAAGTCTTCGAGTATCTGTTCTTCTGACATATCGCCCGCCAGGTACTCTAAAACGTCATATACAGTGATACGAGTAGTACGAATGCAAGGTTTCCCGGAACGTTTACCTGGGTCGATAGCAATGCGCTTTAAGTAGTCCATATCACTGTTTAGTATACTACAATTCCATTCTTTTGTATTGGCTGTTGAAGCTATTCAGAGATATAGGCCTTTAAGTACCGTTGCTGGGCAGCCTACCTAAAATGATTCTTGGGCAAACTTTCGTATAACGTACTTCGGCATTTGCGAAGTCCAGCGACAAAGCAAGTGATTGGCTTTGTTAACTTTAGCAGTAGAGGGCAGCACAGTACCCATACCGAGCCAATTTGCATGCACTGGATTTGGGCGAAGGGGCCGAAGGCCCCGAAGACGCCAACCCATAGTTAGGCGAAGTCACAGGGCCGCGTCGTAGAGTCTAATGGTTTTGTGAAACGGGATCTATGACTTGATACAGAACTTCGCCGACACCTTTCATCTTATCACATAAAGGCACCCGTGAAGTCCAACGACGGCGGTAAGCTGTGCACATCCCAACGACTTGCGCGAGAGTGGGGCAGTTGGCAGAAGCATCATCAGCCACGCATCCAATCGCGGCCAGGACAGGCGACGACTCACTCAGCTCAGACAGCGATAAAAGCCGTTTGGCGATATGTAATGGTTCACCGAATAGGGACCACTCGTGGTATGAGGAAGTCTCAATCCGATCGAGATAGAGCTTTCCGAAAGACACGCTGATGCGGAATCTATAGCGCTCTTGTTCCCGGTACGCAAAGTTGTGGAAAAACCCCAGTAGTTGTGCTATTTGAACAAGGACAGAGGGAGCTTCTTGCTCTTCTGGATCAGAGACAATGAACATGACTTCGTCACCGATTGTTTTGTCTACAAGTCCACTTACTTGAGCCACGCTTTCCAAGAGGCCAGTGAGAAATGGGTAGATATAATCGCGAATCTCGCGAGGTCTAAGGCCAGATGTCGTCGTGCTGTAGCCAGCCAGATCCGCGAACCCAACATACGCGGTAAGCTCCCGTTTGCCAAAGGTATCAACGAAGGTAGGACCTTGGCGATTCTGGTCGAGTGCCTTCTGTAGCGATCGCGGTAGATCTCTAGAGTCAACAGCCTCGCCCAACCGGTGT
>VRUG01000324.1 GCA_019456255.1 Planctomycetota bacterium | reverse complement strand
CCCTTGCGGAAATCTACCGGTTCCACCGCCGGCAGAATCCGCATCTGCGGCGTGACCTGTATCACCGCCCTATCCCCCACAACGCCTTCGCAATCTCCACCGCCTCAGCGCAACTCGCCCCTTTCAGATGCATCTTCAGCTTTTTGCCCCTGCCATCCTCCGCTTCCACACTGCATTCACCAGTGCCCCTCCCGGGTACCATCCCCACCTCAACGAACCTGACACCTGCTCTGCCCGGCCGGACCTCATCCGAAGCCAGCTGAGTTCGCAAAGACGGTAAAGGCTCAACCCGCCGCCTCAGCCTCGTGTAATCCAGCCCCAAGGTCAGCGCTATGTCGCTGATGGGGTGCTGCTCCGATAACTCGGCCGCGGCCTGCCACAATCGCTGCGGTATCCTCGAGCCCCTTTTTCTGCTGCTACGCCAGCTTCGAAACTGCTTCTCTACTTCCGTCAGCGTCCGCCGCTCGGCCGGCAAGTTTTCTTGATTCATCAGCCATCCTCCTCAATATTCTGGGATGGCTCATGCTACAACTTCCGGCCGCGATTTACACGCACGCTCACCGAAAGGACACGGAAAATCTATCCAAACCGGTTCAATTATTGCCTATGAGAGTGTAGGAGATTTTTTAAGATGGAATGCCCATTGGCATGGACTTATTTTGGAGGGAGGATTCGATGAAGAAGGCAATTTTGTATACCCACCCATATCTGATACCAACAAATTGACTGAACTGTTTAGACCGAAGGTACTCGCAGGTCGTAGATGCCCGATAGGGTACCGAAGGTGCCCGCAGGCGTCTTCGTCCCCGCAGGGGGGTAGCGTAGATGCCCGCTAGTGTACCGAAGGTCCACGCAGCGGGGTGAGACTGGTAATAAAGTACTTTCAGGAGAAGAAACTAATAAATGAGAAGTTTGTTCGAAACCTATTATCACCCTGAAGGGTACTAAGGCACCCTGAAGGGTACTAAGGCCTGGAAGAACAGCGGTTTCGGTGTCGACAACACGATAAGGGTTTATGGAAATGACAATAAAGCCAGAGAGGCCTTATCGCAATATATAGCCAAACCGCCGGTGTCTTTGGAAAAGATAAAATA
>VRUG01000060.1 GCA_019456255.1 Planctomycetota bacterium | reverse complement strand
TCGCGCAGCAAGCGGATTACCTTGTGGTAGCGGTCGAGCTGGAAGTCTCCGCCCTTGATCTGAAGCTGCCCGCTGTGGCCCTCTGTATCAAACTCGGAGCCGAAGATGAACAGCAGCTTCCCCCTTTCTTTACAGTTCACAAAATCCGTCTTTGAAGCATCCAATATTTCGCTGACCGTTAAGAAAGCCGTATCCTTCAACTTGTAATGGTTCTTGAGACATCGGCGCCGGTCCGAAGCCAGGGCAAGGTTTCCTTTAAAACCTTCCACAGTTATCGAAAATTCGGGTTTGGTGGAAGCCGAGACCTTTATCTTTACTTCATCTTTAAGGCCCGGCAGGCAAAGCGCCATTCCTATGGGCGTGATGGAAGGAAGGGGGGATCGGGCAGCATCTACGATCGATCTTTCGACCGGCTCACCATTGTTAATCAGCCCGGAAAGCCTCATACCCAGGTCAAAGCGGAACGCGTCCAGTACCAGTACGGCAACAGGATTTCGGGTGGAAGCGCTTTCCACAAGCTCGGAGATACTATCCCCTGAATAGTTTATATTCGGCTCGGATCCGGCTTGATATAGGAGTTCCGAGAGCTTGATATTAGTTGCATCCAGGGTTCTTTGATAAGCCCTGCGCAGCATGGCCCGCACGGCCAAAAGAGCGTCGGGAAGCCCGGGATCCTCGGATAAGATCCTTTCTCCGGTGTGATCGACTTTCCAGCCTTTAGAAGTGTACCAGGAGACGGCGTCTTCTAATGCGGCCCATGACTTCTGAACTCGGCCAGCCTGCCGGATCAAACTGGCGCTTTCTGCCAGGAGAATGATTTTGTCCCAGGCGATTCGGTCTTGAGCCTACTTGCCCCAGAAGCTTTCTGCATGAGCTTGATAGAGAGCATTGTTTGTGGCTATATAATTTGAGAGCTCTGCCGGTCTCCCGATGCGTGAAATACGCTCCATCTCCGACTGGAAAAACATTTTCTCGGCAATGAAAGACGACACAGGTTGAGGCAGCTCTGTAAAGCTCTTTGCCCAGAACTGCAAAGGCGTTTTCCCATCCGCTCCCTGTACCAAAAGCTCAAAAGCATCAATATAGTCTATATTCTTCCGCATCCAGGAAAGAAGCTTTAAAATAGGACAGGTCGTCCAGGCTTTTGGGAATCCATATTACCCTCGGTTTTCTCGATGAGTTAAAGAAACGCTCTCTGAGCTGCAGCTCGTGTTCTTCCTCAGCCCATAGCTCAAAGGCTCCACCGGCAGTTAAAGTGAGAAGGATATCCCGCCATTCCCTATCCGGATCGCACCATATAATAAATGGGGGAGGATCATCCGGCTTATTGAGTACCGAATCTATCTCGGATTTTAGCCAGTTTCTTAAGCTATCCATAGCAACTCAGTATAGAAATATGCAGCTATTAACGATAAAGCTCAACGGAACGCGTCAGCGTGTCCGCTGGAGCGCCTGGTTCGTTGCTACTTTTGCGGATTTGACCACCACGAATGACGTCCGCCTTCCCTCACGAAGACACAGCCATGCTCCCGAAGATGTTTGAGGAGCTCGGCTCGCTTCATATGGTGAGAGGCTCTTCGGTGTAATCCGGAGCGGCCGCTTGAATTGCCTCTTGCCGATTGAACTCAAGAGATTCTTTAAGAGTGACTCTCAGACTCTCTATAAGTTCTTCCCGACTTCTCTCCTGGCAATTAACCCCGGGGACTTCCTCAATCCAGCCAATCTACCAATTTCCATCCTGCTTGATTATTGCGATATACGTGTTCGCCATTTGTAGCCCTCCTCAGAAAGCAACATCAAAAATAGTATACATTTAATCGTTTCCTATGGGTATCTCTTTGCACCGAACGGGAAGCTCAGCGGCACCCTTGCAGCGACCGAAGGGAGTGAGAAGGCGTCAAGTCCAGCGTCATGATACTTATTAAGGCCTCCCCCCCCAAAGTGGTATGATCTAACATACACTAAACCTATACCAATGAGGAAGCTTTATGAGATTCTATACGCATCAACATCAATTCTATTGTGGAATCGACCTGCATGCAAGAGCAACAATATGTCAATATCAAACTCGCAATCAGTCACAAAATGGTCTCCGGAGTTCGCTGCAGCGTTTGGTTAGGCGATAATACATTATACCCAGCGGCCAGGGGTTCCATAGTCGTGTTTTTCTCCAGTGAGGTAATCAAGTATGAAGTTTGGGAATCTCCTCCTAATTGTTTGTACGTAAGGTAAAATAATGCCAAGAGATCCTACTGCATGACCTTCGATAAGGGATCTCCAAAGCAATTGCTTGTAACGCACGCAGCTACTTAAGATAAACAACCCAATGAAGTCAACTGCTGCCGGATGACAGTATCGTACCTCAATTTTGCCTGTGACTTGGTATTCGACCCCACGGACTATATAGTTTCCGCCAACATAAGGAGAGAAGTACCCGATTTCTTTGGGAAATCCAGTTAACTCTTTCGAAACGAAATTTCTGCTGCGGTCATTCCCTCTTATCTTGAAGAGGATATCAAGTTCTGGGAACACATTTTCTTCAAGACGATGTTTTGTGTCACTAGTGAAAGAAAGAATATAAGGATCATTTTTCTCTTGAAGACTAGAGGCATAGAGAATGGGAGCTGGCTCTCCATAGTATCTTTGATAAAGTTCAGATATCTCAGGATACATTTTTAGTAAAGACTTGAACTTAAAGAGTGTTCCATTCTCAAACTCGTGTGTTAAAAGCGATTGACAGAACTCGGTAAAAACGCCCTGATTCACATAAGCGTATTCTTTTTCCAATTCCCATTTGTTAGAATTCTTCTGGTAGTTTTTCATTGCACTTGACTTGGGTCTCGTATCTAGTCCGTGATAATTAATATCGGTCAATTGTATTTCTGGTCGACGCGCAACGATCAAAGCCTTCGAAAGTGATGAAACACCATAGAACAGGAGTAGAGGAGAGGTTGTTATCGTTACCACCTCGGCTGCTTGGAAGTATTCGTCTGCTTGGCGTATGCACATTGCGACCTGTTTCGCCTTAGAAACAACTGTGTCAGTAGAATCGTACTTATAACCGACAGGATAATGATCCTGATATCCGAGTTGGTTGAATAATAGTTTTTCGACATTTTTAGGTTGAGCAAAGACCCGAAGATGATTCCACATGTCCTGGTACGGATTCTCTGACCATGTAAACATAACTCATCCCTAACTAAATATTTGACTGACTGAACCTCACCTCGATCGCCTAGCATCTAATTTAATTTTATATAGACTTCCTTCAAAACACTGAAAAGTTATAGTATCTATTAGTTATATGGAAACAACAAACGGTTGGATTTGGGACAGGAGTGGTGGATCTAGCCCATTGAAATGGTGGGAGTCGGTAGCCTTTTGAATTGAGGAGTCTTTCAGAAAACGGGAAAGGATGCGCCTACTGAAGTAAGTTGCCTAAGAAGCCTTCTAGCCCATCAGAGGAGCGAGAGATTCGAGAAACTGACTGATAGTTTCCTGATCGTGATCTGTCTTTCTTGGTCTCATTGATCTCTCCCAGTTCTGCAATAATCTAAGGTACGAGTCGGTTGGATAGTGTGCTTACCGTAAATTCTATTAAAACTGAGATAGAAAACCATCCTCTTTCTCAAGAAAATCGTTATTTTCGCTGAAAAATATGGCAGATTTTGAGAAAGTCTCAACAATGTCCAATGAGCTATCTGATTCTATGGTAGGTATTTAGCACTTTTCCAACCGTTTGTTGTTTCCATAGGTTTTCTTATACGCTTCAGAACCAAGTGAAAATAATGATTCATTTAATGTTCATTCCCTGATATCTCTTTATATGAAAAGGATTTATGCTGATTCATTTTTTGATTCATTTCTTCCCACCCCGAGCCGATGTCTCGAGTCCAGGACCAGGTACGTAGCGCGCGCCACGGCCTTTCCCCTGTAGTTTAAGGTATCCCTCTCGAACAAGCCGGTTCAGTTCCCTGACCGCCCGCACACGAGGAACGTGGAACATCTCTCGAAAGGCCGCATTTGTAAGGTATTTCCGCGCCGCGAAGTATTCTCTAAGGCGCGGTAAACGCGTCTGGAGGAACGCTTCCGCTTCCCGGAGGTCTGGTGCAATATGGTAGACTGCGCCGCGACCTGGTGCTTCCGCCGGCATAACCATGCCCTTCGAAACCATATCCTGAATCTCTCGGTAGGCCTGATCCCGGTCTACTTTATTCAAATGTCGATAGTCCTCGTTAGCGAAGCCCTCCGGCCGGGCCAGGAGAATTCGCTTCTGTGCCACTGAAAGAGGCCTAGTCTGCACTATATCCTGCCATTCCTGACTGGGCCCGGTGAAGATCGGCTCGTTACGCAGGGTGACCGTGAACTCTCCAGCTTCGACGGTAAACTCCGGCGGTCGAAGTAAAGAGCCTTCCATCTCGTCGAAAATTCGGGGTATACCTTCTCCCTCCTCACGCATGAGTCCCACATCGGCCAACAGGCGGACAATGAGCGGATTGCGACTGGCATGAACCGGCTTTCGCTGTCGTAAAGTTTTTCTGATCGCCGTATCTGCTCTTTGGCCAGGCGATGTGCTTCCGGTATCGCCGACGCCAGCGGTGAATCGATTCGACCGATCTGAGTTACGTTGCGTTCTCTCCCGTGAAGACGCTCTTTCCCGGCAACGCGGAAAAAACGGATCCCTGTGCGCGGATGCCACCGCGTTATTGGAGGCTTGGCGAATAGAAGCAGGCAGGCATTCGTGATAGCAGGAGATCCGGCTCGAAAGATGAGCAGCCCATAGCGCGCAAGTAGCTCTTCGGTGCTTCGGCCACGGAATACCGTGCTCTTCAAAAACTGCGTCGCTAGATCGAGGTCAATATCCTCCAGCGTTGCATCTTGTCGGACCCGTTGCTCATAACCAACTCGGCGGTACGCCTCCTTTCGCTCATTGATTACTTCCTGCGGTTCGTGCACAACATGGTCACCAACGCGATAAGGAAACCCGTTCCCAACAAACATCACCGCCTCGGGATCAGAGGGTATCTGAAAGATCAGAATTTCTTTTCTGTTAATGAAGATCCGCTGCACCACGCAGCGGACCGACGGGCGCAGCCTTCGTTCCGGCATCGCAAACAGTTTATCAAGAACCTCCCCCGGATATCCGTGTCCGGAAGGAGTGCCATCGTCATCAACACCCAGCAGGAGCGTGCCGCCATCAGTGTTGGCAAACGCGGCAACGCTTTCAGCCACAAAGTCGCGTGCTTTACGCCGCTCCAGGAGTCTTGGTGGATCGCGGGAATGATCCCAAAGAGATTTAAATTCCAGGAACTGGCCCTCTTCGTGATCCAGAAGCGCTCGCAGCTCGCTTTCGGTAAAAAGGGCTCTCACCGCAGACTTCAAGACTTCATTCTCTCGGGAAGATCAATTCTGTCCACTGTAACTCCGGGAACTGACGTTCCAATCTATCAGATGTGAATGATCCGAAAAACGTTTCTGCCTGCTCTCCATACTTTAGACCCTGTTTTACTATTCGTTTTCCAATCGTCTCTCGACAAAGTATCGGTTAGGAATCAACGGCGAAACCTTTATTTTAAACCGATTGAGATTCCTGTAGGGCACAACACCGCAATACTTAAGCACGCCAACAACCAGGGCTTCGCCTACCTGTATGGCTTGAGCGCACTGTCTCACCCGCGTCACCGAAATATACTGTTTGAACGGGGCGCAGTAATCAATAATCTCTCGAGCTTTAATCATCTTTGAGGCAAATGCGTCAGCCTGCTCTTCTTTCCGTCCGGAGCGTTTCTGATCCATGCGGTCCAGGTATTCACCCTTGCCGTCCGAAAGGTGAAGCAGCACATGCGCTATTTCATGGGCCAGGGTAAACCAGAAATTGTCCACCCGGTCGTGCCTGGCAGTATAGACAACGATGGGCCTTCCATCATGTACAAATGCTCCTCCATCCAGATATGTCTTTTGCAGGTAGCTCAGGATGTAAAACACCACCCCCGCATGCTCGAGCTCTTTTAGTAATATTGTGATTCCCTCCGCTTCCTTGGTGTACTGGGTAAACTTATCTACCAGTTTCTTAAGCCTTGATTTGCTATATGCTCCAATTTTAAATAAGCCGGCACTCCTCTTTGCCATCTGAAGCCAGGTTAAAGCATAGTACTTTTCATACAAGTCAAAAGCACCGGACTTTTTGAAACAGGCAGCCGGCTTGCTCATGAATGAGAAATCTAAATCATTAATCTGCCAGAAATCTTTTACCTGTTCTATAAGTCCATCAGGTTTTGAATAGTTTTTTAACCACCCCTTTTTAGTCATCTCCTTGACAGGCATGTAACGATATATCTGGGCAAGCATTTGGGTTGCCTTTCCCCTGGAGCTTTCTTCCTTATCACGTAAACGATAGGCCGTATCCAGGTTCATCCAGAATTGGAGCGATTGACCGAATGCCTTGCCTAAAAGCCGGGCTGTTTCAAAGGTGATTGATGTCTTATTGTTAATGATTTCATTGACCGCTTTAACGGACATACCCACAATTTTAGCCAGGTCCTCCTGAGTCCAATTCAGGGTTTCCAGGTCCTCCTTGATCACCTCTCCTGGACCTATATTGATAAAGGGCTTAATCTCTTTAGCCATGTCAGTCTCCATAGTGGAGGGAGATTTCTTTCAAGAAAATCTCACCAACAGTTTTTTCTTCGTTTTCCCACTCAATTTCCATTTCAAGCCTGTACTTACGATCCAGTCGGACAGAATAACTATGTTCTTGACCTCTTAATCTCTCGAAATTGAGTGAAGGTTCCTTCCATAGATCATAGATCGTGTCCGAGGCTTTGAGCATCTCTACAACAATCAAAAAACGCCGGATTAATTTCTCAGGGATTCTGTATTTGCGGCATTTGCCGGTTTCATATAACTTTTTAAGTTCCCTGTTCTCAAAATTGATCTGCAAACATTACCTCATAGGTTATATGATATAACTACTTTCAAAAAAGTCAATCTGTTTTTACCTGGCAGGTTGAAACATTAGGCTTTGTACCAAAGTTGTATTATTTTTAAGGTGGTGCTCGTCGATTATACCGGCTTCCGTGACGCTTGCAGGCCAGACAGACGGTAAATCAGCGGAACCCTGGTCACCTGATTGGCGATGAGAAAGATATAGCATGAGATCGGATTTATGTCAAAAGATTTTGCGATCGGTCCGTCTTTCTTGCTAAACTGTGATCTCCCCGTGGGACCTCCCTCGGGCAACGTCCTATTGCCCTCCGGTCTGCCAGATGATACAATAAGCACAAAAGTGTAACGTTAAATTGCTCATTACTCCGCTCTGAGTCAGAACTTTCCATACAACTGGAGTCTGGCAAGTTTTACCATCGCTGTGCTGGAGTACGGCTTCGATTAATCCTGCGTACCGTCTCCGGGTAAAGGTAAAACCATATCTTTTTAGCAGACTTCGCTAATGGCTTGCGCAACTGATCAGCCGACCATGGACTATCACGAAAGAAATCGGCATCTGCACTTTCGATTGGACGCCTTTCTCCGTTTCGCCGCTCGTATTGCAAGAAAAACTTTGCTTGCTGCTCTTCTCAGCTTCTCGCTTTCACTTTCTAAAGCCAACTCCCACAGACGATCTTCATTCAAAAGATCGAGGTTTGTCAGGTTTAGATTTCTCCAGTAACCCCAGTTATCAGAATGGGATGGAAGGTCAGGGCCGAATGAAGGCAAACATAGGAGAGGGGCTTCATGCGATGGGCGCTGAAGAGGTCGGTCAGAAGGCTGGAATAGAATACAAGCTCCCTTCCCACAAGGGTAAGCAGGGACTCAAACTTCATTACATAAACTTACCATTAATGTTAAGTTACGGGAACGAAATTAGAGTCTCCAGGTAGGTGCTTTACATCCGGACGTTTCCTTTTCCAAACACACATGCTTTATTTTGCAGGTAAACTCAGTGCTGTCGGACGGTGTGGGACCGAGGGGTTTACCCAGCTTCTTCTCCTTCTCGTGCAGATTGTCCAAAATAGTCTTGATGAGGAGCCGGTTAAGCTTGCCCCTTCTGTCCATCTCCGACTCGATTACCCTGGCATATAAGAGGTTTCCACTGTAACCTTTGGAGATATAGTATTGGGAGAGGCTACGAATGATCGAATCCTTCAGTGGCGTGTCCGCAGGTATGCGGGTCTGAAAGCGCTTGATGGCAGGAACGCCGTCCAGCGTCCTGTTTTCGATGAGCAGCGAGGCTATCTTTGCCAGGTGGGATTTCCCTTTTTCGAAGTAACCGGATATCCGGACCCCTATCTCATCAGTGGAGATACGTATGGAGTCGGTATAGTGCTCCAGAAAATCTTCCAGATACCTCTCGATATTCGGGGTCACCACGTAGCTGTCGGTCTAAGAGGCCAGCTTCCTATCATCAGCCCGGTCTGCCACATTGATGACCGGATCGATCTCGTTATCTATCGGCACTTCGAAAATTTCCTTTTTTCTCTCCGGGTTCTTGTTGTCATCTGGAGATGTTGCGGTTAGACTATCCTTTACAGCTGCCAATCAACGGTGGTCACTTGCCTCCTCCATAATCCATACAGTTGATCCCAGCGCAGCTACCCCTACCCTGCGGGCACGAAGACGCCTGCGGGCATCTACGAATTTCATCCGCAACCTAAGGTTTTATAGCCAAAGTCCAATAAAATAGGTTTGGGCGCTGGACTTTATTATATTTTTTGCGTGCTAAGCGCAAAAAATTCAAAGGAATAGCATATCTTCAGGCCGGGGGACAAGTTCCGGAATGACCGTATTTCCCCCCCTCTTCGAAACGGATCCATTTCTGTATGTTCGGAAAGGTTTATATTTTCGGTAATAAAATCATACATTAAGCGGTCTCTCAGCACCTGATACAGGTAAGCGAGCGAGCGGAACTCGGTTGAATCTTTACCATTTGATCGAAGCAATGAAGTAACACTTTCGCTCTCGAGACGTTGGATATAGATAAATTCCTTGATTGACATTTGAGCCTTTCATAATTAAAACTGTTTTCATGAACCACACGAAGAGAAAATTGTTGATTACCAATTGCCGCCTGATTACTCCCTTCGCTGAGATAGAACGGGGAGAGGTGCTAATTGAAGGGGGCAAAATACCAGGGCTGGGACCGGCAGGTACTTGTCGGGATTACGATGCCTGCCTGGATGCGGGCGGCAGGATCGTGGCTCCCGGATTCATAGAGCTCCACATTCAGGGGGCCGGCGGATGCGATGTGCTGGATGGGAGCCTCGAGGCTTTAAAGGCGATTTCTCGCTCCTGTGCCCGCTTCGGTGTGACCGGATTTTTGGCCACCACGGTTTTCCGCCCCGAGGGAAATAACCGCCATCTGGAGATCGCAGCAGAATGCAGTACCAACGAACAGGAAGGAGCCGAGCTTTTAGGAATCCATCTTGAGGGTCCATTTATCTCTCCGGAGAAACGGGGGATGATCCAAAAGGATTGCATCAACCGGCCGGACAGGAAAGTTCTGGAGACGATCCTTTCCCTTACCGGTGGTTGTTTACGTATGATGACTGTTGCCCCGGAACTGGGGGAAAGCGGCGCCATTATACGGGCCCTGACGGAAAGAGGAATAGTCGCTTCTTTCGGTCATTCGATGGCGGATTATGAACAAACCAAGGAGGGCTTCGCAGCAGGAATCAATCATGTGACCCATTTGTTTAATGCCATGCTGCCCATCCATCACCGCAGCCCCGGACCCCTGCCGGCTAT
>VRUG01000323.1 GCA_019456255.1 Planctomycetota bacterium | reverse complement strand
ATCTCTTTGACGGTGATTACAAGCCTGATGTCGACGATAGCGCCGGGCTTAGATATCAGAAAGCTGTTTCTATTTCTCGGGGGGGGTGGACTATTGATGATGTCGGCGTGCTGGGCGATGTCCCGGCGCGAAATCCAGAATGCTTGTATTGCTGCAAAACCTTTGACCGGATGACAAGACAAGATTGCGCGGCGCAACTTTACTATTATATCACTTTTGGAATGTCCTGGTGAGCTACCACTACCTCTTAATCCGGCCCGCACTGCCGGCCAAATTCTATCCCGGCTACCCCCTGCCACCTGCTCGGCTTTATTGTGAGTTCTGATGCGTCAGTACTGGTGTCAAGCTCTTTTCGGCAGAAAAGTCACAAGGAGAACTGATGCCTCAATACGCCTGATGGCATTATCGCGATGGTAGATGCTGAGGTGTTGAGCTTGTGATTTCAACACGGTGCAGCAGAAGGGGAATAGATAAATATCGCTCAGATAGGCAATTACAGTGTAGGGCGAGCTTGAGACCGACTACTGGTCAATGGAGCACCAGCTAATGTGGGGATGATGTCGTTCTTAGCGGACGCAATCGGCTGTTGGTTTCAAGTCAATGGCTTGCTGTAAAGTTCGTGTAGTGTACACATTTTGCTCGGAATTCGGGTTAATAAGCTATCAACAAATTGATTATTACCGAACCGGGCCGGGTTTTGCGCGCTTTAATGCCTTAAAAGCTGACTGCATCAATAACCCGCTTGTTTCGGCCCTGAATACTGATAAAAACCTTATTCGGCAGGCAGGCTAGCCACTCTCCCGCCTGAGAAATCTTACCCTTTTTTATGCAAATCTTTTCCGGGCAGTCTGATTCAATGACCCGCACTGCACCATCCCGGATCAGAATTGTGCATCTTCCGCTGGGTCCTTCTCCGTAAAATTGGCGGTCCGCTGAAAGGGGAAAAACCCAGTCTGCGGATAAGGTCTTTATTTTGACTGTCTGATTTTCCGATTCTTTTTGATAAACTACAAGAGTGATAATAGAAATTATGAGGCAGGTAGCGGCAATAGCGGCGACATCGAAGATTCTGACCCTGACCCTGATACCCACCCTGGACATTTCATATCTTTTCCTTCG
>VRUG01000322.1 GCA_019456255.1 Planctomycetota bacterium | reverse complement strand
TGAAACCAAAACCATGCACTAATCCTGAATGTAAAGAAGAGTTCTTTCGACCCTTCTCCCACTGGCGTGGATCTACGCTACCCTGCGGGCATCTACGACCTGCAAAGGCTTCCATCTCTGCCATTCCTGTTCCCAGAAACGCACCCTTCTCTTTGCCGAGTATGTTTCGCATGACCTTCCGCTCCGTCTTCCCCATAGATTGATTACGATTTCGCTGCCCAAAATGTTGCGAGTATTCTTTAGGTACGACAGAGAACTCTTCTCCGAAGCAAGCAGGCTTGTATTTGATATGGTGCAGAACTATTACAACGAAGCTGCAAACACAACTATAGAAACCGCTGAGGTGTTTTCCCACTAGCGTGGATCTTCGACCTTCCAGAAAAACGCTTGAGTTTTTGAAATTTAATCCCCACTTCCATGGAATTTTTTAGAAGGAGGCCGGCTTTCGCGCATCCATGCGCTCGCCGGCATTTGTGCCTCCATGCACGTCAGCTTTGATGAGGACGGCAATTTCATACACATCTCATTCGGCAACCTCCAGGAGATGACCGAGTGCTTTCGGAGACGGGTAGTCAAGTTCTTTTTCGACAGTAAGCTCATCAACCAAAAGATGGCGGATAACCTTCTCAGGTGGAAACACTCGGGCTTCAGTATTGATTCCTCGATCCCCATTTTCGGCGAAAGCCAGAAGGAGAGAGAGAACCTTGCCCAGTACATAGGTCGGCTCTCGGCATCTCCGACTCGGCTACGCCGCGCTGGACTAAGAAGCATGCCTTCGCCGACACTTGGACATCTCCGGCTGGGAAGCCGGACTAAGAAGCATGTACATCGCCCGTCCACCGATCTCTCTCAAGAAGATAATCCTTGAAAGCTTTCACGGAAAGGTGCTTTTCCACACATGCTATAGAGATGGAGTTAATTAAAATACATCCCCAGGCGGGCTATGACATATTGAAAACAATAGATTTTCCGTGGCCTGTTGCCGATGTTGTCCTTTAGCATCATGAAAGAATCGATGGCTCCGGGTATCCGAATGAGCTAACGGGTGTAGAAGCCCGCACTAATTAACCCTTTATTCCCTCACTATTTTTTTGATTTTAAAGGCAATAAAAGGAAAACTT
>VRUG01000059.1 GCA_019456255.1 Planctomycetota bacterium | reverse complement strand
ATCCTTTCCATAAAACCAACTCATTTTATCGGATACTCTCTAATTCGCAATGGTACAGTTTTAGGGGGTCAGGCCACAGGGAAATGTCAAGAAAAAAATATTAAAAACACAAAAAGGCGGATTTTAGTTAGTATATAGACGTTTGTATATAGTATTTCGCGGTTGAGATTGCCGCGCTGCGCTCGCAATGACCCTGCGCTCCATCGGCAAGCTCAGGGCAGGCAAGATGGCGGGGCTAAACATGGTGGGAGTGGACGTATTCGATTTTACTTTTTAACTGCCGCTGAGTTTAACAGAATTGAGTTTTTTTCTTGCGTTTTGCAGTGCTTAGTATAAATTGTTGCTAATTGAAAGTGGCTTTATAGAAAGGTGGAGCAATGGATTTCTCTGAGATTGTAGGTATTGTATTGGCGGCGATGTTGGGTGTAGCGATTGGTTGTGAACGACAAATTCGCGGCAAGGCTGCTGGGCTTAGGACCAACGGCTTGATATGTCTTGGTGCGGCGATATTTACCATAATCTCGCAAAAGATGGGTGCCGGCGATACCTCGGTTACAAGGATAGCGGCGCAGATAGTGACAGGTGTAGGTTTCCTCGGTGCCGGTGCCATCATTCAGGACCGAGGCGGCGTTCACGGCTTGACGACGGCAGCGACGATATGGCTTGTGGCGAGTATCGGAATGGCGTGCGGCGGCGGGATGTATCTTTTAGCGATTATATCCACAGTAATTGCAGTCATTGTTCTTGTTGGGCTTGTCAGGCTTGAAGATATGATAGAAAGATATAAACAAAAGAAGAATCCGCAAAGTCCGCCCGGCGAGGGAATTTAATCTTGCTGACGTGAATTAAATTATTGGTTAGGGAATATCTTTTGAAAATTAAGATTCATACTCAGATTATTATCGCGATTATTTTGGGGGTTATAGCTGGGCTTTTACTGGGGGAAAACGCCAAACATGTCAAGATATTGGGTGACATATTCATTCGTCTTTTGCGGATGATAATTATTCCGTTGATTTTGTCATCGATGGTAGTTGGCATTGTGAGTATCGGCAATGCCCGCAATCTCGGCAGGATAGGGCTTCGGACATTTGTTTATTATATGGTGACAACGCTGTTAGCAGTTACGGTTGGGCTGATATTGGTCAATATAATAAGGCCTGGGGTGGGAGTTGAACTGGCAGCAGAGGGTTTTGATTCGTCAAGCCATGTTCCTCCGTCGGTGGTTTCTGTGGTCACGGATATTATCCCCAAAAACGTTTTTAAATCGATGGCCCAGGATAAGGTCCTGTCGATAATTTTCATTTCGATATTATTCGGTGTCGCTCTTAGCAGTATCGGTGAAAAGGGCAAACAATTGATATCGTTTTTTGAATCGTTCAATTCGGCTATGATGAAGATAACGGACTGGATAATGAAGCTGGCACCGGTTGGAGTGTTTGCGTTGATGGCATGGACGATAGGCGAGATGGGGCTCGGCGTAATTAAGCCTTTAGCGAAATATATGGGGACAGTCGTTTTGGGTTTGCTGATTCATGCGTGCGTGACACTTCCGGTTTTGCTTTATGTTTTTGGAAAATACTCGCCGCTGAAATTTATTAAACACATGTTTAGTGCGGTGGCGACAGCTTTTAGCACTGCCAGCAGCGCAGCGACGCTTCCTATAACGATGGATTGTCTGGAGAAGAAAGCCGGCGTATCGAATAAGGTTGCAAGTTTCGTGTTGCCTTTGGGCGCGACGGTGAATATGGATGGGACAGCGTTGTATGAGGCGGTAGCGGCGATGTTTATTGCCCAGGCTTACGGAATTGATTTGTCATTATGGCATCAAATAATAATTATGCTCACTGCGACGCTGGCATCGATAGGGGCAGCGGCGATTCCCGGTGCCGGTCTGGTGACAATGGTGATTGTTTTGAAAGCGGTGGGTCTGCCTTTAGAGGGGATAGGGATGATATTGGCGGTCGACCGAATTCTTGATATGTGCCGAACATCGGTAAATGTGTGGGGTGATTCCTGCGGTGCGGCAGTGATTGCGAGATTAGAAGGAGAGGAAATTTAATTTAAGGCCAAAACGCGGCAACGGCAATGATAAGCCAGATTAAAATGCCGAGAGCAAATTTGCTTGTGATGCCGATGAATTCACCAATGCCGGCACCGATGCCATAGCGGACAGTTTCTTTCAATTCTTTGCCCCTAAGCAGTTCAATTCCCAGGACGCCAAGCCCTGCCCCGCTGCAGGCACCGAGTAAGGTTCCCAAAACAGGAACTGGAATTATGAAGGTTCCGATTATTGCTCCGGTGACGGCGCCAATGATAGCGCAGAGCGAGCCAAGCCAGGACGCACCTGCTTTTTTGGCTCCGGTAGCGGCTGCGATAAATTCAATAATCTCACCCAGACAGGCGAGGAGTGTTATCACGATTAAAGTGTAAATGGAAAATATATTGCTGTCTTTTTGCCACCATGCAAGCGTAAAAGTGGAAATTAGCATAAACCAGTTTCCAGGCAGGGAGAAAATAACCAGTGCCAGCCAGCAGGTGTTAAGAAGTATCAAAGCGGTTGCGAATAAATAAATCATGAGCGGATTTTAATCTATCTGCGGAAAAGAGAAAAGGAAATTAACCAAAGAAGGATGCGGCAAGCCAATATTGTTTTGCCTAATCAGTCTCGCAGCTATTTTGGAGAAGTTATTACGACTCTATAAGCAGCTGAGAGCTTTTCTGGGCGTCAGCATTTGCCTGTATTTGCATAGACTTGTCGGCGTCTTCAGCGAGCATTTCCGCTACGTAATGCGTCATTTTTTCGGCAGCAATTGATGATAAGCCGGAAGAATCAAATCCCAATACTGTATCGAGTTTGGAATCGATAATTTGAGTTGCGTCCATAGTAGTTGCTTGCTGGCTTGAGAGATGCAGGTTGTATTCTTGTGTTTTCTCAAGTGCTGCCTGTATTTTTGCTAATGCTCCTTTTGCATTAGTGGTTAAATCAAGTCCCTCGGCATCGAAGCCAAGATTAATCGCAAAGATGTCAACACTTCTATCGTTATCGATTGGTATTGATATGGATTTGCCATCAGGAGATAGTATTTTATTGTTATCGTATTGGTATTTAGTGGTTTTAATTAGATTGTTTATTTCCGTTGCGAGGTTTTTGAAATCTTTTTGCATTTGCTCTTTTTTTGTAGCAGAATACATCGAGCCTGCTGCCTTTTTAGCCAGAGTTTCCATGGAACCGAGCTTATCGATGATTGTATCGACAGCATTGCTGAACGACTGTATCAATGAGAGTGCGGTCGAGACCTCTTTTGCGGTGTGCCGATTTTCAGCCATATCTGCCTGTAGCAGTTTTTTTCCTACAACCATGTCACTGTTACTTATTTTTGTTTGTGCGTAGTTATTTTTCTGTTTATCGGCTGTGTTTATGTTCCCGGTTTTCACACTGTCACTGATATTATTTTCGGCACTAATCATTATTTATTTGCCCCCTATCGCAAATTAAGCTTAAAGTTGTCTTATTGAAGTAAAGCTAAAGCCTTTTCAGGTTCTATGTTTGCCTGTCCTCTTAAAGCCTTGGCGGCGTCTTGACGTACCCTGCGTATGGTGAAGGCACTCAATTCAAGCATATCGTTTAACTGGCTTATTTGTTCTTCGACTTTCAGGATATCTTCAATTTGAAACTGCATTTGACTTGAGTATTCTTCTATCTTATCGTGTATACCAATCATAAAGCCGTCATAATCCTTGATAGCTTTGATAGCTTCCCTGATTGTGTCCCGCATGCTCTTGTGACTGTTGCTATCTATATTCGTATTCTCAACATCAACGCTAAAGTCTTGTGCGGGGATAGTGATATTGGTTTGGTCGTCGAGAGAAATTGTTATGGGCTTACCTCCAGGACCTAACGGCAGATTCCCGTCAATATTTGTAGATGCAACGATATCGTTAATCTCAACGAAGTTATGTTTCATTTCCTTCAACATCTTTTGTTTTTCTATGTTTTTAAGTTGATTTTTGGTCACCAGTTCTACTAATTCCTTGTTTTTCTTGATTTTCTTCTCAATTTCACCCACAGCCTCCCCGAGTTTTTGTGTTACAGCTCCTGCAGCGTTGGTGGTGTTTATTTTCTCATGGAGTTCGCTCAGGTCGCTGCGTCCTGAATGTTTGATTTCTGCCGCAGCGGTATCGTTGTGCTTATTTTCGTAGGAATTCTCCATCAGGTTCGGTCCATCTTGTATTTTGTGTTTGCCGGTCTTTTGATTGATGGCTTTTTTAACAATTTTGGTCTCGTAGGTATTCTCTATTGGGTTCGGTCCATCTTGTATTGTGTCAGTATGTATTGTGCCAGTATGTACTGTGCCAGTGCTTTCGTAGGAATTCTCCAGCTGGTTTGGTACATCGTGTATTGTTTCTGGTTTTGGTTTGTCGCTGTTTTGCTTGAGAGTTTCTACAGCAGCATAATCGAAACCCGTGACTTTCTCTATTCCCATCATTTTCTGGCCCCCCTATATTCCGGCCAATTTATTTTCTAACCCTCATTAAATACGAGACAAATAAAACATAACAAACAAGACCAAACCTCCAAATTGAAAATGAATTTTTTTTATATTCTCGGACGTTTTGAATAGCTGTTGTGAGTATCCGGGGTTAAAATGGCAATATAACGTCAGATAATGTTTGAATTGAAAATATAGCAAGGAGTTTAAGATGATAAGAAAATCCTGTGTATTAATGGTCATTTTAGTATTTGTTTTTGGTATGAAATCAGTTCAGGATAGTAAAAGCGCGGCGGGTAATTTGAGTGTTACTGCAGATGATGCAATGGTGGAAAAACTTTGTGGGGGTTTTAAGTTTACTGAGGGGCCTATAAGCGATAAGGCGGGGAACGTTTATTTTACGGACATTCCGAATAATAGAATTCACAAATGGTCGATTGAGGGCAAGGTTTCGACGTTTCTTGAGAATTCCGGTGGCGCTAACGGGCTTTACTTTGATAAAAAAGGCAGATTGACAGCATGTGCCGGTGGTCTGAGGCAGCTTTTGCGGATTGATATGAACGGTAGTATCGAAGTATTAGCGGAAAAATTTGAAGGTAAGCGGTTTAACAGCCCGAACGACCTTTGGATTGACAGTAAAGGAGGGGTCTATTTTACGGACCCGCGTTACGGCAATAGGGACAATATGGAATTAGGCGAGCATGTCTATTATCTGTCACCGGACAAAAAGAAATTGATCCGCGTGATAGATGATATGGTTAAGCCTAATGGGCTGATTGGCAGTATTGACGGCAAAAAGTTATACGTAGCTGACCCGGGTAGTAGAAAGACTTTTGTTTATGATATTAATAAGGATGGCAGTTTGTCCGGTAAAAAGCTTTTTGCAGAGCAGGGTTCGGACGGGATGACGGTTGATGAGAGGGGTAATATTTATCTAACCGATAAGGGTGTCACGATTTACAACCCTGATGGTGAAAAAATTGAAACAATTGAAGTTGGTGAAAGGCCGTCCAATGTATGTTTTGGCGGCAAAGATAACAAGACTTTATTTATGACCGCGAGAACTTCATTTTATTCGATTGAAATGAATGTAAAAGGGGCCAATCGCTGATAAATAAATAACTCAAACTGACCGACAAATTTATGCCATAGGTATCGTTAAATTTCGGTATAACTTATTGCCCAACTTTGTCATTCCCGCGAAAGCTCCGAATCCAGCATAAAATAGCCTCCGACGAAGTCGGTTTCTCCGTAAGGAGTCCCCATGACTGTATTCTGAATTCCTCAAACTGACTGATTTATCAAAATCGGTCAGTTTGAGTAAATAATTATTGCTGCTGCACAATTTGGATGTCCCGAAGAACTTCTTCGCGGAACGTCTCCCACGAGAATTTTTTCTGCCCCAGATGAACAGAATGGGCCTGCTTGTAATGCGGTTTCGTAACGGCTATTAGATTGTCCCAGTGCGTAACAGCGTTTTTAAGAAGTGTTAAGGCTTTTTGCTTTTGGTCCGTTTTTTTGGTTTGCCGGTAAGTTTGCAATGCAGTTGCGGCGCGTAGTTTATCAGCAAAATACAGGCTAAGAAATGACCACGCTTTTATATCAGCGATTTCACACTCAAGAGTAGGCTTGTCTTTAATTGAAATAGGACCGATAAGCAGCAGTGCGGCTTTGGCATCTTTTTCAAGGGCATCTGCAAGTTCTGGAGGTGTTAAAACCGAGTCCTTGATTGCTTCATTATTTGTTACGGATTTTACATAATCGGGTATTGAAAGATACGTTGGGTCAAGAGTTTCATGTGCGATTAATTCATCGATTGAGATGAATTCCGAAACATTATCAAAAAGCCCCCGTGACTGAGCGGAAGCAAGAAAACCCTCGGAGTAAAGTGTAAAGTCCCATGTGGCGGCGTAGAAGGATGCGAGTCTAAGCGGCATATTGCTTGCGAGTGTGTATGCTTTTAGCATTTTATCTCCGATGCCGGCGCCATAGCGATGGTTGAATGCAGCGGCAAAGACATCGTCGCTGGTACTTGGGTCGTAAAGCAATCTTCCCCATAACATATAATATAGCCATTGTTTTTCGAACGCGTATTGCCAGTTTACATGGGCGTTTTGTTTGTGGAAATAATCTTTTGCGGGGATATAAGTTTCCGAGCCAATGAAATATCCGCCGACATAGTCATGACCGTTTAAGGAAATGTGCTGACGGATGAAATCAGGCTGGGCCCAGCGGAGGAGGAAGAAATCCTCGTTTCGAATCATCCAGGTGATTTTGAAATTTTCCGCTTTAGGCTCCCAAAACCGTTCATCGATTTGTCCGGATTCATAGTCGTGCGTCATTGCCAGTGTCGGTGTTGAATGGCCATGGGACCAGTTGAACTTTATTTCCACCCAAACCGGGTCCGGCAAATCCGCCTGGTCGATAACGCGGCGCATTTGTGTCGGTGAGCCTGTTCGTACGGAACGGTATATAAATTTGCATGGGCGTTTTGCCTGCTTAATGCCTTCGATGAATGTCTCAAGGGTCCAATCGCCCCGCTGCTCGGGTGTCATGCCCTCCATCCAGTCAGCTAATGTTATGCCGATACCTGTCAGGTCGTCGTATTCATTAATTAACTGCGTGATACATTCGCGGGTGTATTGGCGCACGATAGGCGAAGTGTCGTTTTCATATTTGGCGCCGTAAGCTTTCGCGAATTCATGTGGAACAACAATATTCCAGTTTACTATATATGTTTCAATTCCGCGCTGCTTTGCCATTTTGAAAAGTTGGCGCCAAAAATCCTGCCATTCTTCAAGTTCTTCATCTGAGAGTGAACAGGCTTTCGGGAAGTTTTTGGGCCTGATCATATATGTGAAAGGAATACGGTTCCATAGTGACAAGACATTGAAATTGTTTTCTGCCATCATATCGAGAAAACGCTGCCAGAATTTCAGGTCCCTGCATGTTTCGATATGCAGACTTAGTGCTTCGTTGGTGCGATATGAGTCCCATGGCAAATTAAACTTTATGGCACGGAATGGAAATCGAGGATTTGAGAGTTTTTCTTTTACATCCTTAATACCGTTATTGATTTGGATCTGCTCAGCTAAATCGAGGATGCCGTACATGGCGCCTTTTTCATCACGAGCGAGGATGCAGAGTGTTACTTCATCGCCCTTGAGCAATTTTTTGATTTGGAATCCTTCGTCCTTTATAGTTGAAGGTATAGCGGCGTTTTCTGTTAGGCCTTTAAGGTGAGTTGTTTCACTCTTGCCTGTGATTACAAGAACGTCAATTTTTGAGGGAGGTTTTGCAAGGTCGTAAAGAGTTGCCGTCTGCCCGAGTTGCTGTATGGACCTATCAAGTTTTGCTGCTGCGAATTTCAACATGGCAGAGTCGGTTCGATAAGTTATCGATATGCCGGCACGGGCAGTGGAAAACGCGGAGATACATAACAGTAAAATAATCGCAATTTTTCGTGTTGGCCAATGCAGTTTTTTCATAATACGTTAAATCCTTTTAAATAATGGTGTAATTATAAGGAGGCGATGTAGCGTGCGAGAATAGTTTTTGTCGAATCGAAAGCGATTTTTTCGGCATCTACTTCATCTGGGCTTATGAATAGAATTGCTTTTGCATCATCAGCGGGTTTTGCTTTTGCCAGGTCAGCAATCTTGCAGATATACGCAAAGTCGACGGTTTTGTAGATGACGCTTTTATATTCATAGCATGTATTTGGTTCTGAGCAGAAGTATTGAAGGTCGGTGACATCGAGGTCGAGCTCTTCCTTTATTTCTCTTGTCACAGCATTTTCAGCGGATTCACCGGGGTCAACAAAACCACCCGGGAAGTCCAGCATACCTATGGAAGGCTGCAGGGCGCGTTCGACAAAAAGCAATTGGCCTTTATCGTTTGTGATTATCGCAACTACCGCAACTGCGGTGTTATGATAGAACTCGAAAGAGCAAACGTCGCATACGAGTTTGTTGGATTTTACAAAATGCAAAGCTGCTGCTCCGCATTTCGGACAGTATTTAAAAATATCTGCGTTATTAGCTGATTTTTGCATCGATTTATTATAATTGAAAATCGCCGGTGTGCAAAGGAAAAGGCCAGCACCTTTTGGGTACCGGCCTTTCTAAATACCGCAATAACCCTCAGGGTAAACCTGAGGGCTAACCATCTTTGTTTTGATGATTTTCAATATATTGAATCTTTTCCTTCAACTCCTCTTGATTAAAACAGAAACGCTTGTCAAAACCCCTTGTCCAAATCTTTCCATTAAAACCTTTATCTCGCAGGGCAAGGCGAGCGGCGTTCTTATAATAGCTCACAACCCTCTCGATAGACTCATTTATGTGTTCAGCTACTATATGAACATGATTGGAAGATACTGCAACTGCATAGATTTGTTGCCTAATTTCTTTTGCTTTGTTAAGAAAGGCATGATGAACGACAGCACAATGTTCAGCATTAAATCTCGCAGCAGGATATTTCATTTCCCTTAGGTTTGATTGCAACAGAGCGTCACTTTTTCGTAGGATTTTTCCATCTTTGACATAACCGCGTTTATCGCCTTGCAACCAGGTTCCATATGTCGTCCAGGTAATCATATAGCTTATGATTTCTGCCATACTGTGATAATAAGGCTTATTAACAACTGGTCAAGCCTTGGTTAGGGAGGTTTTAAAGTTTAGCCCTCAATTTCACATTGAGGGTTTTTCTGCGCATAGGCAAAGGCCAGCACCTTTTGGGTACTGGCCTTCATAATGCTGGCGATCACCTACTCTCGCCTTGCGACTACCATCGGCCGGACGGGCTTAGCTTCTGAGTTCGGAATGGGATCAGGCGTGACCCCGTCAGAAAGGTCACCAGCAAATTTGTTACAACCGCATAAATGCGGGTCGTATGCAATATTCAAAAAAATAGCAATGCGTGTCGAATTGTAAATTTAAGATTACCTACCTATCTATCAATCGTCAATCCTTGATAGATATGGTCAAGTAGTTGGGCATTAGTACTGGTTAGCTGAGCAGATTTCGCTGCTTACACATCCAGCCTATCAACCAGATAGTCTATCTGGGCCCTCTCGTCACCGAAGTGACATGGAATCCTAATCTTGGAGTGGGCTTCCCACTTAGATGCTTTCAGCGGTTATCCTTTCCCGACTTAGCTACCCGGCGGTGCCCCTAGCGGGACAACCGGTACACCAGCGGTCAGTGCTTCCCAATCCTCTCGTACTAGGGAAACATCTTCTCAAGATTCCTGCGCCCACGGCAGATAGGGACCGACCTGGCTCGC
>VRUG01000321.1 GCA_019456255.1 Planctomycetota bacterium | reverse complement strand
TTCCCGACGGCATATATTCCCGGCTCAATCGAATAATTCATTCTGAAAGAGTTGATGAGGCGGCATTTGATTTGTCCTCTGAAATCTTCGTGGTTCCACCGGGTCGATATTCTCTTTACTTCGCCGGCTTGGGTGCTGACGGAGCCGGTTACCCATGCTGCGCCGCCGTTAGGTTTGGTAGTGCAGTCAGCCATTTTTATGCCTCACTTCTTTTATATCGCTTTCGACCGGCCGGCTAATACAGCTCACAAAATTCCTTTACTTTCTCCTTGATCCGGTCTCTTATCTCCCTTACCTTTTCTAATTTTTCATCATGAGTGCCGGCTGCCTTTGCTGGATCGGCAAAAGGCCAATGCAGTCTTTTTGCCGAGCCCGGAAAAAAAGGACACTTTTCCTCCGCTTCCTTACTGCACACGGCAATAACAAAATCATACGCTTTTCCCGCCCTATAAAGGTCAAAGACACTCTTCGTATCCTTTTTGGAAAGATCGATTCTTTCTTCCCTCATGACCTCCACCACAAGCGGATTTATTTTTCCCGGCTCCAAGCCTGCACTTTCTACCTCGAATCTTTCTCCGGATAGACTGCGCAGATATACTTCTGCTATCTGGCTTCGCGCGCTGTTATGCACACAGACAAACAGCACCCTTTTCACTGGACCCTCTTTCTTGCCTCTCATTTTATAAGCTGCACAATGGCGCCGACGGCTGTCTTCGACCGCACCGTTAAATTAGCAAATGACCGGCCACTACTTTGTTATGATGCCCTTGCCTTCTTCTCACAGGGGCAGCATTTTTTTCAGGTAGTCAAAATCGTCTTTATAAATAGGATCATCATTCGGAAGAAAGGCAACGCTTTCAAATAATTTGTAGTGCTGCCACGCAGAGCTCCTAATCCGCTTTAATTAGTAATCTCAGGATGCGGGGTCTCGTTTCTCCTCCGGTGAATTTGTATTTTTCAACGGCTTTATTCACAAATGCAAAATAATGCATATATCCACTCCTGTCAATGATGTAATCCATTTGCGGTAAATCAAGGCCTGGCCAGCTTCCCAAAGACTCCAGGGATAAGGGCTTCTCACATTCACAAAATATAGAATTGCATAAGTTTTATTTATGCATTATAAGTAAAGATAACTTT
>VRUG01000320.1 GCA_019456255.1 Planctomycetota bacterium | reverse complement strand
TACAAATAATTTACAGTAAAAAGTGAAGTTGTTGTATTGTAAGGAATTACTATTCTGAAAAACGTCAATTTTGCTATGAAGTGTCAAACATGGGTCTTACTATAACATACCTGGATAGAGGTGCTTATAGGATTAAAAAAAGGTTAAAGCCTGCGTTTGAAAGACTCTACGAACTCGACCATTGGCGAATTCCTTGGTGGAATAATGGAGCAATTCGGATCAGTATTGAAAATCAATCAGGCTTGATTAGTGGCCTTCAAATGACCTGGAATTATCTGAATCAAAGTCATTTCTTTGCAATACTTTAAAGAACAGAATGGAGGATAAACACCATGAACGTTATGCTTAAACAAAAGGGTACCTACATTTATGCTATCTTAATGGTTATAGGAACTGTTTTCCTCATAACTGGATGTACCAGTGTCTATTATGAAGACTCATGGTTAGATAGTCCCACAAATCAACACCCTAGCTTGACTGACCTCAGCAGGCTGGTTTCTACACGGTTTTCCAATCCTGATAGCAATACTCTGACCAAACCGGTTATTATTACTGTTCATGGCTATTCGGCGACTCCTTTTGAATGGCAAGAATTTGCCGATTATGCTGAATCTGATGGCTCGGTACTCGTCTCCAGAGTTTTGCTCGGTGGACACGTAGATAATATTGAGGTTTTTACAACTACTACATGGCAAGACTGGGGATATCCCATTATAGAAGAATATCGTGCATTAGTGGCCTTGGGATTTAGCCGAATTAGTATTGCAGCGGCTTCTGCAGGAGCTCCTCTCGTATTAGAACCCTTGGCCTCAGAAAAATTAAAGGAATTACCCCCTCCACGGCATCTGTTTTTTGTTGACCCTTTTATTATTCCGCAAGATAAAAATTTAAACCTCATCCCATTGGTTGGTTTTATAGTGGGTAATGTGCTTGAGTATGACGAAAACACAACGGAAGCAGAGCTCTTCAATTGGTATCGCAATCGACCTTATCAAACACTTATTCAATTAAACAAGCTCATTAAGAGGGTTCGCAAGCTATTAAAGAAAAATATCGTATTAGACCAGGCTAGTAAACGACCACCTGCAAAGCAGGTGGCTTTCTTGCGGCCTCTAAAAGAGGCCAAATTCTTGTCGCTGATCTTCTT
>VRUG01000319.1 GCA_019456255.1 Planctomycetota bacterium | reverse complement strand
CTAGAAGGTAACGTGCCAGCACATCCGCAAAGGATCGCCACCGCTCCAGGTCGCCTCCCGCAACAAGCCCGAAGCAGAGAGAACCAATCAACCAGAGTGCAAAGGCACCGGCGGGTATGAAGCCATAGCGACGCTGATTGTGCGGAAACGTCTTTAGTAGCTCAACGGCAAACCAGTGCAAACAGTTAAAAGAGCCGGCCAACAGAAAGAGTTGTAGAAAACGCAAAGCGACAATTGTCGAAGCGGAAAGGAATGAACTCTGAATGGGGATAAACAGATCTCCCCATTCGTGAAATCCATGTATAAATCCAAAAGCCATTATCCAGCGCAGACTTATAGCAAGCTCCAGTCGAGAATGCCTTCGTGAGTGAAGGAAAATAGCCAGTCCGAAAATAACAAAGATTTGCCCGTATACGAAGTAGAGCAAGGGGCGGTTGAGAACTAACCAATGACGTAAAACTGATATCAAGGAGTTCTCCCGAACCTGAATCATTGATAGTAAAACTTATATCACCGGATGATCGAAATATCAAGGAAATTGGAGGAATTTCCGGCAAGAATCGGAAAATAAATAATCAATAGTCCTACAAGATAAAAAAATGCTATACCAGTCTGGTTTACAGGATGAAACTTCGCCCATACTCTCAAAATATGGTCTTATATAACGCTAAAAGAACATAGCTTAGGGCTTGTAAAAAAATGACTTCCCGGTTTTGGGGTGGATTTCCTGGGGTAAAACGGGAAGTTGTTTCTTAACAGCCCCGTAACAGGGATTGCTCATCTTATCATTTCCCTCATCCCTGCTTCGCGATGATGGGTATTTACGTCAAGCTATGACGAAGGTATGAGAAGGGAAGTCCAAGAGGAGATATACATTAATACAGACTATGACTCGAATGTGGTTGCGCTTCTTTATGATGATTCAAATGAAGTTGGAAGAGTTCATTTCGGAATAATACATGTTCTTAACCTGTTAGAACCAAAGGTCCGAAAAAGAGAAAAGTCAATAAACGAGCCAGAATTTATGAGTCTCGATGATCTCAAAAGGAATGTTGAGCAATACGAGAATTGGTCACAGATTTGCATCGAGAACATTGATAGGTTGCTCCAAGTCATGTGACAATAACGAAGTCCAGATCGACAATTCC